>CAZNJE010000020.1:0-74343 GCA_964573295.1 uncultured bacterium | reverse complement strand
GGGGCTAGGTCTGGGGGGCTAGACCAGGCTCTGGTCCAGGCGCCAGGTTTGGGGGGCTTAGGCACGGGTCGGCGTCGCCATAGAACGAAACAACCTGCCTGTGGCGAGTCGCCATGAGGCAGGTTGTCGTCAATCTGGATGTGCCGCCGCGAGTCGCGCGAGGCGCGCGAGTCCCGCGCGGCCCGCGGTCTAGAACGGTGCGAATCCCGCGTCGTGCCAGTAATCCTCCTTGAGCGCTTCGATCTCCTGTTCCAATGCGCTCAGATGACCCTGCTCCCACTTCGCCAGTTCCTGATGTAGCTCCTTCACCCCGGGATCCGTGGCGGCCTCGGCCTCGGCCCGGTAGAACTGAATCGCCGACATCTCGAGTTGGACCCCGATCGACAGTGCGGTCATCTCGTAATGTGCGTCCTTGACGCGCTTCTGGATGTCGTCGGAGAAGATCGGATGCATGCCGGTGAGGACCTTCTGCTCGCCCAGCCTAGCCGTCGAATCGATCTGGCCGGTCTTGACGACGGATTCGTAGTGCCGCTTCAGATAATTGAAGTGATCGAGCTCTTCCTCGGCCAACTCCTTGAAGGTCTGCTGACCTTTGGGGTCCTTCGTGCTTTCAGAGGCCATCAGATAGAAATGACGGCCCTCGTGCTCGGCTTGCATGGCCTTCTTCAGACCCTCGGCCACGCGCTTGGTGGTCTCGTCCATCGGTTTCCTCCCTTGATGCCCATTCGATGGGCGCGGTGTTCAAGAATCAACAGCATAACGTAGCCGATTTGCGGCCGGGTCGCAAATCCGGAGCAATCCGGAGCAAGCCGCGGCCTTCTCGTTCCATCGCCGGAAAAACCTTCCAAGAGACTTGACGAACAGACTTGACAAGTAGACCGATTTATTGATAATAATAATCATTATTGATAAGGAGCTCGTCATGACGTCGCATTGTCGTAACACGAAACAACGGCGGGTGATCTTCGAGGAGCTTGCCCGGCTCGACAGCCACCCGACGGCGGGGGAGCTGTACGCGATCGTGCGGCGCACGCTGCCTCACATCAGTCTGGGGACGGTCTACCGCAACCTCGACCGGCTCGTCGAGGCGGGCCAGGCCAAGAAAATCGAAGGTGGAAGCCAGGTGCGCTACGACGCGGACATGGCTGCGCACGATCACATGCGATGTGTCGTCTGTGAACGGGTGCTCGACCTGCCGGCTCCGTCGCGAACGCTTGGTGAGCAGTTGTTGGACCAGGTCAAGGGTCTGGCCGATGGCGAGATTCTTGGTCTGAAGGTTGAAATCGTGGGGATTTGCCCTGACTGCAGGAAACGGCTCAGTCCTCATGAGCGAGCCGAGATCCTGCATCGCTGGCAATCCTGAAGGAGGAGTTGCAACGATGAGTAGCTTGGTGACCCAGGAGGCGCCCGACTTCGTGGCGCAGGCGGTGATGGCCGACAACGAGTTCGCGGAGCTGAAGCTCTCGGACTACCGCGGCAAGCACGTGATTCTCTTCTTCTACCCGCTCGACTTCACGTTCGTGTGCCCTTCGGAGATCATCGCATTTGACACGAAACTGGACGAGTTCCGCGCCAAAGGCGCCGAGGTGATCGGTGTCTCCGTGGATTCGCATTTCACCCACCTGGCCTGGAAGCAGACGCCGGTCAAGGACGGCGGGATCGGTTCGATCCGCTATCCGCTGGTTTCGGACCTGGACAAGTCGATCTCACGCTCATTCGGCATCCTCTCGGGCGAGGCCGTGGCGCTGCGCGGGCTGTATCTGATCGACAAGAACGGCTTCGTGCGCCATCAGGTGATCAACGACCTCAATCTGGGCCGGAGCGTGGACGAGGCCATGCGCATGCTCGATGCGCTCCAGTTCACCGAGAAGTTTGGGGAGGTTTGCCCGGCGGACTGGCACGAGGGTCAGGAAGCCATGAAGGCCACCAGCGAAGGCGTGGCAGCCTACCTCGCCAAACATGCGGGTTAGGACCGCCGGCGCGGGACCGGTCCAGGCCGCGACACCGGTTCGAGAGCCCGGTTTCGTACGCCTTGCTTTCTGTGTATAGTTATCGATTGTTTCGCTCGCCCGAGAGCGCGGGCGAGCGGGGCAGGGATGCCCATTCCTGGCGTCGGGCGTCCTGGGCCGTCCCCAGGCCGTCCCAGGCCGTCGTCGGTTGTCGTAGCCGTCGTAGGCTGTTGTTGGTCGTCCTACGCCGTCTGGAAGCAGATCGAACGAAGGGAGGATCGTGATGGCACAGAGACTACAGGTGTTCCGTTGCGAGGTATGTGGTCACGTGATTCAGGTGATGCACGGCGGTGCCGGGACCTTGGTATGCTGCAATCAGCCGATGCAGCTCTTGACCGAGAACACGACCGATGCCGCGCAGGAGAAGCACGTGCCGATCGTGGAGCGCGACGGCACCAAGGTCACCGTGCGCGTGGGCAGCGAGGACCATCCGATGGAAGAGAAGCACTATATCGAGTGGATCGAGGTGGCCGGCGGGCACGAGGTCATGCAACGCTATCTGAAGCCCGGTGACGCCCCGCAGGCCACGTTCGAGGTGACAGGCAATGATCTGACCGTGCGGGCCTACTGCAATCTGCACGGACTGTGGAGGGCATGAACATGCTGAGCAAGAAGATGGCAGCGGCGCTGAACGATCAAATCAACGCCGAGCTGTACTCGGCCTACATCTACTACGCCATGTCGGCCTATTTCGAGACGAAGGGGTTGGGCGGTTTCGCCGGCTGGATGCGCGCGCAGGCCATGGAAGAGGTCATGCACGCGCAGAAGTTCTTCACCTATATCAACGAACGCGGCGGTGCCGTCAAGCTGGCGGCGATCGAGGCGCCCCCGGCCGAATGGGACTCGCCGCTGGCTGCATTCAAGGCAGCCTATGACCACGAGGTACATGTGAGCGGCCTGATCCACAAGCTGGTTGATCTGGCCTTTGAAGAGAAAGACCACCCGACGAGCAACTTCCTCCAATGGTTCGTGGCCGAGCAGGTTGAGGAAGAGGCGAGCGCGGATGAGATCGTCCAGAAGCTCGAGTTGGTTGGTGATGGTACCGGCGGCCTCTTCATGCTCGACCGCGAGCTCGGAGCACGCAGTCCCGCCCCGGCCGGCGAGGAGTAGGGCGAGAAACAGAACGAGGAACAGAACGAGGAACAGAGCGAGGAGTAGGGCGGAGTATCGGGCGGGCAATCGGGCGAGAAGTAGAACGCGTCGCGGCACGCGAGCATGCCTCTGGCGCATGAGTGTGGCGGGGGACTCCGGTTTGCCGGAGACCCTGCCGTGCTGCGTGCGGCGTGCGGGCGGGAAGGAGCGAGGGCAGCCATGACCGAAACCTACCAAGCCGTCAAGGTGAGTGATCGGGTCTACTGGGTGGGCGCCGTGGACTGGGAACTCCGGGACTTCCACGGCTATCTCACCTCTCGCGGTACCAGTTACAACGCCTATCTGGTTTTGGCGGAGAAGACCACGCTGATCGACGTCGTCAAGGCCCCGCTACGGCGAGAGATGATGTCGCGCATCGCCTCGGTCATCGACCCCGGGCGCATCGACTACATCGTGTCCAATCACGCCGAGATGGATCACACCGGCTGTCTCCCGGAAGTCATCGCCGAGGTGAAACCCGAGGCGATCTTCGCCTCGCCCATGGGCGTCAAGGCGCTTCAGAACCACTTCCACGTCGATTGGGGCGTGAAGGCCGTCAAGACGGGCGAAGACCTGGACCTGGGCGGAGACCGGCTACGTTTCGTCGAAACACGCATGTTGCACTGGCCGGACAGCATGTTCAGCTTCCTGCAGGGGGCGGGGATCCTATTCTCGAACGACGCGTTCGGGATGCACCTGGCCACCGACGAGCGCTTTGCCGACCAAATCGATGACGCCATCCTGCGCGAAGAGGCGGCGAAGTACTTCGCCAACATCGTCCTGCCCTTCAGCCCCGTGGTACAGAAACTTGGCAACACTCTGCCGGGCCTCGAGCTCGACATCAAGATGGTGGCCCCCGATCATGGGCCGATCTGGCGACACGACCCAGAGAGGATCATCAAACAGTATGTGACCTGGGCCGAGCAGAAGCGGACGCGCAAGGCCGTCATCGTCTACGACACCATGTGGGGCAGCACCGCCGCGATGGCCCGGGGGGTGGCCGAGGGGATCTCCTCGGAAGATTGTCCCGTGCGCGTGATGCCGCTGGCAGGGAGCCACCGCAGCGATGTGGCCACCGAATTGCTCGATGCGGGCGCCCTCGTGGTAGGCACGCCGACGATCAATGGTCAGATGTTCCCCACGGTGGCCGACGTGCTCAGCTACACGCGGGGGCTGAAGCCGAAGGGCCTCGTGGGTGCGGCTTTCGGTTCCTACGGCTGGGGGGGCGAGGCCGTGCGCCACGTGGAAGAGATCTTTGGCGCGATGGGTGTGGACATTGCGGCCGAGTCGGTTCGGGTTGTCTATGTCCCCGACGACGAGGCCCTTCAGTGCTGCCGGCGTTTGGGACAGGCGCTAGGTGCCCATCTGCGCGCGAAGGTCCCGGACGCGAATTCGGCACGTACGGCGTAGCCAGGCACCCGCGAAGGGGAAGGCAAGAGTACGGGAGCGCCAGAGAAGCGGCGCACTAGACAGACCGGAGCGCCAAAGAAGCGGCGCACTAGACAGACGGGAATGGCAGAGAAACGGAGCGCCGGCGAGGCGACCCGATCGGAGATGGCCAGGAACAGGAGGAGCAGCGATGCAGAAGTGGGAGTGCCAGCCCTGCGGTTATGTCTATGATCCTGAGGTTGGTGATCCGGATTCGGGCGTGGCGCCGGGAACACCGTGGGAAGAGGTGCCCGACGATTGGGTATGCCCGCTGTGCGGCGTCAGCAAGGACATGTTTGAGCCGGTCGAGTAGGGAGGGGAAGCATGACGGTCAACGAGATCTTAGACTTCGCCATCGAGAGGGAGCAGGAGGCGGTCGATTTCTACACGCACCTTGCGAGCATGGCCCAGAACGCAGCCATGAAAGAGGTGTTCGAGCAGTTCGCGAATGAGGAGCGGGGCCACAAGGCCAAGCTTCTCAAGGTGAAGGACGGCGAGCGCGGCCTCATCTCCGGTGGCGGCGGCGCACATGTGCCCGACTTGAAGATCGGTGACTACCTCGTCGAGGAAGAGCCCACGCCCGACATCTCCTACCAGAACGCGCTGATCCTGGCGATGAAGAAGGAGAAAGCCGCGTTCCGTCTCTACAGCGATCTGGCCGGCAAGGCCGAGGACGCGCAGGTGCGCGCGCTGTTCGAAGATCTTGCCCAGGAAGAGGCGAGGCACAAGCTGCGCTTCGAGATCGAATACGACGAGCACATCCTGACGGAGAACTAGAGGCGGCACCCCGGTGGATCTGCGGCGGGCGCCAGAGCCCGCCGCATCCGGTTCGCGTCCGCCGCATCCGGTTCGCGCTTGCCGCATCCGGTTCGCGTCCGCCGCTTCGTGTTCTTTCCGCACGCGGCATCTTCATGAAGCGCAGGAGGTTCCATGTCCTCATTGGCCGATACCTTGCGTCATCCTGGTGTTCAGCGTGCTTTCCTGATGGGCAATCATGCCCTGGTGCGCGCCATGCTGGAGGCCGGCATTCGCGTGGCGACGACCTACCCGGGCTCGCCGACCCCGGAGATCGCCGCGGCGCTCGAGAGCCTACCTTCCGAAGAGCGGTCCTATCACTTCGAGTACGCGACCAACGAGAAGGTGGCGTCCGAGATTGCCATCGGAGCAGCGCTCAACGGACAGCTGGCCTGTGTCTTCTTCAAGTCCGTGGGTCTGAACGTGGCCGCGGATTCGTTGATTCAGCTCAGCCTGCTGCCTCTCTCCGGCGGGTTGGTCGTAGTTCTGGGCGATGACCCAGGGGCCAACTCCTCGCAGAACGAACAGGACAACCGGCATTTCGCCCGCATGGCCTATCTCCCCCTCTTCGAACCGGCCACCCCGCAGGAAGCCTACGAGATGTTCGTCGATGCGGCGCAACTGGCGCGCGCGGAAGCGACGGCGGTGCTCTTCCGCATGACCACCCACGTATGTCACGCCAAGGAACTCATTGAGCTGCGAGCGTTTCCGGACACGCCGCCGGGGGACGCCTCCGAATTCGTCA
This sequence comes from uncultured bacterium, assembly GCA_964573295.1. Classification (GTDB taxonomy): domain Bacteria; phylum Eisenbacteria; class RBG-16-71-46; order CAIMUX01; family WJJG01; genus CAYQJL01. The sequence goes on along the minus strand of CAZNJE010000020.1, from coordinate 68,235 downwards.
AGGATCCGAGCCTCTACGTTCCGGTGGCCAAGACCGTGCTTCCGATGAAGCGCCGGGCACTGGAGCGATTGGAGCGTCTTGCGGCCTATGCCGAGACCTCGCGGCATCAGCGCCTCGAACCGGCCGGCGGCCGTTCTGCTTCGCCCCGCACCCGTCCTGCTTCGTCCCGCAGCCGTCCTGCCTCGCCACGCAGCCGTCCCGTTTCGTCCCGCGGGGTCATTGCCAGCGGGTTGCCGGCACTGAGCGTGCGTGAGGTGGGGGCCGCCTGCCGGATGCCATTCGACCTGCTGGTATTGGGGTTCAGCCACCCGCTTCCCAAGAGGCGCATTGCCGACTTCCTTCGAGCGCATGAAGAGGTGCTCGTGGTCGAGGAGCTCGATCGCGTTCTCGAACAGGAGGTCAAGACGATCGCCTTCGATGCGGCGATCGATGTGCGGCTGCGCTCGCGCGAGGGTGCCGACGAGCTCGTTGACGAGTACGGCGCCGATCGCGTGCGTGCGCTGCTGCACCGCGTCTGGCCCGACCTGGAGCTTCCGGTCCCGCCCAGACGCGAGATGGCCGCCGGCCCGTCGGCAGGGGTATGCGGCTGGCCCGCGCGTGGATCCGGCCATTCCGCGGATCCATCCAGCCCGTCTGCGGGGGCATCGGGCTTGCCCGAGCCCGTACCCCGCATTCCGCAGATGTGCCCTGGGTGCGGCCACCGGTCGGCCTTCTTCGCCATCAGCAAGGCGCTGTCGCCCGAGACGGTGACCGTCGCTGACATCGGCTGCCACACGATGGGCTTCGAGCGGCCGCATCGCCTGGGGGATGTGCTGCTGTCGATGGGCCATTCGACGGCGACCGCCGCCGGCTTCGCGCTGCGCAAGAACGGACCAAAGCCGGTGGCGTTTGTGGGGGACTCGACCATGATCCACGCCGCCTTGCCGGCGATCGCCGATGCCGCGGTGCACGATCACGCCGTGACCCTGATCCTGCTGGAGAACGGGACGACGGCGATGACCGGACACCAGCCGCGCGCCGGCTCCGGTGAGGTCGGGGGTAAGCTGGACGTGAAGCGGATTCTCGAAAGCCTCGGAGTTGCGTTCTTGCGGGATGTAGATGCCTACCAGCAGGCGAAGCTGACCGAGATGGTTCGAGAGGCGCAGGCGCATCCGGGCTTCGCTGTCGTGATCGCCCGCCACCCGTGCATGCTGAAGATGATGCGGGAGACCCGGCGTCGCCGGCCGGGCTTCAAGGTCCGCCCGGTTGCGATTGATCCCGAGGCGTGCGATCGGCTCTACACCTGCTTGCGTGAGTTCGGCTGCCCTACCTTCGTCTACCAGGAGGACGGCAGCGTTTCGGTGGAGGAGGACCTCTGCATCGGCGACGGAAGCTGCTTGCAGACCTGCCCGGTCTCGGCGATCGGAAGGCCGCAGAGAGGGGACGCATCGTGAGCAAAGCAGGTCGCCAGGAAGGTGGCGCCGAGTCCTACCGGGAGTGCGGTGCCGAGTCGCACTTGGAACGTGGTGCCGAGTCGCACCGGGAACGCGGTGCCGAGTCGCACCGGGAACGCGGTGCCGAGTCGCACTTGGAACGTGGTGCCGAGTCGCACGAGAAGCGCAGCCCCGGGGCACGCCTGGAACGGAGCCGGCCGGCCAGCGCGGTCGAGAAGCCGCCGGTCAATATCTATGTCTCCGGTGTTGGTGGCCAGGGGGTTGGCGTGCTGGCGGACCTGTTGGCGCGTATCTGCCTAGACGCCGGACACTACGTCTACGGCTGTGACACCCACGGCCTGGCGCAGCGACACGGTCTGGTCGTCTCCCACGTGCGGCTCAATCAAGATCCGTGCACCCCGCGCATCGCGCCCGGTGAGGCACACCTCGTGATGGCGCTCGAGCGACTTGAGGCCTACCGGGCCGCGCGGACCATGCTCGCGCCCAAAGGAGAAGTCTTCTACTACGATGCCGTCTATCAGCCGCTCGCCGTCAGGCTCGGCGAGGCGGCCTATCCAAAACGCGAGCAGGTTGAAGCGGCCGCCGCTGCCCGTGGCGGAAGGGTTTGTCGCGTCGCGGATCCGGACCTGGCGGATCCGGGCCTGGCGGATCCGCGCCTGGCGGATCCGCGCCTTCAGAACGTGGCGCTTCTGGCGTATCTGGTGTTCGAGAAGGCCATCCCGGGGGTGACGGTTGGACGGGTGCGGGAGGTGTTGGCGGCTACGCTTCCGCCCTCGCTGCTGGATGCCAATCTGGAGGTCTTCGAACGGGTAATCGAACGCGCCGGCCGCGATTGAACTCTCGCCAACGGGCTTCTATGCTGCGTGCCAGGGGCCTGATGGGCGTTGACGAGGACCGACGAGGACCGACAAGGACCGCGCCCACCAAGCCAGGCTGCCGAGTCCCGGTTGGGGAACGAACCCGTGTGCCTTGGGGTGAGAGAGGCATGACCGCTGTAGCTACCAAGCCCGGCCGCTTTCGCAGTCTTGCCTGGCGCATCCTGTTGTGGATGTCGCTGGCGGCGCTTGGCCCACTGCTCATCATGTCCGTCCAGGGCTATCACTGCGCCCGCGAGGCGATCATGACCTCCGAGGAATCCCACCTGCTGTCAGTGCTCGAGTCGCGCCGGACACGTCTGGACTCATGGTTGGAGTCGATCTCGACCGACTTGCGCTTTCTGACCGTTTCGGCCGCAGTCGGCGGCGGGGCGTTTCTGGCCGATGAGGAAACATCAACCCGCCAGCTCGAACTGCTCGCTTTGCTCGACGGAGTTCGCCGAGAGAGTTCCCTGTATCAGGCCCTGGCGGTCTTCGGTCCGTCGTGGGAGCCGGTCGTCCAGAGCGGTGAGCCACGGAGCCAGTGCTGCACGATCTTGCCCGAGGCTGAGCACGCCGCCAGGTCCGATCGGATGCCCCGCGTGGTCATCCAGCCTCACGAACGTCTTCGCGCTCAGCTCAAGAAGGAGGCGGTGACGGCCTGGGTGTCGCTCGTCGACAGCGCGGGTCTTCTCCCCACCATACAGGTGGGCCGGCGCATCGGGGCCCTTGGTGCTACCAGTACGGCCGGGCAGGCGGTCGGCGGCTTCTTGGTTGCCGAGCTGGCGGTGCCCGATATGGTGGACTCGATCCTGCTGGATCAAACCGGTCTTGGACAGACCGGACGGGTCTACGTCCTCACCCCGGCCGGCACCTATCCTTCGCGCTACGAACCACCCGTGGCGCAGCGAGCTTCGAAGCGAGGCTGGCTCGCCAAGCTCGTTGGATGCACCCGCCCGCCCGGCGCCAGTGGCGCCGGACATGTTCCCCACGACGATCATCCCCACGATCCGGCTCCGGCCGGCGTGTGGCACTACCGGACCGCGTCGGGAGAGCTGGCGCTGGGGGCCTCGCACGCGATTCCCGAGCTGGGCTGGACCCTCTGGGTCGAGGTCGATGAAGCGGAGGCCTTCGCCTGGCTGGGCGTCTTGCAAACCCGCGCCGTGGTGACCGGCCTCGTGACGCTTGTGCTCGTGGGTGGCCTCGCCGTCTCGGTTTCGCGCCGCCTGTCGCGCCCACTGATGCGGCTGGCGGGTGTCGCTGGAGCGATTGCCAGCGGCCGCGTCCGGGAACGGGTCGAGCCCCTCGAGGGCGCCGAGGCTCGCCATGTGGGGGAAGCGTTCAACCGGATGCTCGATGAGCTTGCGCGCATGCAACAGCGCCTGCAACGCTCGGCTTCCCTGGCCGCCGTCGGGCAGCTCAGTTCCAGCATCGTGCATGAAATGCGAAACCCGCTCTCTTCGATCAAGATGAATGTCCAGGCGCTGGGCAACCAGGTGGCCGATGACCCCGTGCATGCCGAGCTGGCCGCGATCGCCTCCCAGCAAGTGGGCCGGTTGGAGCAGATGCTGAACGAATTGCTGCAGTACGGACGCCCGCTGGAACTGCACATTGCCACCGTGCCGTTGGCCGAGCTGGCGCGCGAAGCTCACGAGGTCATCGCACTGGCGGCCGGGGAGAAGGAGGTGCGTGTCAGGATCCAATGCGAGCCGCCGGACCTCACGGCCGAGATCGACCGCGAACAGATGCGCCGCGCACTGTCGAATCTGATCCTGAACGCCATCCAAGTGTCGCCGGCGGGCAAGACCGTGACGGTGCGGATCGCAGCGGCCATGCGGGGAGCGAAACAGGTGCGGATCGTGGTTGACGACGAGGGGCCCGGATTGCCCGCCGAGCCGGAGGAGAAACTCTTTCGGCCTTTCTTCTCCACCCGGCCGGGGGGGACCGGTCTGGGGCTGGCGACGGTCAAGAAGGTCCTGGATCACCATGCCGGTGGCGCGCGAGCCGAGAACCGGCCTGAAGGTGGGGCGCGCTTCGTCTTGAGCCTGCCGCAGGTGCGTCCGCCCGAGCCTGAAGCGGAGGAGGCGAGCTCGCCATGAGCCGGATTGTGATGATCGACGACGACCGCGCCCTCTGCCGGTCGGTCCAGCTTCAGATCGAGGCGCAAGGGCACGAGGTGCACCCGGGTTACACGGGCCAAGATGGGCTCGCGCTGTGCCGGCAGGTCCGCCCCGACCTCATCCTGCTCGACCTCAAGCTGCCCGACATGAGCGGCCTGGACGTGTTGTCTGCGCTGAGGAAGGATCTGCCGCAGGTTCCGGTCGTCCTCATTACCGGCACACAGGATATGAAGGCCGCCATCGAAGCGATGCGCGAGGGTGCGTTCGATTACCTGCGCAAGCCGTTTGAGACCGGAGAGATCCTCTTGGCCCTCGAGAAGAGCCAGCGGTTTCGCCGGCTCGAGGAGGCCGCGCGACGGGGCGGTCAGACGCTGGCGCCTTCGGCCGAGGAGCTGCCCGCGGGCGAGATCATCGGTCGCAGCCGCGCGGTGCTGGAGGTCATCAAGCAGATCGGCCGTCTGGCCAGACATCGCGACACCGTGCTCGTCACGGGCGAGAGCGGCACCGGAAAGGAGCTGGTGGCCCGCGCGCTTCACGAGGCTTCGACGCCGGGACGACCCTTCGTGGCCATCAACTGCTCGGCGATCGTGACCACCCTGCCCGAGAGCGAGCTGTTCGGGCACGAGAAGGGGGCCTTCACCGGTGCGGTTGGGCGCAAGCGCGGCAAGCTCGAGGTCGCCGGCGACGGCACGCTCTTCCTCGACGAGATCGGCGATCTGCCCCTGGAGTTGCAGGGCAAGCTGCTGCGGGTGCTGCAGGAGCGCGAGTTCGAGCGTGTGGGCGGGATCGAAAGCTTGTCGATGCGCGCGCGCGTCCTGGCGGCCACCCACCAGGACCTGGAGGCCCGGGTGCGCGACGGTCGTTTCCGCCAGGATCTCTTCTTCCGGATTGCGGTCGCGCAGCTGCATGTGCCGCCGCTGCGCGAGCGCGGCGAGGACGTCCTTCTGCTCGCCGAGCATTTCCTGGGGCGTCTGGCTCGCCGCCTGAACCGGCGGGTGATCGGACTGAGCAGCGACGCGCGGCAAGCGTTGCTCGATCACCCCTGGCCGGGCAACGTCCGCGAGCTCGAGAACGTCCTCGCGAAGGCCGTCACCGTCTCGCCTGGCGGGGTGCTGACGGCCGAGGACCTGCGGCCGCTCCTGAATGCGAGTGGGGCAATTCGGCCCGGCGGCACGGAGACGGTTCCAAGGCCGGAGGCGGCTCCAGAGTCGGAGGCGGCTCCAGAGCCGGAGGCGGCTCCAGAGCCGGAGGCGGCTCCAGAGCCGGAGGCGGCCTCCCTGCCCGGCTCCGCGCGTGAGAACCCTGCCCCGCCCGGATTGCTCGACGAGAGAGGGACCGGCGCCGACAGCGCACCGCTTTTTTCTCTGGCCGAGGCTGAGCGTCGCCACCTCGCGCGGGTCTTCGCCGCCACCGGCGGCAACGTGACCCACACCGCCCGCATTCTCGAGATCTCTCCCACCACGCTGCGCAAGAAGCTTTTGGACTACGGCCTGCGGGATTGAGACCGACTCGCCAGATTCTGACGGCTGGTCGCTCGAGACTGGCGTCTCGCTCCCCAGATTCTGATGAGCCTTTGCTTTAGGTCGATTCGAGTTTTCCTGTGTAAACAGTTGTACCCCAGATAATTATCAACTTCATGCAAGTGGTGGAACGTCTTCTGCATCCTCGGAGGCCAGGAACTCGCGGGCCGGGAGCCCGCCGTCCAGGAGCCCGCAGGCACTGAGTTCACGGGCCAGAGCCGGCACGCCGAGCTCGCGGGCCAAGACCCAGAAGTATGCAGGAGGATCGGCCGTGAGAATCGTCATCGTCGACAACGATGTTCCGTTTCTGCGGAGCCTCGAGATTGTGCTCAGTGCGCGGGGCCACCAGGTCACCTGCTACGACGATCCGGTGGTCGCGGAGGTCGCGCTGGGCGACGGGCCTTCCCCCGAACTCCTGCTGATCGACTACCGAATGCCGCGTCTAAGCGGCATCGATCTGATCCGTGCCGTTCGGCCGCGGCTGGGGGCCGGCTGCACCATCGCCATGATTACCGGCCATGCCGAGGAACTGCTCGCGGTAGACCTGGCGGCACTCGGTGTGACCCGGGTGCTGTGCAAACCGGTGGACCTGCCAGGGTTGCAGGCCTGGATCGAGGCCGGTGTCCGCAGTCTTCGAGAAGAAGAGGCGGTCACCGGTCGGAGGAAAAGAGACCTATGAACGCTCGTCCCCCACAGCCTGATGGTCTGGATCGCGCGTGGGCAGCGCGCGGGAGGGCCCTCGCGCGCACCGGCGGATGGCTGGTTGGGCTGTTCGTGATCGGGGCGGCCGGTGGAGTCCCTGCCGGTGGAGTCCCCGCAGGCGAAGTCCCTGCAGGCGGAATCCCGGCAGGGGGAGTCCCTGCAGGTGGAATCGTCGCGGGTGGAATCGTCGCCGCGCAACAAGAAGCGATCGAGCGTTCCGGGGAGCGGGACTCCTCGTCTCCGCTGCCGTCCTACCTGCATGCGGCCGAGCTTCACAATCCCGGGATCGCGGCGGCCAAGCAGCTCAGTCTTGCCGCCCAACAGGAGCCGGCCGTCTCGGGTGCCTGGCCCGAGCCGCAGGTGAGCTACGCGCACTTCATCGAGACACTCGAGACCCGCGTTGGGCCGCAGGAATACCGCGCCAGTCTCGCGCAGCGGATTCCGTGGTTCGGTTCACTGGGCGCGGCGCGATCGGCGTCCGAGGCGCGGGCTGAGAAGACGGTCGCTCAGGAAGACGCCTCGCGCCAGAGGCTCTTTCACGACGTGAAACGCACCTACTACGACCTCCATTTCACCGCGACGGCCATCGATGTGATCAACCGTCAGGTCGCCCTTCTCGATCAGCTGGTGGAGGTGGCCCGAACCCGCTACACCACCGGACGCGGATCGCAGGCCGCGCTGCTGCGGCTGCAGATGCGCTCGCAGGAGCTCGAGGACGCGGTCGATCAACGCTGGGATGAGTGGGATTCCCACCGGGCCCGGATGAACGCGTTGCTGGGCGGAGTCGTCGTCGCCACGGGCATACCGCCGGGCGGGGGCGACGAAGACGGAGGCCTTGGGGGCGACGAAGACGGAGGCCTTGGGGGCGACGGTGCTGGCGGAGACAATCGGGGCGCTGAGGGCAACCGTGGCGACGCAGATGCCTCTGTCCGTTCGGCCTTTCCGCTGCCTCCCGTCGATTACCCCGCGCTTCTGAAAGCCCTCAGCTCGGTGACACCCGAGGCCAATCCGGCCCTCGAGCAGATCGCGGCGCTCGAGCGCGAGTCGGAGGCGCTCGTGCGGCTGGCCGAGAAGCGCACCTACCCGGATTTGACCGTGGGCGTGCAGTACCTGGCGACCGGGGATGCGCTCGACCCGACCATGCCGGACAGCGGCAAGGATCCCTGGTTGCTATCGGTTTCGATGGAGCTGCCGCTCTGGTGGGGGCAGCACCGGGCAGCGCGCGAGAAGGCTCGCGCCCAGCGTCGGGCACGGCAGCTCCAGTGGCAGGATGAAACCAACCGCCTATCCGCCGAGATCGAGGAGGCGCGCAATCGCTTGCGCACCCAGCAGCGCTCGATCGAGCTCTTCGAATCCTCGCTGCTACCTCTGGCCGAGCAGGCCACTGACGTGACCGTACGCGACTACTCCGGAGGGCGGGTGAGCTATGTGGAGGTGATCGACGCGCAGCAGGCGCAACTGGCACTAGAACTGGAACTGGCCCGCGCCCGAGCCGATCGAGGCCAATCGCTGGCACATCTCGAGAGGCTTCTGGGCCGGCCATTGCACGACGCTCATGCCTCGCAGCCTGTCAGCGAGGAGTGAACGAAAGGAGCATTGTCATGAAAGCAGTCGCTCGTATCCGCAGAACGTGGCCCCTGTGGGTCTTTGGTGGAGCATCCCTACTGCTGGCCGCTTGGGCTGGCAGCGCGGCGCCAGCGGCCGCCGGCGGGTCTTCCCCCCCGGCCGGTCACGGTGGCGCAGATGAGGCTGAGTCCGTGCGCCTTCAAACCCACTGCCCGATGATGGGCGGGGTGATCGACCGCGAGGTCTTCACCGACGTTGACGGCAAGCGTATCTACTTCTGCTGTGCGGCTTGCATCGAACCGTTTCTCGAGGACCCCGCTGCTCTGATCGCGAAGATGGAAGACACCGGGATTACCTTTGCCGAAGCGCCACTGTCGCAACCCCTGTGTCCAGTCAGCGGAAAGGACGTCGAACGGGAGATTCACGCCGACTACGGCGACAGCCGCGTCTACTTCTGCAGCGACACGTGCCGCGAAGAATTTGAACGCGACCCCGACCCGTACATCCATGAACTCTCCAAAGACGGCGTCACGCTCGAGCCCGCGCCGACCGCTGCCGGGAGCGACGGCCACAACCATGCTCACGAGGACGATAGCGACGGCCGCGCTCACGAGCACGATGGCCACGGCCACGCTCACGAGGAAGGCGGGCACGACCACGAGCACCATAGTCACTAGGACGATGGTCACGGCCATGCTCGCGAGAAACGCGAGCATGGTCATCCTCACGGCGACAAGGACCATCATCATTGGTTGCGTTCGGGGGTGGGAGGCGCCCACCCCGGCATGATGCACACCCCACCATGGGGATTGAGTCAACCAGGGAGCAAGAGACCGATGGCGACCTCGACGACGAAGAGCAAGGGCGGCGCGCCCCAGGGCCCCCCGCCCGACAGGCGCGTATCCAGCGGGGGTGGGCACCGGCGCCGGATGACGATGTGGGGCGCCGTAGCTGCCGCCCTGCTCATATTCGTACTGGGCATCCTGATTGGCCGGCAGGGAAGCGGGTCACCGAGCGGTTCGCTGGGAGGTAGACCGGAGGGCGGCAGAGGGCCGGCTGTTGCCGGCGAGCACGCCACAACCGGCGATGACGACGCAGCCAGAGGTCCAGCCACAGGCGCAGACACGGCCACAGGCGCAGACACGGCCACAGGCGCAGGCACGGCCACAGGCGCAGCCGCTGAAGCTGCCGATCCGACCCAGGCCGACGATGTGACCTGGACCTGCTCGATGCACCCGCAGATCCAGCAGCCGGACCCGGGGGACTGCCCGTTGTGCGGGATGGATTTGATTCCAGCCGAAAGCGGTGGGGAACACGAGCGCGGCGCCCGTGAACTGACCCTGGGACCCTATGCTCGCAAGCTGGCCGAGGTCGAGACCGCTTCGGTGGTGCGCCGGTTCGTCACGCGCGAGGTGCGCATGGTTGGCAAGGTGGCGTTCGACGAGACACGCCTCTCGCGGATCAGCGCGTGGATGCCAGGGCGGATCGAACGTCTCTACGTCGATTATACGGGCATTCCAGTGCGCGAGGGTGAACACCTCCTGGAGCTCTACAGTCCCGATCTCATCACGGCCCAGGAAGAGCTCATTCAGGCTCGCCGGTCGGCAGAAGGCGTCTCCGAAGGCGTCTCCGAAGGCGTCTCCGAAGGCGTTTCCGAAGGCGCTTCCGAATGGGCCTCGAGAAGCGCGCCGGCGAGGTCGGCGATGCGCGCGAACCTGGAGGCGGCGCGGGAGAAGCTGCGACTACTCGGGCTGTCCGATTCGCGGATTGAAGAACTCGAACGCCGGGAGAGCCCGCGCCAGACGGTGACCGTCAATGCTCCCATGGCCGGGACCGTGGTCGAGATGCAAGCCGTGACGGGTCGATATGTGGACACCGGCACGCCGCTCTACACCATCGCCGACCTCAGCCACCTGTGGGTGATGCTGGACGCCTACGAGCGTGACTTGAGTTGGATCCGCTACGGACAGCAGGTGGATCTCACGACCGAGGCTTATCCGGGAGAGAGCTTCACGGGGATGATCGTCTTCATCGGCCCCGTGGTGGATCCGCGCACACGCACCGTCGGCGTTCGTGTCCATGTCGATAATCAGAGCGGGAAGCTAAAGCCGGACATGTTCGTGCGTGCGAAGGTGCACGCCGAGCTGAGTGAGGATGGCCTGGTGCGCCAGCTCGATCTGGCCGGGAAGTGGATTTCACCGATGCATCCGGAGATCATCAAGGACGAGCCCGGGACGTGCGACGTCTGTGGCATGCCCTTGGTTCGGGCCGAAGACTTGGGCTACGTGGAAGGCGGTGACCTGGAAGCACCCCTCGTCATTCCCGCCAGCGCCGCCCTGGTGACCGGAGAGCGAGCGATCGTGTATGTAGCCGACCCGAACGAGGAGGGCCGCTTCGAGGGCCGCGAGATCGTGCTCGGGCCGCGCGCGGGTGACCACTACCTGGTTCGCGAGGGACTCGCGGAGGGTGAGGAGGTCGTCACCCGAGGCAACTTCAAGATCGACAGCGCGATTCAAATCGTGGCCGGCCCGAGCATGATGACCCCCCCCGAAGAAGGCGAAGACGCGGCAGGTGGCGGTGGGCCGGGGCGGCCGGGCAGATCAGGCGGAGCGCCGGCTGACGGCGAGCTGACCGAGATGGAGCGCGCCGCCACTCGCGAGCCGCTGGATGTGCCCGCCTCTTTCCGTGAGAGTCTGACGCCGCTCTACGACGCCTACTTCGCCGTGCAGACCGCCCTCAGCCTGGATGACCACGGCGACGCCGTTGAAGGTGCCGAACGCCTGCTCGAGGCGGCGGCAGCGGTCGATCGAGAGGGCTTGGCGGACCGGGCGGCCACGCAATGGCGCGCCGACCGGCGCAGTCTGGAAGAGGTGGGACGGCGCCTGGTCGAGACCGAGCAGATCGAGCCGGCCCGCCGTATGTTCGAACCGCTGTCGGGCTTGGTGAGTGGCCTCGTGCGTAGCTACGGCAGCAGCGGGGACACGCCGATCCTGCGCTACCACTGCCCGATGGCCTTCGACTGGAAGGGGGCTGACTGGTTGCAGAACCGCGGCGGCACGGAGAATCCCTACTTCGGCAGCGCCATGTACAAGTGCGGTACCGAGGAGGAGACGCTCTGGCCCGCGCCGGAGGGAGCGGAGGGAGCGGAGGGAGCGGGGGGCACAAACGCCAACCGAGACGGCCACGGGCAGGGGGGGGGCGCCCCATGACCAGTAACGGGACGAACAACGGGAGCCGCGACGGGACTCACAACGGGACTCACAACGGGACTCACAACGGGACTCACGACGGGAGCCGAAGCGACCAGCATGGCGCGGCCCAGCACGGCACGGACCAACACGGCACGGCCCAGCACAGGGACCACACCCCGGACCGTCCCGACCCGGACCGCCTGGCCGGCGCCGGCGCCGGTCCGCTCGATCGCCTGATCGGTTTCTGCCTGGAGAACAAGCTCATCGTAGGCCTGGGGCTGGTCATCGCGGTCGGGTGGGGGTTGATGGTGGCGCCCTTCGACTGGGATCTGAGCGGCTTGCCGCGTGACCCGGTGCCGGTCGATGCGATCCCCGACATCGGTGAGAATCAGCAGATTGTCTTCACCGAGTGGATGGGACGGTCGCCGCAGGATGTAGAGGATCAGGTCAGCTACCCGCTCACCGTTTCCCTGCTCGGTATCCCGGGGGTCAAGACGATCCGCAGCTACTCGATGATGGGCTTCTCGAGCGTCTACGTCATCTTCGAGGATGGCATCGAGTTCTACTGGTCGCGCTCGCGCATCCTCGAGAAGCTGAGCAGTCTGCCCGCCGGGCTCTTGCCGCCGGGGGTGCAACCCACGCTGGGCCCCGACGCCACCGCCCTGGGGCAGGTCTTCTGGTACACCCTCGAAGGGCAAGATCAAGACGGCCGGCCTACCGGCGGCTGGGGGCTCGATGAGCTGCGCTCGATCCAGGACTGGCAGGTGCGCTACGCGCTCATGGCCGCCGAGGGCGTCAGCGAGGTGGCCTCGGTGGGCGGCTTCGTCCGCGAGTACCAGATCGATGTGGATCCGGATGCGATGCGTGCAGCCGGCGTGACCCTGCCGCAGGTGATCGCGGCCGTGCAGCGCTCGAACAAGGACGTGGGGGCGCGCACGATCGAGGTCAATCAGGCCGAGTACGTGGTGCGGGGCCTGGGGTTCGTCGAATCGATCGAGGATCTCGAGCGGGCTGTCGTGGCGGTGCGCGACAACGTGCCGATCGATGTCGGGCAGGTGGCCCACGTTTCCGAAGGCCCCGCCCTACGCCGGGGCGCCCTGGACAAGCAGGGCGCTGAGGTCGTGGGGGGCGTGGCGGTCGTCCGCTACGGAGAGAAACCGCTCTCGACGATCCAGAACGTGAAGGCGAAGATTGCGGAGATTGCTCCCGGTCTGCCCAGGAAGGCGCTGGCCGACGGCACGGTGAGCCAGGTGCGAATCGTCCCCTTCTATGATCGCAGCGGGTTGATCTACGAGACCCTCGGTACCCTGCGGTCGGCCCTTTCCCAGCAGATCCTGGTCACGATCCTCGTCATCCTGCTGATGCTGGTGCGGCTGCGCAGCTCGCTGCTGGTCTCGGGGCTTCTGCCGGCGGCTGTGCTGATCTGCTTCATCGCCATGAAGCAGTTTGGGGTCGACGCCAACATCGTGGCGCTCTCGGGCATCGCCATTGCGATCGGCACCCTGGTCGACATGGCGATCATCCTGGTCGAGAACATCGTGCGCCGGCTGGATGAGGCGCCCGCCGGCGCGCGCCCCATACGGGTCACCTATGACGCGGCGCGCGAGGTCGGCGGCGCAGTGCTGACCGCGGTGGCAACAACGGTGATCAGCTTCCTGCCGGTCTTCACGATGACCGGGGCCGAAGGCAAGCTCTTCCAGCCCCTGGCCTTCACCAAGACCTTCGCCCTGTTCGCATCGGTGCTCGTCGCACTCACCGTCCTACCGGCCGCCACACACCTCCTCTTCGGGTTGCGCCAGCCAGGGCGCGTGTTTCGCGTGGTCTTCTACAGTGCGTTGGCGCTGGTGGCGGCGGCCGTCATCGTGCTGGTGAGCTGGTGGGCGGGCGCGATCATGCTCGTTCTGGCCGCCTACGGTTACTGGGGACCGGTCGCTCCCCCGCGCATCTCACGTTGGAGCACTCGGGTGGCGGTGGCCGTGACCGTGCTGGGCGTGGCCGTCTTGCTGGCCCAGCACTGGACCCCGCTGGGACCCGAGCGCAACCTGGCGGTCAACCTCCTCTTCGTGGGCCTGCTCGTGGCGAGCTGGATGCTCTTCTTCGCCGCCTTCTACCGCGCCTACCCACGGCTGCTCACCTGGAGTTTGCGGCACAAGGCGGCCGCCATGAGTCTGCCGGCCCTGATCGTTCTCTTCGGGGGGCTCACCTGGCTTGGGTTCGAACGTACGCTCGGGTGGTTGCCGACCAAGGTGAAGACCTGGGGACCGGTCTCCACCTTCGCGCACGCCTTTCCAGGCTTGGGGAAGGAGTTCATGCCGCCGCTCGATGAGGGCGCCTACCTGTTGATGCCCACCACCATGCCGCACGCCTCGATCGGGGAGGTGCTCGATGTCTTGCAGAAGCAGGATCTGGCCATCACGCAGATTCCCGAGGTTTCCTCGGCCGTGGGGAAGCTGGGCCGGGTGGAGAGCGCGCTCGATCCGGCGCCGGTCTCGATGATCGAGACGCTCATCAACTACCATCCCGAGTACCTGCAGGATGGCACCGGCCACCGCCTTCGCTTCCGCTACGATGCGGCCGAGACCGACACGGTGCGAGGGATCGGCGGCGTGCCGCTGCCGGCTCCCGATGGTGAACCCTACGTGGCGCGCGGCCGATTCTCGCGCGACGATGAGGGCACGCTCATCGCCGATCCCGACGGAACGCCCTTCCGCTTGTGGCGTCCCGCCCTGGACCCGGCGTTCAACCCCGAACGCGACGCGTGGGCGGGCATCGAAGCCCCGGATGACATCTGGAACGAGATCGTGGCGGCCGCGAAGGTGCCCGGTACGACATCGGCCCCCAAGCTGCAGCCGATCTCGACACGTCTCGTGATGCTGCAGAGCGGCATGCGGGCGCCGATGGGGATCAAGGTCAAGGGCCCGGACCTCGAGACGATCGAGCAGGTGGGTATCGAGATCGAGCAGTTTCTCAAAGAAGTGCCGCAAGTGAATTCGGCCAGCGTGTTTGCGGACCGCATCGTGGGGAAGCCCTATCTAGAGATCGACATCGATCGCGAACGCATTGCGCGTTACGGCCTGCACGTGGAGCAGGTGCAGGATGTGATCGAGGTCGCGATCGGCGGCCGGCAGGTGACCATGACCGTCGAGGGGCGAGAGCGCTACGGTGTTCGCGTGCGCTACCAGCGTGAGCTGCGCGACCGAATCGAGACGCTCGGCCAAATCCTGGTGCCGGCGCCGGGCGGGGTGCAGATTCCGCTCGACCAGCTGGCCACGATTCGCTACGTGCGCGGACCCCAGGTGATCAAGAGCGAGGACACCTTCTTGGTGGGCTACGTCCTCTTCGACCGGCGCCCGGGCGTGGCCGAGGTCGAAGCGGTCGAGGCGGCCCGTGACTACCTGGAACATCTGCGAAAGACAGGGGCCTTCGAGATTCCGGCGGGGGTGAGCTATGCGTTCGCCGGCAGCTACGAGAACCAGGTGCACGCCGAGAAGAAGCTCATGGTGATCCTGCCGCTGGCGCTCCTCTTGATCCTGATCATTCTCTACCTGCAGTTCCGCCGTTTGAGCTCGGCGCTCTTGGTCTTCAGCGGCGTGGCCGTCGCGTGGGGTGGGGGCTTCCTGATGCTGTGGCTCTACGGGCAGAGCTGGTTCTTGGACGTTCACGTCCTGGGCGCCTCGATGCGGGAACTCTTCCAAATCGATCCGGTGAATCTGAGCGTTGCCGTGTGGGTGGGCTTTCTCGCGCTCTTCGGCATCGCCACCGACGATGGCGTGGTGATCGCAACCTACTTACGCCAGTCCTATGCGCGGCACCGGCCACGAACGGTCGACGAAGTGCGCGCGGCCACGGTCGAAGCCGCCCGGAGGCGGTCGCGGCCGTGCCTGATGACCACGGCGACGACGTTGCTGGCGCTTCTGCCGGTCCTGACCTCGACCGGCCGCGGATCGGACGTGATGGTCCCGATGGCCATCCCCACCTTCGGTGGAATGACCGTCGCGGTGGTGACGATGTTCGTCGTGCCGGTGCTTTCCTCAGCGATCCGGGAGCGCGCGGCGCACAAGCAGACGGCTGCCTGATCATTGAGCATCGCACGCGAGAAGTGGTCCTGCTCAAACGCGGAGGACTAGACGACATGTGGATCGACTATCTCACGAACTGGCTCATGCAGTCGCTGGACCTGTTCCGGTTGATGGCGCCCTACCTGATGCTGGGCTTCACCCTGGCCGGCATCCTGCACGTGCTGGTGCCGAAGGCCTGGGTGGCGCGCCATCTGGGGGGGCGTGGCGTCTGGGCTTCGGCCAAAGCGGCCATCGTGGGCACTCCGCTTCCCCTGTGCTCATGCGGGGTAGTGCCCTTCGCGGGGCTGCTCAAGCGTCAGGGAGCGTCGAAGTCCGCGATCACCTCGTTCCTGATCTCCACGCCGCAGACCGGGGCCGACTCGATCCTGGCCTCCTACGCCATCCTCGGCCTGCCGCTCACGCTCTGGAAGGTGTTGACCGCGTTCGTCTCGGGCGTGATCGGCGGGACGGTGGCGGCGCGGGTGACCCGGGATGAACCGGGTGATGCCGCCGGCGACGCTTCGGCCGCCCCGACGGCTGCCCCGGCGGCCACCCCGACGGCTGCCCCCGCGCGGCGGCTCTCCTTCGCGGCCGGCACGGGCGAGGCGCTTCGCTATGGCTGGGGGATGCTGATCCGTGACATCGCCCTCTGGCTGGTGCTCGGCACGCTCGCCGGCGGGGCCATCGCGGCCTTCGTGCCCCAGACGTTCCTGACGCAGGATTTCACGAACCCCTACCTGCAGATGCTGGCGGTGCTCGTGCTGGCCGTGCCGCTCTACGTGTGCGCCACCGGGTCGCTGCCGGTCGTCGCCGCGCTGGTGCTCAAAGGGCTCCCGCTGGGGGCCGCCATCGTCTTTCTGATCGCCGGTCCGGCCACCAACGTGGCCACCCTGGCGATCTTCACCAAGGTGTTGGGCCGCCGCATCGTGGCGGTCTACCTGGGCACGATCGTGGTGACGAGTCTCGTCTTTGGCGCCGCCTTCCACTGGCTGTTCCCGGGGGCGAGCCTGCCGCTCGATGTCCAGCATGCCCACCATCACGAGGCCCTGGGCGGCATGACGCCGCTGGAAGCGGTCACGAGCGCTCTACTCGCGCTGCTGCTGGCGCGCGGACTGTGGGTGAAAGCCCGCGAGCGGCTTGCGGAACGCCGCGCACGAGGCCTCGCCGAACACCGCGCCGAGCACCGCGCCGAGCACCGCGCCGAACGCGGTCGGGCGCGGTTGGCCGCTATCGGAGGCGCGCACCCGGGGGGCACGGCCGGGAGCGCCGCGCAGGCCGCTGCACAAGGAGGAACCATGGACCGGATCGATCTCAGTGTCGAGGGTATGAGCTGCGGTCACTGCCGCGGTACGGTGGAGCAGGCGCTGAAGGCTGTTCCCGGCGTTCGGGAGGTCGTCGTCTCGCTCGAAGAAGGGCGGGCGATCGTGAGCGGGGAAGGCATCGATGCCGACCGTCTCGCCCTCGCGGTGCGCGAGCGGGGATTCGAGGCTGCGCCCGCGGGCGGATCAACCGGCGGCTAGATCCTCCAGCCCGTCGCGATCGAGGATCGTGATGCGTGCGCCCTCGACCTGAATGAGGCCGTCTTGCTGCAGACGCCGCAGCGCGCGGCTCAGCGTCTCGGAAACCGTCCCGATTCGCGCGGCCAACTCGCGCTTGCTGTACCTCAGTTCGATCCGGTTTGCGCCGGCCTCCTCGGCCAGGTCGAGGATGACCTGGGCCAGACGACCGGGCACTTCCCTGAGCGCGAGTTGCTCGATCAGGTGGTTGAACTCCCGCAGTTTCAGCGACAGCCCCGCCAGCATAGCGATGGCCGCTTCTGGACGGTGCCGGATCGTTTGCAGCAGTGCCTCGCGGTCGACCTTCAAGAGACGCGTCTCCCGCAGGGCGCTCGCAAACGCCGGGTAGCGCCCACCCGACCACATGGCCGCCTCGCCGAAGGTCTGCCCGCGCCCGTAGAGATGAAAGATCTGCTCGTCGCCGCGCGGGGAGAGCTGATAGACCTTCACCTGGCCCGAGAGAATGACGTAGAAGCTAGAGGCCGCCTCCTCGGGCGAGAAGATCTCCTTCCCGGCGCCCGCGGTGACCGTTCCCGCGTGCTCCAGCAGCGCAGACAGATCGGGCACCGTGAGCGCCGAGAAGAGGGGAATCGCGCGCAGGGCATCCCGTAGCTTCTGGTTCGAGGACGATGCCATGGATGCATTCTGCGCGCTTTCGGGCGCCAGATCCAGCCCGGCATTGCGCCCGGAATCGCGTCGAGCACCGAGTCGCGCACCGCGCCCGGCAGCGCGTCAACGACGCGGCGCCGGACGGAGGGCTTGCCCCGCGCCGGCGCCGTGCCGCGTTCGTTCTGTCCGCTTAGACCACCGCCTGGGGCCCCAGGATCGCCTCGAGGTCCTCATCGGGCGTTGCGATCGGCGTCAGGCCGAAGGTCTCGACCAGCGCGGTCAGCACCGGCGGCGCCACGAAGGCCGGGAGCGAGGGGCCGATGCGGATGTTCTTCACGCCCAGGTGCAGCAGGGTCAGCAGGATGGCGACCGCCTTCTGCTCGTACCAGCTCAGCACCATCGATAGCGGTAGGTCGTTGACGCCGCAGTCGAACGCGCCCGCCAGCGCCTGGGCGATCTTCACCGCCGAGTAGGCGTCGTTGCACTGGCCCACGTCGAGCAGCCGCGGCAGGTCGCCGATCGTGCCGAAGTCGAGCTTGTTGAAGCGGTACTTGCCGCAGGCCAGGGTCAGGATGACGCAGTCGCTCGGCACCTTCTCGGTGAACTCGGTATAGTAGTTGCGCCCCGACTTGGCGCCGTCGCAGCCGCCCACCAGGAAGAAGTGGCGGATGTCGCCCGACTTCACCGCCGAGACCACCTGGTCGGCCACCCCCAGCACGGCGTTGTGGCCGAAGCCGACGGTGATCGTCTGCTCGGGCGCATCGCCGGTGAATCCCTCGGCGGAGAGGGCCGCGTCGATGACCGGGCCGAAGTCCTCGCGCGTCACATGCGTGACCCCCGGCCAGGCGACCAGGCCGGTGGTGAAGATCCGGGCTTTGTACGTCTCTTTCGGCTTCTGGATGCAGTTGGTCGTCATCAGGATCGCGCCGGGGAACTCGTCGAACTCTTTGCGCTGATCCTGCCAGGCGCCGCCATAGTTGCCCGCCAGGTGGGGGTACTTCTTCAGCTCTGGGTATCCGTGGCAGGGGAGCATCTCCCCGTGGGTGTAGATGTCGATGCCCTTGCCCTCGGTCTGCTTCAGCAACTCGCCCAGGTCCTTGAGGTCATGACCCGAGACGAGGATGCACTTGCCCTTGCGCGGCGTGACCCGAACCTGCGTGGGCTCGGGATGGCCGTAGGCGCCGGTGTTGGCGCGGTCCAAGAGCTCCATCACCTCGAGGTTGATCTCGCCGGTCTCGAGCGCCTTGGCGGTCAGCTCCTCCACATTCTCGGGCCGGTCGGCCAGGTAGGCGAGCATCTCGGCGAACCGGGCCGCCAGGCGATCGTCGGTCATTCCCAGGATCCGCGCGTGGTCGGCGTAGGCGGCGGCGCCCTTGAGTCCGTAGGTGATCAGCTCTTGCAGCCCCACGACCGCATCACCCTGCCGGTTGCGCCGCGCGTCGATGCCGATCCGGCGGGCCTGTTCGAGGAGCTCCTCGCGGTCCTCGGGCGGCTCGAAGGTGGCCGGCCCGGTGAGCGGCTCGGGGGTCTCGCCGGCCTCGCGGCAGGCGGCTTCGTAGAGCTCCCGCGCCCGTTCCCGCAGGCGCACGCCCTCGCGGACGAAGGCTTCCACCCGGTCGGCGTCGAAGTTGACGTTGGTGACCGTGGTGAAGAGCGCCTCGATCAGAAACCGGTCCAGGGCCGGGTCGCGCCGGCCGAGCCGGCCCGCGCGGTGGATGTACTGGGCCAGGCCCAGGGTGGTCTGCATCAGGGCGTCCTGCAGGGTGGCGGTTTCGGCGTCCTTCCCGCACACGCCGGCGGCCGTGCAGCCGGTGCCCTTGGCGGTCTGTTCACACTGGTAGCAGAACATACTCATGGTCCATTCCTCCTTGACGGGTTTATGCGTGCGCATCCTGGACACCCGGCGTGGGTGCGGGTTCGCATGTGGCGGGCCTCTTCTGGTGGACGTCGGAGAGGACGGTCCCCTCGACGCCCACGGTGACCTCGCGCAGGGGCAGATCCGCGCGCCCGGCCGCGACCAGCGCGCGGCCGGCCGCGGTCACGATCCCGGCACAGCAGGGCACCTCCATGCGGGCCACCGTCACCGAACGCACGGCATTCCGGGCGAAGACGACGGCGAGCTTCTGCTCATAGGCTTCAAGGTCATCGAGCTTCGGGCAGCCGACCGCCACCGTCTTGCCGCGCATCAGCCGCGCGTGAAGGTCGGGCATCGCAAAGCCGACGCAACCGGCGGCAATCAAGACATCCGCCTCCCGCCACAGGTCGCCCTGAGGCGGCAGCAAGGCGATCTGCACCGGCCAGTGTCGCAGCTCGGAGCGGGCGGGGGGCATCGGGCCATCCCCGGTATCTTCGGGCGAGCCTGAGTACGCGGCCGCCGCCGCAGGCTGTGCCGCGGGCCGGGTGGATGCCAGATGGGCTTCGACCGCCGCCTCGTCGAACGCTTCGGCCTCGCGCTCCTCCACGCGGATCGCGCCGCGCGGACAGGTGCCGAGGCAGTTGCCCAGGCCGTCGCAGAGGTTCTCGGCGACCAGCCGGGCCTTCCCGCCGATGATCTGGATCGCGCCCTCGGCGCACTTCGGGATACAGAGTCCGCATCCGTCGCACTTCTCTTCGTCGATGATGACGATCTTGCGCGGCTGTCTGGTGGCCATGATCTCAACCTCCCTTGCCCTGGAGTCTCTCCGTGCAGGGAGGAGTATCGTCAAGACGGGACCGGGCGGCCTTGACCTAGGTCAAGACCGCCCGGTTTTTCGGTTCGCTATTCCGTTGCAGCGCACTCACGCCCGCTCGCGGTGCGGACCGATGGTCTGGCCGTGTCAGCGCACGATCACGACCGGCTGCGCCTGCTCGTGGCCGCCCGCCCGCAGCCGGCAGTAGTAGGTACCGGTCGGCGCCGGGGCACCGTGCGCGTCGAGCCCGTTCCAGGTGAGGCGGTGTTCGCCGGCGGGGTAGTCCTTCGTGCCCAGCCGGCGCACCGTGCGTCCGCTGGCATCGTAGATCGCGAGCGAGGCGGTCACCGGATGCGGCAGCACGAACCGCAGCGTGAGGGGCCCGTGGCCGCCGGCGGTCGTGCCCGACGCCGCGAAGGGACTCGGGCGCGCGGGCAGCAGCGTGGGGCGCCCGGCGCGGACCGGAACGCGTGAAGGGGCCCCGGCCGGTTCGCCGCGGTAGACCCGGAGATCATCGAGGTACCAGCCTTCGGCGGTCACGGCGCCGTCGGAACCGAAGGAGAACCGCAGCTTGACCGCTCCGGCATAGCCGCCTAGGTCCACGAAGACCTGCTCCCAGCCATGCTCGCCCGACCACACTGGGGTACCTGCCGGGAACGGCCCCGGAATGCTGCCGCCGCGAACGATGTGGGAGTAGCCGCCCTCGGGCAAGAGCGGCTCCCAGGTGGTGCCGCCGTCGGCCGAGATCTCGAGACGCCCGCCGTCGTAGCAGGAGTCGGGGTAGTAGCTGCTGGCCTCGGCGTCCATCCAGTGCCAGAAAGAGAGCACCGAGTAGGGGAACAGATCGAACTCGGCCGTTTCCAGACGAGCATGCAGCAGGGAGCCATAGTCGGTCGCGCCCTCGCCGCCGCACTTCCAGCTCGCCTGACCGCCGGGAGTGTGGTTGCGGTAGGTTTCCGGGTGCCAGGCGTCAGACCAGTCTCCCTCGCCCGCATGATGATGCCACGAGGCCGAAGGTTGCTCCATCTCGTCACCCCACGTCTGACCCACACTGAAGCCTACCGGGAAGGCGACGGCGTAGTCGGCACCGTCACTGAGCGTGAGCTGCAGATAGTCGGCATGCTCGGGTGGGCAGTCCGGGGCAACCGATACCTCCAGGCCGGTGAGCGTAGCCGTTCCGCCGGCGGGCACCACATCGAGGGGATGCTCGAGCTCGTCCGGGTCGAGATAGGGGGCGCCCGGCCCAACCAGGACGCCCAACGCCGGCGCGGCGCTACGTCCCACGTTCTCGAACCGCAATGCGGCGGACACAACCTCACCCGGGTCGGCGATGCCGTTCCCGTTGCCGCCGCCGAGGTCATCGATCGCGCTCACGCCCACCAGGTAGGCGGGCGCATGGGCGTCGAGGCCGAGACGCAAGAGGCCGGGATCGTCGCTGAAGGAGGCCCAGAGGAGCAGGGGCGTGCCGTCGGGCACGTCGGGGCTGACACGGAAGAGAAACGGTTCCGCGTTCGTTCCGCTGCCGCCGGCGGGGATGTCTCCGAACGAGGCCGTGCCGGTGAGGATCTCCACGTAGTCGGTGCCCGAGGTGAGATCGACCGAAACCCCGGCGGCACCCACCAGTCCAATGTTGCGCAACGAGAGGCCGAACTCGATCGTCTCGCCGAATCCGGGGAGTCCATCGCCGTTGCCCTGTGAGCTGCCGGCTGCGTCGTCGTCGATGATGACCTCTTCGAGGGTCAGGAAGACGCGGTTTTCGTCAAACTGAAGCGAGACGTTATCGGCGAAGACCTCCGCCAGTTCGGTCGCGCCTCAGCAGTCTTCGACATAGGCCAGCAGGGAGACCCGGACGGCACCGACCTCGAACGGATCGACCGCCGGGAGGTTGGCGAGCTCCTCATCGAGCGCTAGAGAGTGCGTGGCCCATACGGACGGATCGATCTCGATCAGATGCAGCGCGTCGTTACTGACCCAGGGGCAGTAGCGGCTCAGATCCCCGATGTAGGTCTCGCCGAGCCGATGGCCGGCCTCATCCAGATACTCGATGGCAAGCACCGCGGCCGCCCAGGCGGTCACCGTGGCCGTAGCACTGACGCTGAGGTCCGCCGAGAGCACCGCGTCGAGTCCGGGCAGATCGACCGTCTGGCCGAGCCGGGCGAAGCCGGTCCCCGTGGCTTTGGCGACCTTGACCTCGTAGTCGAGATCCGGTTCGTAAGTCGTGGCGCGATCGAAGAGCACCCCGTAGCCGCTCGTCTCGGTCGTCCAGCCCTCGGTGAGCGGCGCTTCGAAGTCGCCGTTGGTCACGAGCTCGAGTGCACGGACCGGCGTCACCATCGCACCGGCGAGACCGATCAGCAGAGCCAGCGCCAGAGAGACTTCGGTGGGGCCGGAGCGGCCACGGTACCGCGAGCAACATAACCGAGAGGCACTCATGATCTACTCCTCTTTTGGGATGGAAGGATGAGCCGCTTGAGCCAAAATCATATCAGAGCGCCATAGGGTGGGGAAGAGAGAGCCTCGCGCCGCATCGCGCTGGGGTGATCAGAGTTCGTGGCCGATCGAGACGTAGATTTCGTCGCGCCCGTTGTCCGCGCGGCCGTAGTGGAGTGTGACCGGACCCAGGAACGTATCGAGGAGCAGGCCGGCGGCCGCGCCGGCGCGCAGGTCTTCCCACCGGCGGGGCGCCCATTCGGCGAAAGCGTCCCCGGCGTGAACGCGCACTTCGGCGTGCCAGATCTGGCCCAGATGGATCCGGCCGCTCATGCCGAAGCTCATCATCTGTTGCCCCCATAGCTCCTGGCGATGAAGCCCGGGGAGGTCCAGGGGACCACCAAGACGGAACAGCTCGTGAGGCGGAGGATCCTCGCGGCTCAGTCCGAGCCCCGCATGGATGCCGATGCTGTGGCGCCGGCCCAGCGGCAGGCGAAGGTCCAGACGTGAGTCGAGCTTGCGATAGTCGGATCCCAGCAAGGTCTCCTCGCCACGCGCACGACCGGTGGCCAGCGATCCCCGCGCCTGGGTTCGCCAATGAAGACCGCGGTCGGGGAAATCGCTGCGGGGCCGGGTATCGGCGATCAGCTGAAGCTGGGCTTCAAGGTAGTCTTCTCGAGCCCCCTCGCTTCCCACGGTCTGCTGGCCGTCTGGTCCGCCCGGGTCGAGCCACACGCGGCGAGCCTCCAGCCCAATCCCGGCGAGCACGTGGCGGCCGATACGGATCCGTCCCTCGGCCACGGCGCCCAGGGTCTCGATCTCGTAGGTCCGAGCCCGCTGGCCGGCGGCGTCGTAGAGATAGGGACGCTCTTCGCCATAGTGGGCCGCGAAACTGAGGACGGCGTGCAAACAGGTCAGTTCCGGAACCAGGGCCAGGGTGATTCGGGATTCGGGGCGTCCGGCCTTCAGAAGCAGATGCACACGTTCGTTGAGGCCCAATCGATTGTGGAACGTAACGCGAATCAGGCCCGTGGTGCCACGATCCGTGTGGTAGGCCCCGCTCAAGCCTACCTGGCGGGGCGGTTTCTCGAGGGCATGGACCTCGATGGCGACGCTGTCGGGAGCGGGCCGGGAGAGATTCAGCCAGACATTGTGGAACAACCCCAGGGCGTAGACATCCTGCACCCCGCGGATGGCGGCCTCGAGATCGAATCGTTCTGTGGGCCTTACGCCGAAGCGGCTTCGGATGAGATCGGCGTCGGCGACCAGGGTGTCCTTCACCTGGATGGCGCTGACGTAAGCCCGACCGAGAGCGCCCTGATCCAAGGTGCGCATCGGCGGAGCGGCAGGCTGGGGTGGGACCAAGTCGCGGATCGAGTCCAGCTTTGCGCGGGTCGCCTGGGCGCCGCGGGCGATGAGCCAGTCGATCCTCTCGAAATCCATGACGGCGTGGCGGCCGAGCCGCGGGGTCACGACGAGGTCGGCAAGGCGGAGTTGCTCAGGCTTCTGGACCCGCATGAAGAGATTCACGGTCTGGGTCACGATCTCGGCTACGTCACGCGGCTTCTCGGTCAGCGCTTCGGACCCCTCGGTGTCGACAGCGAGCACCGCATCCGGGTTGAGCGGCAGCAGTGCGGGCGTGGGGATCAGCTCGAGGACGCCGCCGTCGATCAGCAGGCGATCATCGATTTTGGCCGGA
This sequence comes from uncultured bacterium, assembly GCA_964573295.1. Lineage (GTDB taxonomy): Bacteria > Eisenbacteria > RBG-16-71-46 > CAIMUX01 > WJJG01 > CAYQJL01. The sequence goes on along the minus strand of CAZNJE010000020.1, from coordinate 43,828 downwards.
TAGAAGACGAAAGGAATGGCCATGCTGGCGCGCAGGGTCTGCGCCAGGTCTCCCTGAGAGAAGGAAATGACCTCGCCGGTTGTGATGTCTACCGCCGATGCCCGAAACGGAACCCGAAGGCTGTCGAAGTCACCACCCGCCGCGTAGCTGGCGGCCGCGGTGTAGCGGAAGAGCACCTCGCTGATGCGCTGCGCATTGATGAGCCCGTAGGGCAGGTGGAATTCCCAGGGCGTGAAGTGGAGCTGGATGAGCGAACTGCGACTGCCATAGAACCGGCTCACGAGGTCGGCGTTGGGAAACGGTTCCTCGGAGAAGATCGTTTCCCAGTCGATCGCCAGCGTCAGCTCGGCCATCTGGTCACCCGAGTGGCCGGCCGCGTAGAGACCGCCGACGATGCTGCCCATGCTCGTCCCGGCGACCGGACCGATGGGAATGCCGGCCTTCTCGAGGGCCTGCAGCACGCCGATGTGAGCGATGCCCCGGGCGCCGCCGCCGCTCAGAGCCAGGGCCAGCCGCTTGGGCTGCGGGTCGGTCCGCGGGTCGGTCCGCGGGTCGGTCCGCGGGTCAGGCTGCGGGTCGGGCTGCGGGTCAGGCTGCGGGTCGGGCTGCGGGGTGGTCGCCGCGGTCAGGGAGTCCGCCGCGGACAGGGTGTCCGTCGTCGTCGGCGTGGATGCAGTGGTTGGCCAGGTTGTCGCGGCCGTGAGCATCAGCGTGATGCACAGGAGGCGGACTGTCCACGCCCTGCCGGAATAGTTGCAGGTACGCTGGCCTACTGAGATTGGCTGCGATTGGTCCATGGCGGCAAGCCTACCGCCGGGTGAACCAGAGCGCTAGTGGTAGCCCATTTCATTGCTAGCCCACTTCATGGCCGGTGATCCGCACGCTCGTTCTTGGCCGGCGATCAGCGCACCCCCTTCTCGGCCGGCGATCAGCGCAGCACGTCAACGGCCGGCGGCCGGAAGAGCGACCGCATCTCACCCCAGCTGGCCGAGCGAACCGGCGTGGCCGCGCAGCCGACGCCATAGGCGCCGATCTGTCCGGTACACCCGGAGGGCAGGTTGCCCGTTGCGCAGACCGAGCCCGCGGCGACCCCGAACTCTTCGGTGTGCCAGTTGCAGATCATCGGGTCCGATTGCGCGTTGCTCGGTGTGGCGAATGGGTCGGCGCAACCCGACGTGTGACCCGCGAAGTTCAGCCAGAAATCGCAACAGGAGATCGTCGGTTCCACCCCGCAGTAGAGGGCTTCGGTCTCGTCGCTCTCGGTCAGGATGCAGCGCGTGATCTGAGTCTGTGTGCCGTTGGCGCTGATCGCGGCCCCGCGTGTCGAGGCCGAGTTGCGGAAGAAGGTGTTCATGTCCAGGCTGGCAAGGACTGCTACGGTATACAGCGCGCCACCGTCATCGGCGTGATTGTCCCAGAAGAGGTTGTGGTGGATCAGGACCTCGTCTTCCATCGAAGGGGTGTAGATGGCCCCACCCTGGTTGCCGCAGCGATTGTTGCGAAAGATGCAATCCTGGATCTCGAGCGACTTGATCCAGTGCCCCAGCGCCCCGCCATCGAGGGTAGCCTCGTTGTTCTCGAACAGGCATCCGGTCACCGTGATCGGTCCGGCGTAGGCGAAGAGTGCGCCGCCGTTCTCGGCCGTGCATCCCACGAAGGAGCAGGACTCGACATGGACCGGGGAGGCGCCATCGCTGGACAGGACGTCCAGGGCCCCGCCCAGACCGGGCAGGCTGCAGTTCTCGAAGGTGCAATCGATCACGTAGCTGCACGGAGCGGTGGTGCTGAGATACACGGCGCCACCGGAATACTGGGACGTCCCGCTGGTCGTGATGTTCCGGAAGGTGCAATTGCGCAGATCGGTTTGCTGATTCTTCAGAAAGGCGGCGCCTCCCGACCACCCGGCGTTCATGTCGCGGAAGGTGCAATCGTGAATCTCGACGATCCCCGCATTCTCATCCATGACGAGTCCCGGGCAGCCGTCGGTGTCATCGCCGGTGAAGGTGATCCCGCGCACGCTCACCTCCGAGGCGTTCTCGATGTAGAGGGCGGAGTCATCGGGCTCGGCGTCCCAGACGACCTCGCCGCCTTCATCGCCCCAAAAGTGGAGCCCCTTGGTCGTGTAGACCGCATCGTTGTAGGTGCCGGGCGCGATCAGGATCGTGTCGCCGTCGGCGGCGAGTTGAACGGCCTCTGAGATCGTCGCTGCGTCGCCCCCCTGGGGGTTGACGTACCAGCTGTCGGCACTGGCCAGAACCGGTACCAGGAGCCCGGCCGCGCAGGCCATCACAACGATCGGCCGGGACGCCGTCGCGAACGTGACGGTGTATCGGAGTGCAGCGTCGAACATGGGATCCTCCACTCGAGATGGTCGTCGGCGACCTCTTCGGGTTCATGGATTTGCAAACAGTTTCGCGCTTGTTGAATCGGCAGAATCCCTGGGATGTTGACTCCTCGGCAGGTTCCGCAACGTGCTCCCTCGCGGGCTTCCGGGCGTGCTACTGGGCGGGCTTCCGGGCGTGCTACTGGGCGTGCTTCTTGGAGCGCTTCTGGGCATGTTTCTGGGCAGGCTTTCGGGCACGCTGTGCGCAGGCGTGTCGTCGCCGGGAGATCGGTCGATGCCCTCCGGTAGGGGTGCCATCGGCGGTCCCGGGAACGGCCCGATGGATGGCTGCGCCCCTAATTGCTATCAATGAAATGGCTTACAATGCCCCCCCCCCTTTGATTTCAATGGCGACGGTAGCGTACACTTACATGTGGACGGCAGCGTACAGTTGCAGGTGGGAGGAGAACGCGATGACAAGAGAAGGTGTGGGAAGCGAAGGTGCCGGAAGCCAAGGAGTGGGAAGCCAAGGAGTAGGGAGCGAAGGTATTGGCAGCGAAGCGGTATTCCTGCCCCGCGCCAAGGTGCCTGGCTGCGGCTACCGAGTGATTGTATGGGGTGTTTGCTTGCGGGCCCTCATCTGCGCCACCTGGGCCGTCGTGCTTGGTGCTGGGCTCTGCCTTGCACCCGGCGTCGCCACCGCGGCAACCTATCTCGTGTTGCCCGACGGCAGCGGGGATTTTCCCACCATCGAGGCGGCCGTCCAGAGCGTCGCGGACGGGGATGTGATCGAGCTGGGCGAGGGCGTGTTCACCGGCGCGGGGAACCGGAACGTCTCCTACCTGGGCAAGGCCATCACGATTCGGTCCCAGGGCGATGACCCCACCGCCTGCATCATCGACTGCGAAGCGTCCGGGCGCGCGTTTCTCTTCGAGGGGCACGAAGACACCCTCTCGGTGCTGCGCGGCGTCACGATCCGCGGCGGGTTCGTTTCCGGCGCCTACCCCGAGAACGCCGGCGGGGCGATCTACTCGGACCTCTCGGGTCCTTTGATCGAGCGGTGCATCCTGCGCGGCTGCCAGGCCGACTACGGGGGCGGGTTCGCCTCCTACCGCCAGGTCTATCCCGGGCCGATCCTGCGCGAGTGCACGATCGTCGGCAACGAGGCCTTCGTGCGTGGCGGCGGCCTCGACTTCTATGAGTCTCATCCCCGCATTGAGCAGACCACGCTGGTGGGCAACGCCGCGCCCCTGGGCGGCGCGGTGGGGCTCAATCAGAACAGCCAGCCGCAGTTCTCGAATTGCATCCTCGCCTACAGCCTCACGGGGGAAGCGGTCGCCGGATCGGGCGCCGAGTTCGCCTGCTGCAACATCTACGGCAACGCCTATGCCGACTGGACCGGGTACGAGGGGCAGCTGGGCACCAGCGGCAACATCTCTGAGGCCCCGCTCTTCTGCGATCTGGCCGGCGAAGACTACTATCTCCAGGATGCCTCTCCGTGCGCGCCGGGCGCCAATCCCGACTGCGGCCTCATCGGGGCGTATCCGGTGGCCTGCGAGACGCGCGAGGCGGCCTGCTGCATCGGCGAGACCTGTACGTTGATGCTTCCGGCCGACTGCGATTTGGCCGGTGGAGAGTTTCGGCCGAACGAGCTGACCTGTGACCCCAACCCGTGCGGGCAAGTGCTCCTGACCGTGGCCCCCGATGGCACCGGGGACTACCCCACGATTCAGGCCGCCATTCTGGCGGCCGAGGACGGCGACATCGTCGAGCTGCTCGACGGCACCTACACCGGCGAGGGCAATCGCGATTTGGACTACTACGGGAAGGCCATCACGGTTCGCTCCCAGAGCGGCGACCCGGCCGCCTGCATCCTGGATGCCGAGGGCACGGCTGAGCAGCCGCACCATGGGGTGACGTTCCACTATGGGGTCGGTCCCGAGACGGTGCTGGAGGGCGTGACGATTACGGGCGCCTACGATGGGGCGATTCGGGCGTACGGAGCATCGACCTTTGCGACCGTTCGCGAATGCGTGATCAAGAACAACCAGGGGGTGGATACGTCGGGCGCCATCTGCGGGGGAGGTGGGCTACGGCTCGTGAACTGTGTCTTCGAGCAAGATGCGGGGTACACGGGAAGGGCCCTCCACATGAGCGATGCGGCCACGATGGAGATCCAGGGTTGCCTCTTCAAGAACCACAGCGGTGATCGGGGCGGCGCGATCTACTGCCGGGGTTCCGATCCGCACTTCATGGATTGCCACTTCGAGTCCAATCAAGCCTTCGACGGCGGTGGCGCGATCTGGTTTCAGGAGGGGTGTCAGGCCGTGCTCGAGCAGTGCAGCTTCACGAGCAATCAGGCGCAGGTCCAAGGGGGGGCGCTTTTCTTTTGGGAGGGGACGCTCGAGCTTACCGGTTGCGAGTTCCAAGCGAATACAGCCCAGGATGCCGGGGGCGCGCTCGGAAGCTGGTACGGTTCGGTCACGATGACCGGATGCGAGTTTCGCCTCAACACCTCCGCGCACAGCGGGGGCGCCGTGCGAACCGACTACGCTGCCGTCTCTCTGGAGGATTGTCTCTTCGAAGGTAACAGCGCGCCCAACAGCGGAGCGTTGCGCTTCTCGGGGCCGGGCGCGGTTCAGGTAGGCGATTGCACCTTTCTCGGCAACCACGCGACGACGCAAGGCGGCGCCGTGGCGGCCAGCTATTGCGGCGACCTCGTCGATCTGTCCGGGTGCGCCTTCTTGGACAACACTGCCGGCACGGGCGGGGGCGCCGTCTACAACAGCGAGTCGATCATGGTGCTCCACCAGTGCACCCTTGGCGGCAACGAGGCGCCGGAGGGCAGCGGCATCTTTACGGCCGGCTCGTACGCCGATCTGGACCTGCTCAATTGTCTCGTGACCGAAAACCTATCTGGTGAAGGCGTCGGCGTGGCCGAGGACACGTGGGCCAACCTGATCTGCTGTGACCTCTACGGAAACGAGGGCGGCAACTGGGTGGGACCGATCGCCGACTTGCTGGGGATCCAGGGCAACATCGAGGAGGATCCGCTGCTGTGCGGGGAGATCGTGCCCGAGCACCCGTACATGTTGCAGGAGAACTCGCCCTGCGCCGAGGAAAACAATCCGCAGTGCCAGCAGATCGGCGCCTACGGGGTGGGTTGTACGGATACGATCTCGGGGCAATCGCCCGAGAGCCGTCTGCTGGCCTCGCTCCGCATTGCGCCGGTTCCCTTCCGCGGCGAGGGCCGGATCGTCTACGAGGTGCCGGCCGAGTTGGCCGGACGTCCCGTTCGCCTGGCGTTATACGATGCGAGCGGCCGCCGGGTAGCCACGCTTGCGGATCATCCCCATCAGCCGGGCACTCATTCGGTCGCGGTGGGGAAGCAGGCGCCGGAGGGAGCGAGCTTGTCGTCGGGCATCTACTTCGTTCGGCTCTCGGGAGAGGGCCTGCGCCTCGATCGGCGGCTGATCGTGCTCGAGTAGTCCAGATGGCACCGACCGGATCGCACTGCCGTTGCTCCTGTGCCGAGGCCACGCCGAACGGAGCGTCGGGCATCGTCTGATGGGGGCACCGGCGGCCCACGCCGGCCGGCTTCTACCTCAGCTTCACGATCCTCTGGCTGGCCAACGGGTGCCCGGGTGGGGCATCGCCCTCGCTGGACTCGAGGCCGGGCGCTCGCAACCGGGCCCAGTAGATCCCCGCCGGTGCCGCGACGCCGCGCCGGTCCCGGCCGTCCCACTCGAAGCGGCCGCCGGTAGCGTCTACGGCACGCACCGGAAGCTCCCGAACGACCCGTCCGCTCACATCGAGAATGGCCAGGCGCAGGTCGGCTGCGTCGGTCGGCGGCACCGGTCCCCACCCCAGCGTCAAGGCCGTGCGGCCGCGAAACGGGTTGGGGGTCGGGGCGCCCAGCGCCAGCGGGCGGAACGTCGCACGGGGATCTTCGGCCGATGAGGGATCGGCGATGAACTCGACATCGGCCAGGATCCAGTGCTCGGGATCGAGCTGCACCGAATCGACCGGTGCCGGCGTGTGAACCAGGAATTGCTGCTCGGGCAGGCTGTCCCACAGCACGCACTCGAACGTCTCGCCGCTGCTCAGGTAGAGCGCCGCATCGATCGGCATCGTGAAGTACTGAGGGCCGCTCGTCTCCTGCCAGATCGTGATCCGGGTCCAGGTGTCGCCGCTCGCCGAGGTGGCCAGCGGATTCCATTTCGCGCCGTAGGTGGGACGCCCCTCGCCGTAGACCCAGGGACCGAAGAACCAGTCGAGCGAGGCGCCGTAGTGTGTTTCGAGCACCGCTTGCAGGTCGGCGGTGACCGCATTGCCGTAGGCGTGCTGCCGGCCATACTCGCGCAAGGCGGCGAAGAAGGTGTCATCGCCCAGGACATGGCGCAGCATGTGGAGCATCCAGGCACCCTTGCGATAGACGGTGCCGCTGAAGATGAAGTTGGGATCGTAGACGGGGCCGGGGAACGCGTCGGCCTTCTTCATGGCCATCACCGCGTGTAGGCTGTCGGGACCGCCCAGCGCTTCGGCCCACAGGGCTTCGCAATAGGTGGCGAAGCCCTCATTGAGCCAGATGTCACGCCAGGTGCCGCAGGTCACCCAATCGCCCCACCACTGGTGGGCCAACTCGTGAACCACAACCCAGTCGGATCGCTCGGGCAGATCGAAGAAGTACTCGCCCATGCTCGATAAGGTCTGGTGCTCCATCGCCCCGCTCCACGGGTATTCGGCCATCCCATACTTCTCGTTCAAGAACGGATAGGGGCCGAAGAGCTCTTCCAGGACGCTGATGGCCTGGGGCGTGAAGCCCCACTGGTCCTGCGCGACTTCGAGGTCCTCGGGGTAGGCGTAGTAGGTGAGGGGCATCGTCTGGCCGGTCGTGCTCACGAACACGTCTTCGAAGGAGGCGAAGTTCGTGGCCGTGAGACTCACCAGATAGGCCGGGATCGGATAGCCGTGCTGCCAGCGATAGAGCATGCGGCCTCCGATGTAGGGTACCGTTTCGGTCAGGAGGCCGTTCGAGACCGCGATCATCGTATCGGGCACGATGAAGGCCAGCTCCGCGGTGAACTTCTCGTCCGGACGGTCCTTGCAGGGCCACCAGGTGCGCGAGGCGCTGGGCTGGCAGCTCGTGTAGACGATCGGGACCTCGTCCTCGCCGTGGAATCGCACGTCGTATCCCCAGATGTAGCCCATTTCAGGAATGCCGTGGTAAGTGATCACGACCTCTCGCTCATCTCCGGGCGATCCCGGACCGGGAAGATCGATGCGCAGCACATCGTCCGCGTGCGTGAAGCTGGCCGCGGAGCCATCCACCAGCACCTGTTCGACGACCATGTTGCTGTAGAAATCGAAGGCCAGTTCCGCAGGCGGCGGATCTTCCAGCGCAACGAGCCAGCGTGCCTCGCCGATGATGCCCTCTTCTTCGATGATCGGCTCGGCGGTGAGCTCGACGTGAAGGGCGTCGTAGCCGGTCGTGTCGGGATCCCACAGGTCCCGGCCGGCCAAAAGGGGCAGACCGTAGTACTGCGCCCAGTACTGCTTGTGGAGATGATCGTCGGGCAGCGGTAGGCCATGCCAGGCGCGCGGCGGTTCGTCGGGGAGCAGGTGGTTGGGGATGACTCGCGCGCTCACCGGTCCGGCTCCGAGGATGAGTACGAACGCGAGGGCGAACGCCCATGCGAGGGCGACCGCGCGTGTGGGGGCCACCGCGCATGTCGGGGTCCCCGCGCATGTGGGGGTCCCCGCCCCTGCGAGGGCGACAGAACGCACGGCCGGTGCTGTTCGGTCGGCACGGTTCTCCATCGGTGGGTCACCTCCTGCGGCGTCCGGTTTGGGACTTGCGGCCGCTCGTGGGGAAGCGGCATAGTCCCCTTCACGTCTCAAGGATACCATGGGATAGCATGCGCCGGGGGAGGCGCATGGATCTGTCACTCCAAACCCGCAAGCGAGGGGATGTTCCGGATGCAGGAATCACCAGCGTATCGCTCCGGCTATGTCGTCATCTGCGGGTACCCGAATGCGGGCAAATCCACTCTCATGAATCAGATCCTGGACTTCAAGCTGGCGATCGTGACCCCCAAGCCGCAGACCACGCGGCGGCGGACACTGGGGATCCTGACCCGGCCGGATGCCCAGGCGATCTTCCTGGATACGCCCGGTATCTTGGAGCCTGGTTATGATTTACAGGCCGCGATGATGAAACAGGTTCAAGAGAGCCTGGCCGATGCGGACCTGGTGCTCTACCTGGTCGACGTCACCGCCCCGCGCATGGCTCCCGGGGTGATCGAGGTCAGCGGGCAGAAACCGGTATTGGTCGTCCTGAACAAGGCCGACCGGCTTGGGACTGCGGACGAGACCCTCCCGATCATCGAATCCCTCCGGGCCGAGGGCCGTTTCGCCGGATTCCACGCCGCCAGCGCACTCACCGGGGCGGGGGTCTCCGAGGTGCTCGAAGAGGTCGTCTCTCTCTTGCCGCCGGGGCCGCAGTTCTACCCCGAAGATCAGCTCACCGAACACCCGGAACGCTTCTTCGTCGCCGAGCTGATCCGGGAGGCGATCTTCTCGCAGTACCGCGAGGAGGTGCCCTACAGCACGGAGGTGGGCATCGAGGAGTTCCACGAAACACCCGGCCGCAAGGATCTGATTCGCGCGACCGTGTTCGTCGAGAGCGAGTCGCAAAAGGGGATCATCATCGGGAAGGGCGGCGCCGCGATCAAACGCCTGGGGCAAGCGGCACGCGGTGCCATCGAGACATTTCTGAACCGGCCGGTTTTCTTGGAGCTGCGCGTCAAGGTGCTCCCGAAGTGGCGGCGCGATGAGCGTGCGCTCAAGCGATTCGGCTATTGACCGGCTATTGACCGAGAGGGCCGCGGCTACGCGCGGCGTGGCCTGCAACGGACGGGTCAGATGCCGCCGCCGGACTGCTGCCGGCATCGTGCCGGCCCAATGCCGCAGTCTATCGGATCTTGCTGCCGGGGGGCAGGTCGCCGTCGACGGTAAGAAGCTTCACTTGGTCGCCGGCGCTGGCCGCCAGCAGCATCCCGCGTGATTCCACACCGCGGATCTTGGCCGGCTTCAGATTCGCGACCACGACGATCAGCTTGCCCACGAGATCCTCGGGTTCGTAGTGCTCGGCGATGCCCGCTACGAGCTGGCGCTCCTCGTCTCCGAGGCTGATTTCCATCCGCAGCAGGCGATCGGCCTTCGGGACCGGCTCGGCCGTCAAGATCTTGGCGACTCGCAACTCTACCTTGGCGAAATCTTCGTACTCCAGCACGGCAACTCCTTCCGGTGTGGGGGTGGCGGCGACCGGTTTCGCGGTTGCCTCGATCCGGGGGAAGAGGGCCTCGACCTCCCCGATCGAGCTTCCCGGCTTCAGCACGCCCCATTCGCGTAGCCGTCCCAGGTGGGGATGGATTTCCTCCTCGGGCATACCGAGCATCCGCCGTAGCTGTGTCATCTTGCTTGGGATGACCGGGAAGAGGAGCCCGGAGATGACGCGCAGCGTCTCGGCGCTGTGGTAGAGCACGCGCCCCAGTCCCTCGGTGTCACCCTGCTTGGCCAGATCCCATGGCCGGTTCCGGTCGAAGTAGCGATTGGCCTCGCGCACCGACTCGAGCACGCGGGCGATCCCGCGGTCCAAACTCATGTCGAAGAGGTTCTTCTCCATCACGTGGACCGCTTCCTGCGCGTGCTCGCGCAGCGCCTCTTCCTGGGCGGTGCCGGGGCCGCCGCCGGGAATCCGGCCCTCGCATTGCTTGGCGATCATCTTGAGCACCCGGCTGCACAGGTTGCCCAGATCGTTGGCCAGGTCCGAGTTGTAGCGCTTCACGAAGTTCTCTTCCGTGAAGGTTGCGTCCTGCCCGAGCGTCATCTCGGCCATCAGGTAGTAGCGCAGCGCGTCGACCCCATAGAGATCCATGATCTGCATCGGATCGGTGACGTTGCCTTCGGACTTCGACATCTTCTGGCCACCCAGGAGCCACCAGCCGTGAGCGAAGATCGCCTTGGGCATCTCGACGCCCATCGCCTTCAGCATGGTGGGCCAGTAGACGGTGTGGGTGGTCAGGATGTCCTTGCCGATCAGGTGGTAGCTCACCGGCCACCACCGGCTGAAACGGTCATCATCGCGCCGGTAACCGATCGCGCTGATGTAGTTGACCAGCGCATCGAACCAGACGTAGCAGACGTAGTCGCGATCCCACGGCAGCTCGATGCCCCACGGCAAGCGCGTCTTGGGCCGCGAGATGCACAGATCGCCCAGCGGCTTCTTGAGGAATCCGAGAGTCTCGTTGCGGCGAAACTCGGGCTGGATGAACTCGGGGTTGCGCTCGATGTGATCGATCAGCCACTGCTGGTACTGACCCATCTTGAAGAAGTAGTTGGCTTCGACGATCCGCTCGACCGGCTTGCCCTCGGGGCTCTTGCCGTCGACCAGTTCTTTCTCGGTATAGAAGCGTTCTTCACTGACGCAGTACCACCCCTCGTACTCGCCGCGGTAGATCTCACCGCGGTCATAGAGGTCCTGCAAGATCTCCCCAACGACCGAGGTGTGGCGGTCTTCGGTGGTCCGGATGAAGTCGTCATTGCCGATCTCGAGCTTCTTCCAGGCTTCCAGGAAGCGGACCACGGTCGTGTCGGCCTGTTCCTGGGGCGTCATGCCCGCCTTCTGGGCGGCATCGTGCACCTTCTGGCCGTGTTCGTCGGTGCCGGTCAGGAAGTGGGTCGGCACGTCCAGCAGCCGGTGATAGCGAGCCAGGACGTCGGCCAGCATCGTCGTGTAGGCGTGACCGAGGTGCGGCACGTCATTGACGTAGTAGATCGGGGTGGTCACATAGAAGTAGCCAGGCTTCATCCGCCGTCCTTTCCTGCTCGTGAATCCTTGCCTACCGAGAGATTCTCGTGGACACAGTTTGAATTTCACGTAGGCGGCCGGTCCCGCCGGCCGCCGGCACGACAGCGAGGATAGCCGATGGCGGCCACTTGGCGCAACGGAAGCAAAATCAGGGGATTGGCGTGGAACTTGACCGGGACGGCGAACATCCACTAAAGGAGAAGCGCTCCGGGAGGTGTGCTCCGGGAGGTGTGCTCCGGGAGGTGTGCTCCGGGAGGTGTGCTCCGGGAGGCGTGCTCCGGGAGGCGTGCTCCGGGAGGCGTGCTCCGGGAGACGTGTTCCGGGAGGCGTGTTCCGGGTGAAGTGCTCAGGCCTCATGTCCGAGAGGTAACCCAGTGAACTGGAAGCCCGGCTACGGAGGGAAGAGGAGCATGCGGAAGGCATTCGCGACGGTGGGGGCGAGTGGGCTCCCGTGGATGGTCTGCCTTGGAATCGGCGCGTTGGCCCTGGCGGGTTGCAACGACGCCGGCGACAGCTCAATGAGTGGCGGGTATGAGAAGGAGGGGCCGGCCGTCGTCGCCGGCGGTGAAGCCGAAGACGTTCGGGCCCGAAGCGCTCCTGAGGTGGAAGCCGGGATGGATGTGTCCGGGGATGCTGCCGGGGCGGATGCCGTCGGGGCCGCTGGCGAAGCAGACGATGCGGGGGCTGACCCCGGGGGCGCCGGCGAAGCAGACGATGCGGGGGCGGGCGAGCGGGTGCTGACCCGCCGCGAGCGGATGCTGGCCGAGGGCCAGCGTCGAGCTTCACAGCAGAGCCAGCGCGAGGTGAGCGAAAACGAGGGGCCGCGGGCCAGCTTCACGGTGCGCCCCCTGACGGGCTGGGCCGATCTCACCTACTTCCGCTTCGATGCCAGCCTCTCGAGTGATGACTGGGACCTGTCCGGGCAGCTCGAGAAGCGCTGGGATTTCGACGGCGACGGCACGTGGGACTCGGAGATCACGGGCCGCGGGCGCGTGAGCCACATGTATGGTGAGCCGGGCACCTATCGGCCACGATTGTGGGTACGGGATACAGGCGGTCTGGTCGATTCGATCACCGGGGATCCGATCGTGGTCAACCCGGCGTGCCCGCCGCCCGACTTCGCCATGGTGGATCACAATCCTCATTCGCCGACGAAGGGGCAAACCCTGCGGCTGTCCGAGCAGAGGGGGCATCCGGTACTGCTGTGGTTCACCGCCCCCAGCAAGTGATGTGATCTCAGGCAGCAGTTCGCTGCCTTCGACTCCCTGGCCGCATCGCTGCGTGCCCAGCCGGATTGGGTCGACCTCGTGGTGTGGACCGTGCTCAGCAAGACCCGCCTGGTGAAGATGGATGAAATGGTCGGGGAGGCTGGCCTACCGGTGTTGATCGACACGCCCGAGGCCGGCTTCAAACAGACCTATGGGGTCACGGCCGCCAAGAGCCACCTGCTGTTCGGCCGGGATGGCTGCCTGCGCTCGTTCGAGGACATGCCGCCCAGCAAGAAAATTCGCGATCAGCTGGACCTGTTGCAGCCCTATCTAGCGCAGATTCGGTGAGGTTCGCGCCCGCGGCGTGGGCTATCGTCCGGGCCCGAAGCGTGCGCTATCGTCCGGGCCCGAAGCGTGCGCTATCGTCCGGGCCCGAAGCGTGGGCCGGGTATCCGATCGCCGGGCACCGACGGCGTGACCTGTCTTCGATCGTCCTGCCCCGCGGTTTGGCTTCAGAGACGAGGCTGCTGCCAGTAGCCCTGGAGATCGTCCCGTGTGACCAGGCGGCGGAGACGACGGCTGAGCAGCCGGTCCCAGTCGTCGAAGCCCTCGCGGAAGGCATTCTTCAGGTTGGCCGCCGACTCACCCGTCGAGCGCTCACCGGCCTGCAACACGGCCAGCGCGAAGTAGATATCGTCGGACTGATCCAGGCGCGGCAAGGCGAACTCGAGAAGCTCGAGCGCCTGCCGCCGGCGTCCGCGTTCCTCGAGCGCCCGTGCTACCCGCGTCACGTTCGACGCTTGGGCCGTCCTGGTCGTGATGGCCTGCTTCATCAGTCGCACGGTATGATCGAGTCGCCCCGTCTGAAGGGCCTCGTAGCTTTCGAGTAGATCCAGCGCGACATCATCGTCCTCCCGCGGTCGCGGTGCGGGGGCGGGGTCACGATCGGCGCTACCGGCTTCCTTGTCTTGAAGCCCCAGGATTCGTCGCGCCCCCGCCGGCCACTCGAGGGCTAACGCGGCATGCAGGACTGTCTGACGCTCGCGCGGGTGGATGCGATCGATTCGTCGCAGCGCATCGGCGAGAACCCGCGCGGCTTCGTAGAGTTCGCTGGCCTGGCGCCGCTGCGAGGGTAGCTGCGCTGTCTCTGCGGCGCGCATGAAGTGGCCGGTCGCTTCCGCGCAGCGTCCCTGCCGCGCGGCCGCATAGCCGCGCAGCCGCCAGTGCCGGAAGTCCAGATCTGGATCGGGTGCCAGAAGCCAGAGGCAACTGCCCAGGGAGTCCGGGCGCATCTGCGCGAGAGCGCTTTCGGCTGTTCGCGGGTTGCCCTGGGCGAGCAGACACTCGGCCAGGCCCAGCCGCGCTTCACAGGCCACGCTGAAGCGGTCGAGGATCTCGCGGAAGTTGCGTTCAGCGGCGAGATGCTCGCCGCGCCCCAGATGGCTGTAGGCGCGGAGCGCCTGAACCCGAGGATGGTCGGGGAACCGCGCCGTGAGCCGCTCGGCATGCCGCTGAGCGGAATAGGGATCCCCGTACTGCAGGTCACGACTCGCCTCGATCAGATCGCTACTCATCGATACCCGCCGGTACGGATCCGACTGCCCACGCGCCCATTCCGGCCACTGCTCGCGATCCTGCGGGAGTGGGGAGGTGCGCTCGATCTCGTTGCCCAGCGTCTGGAACATCTGCGCGGCGATGACTTCGAGATCGGCGCTCGTCGGTTGGGCCCGATGGGGAGCGTTCTCGATGTTGTAGAGGTAGTAGTTGGGGCCCGACACGAAGAGCCACGGATCCGACCATACCCCGAGCAGCGGCGCCCACCCGTAAAGGTCGCGCGGCAAGAAGGTCTCGAGCATCAGGTGTGTGCGGCTCGTCGGTTCTGTGCCGCCGAAGACCTGCTTCTGTGCAGTGCCTTCCAGCCGCGAGTCGGTCACCGCATCGCCGTATCCGGCGTTGCCGCTCCCGGTGTCACCACCGCCGGTCGCCGAAACGCTCGCCCCCGGGCTGCCCGGCGCCTGTGCGCCAGTGGCGGCGGCACCCGTCTCACCGGCGCCGGCTGCGCTGACACCGACGGTTTGCGTTTGGGCCCGCCCCGCACCCATTGGTTCCAGTGGGATCTCGAGGATCGAGAGTAGCGTGGGCAACAGGTCGGTCGTGGCCATCAGGCCCGCAACCCGGCGCGGCCCGGCGCCCTCTTCCCAGATCGGAAGGCTCCAAATCAACGGCACCTGCAGCGTGGATTGCTCGAGCAAGACGCCGTGTTCGATTTCGCCTTGTTCGCCCAGGGCTTCCCCGGTCGTGCCCAACAGGATCACATGCGTGTTCTCGGCCAGGCCGTGAGCTTCCAGTTCGCTCATCAGCAGGCCAACCGCGTGATCGACCGCGGCGACCTCGCCGCGATAGGGATGATCCAGATGCTGGAGCGACCACGGGAACGGTGCGCGCCACGGACCGCTGGGCTCGGCGATGTGCAGCCATGCGAAGCGAGGGGCCTTCGAATTCGAGTTGGACCAGGCGCCGGTGTCCTCGCGAGCCGGGACCGGTTCATCGGTTTCGATTTCCCCGGCGCCGCGCTGGGACGGGGCTTGTGGTCCGCCGGTTAACCAGCCCATGGCAGCGCGCACGACCTCTTCGGCCGGCCGCTCCGGACCGGCCGGGGCCAGGACGGTGTCACACCCCTGGGGGATATTCGCCGAGAACGGATAGCGGCTGCCCAGAAAGGCCGCGGTGCGGTATCCGGTCGCCTGCAGGCGCTCGGGGAGTGTCTGCTCGAGCTTACGCAGCGTGCCGCGTCGGTCTGTGCGCAGGCGATGCTGGATGGGCAACCGTCCCGTCATGATCGACGCCAGACTCGCGGCGCTCAGCGGCACCGGAGTGACCGCTCGTTCGAAGACGGTCGCGCGGGCGGCCAGTGAATCGATGTGGGGCGTCAGTCCCAGCGTGCTGCCATAGGTGTCCATGTGATCAGCGCGCAGGGCGTCGACCGTGACGAGCACGACATGGGGCCGCGGATGCGGCTCGGTAGCGCGCCAGGGTTGCCACAGGACCAGGACGATCACGAGGATCAGGCCGAGGGCGATTCCGAGAGTCCAGCCCCACCGGCGTCCCATTGAGGCCTCCTTTCCTCAGCGTCAGGGCGCGAGCTGTCGGTGCGCGGGATAGCGTGTCTCCCGCTAAGCGAGCAGGCCGCCCCGTTGGTAGATGCGCAGCTGCGTCTCCGAGAACGGCTGCCCCTCGATCGTTTCGCCACTGCCGAGCCGTGTGATCCGGCCCGTCGTGAGATCGGATCGGATTCGCTCGCCGTCGGAGATGTCGGTATCAATAAGGTCGGCGCACAGAATCGGAAGCCCGGCGTTGATGGCATTGCGTTCGTAGATCGCACCGTAGCTGCGAGCGATGATCAGGGCCACCCCCAGCGCCTCGAAGCAATCGACCGCCTGCTGGCGCGAGCTGCCGGCGCCGAAGTTCTTGCCGGCCACGATGATGTCGCCCGGTTGCACCTTGCGGGAGAAGTCCTCCCAGCCGGCGAGGTTGTCGAAGGCGTACTGGCCCATCTCGTCGATGTCGGTGATCGACAGATAGCGGTTGTGGAAGATCATGTCGGTGTCGATGTTGTCGACCCGGATCACCCACACGCGGCCCTCGACGACCGTGGGCTTCTCGTCGCCGCCTTTCTTGGCTTCCACCTGCGGCGAGGAAACCGTGGGTGCGGCCGGCTCGGGTGCGGCTTGCGTGGGTGCGGCCGGCGCGGGAGCGCCCTGCGCGGCGGCAGGCCCGACCGGCCGACCGGTCTTCGAATGGGCCGTCACGCCACGGGCCAGCATCGAGGGCGTGCTGATGTGCCCGGCGACCATCGAGGCCGCCACCGTGGCGGGCGAGGCGAGGAAGACATCGCCCTTGCCCTGCTTGCCGACGTAGTTGCGGTTGCCGGTCGAGACGGTCACCTCGCCGGGGCCGTTCTGGCCCACCTGGCCGGCGGCACAGCCCGCGCAGCCGGCGTTGCTGATCAGTGCGCCCGCCTGTTTGAAGATCTCGAAGAGGCCTTCCTGCATAGCCTGATTCCAGATCTGATCAGTGGCCGGGACGATCTTCAGAATCCGGCCGGGCGCCACCTGGCGGCCACGCAGGACGGCGGCCGCGTCGCGCAGGTCTTCCATGCGTCCGTTCGTGCAGGAGCCGATGAAGCCCGAGTGCACCCGGGTGACGGCGAGCTCGGCCACCGGCGCCACGTCTTCGGGGTGTCCCGGGCGCGCGGCCATGGGGCCGAGATCGGTGATGTCGACCTCGATCTCCTTCTCGTATCGGGCATCGGGATCGGGGAACAGGCCGGCGACCTGGCTGCCCCGCGCCCGGCTGCAATAGGCGAGCACCTCCTCGTTGGGCAAGAAGAAGGCAATGATGCCGCCCATCTCGGTGGCCTGTGAGGAGATCGTGATACGGCCGTCGAGTGAAAGGCTGTCGGCGTACTCGCCGATGATCTCCGCGGCGTAGCCCAGCAGGCCGTTGGCGCCCAGGTGACCCAGGAGCGCCAGGGAGACGTCCTTGGGCCGGGCCTCGGGGCCCGGCATGCCCTTCAGCACGATTCTCACCGAGGAGGGTACCTTGAACCAGGTGGTGCCGTAGCCCCAAGCGTGGGCGATGTCCTGGTCGCCCATGCCCTGGCCGAATGCTCCGATAGCGCCCAAGATGTTCGCATGCGAGTCGGTCGAGACGAAGGTCTCGCCTGGCACGACGAGTCCCTCGTCGACGGCCACGTGGGTGCCGATGCCACGGTTGATGTCCGAGACCCGCACGCCGTGCTGCTCGGCGTATTGCCGGCAGATCTGCTGGTTGGTGGCATACTTCGCGTCGGTGGCGCCGGGGTAGCAATCGAAGGTGAATACCGTGCGCGCCGGATCGGCGATCCCGAGCTTCGCGGTCTGCAGGTTTTTCACGACATTGGCGCCCCCGAAATCGCGTGCGGCACGTGAGTCGATCGTGATGTCGGCAATCTCGCCCGGGGTGAGGTCACGTCCAGCATGCTGGCTCAGGATCTTCTCGATCAGGGTTTGACCCATGGTTCTCGCGTCTCCTCTTTCGTTATCTGTGCGTCAGGCCACGAGTCACTAGGCCGGAGTCACCAGGCCAGACTCACTAGGCCACGAATCCTCAGGCCACGAGGCCGGAAAGGGCGCTAACTCCGCCCTTCGATGAGCTTGCCACCGTTCTTCATGACCAGCGGGTTGAACGTGGCGAAATCGGCCTGGTGGACGAGCACGGTCTCGATGACCTGAGGCCGTCCGTCGCCTTCCTTGGCATGACAGGCGATGATGTTGATCAGTTCATCCGAGGCCCCGGCTTTGGCAGCCAGCATCGCGCCGGAGATGGGGTGGCGCGCGCACATGCCGCTATGGCTCTTTCGGTAGCCACCAGCTCCATCGGGTTCGATCTCGAGCAGCTTGCCCACGTCGTGCAAGATGCCGCCGGCAACGAGCCGATCGAAATCGATGGTATGCGGAAGGTGCGCGTAGTGCTTCTGCATGGCCTCGGCCAGGCCGATGGCCCCTTCGGTCACCGCCAGCGTGTGCTCGATGAAGTTGACGCCATGGGTTTCGGTAAGCAGGGTGAAGGGCATCTGGCGGAGCTGATCGAGACTCTCCCAGCCGCCCTCCTCGCAGCCTTGCACCCAGATGTCGACCACCTGCTTGCGCAGGTTCTCGTTCTTGATCCGTCCCAGATGCTCCTCGAAGAGCCCTGTGATCTCTTGCCGCGTGATCATGGGTGGCCTCCTGTGGTCGATCCCGTTCGGTGAATCGAGGAAGGGTAACGAGCCGATCGCTGGGGTGTCAAGGAACCCCGCCCCCGCCCGAACGGGTGCTCGAGTTCCCGTCGACACTCGATCAGGTGGCCGGATGCCAGCTGGACGCCAGCCGAACGTCAGCTGGATGCCGGTTGGACGCCGGCCGGATGCCAGCCAAGCGCGGGTCGGATGCCAGCCGAACGTCAGCTGAATGCCTTCGCTCCCGAATCGCGTGGGCCGAGTTTCTCTTGACCCTTGCCGGCCAGGCGTCAATCCTCTGGCGAATGTCGACCTGGCACAAGACCCGAAGCCCTTGACACCGCGGAGACCGGACCATGGGAATCCTCAAGAACGAGTTCAGCTGGAGCCACAGCCGCGGCGAGACCTTCCGCGAGTGCCTACGGCGCTATTACTACCAGTACTACGGCTACTGGGGCGGATGGGACACGACGGCCGATCCGTTCGTCCGCAAGCTCTACGTCCTGCGCAACCTCAAGAACCGCTACCTGTGGGCGGGCTCGATCGTCCATGACGTGGTCGCCGGCCTGCTGACGCAGACGCGCTCTCGACGCCCGGTGGCCGCGCCGGAGACGGGGGGCGAAGCGGGGGCGGAAAAGGGGGCGGAAGCTGGGGTCGAAGCGGCGGCCGAAGCGGCGGCCGAGGCGGCGGCCGAAGCGGCGGTCGAACGCATGCGCGCCGAGTTTCGTCAGTCGCGCGATGGGCTCTACCTGGAGCGCCCCAAGAAGGCCACCGGCCTGGTCGAGCACCACTACCGCGAGGAAGTCACCCGTGACGAGTGGCGCTCGTTCGCCGACATGGTGCGGCGATCGATCCGCGGGTTTGCCGCGGGAGGCTGGCTCGACGCGGCGTGGACTTTGCCGGTCGATGCCTGGCTGACACTCGAGGACCTGCTGACCTTCGAGATCGAGGGCGCCAAAGTGTATGTCAAGATGGACTGGGCCTACCGGTCCACCGGCGGCGCGGTGATCTGCGACTGGAAGACGGGCAAACGGCGCCCGCAGCCCGGCGGGCTGCAGCTGGGCTGCTATGCGCTCTACGCCAAGGAAGCGTGGGGTGTGCCGCCCGAGCGGATCGAGGTCATCGAGGCCAATATCAACACCGGCCAGACCGGGACGGCCGTGCTCAGCGACGATCACATCGAGGAGGCCCGGGAGAAGATCGCCTCGAGCATCCATGAGATGCGAGCCCTTCTCCAGGACCCGGAGACCAACACGGCGCGGCGGGAGGATTTCCCGGCCCAGCCCGCTGGGCACACATGCCGGCGATGCGTATTCCGCGAGATTTGCGAGGACTACGCCAAGATGGCGGGTGCCGCGCCGGAAACGCTTGCGACCCAGCGATGAAGATCCATACCCGCGACGAACTCGATGGTAGCCTCGGTCGCATAGACGGCCGAGGCTACAAAGCCTACCAGGATCTGCGAGGGCTCTACGACTTCGCGCCCTATGAGATCGAAATCGCTCACGTTCAGGGGGATCCCTATGCTCCGCCCTCGCGGGTGCACGTGCACGTCAACACGGCGGATGCCGGTCTTGCCCGCTGGGCCGAGAGCAGCGATCCGCGCCGCCTCGCCCTGGAGGATTTCCTCGGGCGCTCGGTGGCACGGCATATCCAGGCACGCGGCCTGCGCGACATTGGCATCGACCGCCATGGCCAGGAGATTCTGCGGCGATCCTGCGTCCGGCTGAGCGGCGGGCACTTGGAGATCCGGCTGGCCGTGCATTTGCCGGCGGCGGGCCGGCGCATCCTGGGGCGTGCGGCCCGCCACATCCTTCTCACCGACCTTCCTGAACTCCTTCGCCTGGCGGTCGAGGGACAGAGCCTGGTGCCGCAAGCGGTGGAGATCCACCAGGACGCATGTGAAGACTACGCGGTCCTGGTCGAGCGGCTGAGGGAACGGGGCTGGATCGGCTTCGTGGCTGATGGGTCCGTACTGCCGCGCCGGGCCGGGCACGACGACCGCCCCTTAGAGCCGAACGAGGAGACCCCCGTGGTTGGGTTCGAGGCACCGTCCTCGCTCGCGGCCGAGGTGGACCTGCCCCATACCGGCCGGGTGCGTGGGCTGCCCATCCCACCGGGCGTCACGCTCCTGGTGGGGGGCGGCTTCCACGGCAAGTCCACACTACTCGAGGCGCTCTCACGAGGGATCTATCCGCACATTCCCGGCGACGGGCGCGAACGAGTGGCGGCCGAGCCCGAGATGGTCAAGATCCGTGCCGAGGACGGCCGGGCGGTGACCCGAGCCGACATCCGCCCGTTCATCGGCGAGCTGCCCTTTGGCCGCTCGACCGCCGCCTTCAGCACACCCAATGCCAGCGGAAGCACCTCGCAGGCGGCCAACATCGTCGAGGCGCTCGAAGCCGGCGCCCGCGCGCTTCTGCTCGATGAGGACACTTCGGCCACCAATTTCATGATCCGTGACGAGCCAATGCGTCGTCTGCTCAAACCTGGCCAGGAGCCGATCATTCCGTTCCTGGACCGCGTGCGAAACCTCTACCGCGATCGCGGTGTCTCAACAGTGTTGGTCGTGGGCGGCAGCGGCGAGTACTTCCGCGTGGCCGATCGGGTCATCCAGATGGACCGGTACCGACCGGTGGACGTGACCGAGCGTGCCCGGTCGATCGCCCCGCCCGCACAAGACGATCCGCGGCCGTTCCCGCCCGCCGGCATGCCCCGGCGGCTCACGCTGGCGGCCTATCAACGGCGGGTGGGGCCGAAGGGGCCACGGGTGAAGGTGCCCGGAGTGACGCGCATCGTGCTCGAGCGCGAGGAGCTTGATCTTGGGGCTTGCGAACAACTGGTGAGCGTCTCACAGGCGCGTCTCGTGGCGGCGGTGATCGAGCGCCTGCTGGGCGGCCGTGGTCGCCACAGCGCCTGGGCCGGCTTACAAGGAACCTGGACGCCCGCGGGTGTGCGCTCGGTGCTCGAAGAACTGGACGACGACCTGCTCGAGGCGGCCAGTGCGCATCCCCGCGGGGATTTGGCTATGGTCCGACCGCTCGAGATGGTGGCGGCGCTCAACCGGTTACGGCAGCTGGAGGCGGTCCAGCACGGGGACGGAACCCACTGACATGGTCGTGCGGGGCAAACGAAACTGGCTGCGCGCCCTGGGGCGTTGGATCGATGACCGCGCCGAGCGGCTGCTGCGGTATCTTGCGGCTTGGCTGGGCGGACAGCTTCTTCGACTGGGCCGTTGGCTGGAGGGGCGCCTTCCTCGTCCGATCCTGCGCGTTGTGCGGCCACCGGTCGTGGGACTCCGCGCCTTCTGCAACCGGGGAGATCGTTTGTTGCGCCGCAGCTTGGTGGCCTCTGGCGCGTTGCACCTGGTAGGCCTGATCGTCATCAGCATCGCCTGGGCGGGCCCGGCGCAGATGCCCTGGCGCCAGGCGCCCATGATGGTCTCGCTGGTTACCCTGCCGGAGCCAGAGCCGGAGACGCCGGTGACGGTTCCCAAGCGGGAGGAGAAGCCAAAGCCGAAGCCCAAGCCCGAACCACCGAAGCCAAAGCCGAAGCCCGAGCCTGAGCCGCCCAAGCCCGAGCCGCCCAAGCCCGAGCCGCCCAAACCAGAACCGGAGGCCCCGGTGCTCAAGGAGGTGGCCAAGAAGAAGGAGCCACCGCCCGAGCCGGTTTCTCAGGAGACACCCGCGCAACCGGTTCCGCAAGAGCCGGAACCGCAGGCTTCTCCGACGAGCCTGGATGTATCCGCGCAGGTGGAGGAGGATTTCCCCTTCAGCTACTACCTGGCCCTGGTGCAACAGAAGATCGCGCGAGAGTGGGAGCCGCCGGCCGGCATGCCCACGGGAGAGGACTCGCCGGCGGCCACCCTGCGCTTCCGCATCGATCGCCAGGGTCTGGTGAGCGCGATCCAGGTGGAGGAAGCCTCTGCCTCCGCCCTCTATGACCGGTCGGCATTCGAAGCTCTCGTGCGGGCCCAACCGCTGCAGCCTTTGCCGGCGACCTACCAAGGACGCTGGCTTACCGTGCACTTGCGGTTTAGAATCGCCGATTCGCGACCCACCGGCATTCGTTGATGAGGGGAACACGAAGCGAGCATGTGGATCCATAGCGTGTCACGGAAGACTGCCCGAAGTTCAGCCCGGCTACCAGCCCGGCAGGCGGCGTTGTGGCCGATGGCGTTGCCGCTGCCGGCGTTGTGGCCGAGGGCGTTGCTGCTGGCGACGGTGTGGCTCGCGTTGCTCATGCTATCGCCGTCTGCTCAGGGGCAGGCCGAGGTGTACCTGGAGGTTCAGAAGAGCGATGTCTTCCGAGTGCCGATTGTGCTCGAGGATCTGCGTCTCGATGGAATCGATCCGGTTTTGCTCTCGGGGCGACAGACTGCCGAGGAGATTCTGGCTCAGGATTTGGACTATAGCGACGCGTTCGTGGTCATCCGCGAGAGTTCCGAGGCCGGTTTCACCACGAGTCTGAAGCTCGACATTCACGGTACGCCGGTCGACCGGCCCGTCCAGGCTCGCGTTCGCGGAGCGCTTCGCCGGGCGGGTGAAGGCTATGAGCTGAACCTTCAGCTCCTCGACGAGGCCACAGGACGAGAGATCTACGGTGACCGGTATGCGATCGACTGGGATCCGGACCACCTGTTCGCCGACCGCTGGCCGCTCCACCGCGCCGCCGATGAGATCACGCGCTACCTCACCGGAACCCCGGGATGCGCCGCCACCCAGATAGCCTACATCCTCCACGGCGAAACCGGCAAGGAGCTGGCACTCGTCGATTGGGACGGGTACCACCAGAGGCAGATCACGAAGCTGGGAACCATTCTGGTTTCGCCGGCATGGCATCCATCCCGCCAGCGCCTGGCATGTACGAGCTACCATGCCGGGCTGCCACTGTTGGTCGAACTCGACGTGTCGCAGGGTCGTATGCGCACGCTCTCGGATCAGAAGACTCCCAGCGCGCCGGCCTACTCCGCCGATGGCCGCTGGATCGCCTATGCCAGCACCCAAACCGGAGATGCGGAGATATTCGTGATGCGTGCGAACGGATCCGAGCGCCGCCGCATCACCTTCCACCGCGGCATCGATACCGCCCCGAGCTGGTCACCGGGGGGCAGCCGGATCGTCTTCACGTCCGATCGCTGGGGACCGCCTCAGCTCTTCACCATCAATGCCGACGGCACCGATCTGCGCCAGCTGACCTTCGCCGGCAAATGGAACGACTCGCCCGACTGGTCGCCCGCCGGTGACCGGATCGTGCACGTCTGCCGCATCGACCGGGAATTCGAGCTGGCCCTCATCCATGCCGACGGCCGCGGCTGGCGGCGGCTCACCATCGGCGGCGGTTGCGAGAACCCGCGCTGGGCCCCCGACGGCCGTCATGTCGTCTTCGCGCGCACCCAAGGTGACCGGCGCGGGTTATGGGTGCTGGACGTGGATTCGGGACGGGTGCGGCGATTGACACCCCAGAAAGAGGACTCGTATAATCCCGCCTGGTCGCGGCCGGGCAGGGATCGGCTCTATCCGATTGATCCAGGAGGATAAGATTACCATGAAGAAGTTCGCCACTCTCGCTCTCTCTCTCGCCCTGATTCTGATGGTCGTCTCGGCACTGGGATGTTCGAAGAAGGCCGTATCCTCGGGGCCCGCCGAGCCGGTTACCCCTCCGCCGCCGGAAACCGAGGTCGAGACAACGACCCCGCCCGAGCAAGTGCAGCTTCCGCCGGAGCCGGAGAA
The DNA here is from genome assembly GCA_964573295.1 of uncultured bacterium. Classification (GTDB taxonomy): domain Bacteria; phylum Eisenbacteria; class RBG-16-71-46; order CAIMUX01; family WJJG01; genus CAYQJL01. The sequence goes on along the minus strand of CAZNJE010000020.1, from coordinate 19,935 downwards.
GCTCGAACTCGAAGACGTCTTCTTCGATTTCGACAAAGCCGCTTTGCGGCCGGAGGCTCGCACTACGCTCAGCCAGAACGCGGAGATGCTGCAGCGTCATCACGAGGCGCGGATTCTGATCGAAGGGCATTGCGACGAACGCGGCACGCGCGAGTACAACCTGGCTTTGGGCGACAAGCGTGCCAAGGCGGCCATGGACTTCCTGGTGCGGTACGGCATCGAGCCGGCCCGCATCGAGACGATCAGCTACGGTGAGGAACGTCCGTTCGCCATGGGGCAGAACGAAAGCGCCTGGGCCCTGAACCGCCGGGTGCACTTCGTCATCCGCAACTAGTGCAACGACCCGACGGGGCTTGTGCTCGAGGCGGGACCCGACGAGGCATGTGCTCGAGGCGCGAGCCGATGGGGCTTGTGCTCGAGGCGGGACCCGACGAGGAGTCTCAAGGAGCTCGAATGAATGCTAGCGCAACCGCGATGGTGCTTGCCGGTCTGCTCCTGACGGGCGCCGGTTGTCTGGGCGGGGGACAGTCCCGCTCGGGCTCGGCCCAGGCGCAGGCCTGGTACGAGGAACGCGCCGGCGATTCGGCCACCGAGCGTGACGAGCGCTTGCGCCGTCTGGAAGAGGCGACGGATCGCCTGGATAGCCATTTTCGCCGTATGCACGCCGATTTGGGCGGCCAGCTCGACGGCCTGCGCGCGGATCTGGATGTACTCATCGCCAAGATCGATGCGCAGGATCGCTGGCTTTCCCAGCTCGAGAACCTGGTTCGGCGCGCCGAGGCCGCCGGGCTCGGGGGAGGCGCGGTCTTGCCTGGCCAGGGAGGGCTTCCCCAGGCCGATGGCCGGGTCGCACGATTTGACGGCAGCGGACGTCCGGCGCAAGAACCGGGCGCGGTCTGGGACGAGCCGGCCGGCCGAGGCCCGGCTCGCTATGCAGGCACGCCGGGAGACGAGGTGCCGCCGGCCTCACAGGGGATGCCCCCGGCGACCGGCGAGCAGCCGCAGATGCCGCTTCTGCCCGCAGAAGAGCGAGCGCGCCGCGCGGGTGACTCCGGTGCGGCCGAATCCGGTGGTCCAGGTTCCCCGGGCGGCGCCGACACGACCACGGCGGCCGATACGTCGGGCGCGGAGGGTGCTGCCGGGCAGGCCGGGCAGGCCGGGCAGACCGAGCAAGCCGAGCAAGCCGGGCAGGCCGGGCAGGCCGGGCAGGCCGAGCGTGGTGCCGGTGCGCCGGAATCCACGGACGAAGCCCGCCGGCTCTACGAGGTGGCCTATCAGGATCTGATGCGCGAGAACTACCAGCTGGCCCTCATCAATTTCCGTTCCTTTCTCGAACGCTATCCCGCCACGGTCCTGTCGGACAACGCCCAGTACTGGATCGGCGAGGTCTACTACGCGCAGGGCCAGTTTCATCTGGCGGTCGAGGAGTTCCGTAAGGTCGTCGAGAACTATCCCGGGCACGAGAAGGTGCCGGCGGCCTATCTGAAGATTGCGCTCTGCTTCCAGAAACTGCAGGATCTGCCCACGGCGCGGCGATATCTCGAGTACGTCATCCAGAACTACCCCGACACGCGAGAGGCTCAGTTGGCCGAGGAGCGTCTGGAGCAGTTCTAGAACGCGGGCCACTGCTGGGGGGGATGCGGCGATACGCAAGGCCGGCCGTGCCCGCCCGCGGTTTCGCGGTGCGGTGCCGGACCGGCCTGTTTGCATTCGGGGCGGGGGACGATGAGTACACACCGCGATCACGAATCGCTAGCCGACGTCAAGCAACTGGGATTCTTCGCAGCGATCGCCAGCCTGGGTTACGTTTTCTGGATCGTGGGCGCCATGGAGATGATCGAGCGCCTGGCGTTTTACGGCGTGAAAGCGGTGGCCACGCTCTACGCCAAGGATCCGGTGTCCGAAGGAGGACTGGGCATCACGATGTCCGCCTTTGGCACGATCCTGATGGTTTGGGCGCTCATCCAGTCGCTGCTGCCGGTGTTCACCGGTGGTCTCTCCGATCGCTACGGTTACAAGGAGACGATCTTCGTCTCCACCGTGGTCAAGATCCTTGGCTACCTCACGATGGCCTTCTTCCCGACCTACCTGGGTTTCTTCGCCGGCGCGATCCTGCTGGCGTCGGGCACGGCGGTCTTCAAGCCCGGCATCCAGGGCACGTTGGTCAAGGCCACGCGGCGTGACAACAGCTCGATGGCCTGGGGCATCTTCTACCAAACCGTCAACATCGGCGGATTCATCGGGCCCCTGGTAGCGGGCTTGATGCGCAAGATGGATTGGCAGTACGTCTTCTTCACCTGCGCGGCGATCATCTGTCTGAACTTCCTGCTGCTCTTGACCTACAAGGAGGTCGGCAAGGAGGAGCGGCTCGAGTGGAATCGCCAGGTCAAGTCCGGGATGCTCAAGCGCAGCAATCTGGCTGTCGACTCCGTGCGCGAACTCGCCAAGCCGCATGTGTGGACCTACCTGCTGATCTTCTCGGGCTTCTGGTTCATGTTCAACGCGCTCTTCGACGTCTTGCCGGCCCACATCGACGACTGGGTCGATACCACCGACATCGTTGCCACGCTCTTCGGCGGCGAAGGCACCACCAACCCGGTGATCAAGTTCTTCGTCGTGATGAACGAGAGCGGTACCGAAGTGCAGCCCGAGGGCATGGTCAACATCAATGCCGGGCTGATCATGACGACCTGTTTTCTCTTCGCTTTCTTGAGCGGGAAGATGCGCGCCACCACCAGCATGGTGGTGGGCACGCTCTTCTCGTCGGCGGCGCTTTTCGTGGCGGGCCATTCGACGACTGGGTGGGCGTGCCTGGCCGGGATCGCGATCTTCAGCGTGGGCGAGATGCTGTCGAGCCCGAAGTTTTCGGAGTTCATCGGCAACTTTGCTCCGGCCGACAAGAAGGCGATGTACCTGGGTTTCAGTCAGATTCCCCTGGCGATCGGTTGGACGCTCGAGGGCAAGTTCGGTCCGCTGCTCTATGACATCTACGCCTCGAAAGACCGGTTCGCCCGCGAGCTGCTGGCCGAGCGGGGGATGGCCGCCGAGCTGGTGGAGCGGATTCCGCAGGGCGAGGCCTTTGGGCGCCTGGTCGAGTACACCGGAGAGAGTGCGGCGCAGCTCACCCAAACCCTCTACGACGCCCACAACGTCGCGGTCGTCTGGGACATCATGGGCGTCATCGGGATCGTCTCGGCGATCGGCATCGCCGTCTACGGGCAGTGGATCCGTAAGCTCACCGGCCGGTAGCCGCCACGCCGGCCTGAACGAAAGCCCGCCTCCCGCGTGTGGGCGGGAAGGCGGGCTCATGGGATTGGCGGCCCGGCGGAGGATAGGCAGTGGCCGGCGGAAGCCGGCGGAGGCCGGGTCGCGCACCGGGGTCCAGCCGCGGCCTTACCCGTACAGCCGGCCCTCGTCGTGCCGCTTGCCCAGCTTCTCGAGCATGTCCTTGGTCATCGAGGCCAGGTCGTAGCTCGGGTTCCAGCCCCATTCCTTCCGAGCGGCCGAGTCGTCCACCGAGCCCGGCCAGCTGTCGGCGATGTCCTGGCGGAAATCGGGCTCGTAGGTGACCTCGAACTCGGGAATGTGCTTCTTGATCTGTGCTGCCAGCTCGCCGGCCGAGAAACTCATCGAGCCGACGTTGAAGTCGCCGTGATGCTCCAGTTGGTCGAAGTCGGCCTGCATCAGATCGATCGTCGCCTTGATGCAATCGGGCATGTACATCATGGGTAGGCGGGTGTCTTCCTTGACGAAGCAGGTGTACTTCTTCTCCTCGATCGCCTTGTAGTAGATCTCGACGGCGTAGTCGGTCGTGCCACCGCCCGGCAGGGTCTCGGCCGATATGATGCCTGGGTAGCGAAGTCCGCGGGCGTCGACGCCGAAACGGCGCACGTAGTAATCGCACAACAGCTCACCGGTGACCTTGGTCACGCCGTACATCGTGGTCGGCCGCAGCACCGTCTCCTGCGGCGTGTTCTCGAGCGGACAGCCGGGGCCGAAGACGGCGATGGAGCTGGGGCAGAGCACCTGGGTCAGCTCCAGTTCGCGGGCCATCTCCAGGGTGTTGATGAGACCGGTGACATTGACGTGCCACGCCAGCTGCGGGTTCTTCTCGCCGGTGGCCGAGAGGATGGCGGCCATGTTGATGATCGTGTCGATGTCGTACTTCTTGATGACCTCGAGCATCTTTTCGGGCTCGGTCACGTCGGCCCATTCGAAGGGCCCCGATTCGGCGAGCTCCTTCTTCGGCTTGGTCTTTCGTCCGCAGGCCACGACGTTCTCCGCGCCGTAGAGCTTGCGCAACTCGAGGGTGAGCTCCGATCCAATCTGGCCCACCGATCCGGTGACCATGATTTTCTTGATCTCTTTCTTCGCCATGGCGCCCGCCTTTCTGACCTGGATCAACCGAAACCAACTCGCCCGAGACGACCGACTCGAGACCGCGAACAGGAAGACGGCGGCTGAGGGGCCTTTCCGGCCCCAGCCGCCGCCATGTGCTTCATGCCCTAGATGACCTTCAGCTCCTTGCCGATCTTCGTGAACGCCGCGACCGCCCGGTCGATGTGTTCGTCCTCGTGCGCCGCGGAGAGCTGCACGCGAATGCGTGCCTGGCCGCGCGGCACGACGGGGAAGGAGAAGCCGATCACGTAAATGCCCTCATCGAGCAGTCTGCTGGCAAACGTATTGGCCAGCACGGCGTCATTGTCGAACTTGCCGAACATGATCGGTACGATCGGGTGATCGCCGGAACGGATGTCGAAGCCGGCCTCGGTCATCATCGTGCGGAACTTCTTCTGGTTCCGCTCGAGCTTATCGCGCAACTCGGTGGTTTCGGTCACCATGTCCATCACGGCGATGGTGCCGGCAACGACCGTCGGAGCCAGCGTGTTGGAGAACAGGTAGGGGCGCGACTTCTGGCGCAGCCACTCGATCATCTCCTTCGGTCCCGAGACGCAGCCACCGGAGGCGCCTCCCAATGCCTTGCCGAAGGTGGTCGTGATCAGGTCGACGCGATCCATGACGTCATGGTACTCGTGCGTACCGCGGCCGGTCTTGCCCATGAAGCCGCTGGCGTGCGAGTCGTCGACCATGACGAGGGCGTCGTACTTCTCGGCCAGATCGCAGATGCCTTTCAAGGGGGCGATGTCGCCGTCCATGGAGAAAACGCCGTCGGTGGCGATCATCCGGTACTTGGCGTCCTGGGTTGCCTTCAGCTTCGCCTCCAGGTCCTCCATGTTCATGTGGTCCAGGATGTGGCGCTGCGCCTTGCACAGGCGGATTCCGTCGATTACCGAGGCGTGATTGAGTGAGTCGGTGATGATCGCGCAATCCTTGTCCAGGAACGGCTCGAAGACGCCGCCGTTGGCGTCGAAGCAGGCGGCGAAGAGGATGGTATCTTCCTTGCCCAGGAATTCTGAAGTCTTGCGCTCGAGTTCCTTGTGGATCTCCTGTGTACCACAGATGAAGCGCACCGACGACATCCCGTACCCCCACTCATCGAGACACGTGTGGGCGGCCTCGATGACCCTGGGGTGGGAGGAGAGGCCCAGGTAGTTGTTCGCGCAGAAGTTGAGAACCGTCTGACCCGTCGTGACCTTGATCTCGGGCCCCTGCGGCGTCGTGATGACGCGCTCTTCCTTGTAGAGCCCGGCCTCACGGACGGCTTGAAGTTCCTTCTGCAGGTCGGTCTTGATCTTTCCGTACATTGCCCTTCGCCTCCTTTGATGGCTGCCCCCAGACGGCCAGGCTTGCCGGCGTGGGGCGCATCTTGCCTCCTCGGGATGCGCCGATCGCGTTACACTGCTCTTCGGCGCACAGAAGAGGCAGTATACGGAGGCGCCCTCGCCGTCGTCAATCATTGGCGTGGATCCGCCGGGGCGCCCGCCTTCCCCCGCGCGCCTTGCCCGCCTCCTCCCGCGTGCCTGGCCCGTCTCCCGGCACGGTGGGGGCCAGGCACGCGGGCTTGACCAGGGGTTCGTTCTCGCGCCATCCGCGCCATGAGATAGGCCGCGGTCAGAAAGAGGGCGGCCGTCAGGGCGAATCCGGCGCGGGTAGAGGCCGTCTGCACGATCGCGTAGCCCAAGAGGGGAGCGACCACGCCTCGCGCGCCCACGAGCACGGAGTGCACCGCCTGGTAGGAACTTGGATCAGCCTCGCCCGCGAAGTGAATGCTGCTCAGGTTCCAGGCCACGTTGACGCCGGCCATGGCGATGCCGAATGCCAGGAAGCCCGCGTAGACGAGGCTGATCTGGAACGAACCCGGGAAGTAGGCCGAGAGCAGCAGCAGAAGCGGATAGAGCGAGAGAAGGGTGAAGACCCGGCTGCTGAAACGCATCGGTCCACTCCGGCGCATCACCCGGCCCGAGAGCGGTCCAAAGAGGATCATGCCCGACTGCGCCATCAGTCCTCGGGCCAGGCCGATCCGAGCGTAGTCGAGCTCGAGGTCGTGGACCAGAAAGATCGGTACGATCGGCATCAGCGCCAGGAAGGCGATGCCGTAGATGAAGAAATTGCGCTCAAAACGTCGGAAATCCGCATCTTCGCGCAGGATGCGCCACAGGTGTTGGGCCGACTCGCGGGCGCCGCGCCATCCGGCGGTCCAGCCCGCCTCTCCCAGCGGCCGGTAGATGGACTCCGAGCCGGGGCTGGTTCCTTCCAGCGACCGTCGCTCCATCCGGTCGAGCAGGACGGCTCCTACCAGGCCTGCCAGACCCGCCACCGCATAGACGATTCGATAGGTGGATTCGTTCCAGTCCATCACCCAGCCGGCGCCCACGGTGGCGAGGAGCCGGGCGAGCATGTTCACCGACAATGAGAGCCCGAAGAGTTGATCCCGCCGCTCCACCCCATAGGCCTTCTGGATGATCGAGACCTGGCCGGTGACGATCAGGGCTTGCCCGAACCAGGCCAGACCGACCATGGTGATGTACCAGGCCGTGTGGACCCAGAGGCCCGTCAAGCCCAGCGCGATCCGTCCCACCAGGGCTGCGCCGATGAGGAACGGACCCTTGCGACGGTTGCGCATCATGCCGCTGGTGAAGAGGGTGGAGAGGAATCCGGCTCCCATCAGGAGATTGATGAGGGTGACCGAGAAGTTCGAGCCACCAAGCGTCTTGGCCACGATCGTGTCGGCCAGGAACAAGACCCCCATGGAAATCCCGGTCAGAAACGCCGAGGCCAGGTGGATCCCGAGCAGCGAACGCTCCCTCGCCGTCAGGTCATCGGGCACGATGGTCGTGGCCAGTTGCGCCATACGAGATCGGTGCTGCTGCACGGGTGTCCTCCACGAACGCCCGATGGCGTTCGGCCATGCCCTGTCGTATGCGCGGCTCGCGCGCCTTGCTCGCGCGCGGCACCCGCATGCCTTGCTCGCGCGCGGCACCCTCACGCGGCACCCGCATGCGTTGCTCGCGCGCGGCACCCTCACGCGTTGCTTGCGGACGGTTGGTGGAACGGCAGCCGATGGCCAGCGGGCGGCTGCGGTGCGCCGGCTCATCCTCCGGGCGAGATGAGTGAGAGTGAACGGTGTCTTCGTTGCCTGTCAAGGCGGTTGAAGATCCAGATATTGCTCCGGCCGGCCGATCAGATGAGTGCAGCGTGCCCGCGGCACGCGCAGCCGGCCTGGAAGGGAAGAAGGAGAAGAGAGTGCGCAATCGAACCGTACCCGGAAAATACACGCTGGGCAGCTGGCGAAGCCTACGTGCCGAGAATGCTCAGGAGGTCCTCGAACACGAGGTGATCGCCACCCAGCACCTGCTCGTGGCTCGGTGCGTCTACGACGAGGACTCCGACTTCGCCGAGCACGCGCATGATCAGGAACAGATTACCATCGTCGAGGACGGCCGGCTCGAGATCACGGTCGAGGGAGAGTCCTTGGAGCTCGGACCCGGGCAGATGGTATCGATATTTCCGAAGGTCCCCCACGCAAGCCGGGTCGCCGGTGGTGGCTCGGCCCGGGCCTTGAACATCTTCCACAATCCACAAGCGGGGGGCAACGGCCTCGAACGAGTACGTGAGGCGATCTGACACCGGGGCGATCGGACAGGGCGATCGGACAGGGCGATCGGACAGGGCGATCGGACAGGGCGATCGGACACCGCATCGTGTGCCACGGATTCGGCGTGAGGCAGTAGGGCTTCGTGGTCGCGCCGGCCTCGAGGTGGTCTCGGAGAAGGTCTCGGAGAAGGACCTGTCCGCTATCGAACCGCCTGCCGCGCCCGCAAGCGGCGCTCGAACTCTTCGAGCACGAGCGAGCGAACGGCGCGGGCCATCTCGGGGGTGGAAGGGTAGGCGACGTCCCGGTAGCTCCCGTCGGGCAGCTTCTGGCTCGGCATGGCGACAAACACACCCCGATCGCCCTGGACCAGTTTGATTCCCTTGATGACGAAGCAGCCGTCGAGTGTCAGCGTGGCGATGGCTTTGAGTGAGGGATCGTCCACCAGCGTCACTTTGACATGCGTGATTTCCATCACATTCCATCCGTTTGAGGCCGCTTACCGGACGTCGACGAGCACTACCATCAGGAATCGTGTTGAGTGGGCCTCCACGATCAGAATCTCACACGCGGCGCCCCGGCGAAAGACATAAAAGAATCCGTTCGGTATCCTGGCGGCGCATGCAGCCTCGTTGCTTACTGTGTGAGGCGCGCAGCCTCGTTGCTTCTGTCATGTCCCGTACACAGTCTCGTCGCCTGCTTCGTGTCGTCTTGCCGTCTTCCCGCTTACGAGCGTTGCAGTTGGACGCGTCCGTCCTGGGGAACGGTGGCTTGGCTACTTGCAGATCAAGACCCGGGTCACGACTGGTTCGCCGCTGCCGGTGAGCCGAAGGTAGAAGACCCCACTGGTCAAGTCCGCACTCGTCGAAGTCAGGGAGGTCAGCGCCGCCGGGTGCAGCCCGGGTTCGAGTCGGCCCAAATCCTCGCGAGCCACCACACGCCCGGAGGGCGAGAGCAACTGGAGTTCATAGCGCCCCTCTGTCGCGATGCGGAATCGTACCCGCCCATCGCGTCCGGCCGGTGTCGGGAATACGCTGAGTTGAGGTTCGGGGGTATCCATGGTGGGCAGGGGAGGTGAGCTCACCGAGAGCCGGTAGCCGTCCCGACCGGCGGGCTGACAACGAATGCGTGCGCCGGCCAGTGTGTGCGCACTCTGCCCCACGGGGGTGAAGTGGACGCCGCTACCAGCCCCGAGCACGAGTTCGTTTTCCTCGCGGGGATCAAACCGGACCGCCCCGGTGGTCGTGCCACTCGGGTAGTAGCCGGACAGTGCCGGAAAGGCCCGCAGATCGCCTTCGCCGAACCAGGCCACCTCCAGTGTGCCATCGGCGGCCAGGGTCAGCTGCGCATGTCTCACCGTGGTGTGGTCGGCGATGAAACGCAGGTCCACGCGACAGTCCCACAAGGAGGCTTCCTGAGAGACCACGATGTGGTCATGGATGGGTTGGGCGGCCTGTTCCGGGAGCGCACGGACGGGGGCGACCACCGGATGGGTGGAGGCCGTGCCGTTCTGAGTCGCACCGGCGAACTCAATCGCTCCGTCCGCTCGGATTCGTAACGAGTCACAGAGAAGCGGTACGGTGCTTCCCGGAGGGACGAAGGTGAAATCGAGCGCGAGCCAGGCATCGGGGTGCTGGTCGCGGGGATTCAGGGACAGCTCGACCCGCCGCGGCGCGAATCCCCACTTGACCAGAGCCTCCTCGACAATGGGAATTACCCCATCGTTGCCCAGCGCGCCGGCCAGCATTCTCGAGGCGTAGGCCAAGGCCGCGGCCGCATCGGGCAATGTGGCCGATGGGGCGAGCATGAGAAGCGATTGCATGGCCAACTGGTCGGCGAGCGGCGCGCCGAGCGTCTCGCGCAGGTGCCAGAGCAGACTGCTGTAGACCAGGCCGTCTTCGTAGAGATCGCCCGTGCAATCGAATGGGTATCTTCGCCGGGGAGCGATGTCGCGCAGGCACCCATCCGGGCGACCGGCGCCGTCCCAGTCACCAATGCGCGATCCGTCGGTCCGGCTGGCGGCCAGGTAGTCGGCCCACCCCTCTGAGAGAGCGTTGCTGTCGCCACCCCCCCAGTCGCCCACCTGGGCGTGGAAGACCGCGTGACCGAGTTCGTGCAAGATGATGTCGGCATCCTCTCCGTCTTCCTGCCCGCCGTCCCCGAGATGAATCGTACGCGTGGCGATCGCGTACCAGGATGCATCCAAACCGGTGGCGTGCACGATCACCCGCTGCGCTGCCGGGAGAGGATGTGCGAAACCCAGGGTTTCGATCCAATCGAGCGCTGTGGTGATGTGGTAGTAGGCCATCACCTCTTCGAAGTGGAGATTGCGCGCCGAGTAGATGTGCTCATGATCGACCGCGAAGGCCCGACCGGCCGGGCTCTCGACATCGACCCAGCGTCCGCGCAGGAGTCCGCTTCCATCGAGCCCCCGCAGGGTCACCCAGTCTCGGAAGGGATCGATGTCGTCGTCGGCATCCAGCGGCAGGCCGCCCGAGGCCACGATGGGGTTGGGGTCGAACACCAGACCGCGTCCGGTGGCGCCGGCGAGATGCTGCACCGCGCTTCGCCGCTCCAGAACCTCGCCGCTGCGAGCGTCCAGCACGATCACCTCTCCTTCTGGGGTGTGCGCGTTGCGTTCGATCCAATGGATTGGTTGTAGCGACTCGTTCTTCCACAGCCAGCGGCGGTTCGCCGCCGAGCAAGGCCACGGCCGGTCGTCGCTGCCAGCCGAGCCAGGGGAGAGCGGATCGTGGAATGCGAAGCCGCTCTCCGGCACCGCCGCACCGATCAAGCCCGCCGGCAACACTGCCCAGCAAGGATGCCCCTGTTGATCGCGGTGGATCTTGACCTCCAGGCCGACCACGGGGATCCCATCTAACCGTGCCGTGAGGTGCTGTACGGCCCCCGCTGGGGTCGCCCGCCATGCGACCGGACCGCGGATGTGCCATTCGAGACGCTCGAGAAGCCCGGCCTGGGAGCCCTGCGGGTAGGAGCCCGGCGCGTCGGAGCCCTGCGGGTAGGAGCCCGGCGCGTCGGAGCCCTGCGGGTAGGAGCCCGGTGCGTCGGAGCCCTGCGCGCCGGTTCCGGGCTGGCTGGATCGGCCCAGGAGACGGGCGGGATCCATGATCGAGTCACCGGTGGCGTCCATGACCCACTCAGGAACATTCCCGTTCGGCGGCATCAGCCGGACCGTTTCGGTACCTCTTGCCCAGGCGGGCGAGACGAAGCAGGCGAGAGCTGCGAGGCAAGAGAGGGTCGCGAGGCAAGAGAGGGTCGCGAGGCAGAGGACGAAGAGCCACCGGGAGTGCGGAGGGCGGGATGATGCCGCGACCCGCCGAGGGCTCGTTGGTGAGAGCCGCCGCGGGCGTCTTTTTTCTTTTCCCTGGCGGTGTCCCATGGTGCTCCTTGGGGGTGCTCCTCGCGAGCCGATATGCCCCAGGCGTGTATCTGACCGCCGAACGGATTCCGCGTAAGGCCATGGCAGGAAATGGCTTCAGGGATTGATCCCAAAGCCGCGCAGGCTGGAAGAGGGCGTTCGTCAGAAGTATACCACACGCACGAGGGGATCCGAGCGAACAAGAATCCATCACGTGGTTTTGCCCTGGGGCAAAACCGGTGAGGTCAAGTCCGCGCGCTACGTTTGCCCCGGGGCAAAACCGGTGAGGGCAGGTCCGCGCGCTACGTTTGCCTCGGGGCAAAAAACGCGGTACGGGCTCTTTGAACATCTTGGCGATGCTACTGCACCACCGCCGACTCCCGACGCTCGGCAGTACGTGGCCGCCGCTCGGCAGTACGTGGCCGCCGCTCGGCAGTACGTGGCCGCCGCTCGGTACTACGTGGCTGCCGATTCGGCCTCGGCGTAGATCTTTTCGGCGTACTCCACGTCCTTGAGGCTGCCGATGATCAGCGGCACGCGGTGGTGAAGGCGCTTGGGCTCGATGTCGAGGATGCGCTGGGTGCCGGTGCTGGCGCCGCCGCCCGCCTGCTCGGCGACCATGGCCAGGGGATTCGCTTCGGGTAGCAGGCGCAGTTTGCCGCTCTTGTTCTTCGAGTCGGCTGGGTAGAGAAAGACGCCGCCGTAGAGAAGATTGCGGTGGAAGTCCGAGACCAGTGACCCGATGTAGCGGGCCGAATAGCTTCTGTTCTGGTAGTTGTTCCCGCTCTTGAAGCCGTCGACGATCTTGCGCGTGGGTTCATCCCACTTAAAGTAGTTGCCCTCGTTGACGCTGTAGATGTGGCCCTCCTCGGGAATCTTGATGTCCGGATGCGACAGGAGGAACTCCCCGACGCTGGGATCAAGAGTAAATCCCCATACCCCGTGGCCGGTCGTGTAGACCAGAATGGTGCTCGGTCCATATATGATGTACCCAGCGCAGACCTGGTTCTTACCGCGCTGCAGGATGTCCAGGTGGGTGCCGGTGGGGCCGGAGCTGACCCGGCGCTGAATGGAGAAGATCGTGCCGATGCCCACGTTGGCGTCGATGTTCGAGGATCCGTCCAGTGGATCGAAGGTCAGCACGTAGTTGCCGACCGCGTAGCGTTCAGGGATCGGGATGATGTCCTCGTGCTCCTCGGAAGACATCGCGCACAGGTGCCCCGTGTAGCGCAGGTTGTGAATCATGATCATGTCGGCGTACTCGTCCAGTTTCTGGACCTCTTCGCCCTGGACATTGATTTTGCCCGTCAAGCCGAGGATGTCGACCAGGGCCGCCTTGCGGGTCTCGCGGCTGATGATCTTGCCCGCGATCATCAGGTGCATGAGCAGGCTGCTCAGCTCGCCGCGCGCGGCGGGCGACAGGCGGTGCTGTTGTTCGGCAACGTGCTCGGAGAAACTGATGCCGATGAGCCTGTTGGCGTTCTCGTTGTTCGCGGGGTACACGGCCATGTCCGAAACTCCTTCCTTATCGCGTGATCCGCCCGGTCGGTGTCGCGACGAGGATCGCCGACCCCGGCGGCAGAGACGGTTCCGCCGAACGATTATAGCGGCCGCTCCCGTGAGGCGGAACTTTTATTCTTGCCCGCCTGTTGGCCCACTCCTACAGTGAGGTACCTCCACCGTGCGGGGAGTGCGGCGCGCCGGCGCCGATCCGGATCACGCGCGTCGTCCTAGAGGACATATGGAGGCCGGTCCTTATCCCGAGGGCTGTGGAAGGCAGGGAGCCAGACAATCATACGGAGGGAGGTGGCGCCTGTGAAATTGACGCCCCTGGAGGTCCGCAAACAGAGCTTCCGCAAGACCATGCGAGGATTCGACCCCGAGGAAGTGCGTATCTTCTTGGACATGGTCGCCGACGAATACGAGCGGGTCCTTCAAGAAAACGGGATGCTGAGCGAGAAGGTGCGGTATCTGAGCGAACGGCTGGAGGAATATCACAACCTCGAGAAGACGCTGCAGAGTTCGATCCTGACCGCCGAGCGCATTGCGGCCGAGTCGCGCGAGCAATCCCGGAATGAGGCCGAGAGCATCATCAACGATGCCCACGTACGTTCCGAGCGCATCCTGGAAGACTCGCGCAGCCGGTTGCGGCTGCTGGGCGAGCAGATTCACCACCTGAGCCGGCAGAAGGAGCTCTTCCTGCAGCGCTTCCAAGACCTGCTCGACGGTCAAAACCAGTTCCTCGGCAGCCACCGGGATGATCTGAAGACGATCGATGAGCTCGACGCACGGGCCGAGTCGCTGGTGGCGGAGACGACCCCGATCGAGGAGGAACCGCCCGCCGGCGCCGATCCGGCTGAGCGTGGGTTGGAGGAACCGGCGACGGAAGCGTTCCTGCCCGCGGCCGGGCTTCGGGAGCGTAGCCGGGACGAGCTTGACCGGCCTCCATCCGAAGAAGCTCTGGCCGAAGCCGGCGAAGTCGTTGGAGTTGGAGAAGAGGGAGAGCGCCCCGTTCTGACCGGTGGATCCGGCGAAGGCCCCGGACGGGATCCGGAGGTGGTCCGCCCGCGGACCGGGCCTCATCAGCAGACGGCTTTCGAAACCGATTCGGCGAATTCCCCGGACGCGGGGCCTGGTCCCGCGCGCCGCGAGGAGGGTCCCGCGCGCCGCGAGGAGGATGAGGAGGCGCCCCGGCGCGAGCGGACTGCCTACCACGAGCCACGATCCCGCGAAGCCGACGCCGACGCCGAGGGCGAGGCGGACGATGACGCTGGGTTCTTCAGGCCGAGGGAAAGGGCGGAAGGCTTCTTCGAGATCAACGCGGAGGAGGGTGCGCGCAAGTGAACGACGAGTCTCGGATGCTCGACCGCCATCCCCGCAATGCCCATTCATCGCTCTCGCTCCGGAGTCGGGCCGAAGAGGCGGCTCGCTTCCTCGAAACGAGAGGCTTCGCTGCTCCTGACGTGGCGCTGATCCTGGGTTCGGGGCTCGACGGCCTGGCCGAGAGGCTGACACTGGATGCGACGGTGCCCTTCGAGGAGATTCCCCACTTCCCTCATTCCACCGTGGCGCATCACCTCGGGCACATGCTCTTCGGACGTCTGGCCGGCAAGACGCTGGCGGTCATGAAGGGCCGGGTCCATTACTATGAGGGCTACTCCATGCAGGAGGTGGCCTTCCCGGTGCGCGTGCTGCACGCCTTGGGTGCGCACACATTGGTCGTGACCAGCGCGGTGGGCGGCCTCCATCCGCTCTACCGCGAGGGCGATCTCGTCGCGGTGGTCGATCACATCAATCTGATGGGCGACAATCCCCTGATCGGTCCCAACGACGACAGCCTGGGGCCGCGTTTCCCCGACATGAGCGAGCCCTACGACCGCGCCCTGATCGAGCTGGCCGTCGGCGCCTCCTTGAGTCGAGGCATCACGCTTCACAAGGGTGTGTTTGCGGGCGTCGCGGGTCCCAATCTGGAAACCCGCGCCGAGTACCGATTCTTGCGCATGATCGGCGCTGACGTCGTGGGGATGAGCCTGATTCCGGAGAACTTGGCGGCCGTCCACGCCGGTATGCGGTGCCTGGCCTTGTGCGCCGTGACCGACATGTGCTTGCCCGATGCGCTCCAGGTCGCCAATGTCGAGAACATTCTGCGCGCTGCCGCAGCGGCCCAACCCCATCTCAACGCCGTCGTGGAAGGCGTGCTTGGCGGCATGGGCGCGATGGCGTGATTCGTTTCTACGCAACCGCCGCGGCCGTTCTGTTCACCGACCAGGCCAGCAAGTGGCTGGTCCGGTCCGAGCTGATCCCGGGGGAGGCCGTCTCCGTTATCGGCTCCTGGTTGATGCTGCGGCACGTGCACAATGCGGGCGCCGCATTCGGCCTGTTCCCCGGCAATCGGATCGCGTTCATTTTCGTCTCACTCGTCTCGGTGGCCGCGGTCATCTACCTGGTGAGCTCGGGGCGCTACAACATCCGCGGCAGCCGCGTGGCCTTCGGCATGGTATTGGGAGGCGCGGTCGGCAACCTCATCGACCGCCTCTGGCTCGGCTATGTCGTCGATTTCCTCGATGTGGGGATTGGCGCCTACCGCTGGCCGACCTTCAATGTGGCCGATATTGGAGTCACGCTGGGTGTGCTCTTTCTGGCGGCCGGCTTCATTGCCATGGAGTGGGCCAACCGTCACGACCACGGTGAGAACGCGAACCCGAACGAGAGCGAGGCCGAGAGCAGCAGTGCGAGCGAGTGCCAGGGGGACCGAAGCCCATGACCGGTTCCATGGAAGGTCGGCAGCGGGAGCTCTTCGTGGAGGAAGAGGGGGAAGGAACCCGCGTCGATCTCTTCCTGGCCGAGCGCGTGGAGGGCATCACCCGCAGTCAGATCCAACGTCTGATCCGTGAGGGCGCGCTGCTGGTCGATGGCCTGCCCTGCAAGCCCAGCATGCCGGTCAGGGAGGGACAGCGGATCACCTGGCCCGCCGACGCCGGCATTCAGCCCATCACGCTGGCGCCCGAGCCGGTCGAGTTTCAGCCCGTCTTCGAGGACGAGGACCTCTTGGTTCTGCACAAACCGCCCGGCCTGGTCGTCCATCCCGCCCCCGGCCACTGGTCGGGGACCTTGGTGCACGGGCTCCTGCATCGCTGGCCCGGCTGGCGGGCCCCGGGGGGCACGCTGCGCCCGGGGCTGGTTCACCGGCTGGACCGGGAGACCAGCGGCCTGATGGTCGTGGCGCGCAGCGCCCGGGCCTACGAGTCGCTGCGGACGCAGATCGCCGAGCACACCACCGAGCGTATCTACACTGCGCTGGCCTGGGGACAACCGGCTGCCGATGCGGGGGAGATCGACCGTCCCATTGGGCGCGATCCCCGGAACCGGCAGCGGATGGCCGTCGTCGAGCGGGGTGGAAAACCCGCCTTCTCGCGCTGGGAAGTGCTGGCACGGTTTGACTCGCTGTCACTCCTTCGCGTAGGATTGCGCACGGGGCGGACCCATCAGGTCCGCGTTCATCTATCGAGCATCGGACATCCGGTGTTTGGGGATCCGGTCTACGGAGGCGTCCGCTACCTGAGTCGTCTGGCGCCGAGGGACCGGGTCCGGTCGCAGGCCCTGTTGCGCGAACTCGATCGCACAGGGCTGCATGCATACCATCTGGGATTCCGTCACCCCGCCGACGGGGAGTGGTTGGTCTTCGAGGCGCCGGTCCCGCGAGACATGGAGCGGGTACTGCTGCGATTGACTGAAGCAGGAGGAAATCAATGAAGGTCGCGAAGCGCATGGAAGGCGATGTGGCAGTCATCACTTTGAGCGGCAAGCTCATGGGCGGACCCGACGCCGACAGTATCCGGGATATGATCAGGGAGCGTCTGGAACAGGACACCAAGCGCATCTTGATGGACCTGGGCGATGTCTCCTGGGTGAACTCCACGGGGCTCGGTATTTTGATCGCCAGTCACGTGACGGTGACCAACGCGGGCGGGCAGCTCAAACTGTGCCGCGTCGCGAACCGGATCAACCAGATCTTCATGGTGACCAAGCTGCACACCGTCTTCGAGACGTTCGAAACCGAGAAGGAAGCCCTGGCCAGCTTCTAGTCGTAGTTTCGCGGGCCACCGATACGGGATGGGCCCAATCTTCATCCGCCAGATGCGGGTGGCAACGTTCCGGCGGCCGATGATCATCGAGGGTGAAAGCGCATGGACCTACGCAAGCCCAACGAAATCAGTGTCACGATTCCCAGCAACCTGGAGTGGTTGAGTATCGTCGACAAGGTCGTCGAAGGAATCGTGGAGCCGATGGAGTTGAGCGAGGAAGAGGTCAATGCGATCGCTATCTCGGTCGTCGAGGCCGGCACGAACGCCATCCAGCACGGAAACAAGCACGATGAGTCGTTGCCGGTGGATTTCGCTTTCACGATCGATGACGACTGCATCCGGGTCGCGGTCCGGGACCGCGGGCCGGGGTTTGATGTCGAGAAGGTGATGAGCGCGGATCCGACCGAGCCCGAGAACATCCTGGCCCCGCGCGGCCGCGGCATCTTCATCATGCGCAGCCTCATGGACGAGGTCAGCTTTGAAATCGTCGAGGGCGAGGGCTGCTGGGCCATCCTGCGCAAGGCCCGACAGCGTGCAGCCCAGGCCCAGAGCTGCTGAGCACGGCCCCGGCCAAAATGACACCCGATACAATTCCGACAACACATCCCGAGCCGCGCGAGCGCATCCTGGCGCTCGATCTAGGCAAGCGTCGCACCGGCCTGGCGCTCGGTTGTCTGGAGAGCGGGCTGGCCACGCCGCACAGCACCGTCGAGCTACCCTTTCCGGCGCTGATCGACCATCTCCGCGAGCTGGCCGAGGAAGAGGGCGCCAGGTGGGTTCTGATCGGCGACCCCAAGCTGCCCAGTGGCGATCCGAGCGAGATCGGTGTCTACGCGCGACGAGTCGCCCGAGCCCTGGAGGAGAGTGGCCTGCGGGTGATTTTGTGGGACGAGGGCCTGACGAGCTGGGAGGCCGAGCGCATCTTGCACGAGCGGCGCCCGCCGAAGCGCGCGCGGCCTGGTGAACGTAGTGAGCGCGGCGGGTCCGGCAAGCGCGGCCGTGGCGGCCGTGGCGGCGGAGGCGGGGGACGGGATCGGGGTGAGCGCGCCCGAGGCGGCGGTGGCGGCGGACGGGATCGTGGCGAGATCGATCGCCTGGCCGCGGCGCTCCTTCTCCAGGACTATCTCGACCATCAGCGTGTGGCCGGTCTACGGGTGCACCGGACGGCTGGCAATCACGGGAATAACCAGGACGATCGGGATCGGCGGTGCGGTCGAGGCGACGCCGGCGAGCCCGATGGCTCGGCCGATCCGAAAGATCCAAATCCACCGGATGACCGGGACTAGGGGAGGCGAGGTGACTGTGATGCGCGCGCTGGCGTGGATCCTGGTGATTGGGATCATCACGGCAGCGGCGATGGGGGCCTACGGTTGGCATGCGCTGCGAACGCCGGCCGATCCGGAAGGCGAGGAGACCTGGGTCAAGATCCCGCGCGGGGCATCGGTGACCGAGGTCGAATCGCGGCTGGTCGCGCTGGGCCTGTTGCGCGCCCGCACACCTTGGACCTGGTACCTGCGGCTGAGCGGCCAGGATACGAGTATTCGATCGGGCACCTTCGCACTTTCCGGGACCCAGACGCCCCTGGAGATCGCTGAGCAGCTCGCCGCGGGTCGCACGGTGCTGCTGCCCGTCACCTTGCCGGAGGGGTTGACCGAACCACAGAGCCTGGCGCGATTGAGTGAGGCATTGCCGGTCTCGCTGTCCGAATTGGAGGAAGCGGCCCGGGCAGTGAGCGCGAGCATCCCGGGGGCGCGCCGGACGGTAACCTTGAGCGGCTACCTCTTCCCGGAAACCTATCACTTCGAACACGAGACGGTCCCGGTCGAGATTCTGAAGACCGTGACCGGAGCGCTTTTCGAGTTCTTCGATGCCGCTCGGTTGGCGGCCGCGGCCAGGCTCGGGATGGATCTGCACGCGGTCCTGACACTGGCCTCGATCATCGAGGCCGAGACGGCCCGGCCCGAGGAGCGGCGTCGCGTCTCGGCCGTCTTCCACAATCGCCTGAGTCGAGGTATGCTCCTGCAAGCCGATCCCACCGTGGCCTTCGCCACCGGCCGGATCGGCCAGCCATTGTGGCACGAACACCTGGAAGTCGACTCGCCCTACAATACCTACCGGCATGCGGGCCTGCCTCCCGGGCCGATCAACTCGCCCGGACGTGAGAGCATCGATGCGGCGCTCGACCCGCTCGAGGACTGCCGGGATCTCTATTTCGTGGCGCGCGGCGACGGGACGCATATCTTCAGCCCGACCCTGGAAGCGCACGAACGGGCCAGACGTTCGGTGCGCCGGGGGAGTTGAGGACAGTTGAGACGACGGCTGAGAAGATGGCTGAGAAGAAGGTTGAGACGGAGGTTGAGGTAGTGGACTGGACGCGCTGCACCGATGGCGAGCGGTTGGCCGGCCGATCGTGATCGATTGGCGTCGGGGGCTGTGCCGTGGTAGGCTCTGCCGCGCGGCGCGGGAAGGGAGGCTCCGCCCACCACCTTCGTCACACAGTGGTGGCCGTGTTGCGCCCCGCTCGATGAGGCGGAAGCGACCGGCACAAGCCTCAGAAAGAGAGAGATGGATCGATGGAGACGAAAGCTCGCAAGGCGAAACGAACCGAGCGGCGGGACCGAGTACGGCCAGACGAGGAGACCTACGGCGGCCTGCGCATCGAACGTAGGAACGTCATCCTCTTCGTGATCGCCGTGGCGACCATTGGTCTGGGCTTCGTAAGCCTGGCCTTGGGCTCGACCAGCATCTCGGCGATCTTGCTCGTGGGCGGTTACCTGGGTCTGGTGCCGTGGGCGATTCTGGCCGGGCGTGGGATTCGGTCGGAAGAGGCGGTGGGGACTGATTCCGCCGGGGTGGATTCCTGAATCCAGAACCCGGATTGGCGCGCTAACTTGCTCGCTGGTAGACAGTTGAGGGCGAATAGTTCAGCTGGTTAGAACGCCTGCCTTACAAGCAGGAGGTCACAGGTTCGAGTCCTG
>CAZNJE010000019.1:56491-74757 GCA_964573295.1 uncultured bacterium | reverse complement strand
CCATGCCGACGAGTGAAGCCATGCCGACGAGTGAAACCATGCCGACGAGTGAAACCATGCCGACGAGTGAAGCCATGCCGACGAGAGAGACCATGTCCATGCCAGGCACCGTCCACATAGAGCCAACTGGTGTCGCGAACTACCTCCGGCTGGGCGCCCAGCGGTCGACCTTGCGGTGGCCCCTCCATTGGGCCCTCCGGTGGGCCCTGCTGTGCATCATGCTGTGCGTTTTGGGATGGGGCGGCTGGGGCTGCGCGCCTGACCGGTCCGCGCCGCAAGGCCTGCCGCCGGTCGCCGAGGTACGACCCGAGACGCTCATCACCCACGGCCATGTGCGCATCGACGATTACTACTGGCTGCGGGACCGCGAGGACCCCGCCGTATTCCGCTACCTCGAGGCCGAGAACGCCTACGTGGATGCCGCCCTCGCCCACACCGCCGCGTTGCAGGATTCAATGTTCGAGGAGATCAAGAATCGCCTGCAGCCCGATGAGTCCACGGTGCCCTATCTCTATCGCGGGCACTACTACTACACCCGCTACGAAGCGGGACACGAGTATCCTCTGTACTGCCGGCGCCGCGCCAGCATGGAAGCGCCCGAGGAGGTGATGCTCGATTCCAATGCCTTGGCCGAAGGGCACGGGTTCTTCAGCATTCGCCGCGCCGAGGTCAGTCCTGATGGCCGCTTCTTCGCCTTCCCGGTCGACACAACCGGCCGGCGTTTCTACACCCTGCAGATCAAAGACCTGCGTACCGGTGAGCTGCTCTCGGATCGTATTCCGCGCATCACCTGCAACTTCGTTTGGGCTGCCGACGGCCGCACGCTCTTCTATACGAAACAGGATCCGGTCACGCTGCGCCACAACCGCATCTACCGTCATCGTCTGGGCGATGATCCGGCCCTGGATGAGCTCGCCTATGAAGAGACGGACGATACCTTCTGGGTCAGTCTCCAGGCCAGCATGTCGGGCGAGTACCTTTTCCTCTCTTGCGAGCAGACGGTGAGTACCGAAGTCCGCTACCTGAAAGCAAGCGTGCCCGAGGGCACCTGGCAGATCTTCACGCCTCGGGAACGCGGGCACGAGTATCACGTCGATCATGTCGGGGACCGCTTCTATGTCCGGACGAACTGGGGCGCCGAGAACTTCCGTCTGATGTCTGCGCAGACGGGGAGCACCAGGAAAGAGCAGTGGGAAGCGGTCGTTCCGTACGATGCAGACGTGTTTCTGGAGAGTTTCGCACTTTTCAGCGACTACCTGGTCATCCAGGAACGGATCGAAGGGCTCCCGCGCATGCGCGTTTTGCCCCGGGGCAAATCCCTGGGCGGGATCAGCCAGGATCCGAGTGCGGATCCAGCCGGTCACGAGATCGACTTCGGCGAGAAGACCTACGTCGCCTACTTCGGCACGAACAGAGAGCCGGAGAGTACGCGTGTGCGCTACATCTACGAGTCGCTCACCACGCCCAACTCGGTCTTCGACTACGACATGGCCACCGGGACGCGCACGCTCTTGAAGCAGGACGCTGTTCTCGGCGGCTACGACCCGAACGACTATGCGACCGAGCGCACTTTCGTGCGGGCGCGTGATGGCGAGCAGGTGCCGGTTTCGCTCGTCTACCCCGCCGAGCTTTCGCTCGATGGGCATGCGCCGCTGCTGCTCTACGGGTATGGCGCCTACGGATCCAGCAGCGATCCCTACTTCAGTCCGGCGAGGGTCAGCCTGCTCGAGCGAGGATTCGTCTACGCGATCGCCCACGTCCGCGGCGGCCAGGAGCGAGGCCGCTGGTGGTATGAGCAAGGGCGGTTGCTGGAGAAGAAGAACACCTTCACCGACTTCATCGACTGCGCGCAGGACCTGATCGATCGCGGCTACACGAGTCCCGACCGCCTGTTCGCCTACGGATCGAGCGCGGGCGGGCTTCTGGTGGGCGCGGTCATGAACATGGCGCCCGATCTCTTCGCCGGGGTCATCGCCGACGTTCCGTGGGTGGATGTGGTCACCACCATGCTCGACGACAGCATCCCCCTTACGACCAGCGAATACGACGAGTGGGGCAATCCCAACGACCCGGTCTACTACGACTACATGCTCTCCTACTCGCCCTATGACCAGGTGGAAGCGAAGGACTACCCAGCTCTGCTCATCTTTGCCGGCTGGCAGGATTCGCAGGTGCAGTACTGGGAACCGGCCAAGTGGGCGGCCAAGCTACGGTCACTGAAAACCGACGAAAATCTACTCCTGCTGCACACGAACCTGGAGGCCGGCCACGGAGGCACGAGCGGGCGTTTCCGCGCCCACCGGGAAACAGCCTTGATGTATGCTTTCATGCTCACGATCCTGAACCGGGCGTCCTAGTGACGGCGCTGCGTGACCGAACGGCGGGGCCGAGCGGCGGGGCCGAGCGGCGTGACCGAGTGATGCGACCGCGCGATAGGGTCGCGCGATGGGGCCGCGCGATGGGGCCGCTAGACGTCGCCGCTTGATCCGGCCGCAGGGCAGGCCACTAGGAGAGATGCTCCCAGGACCGGCCACTGGGAAAGGCGCTCCAACGAGGCGATACGACGATGAATGCAACGATGCTTGATTGGACCCAAAGCTCCACCTTCCTCCAGTATGGCGTGCTGCCGCTCGCCATCTTTGCCGCGCGCATCATCGATGTGTCGATGGGAACGGTGCGCGTCGTTCTCTTGGGACGCGGCATGCGCCTGCTGGCGCCGATCCTGGGGTTCTTCGAGATCATCATCTGGCTCATAGCCATCGGCCAGATCATGCAGAATCTCAGCAACTGGGTGTGCTACGTTGCCTACGGAGCCGGTTTCGCGGCCGGCAACTACATCGGGCTGATCATCGAAGCCAAGCTCGCCGTCGGCCTCTCGATGGTACGAATCATCACCCCCGCCGGCACCGACCGGCTGAAGCGGTTCCTCCGGCGCGCAGGCTACCGGGTGACCACCCTCCGTGCCTCGGGCCGCGATGGTGAGGTAGACCTCCTGTTCACCGTCATCCGGCGGCGGCAGCTCCCCCGGGTCGTGCGTGTCATCCGCCGCTACAACCCGGCGGCTTTCTACACCATCGAAGACGTGCGCTACGCCAGCGACACATCCCCCTTGCGCCCCGGGGCGCCCTGGCGGTCGAGTCGGCGCATGCAGCGCATGCTCACCCGACGCAAGCACAAGTAGCCGCGGAAGCCGAGGGGAGTGCGCGAAGCCGAGGGGAGTGTGCGAAGCCGAGGGGCGTGTGCGAAGCCGAGGGGCGTGCGCGAAGCCGAGGCGGCGCGCAAAACCAACGCGGTACGGGGAGTCCGCCAAGGAAGAGGCGCCATGACCACTCAACCGGACGTGAAACGGATCCTTCTGACCGGCGCGACCGGATACGTGGGGGGACGACTCCTGCGCCGTCTGGAACGTGGCGGATACCGCGTGCGCTGCATGGTCCGGGATCCGAGCAGGCTCGAGGGCCGGGTCGGCCCACGAACCGAGACCGTCGCCGGGGATGTATTGGAACCGGAGGGCCTCGAGCGGGCCCTGGCACAGACGGACACCGCCTTCTACCTGATCCACTCGATGGGCGCCAGCAGCGGCTTCGAAGAACTCGACCGCCGAGGGGCGCAGAACTTCGCCTCGGCCGCGGCGCGGGACGGTGTCGGCCGCATCGTGTATCTGGGCGGACTGGGCAACGAACAGGTCTCGCTGTCGCGCCACCTACGAAGCCGCCAGGAAGTCGGAGAGGTCCTGCGATCCGGCCCCGTGCCGGTCATCGAGTTCCGTGCCTCGATCATCCTCGGGTCGGGCAGTCTCTCCTACGAGATGATCCGCGCGCTCGTCGAGCGCTTGCCGGTGATGATCACGCCCCGCTGGGTCTCGGTGCGCGCGCAGCCGATCGCGATCGATGACGTCCTCTCCTACCTGCAGGCCGCCATTGATCTCTCATGGGAGGGCGACGGTATCTTTCCCATCGGCGGAGCGGACGAGACTTCCTATGGCGGCATCATGAAGGCCTACGCCCGTCTGCGCGGTTTGCGGCGGGTGATGATTCCGGTGCCGCTGCTCACACCGCGGCTCTCCAGCCTGTGGCTGGGCCTGGTCACCCCCCTCTACGCCCGCATCGGCCGGAAGCTCGTCGATGGACTGCGTTACCCCACGGTGGTCGAAGGCGACCTGGCGCTACGGACCTTTCCGATCCGGCCCCTCGGCTTGCGCGACGCCATCGCCGCCGCGCTTCGCCAGGAGGACGAGGAGGTGGCCGCCAGCCGCTGGTTCGATGCCGTCTCCTCCTCCGGACTACCGCCCGACTGGAGCCGGACGCGCTTCGGCACCCGGATCACCGCTTCGTATGAGGCGCGCTGCAACGCATCGCCCGAGAAAGCCTTCGCCATGCTCAGCCGGCTGGGAGGAACAACCGGCTGGCTCTACGCCGACTGGCTGTGGCGACTGCGGGGGTTCCTGGACCTGCTGGTCGGGGGCGTCGGTGTGCGTCGCGGGCGCCGTCACCCCACGGAGTTGGTCGTGGGCGATGCCGTCGATTGGTGGCGGGTCGAGGCGGTCGAGCCGGTCGAGGCGGTCGAGGCGGTCGAGGCGGTCGAAGCGGTCGAGCCGGGGTGGCACCTGCGCTTGCGCGCCGAGATGAAGCTGCCCGGCCGGGCGTGGCTGGACTTCGAAGTCCAGCCGTTGAAGCTGCCGTCACCGAGCAAGTCGCAGGCACCCAGGCCTGCTGCCTCGGGCCCTCAGCCCTCAGGCTGTCGTATCCGCCAAACGGCGATCTTCGACCCGGTGGGCCTGGGAGGGCGGCTGTACTGGTATCTGCTATTGCCGATCCACAAGCTCATCTTCAGCCGTATGCTGGCCCGAATCGCCACCCGGGCCGGCAAATCAGTATGATCGTCCGGCGCGAGTCGACTCAACCAGTCTGACCGATGCCCCCCCCTGACCGGCGGCCCCATGCCGTAGTCGGGGCCCTCTCCGCGTTGGCGGCGGCCTCCGCGCACAGGCAATACCCCACATTGGCGGCGCTCCTCCGCGCCGGCAGTGCCCTCATCCTGGCCGGCGATCTCATCTGGTCGCTGCGAAGACCCGGCATCTTTGGTATCATGCCTTCTTGAACCAACCACGCATCTCAAGGAGGACACATGAATTCTCGTGCCCGTCTTTCCGCGCCGATCTGCCTTGCCCTCTCGCTTCTCTTCGTTTTCGGCCTCACCGCACACATCCCCGCCAGTGCTCAGACCGGCGGAGCACCACTGGACGGCGAGCGTCTAGATGGAGACGCATTCGGTCGCAGTGCTTCGGGCAGTGCTTCGGGCAGTGATTCGGGTGGAGCTTCGGGTGGCCATACCCGGCACGGCACCCACCCTGCCCGGCCCGACACGACCTGGATCACCACCTACGATCACGACTTCTACAACTGGGCCTCCCCCCACGTCGAGACCTTCGACTTTCCACCCGAGTGGATGCAGTGGAGCCAGATCCTGCTCGAGTACACGATCGGCTGCCCCACCGAGACCGGGGATTGTGATCCGTGGGATCGGCTAGGGCATCTGCGGGTGGTGGAGATCGACTCGACCGGCGCAGAGATCCACACCGAGATCGCGCGCGTGATCACCCCCTACGACATCACCGGCGGCAATCGGCCCGATAGCTGCACGTTCGTCCTGGATGTGACCGACTATGAATCGCTCCTGCACGACTCGGTCACGCTGAGCAACTACATCGAGAGCTGGATGGGCAACGAGTACGGGTGGGTGGTGACGATCCGCTTCGGCTTCATTCCCGGTACGAACGAACTCGAAGCCTTCCGGGTGGAGAACTTGTGGCAGTACGGCCACTTGGTCTACGGCGATCCGGAGAATCCGATCGAGAGCTATCTGAATCCGCAGATCGTGGAGATTCCCAGCGAAGCGGTAGCGGTCAAGTTCCGCGCCATCACCACCGGTCACGGACAGGGCAATACCGACAACGCCGCCGAGTTCTCCTACAAGTGGCACGAGATCGTGACCAACGGTGTGCCCGATGGCCATTACCTCTGGCGCGACGACTGCCCGCAGAACACCTGCAGCCCGCAGGGCGGCACCTGGCCCTACAACCGGGCCGGTTGGTGCCCCGGCGACAAGGTCGACCCCTGGGACGTGGACGTGACCGGCTGGGTCACCCCTGGTGAACCGGCCGAGTTCGACTACAATGTCGAGGAATACGAGAACTACTGCCGCCCAAACAACCCCGACTGCATCCCCGGCGTCACCTGCGCCGACTGCAACTACAACTACACGGGCCACACCGAACCGCACTACACGGTCCAAGGGCAGGTGATCTTCTACCGGCCCCGCTCGATGGCCAGTGTTCCCGAAGGTGATCTGCCCAACGGCGGTACGCGCGAAACCGCCCAACGCGAGTGGCTCGAGCTGCATCAGAACCGGCCTAATCCGTTCCGCAGCGGCGATCGCGCGACGACGTTCCGCTACTCGATCGCCTCGGCCGGCGACGTCGCGGTGCGCATTCTGAGTCCGGAAGGCCGCTGCCTCCAGGAGAAGACCCGGCGACACGACGCGGCCGGCACCTTCAGCTTCACCTGGGACGGCACCGACGGAGGTGGGCGCCGGGTCCCGGCGGGCGCCTACTTCTACGAAGTCCAGGGCCCCGCCGACTCCCACACACGTAAGATGCTGCTCCTCAGGTAGTCAGACATGACGCGGTAGCCCAGCAGAGGACACTGGCTAGCCGGGGGACACTGGCTAGCCGGGGGACACTGGCTTGGCAGGGGGCATTGGCCAGGCAGAGGGCACTGGCCAGGCAAAGGGCACTGGCCAGGCAGAGGGCACTGGCCAGGCAGAGGGCACTGGCCAGGCAAAGGGCACTGGCCAGGCAAAGGGCACTGGCCAGGCAGAAGACGGTAGCAGGTGTTGGGCGGTACGCATTCTCTCTGGATAGACAATGGAATAGCATCTTTCGCAAAGGAGGCTCAGTCATGATCACAGCACGTAACACCGCGATACCGATACTCAGCGTAGTCCTCGCGTTGGCGATTCTCATTCCAACCCTCATTCCAACCGCCCTGGCCGGTGCCAGTGAATCGACCAAGACCGATCTCACGACGTGCGTTGCCCCAGAGGTGGGCGAAGGGCTGGATGTCTCTTCCCCTGCGCCATCAAGCGCGGGTAACACGCGCACCGGCGCCCTGCGCGAGGGCTGGCCCGTCAATCTCCAGGCCCCCGGCTCGGGCTTCCCCTACACGCCCACGCTCTTCGATGCCGACGGCGACGGGGCCGACGAGATCTTCCTGACCGGCGGCCATACCTTCGGCCTGCGCGGTGACGGCACATTCCTGCCCGGCTGGCCCACCGAGGAGCAGATCTACATGGGCTACGGCACCACCGCCAACAAGCCGGGGCCCTCGGTGGCCGATCTCGAGTCGGACGGTGATTTCGAGATCCTGTGGTCGGAGCGAGACTGGTACGCCGGTAGCGCCCACATGTGGTCGTTCAACGGGAAGGAGTTCGACGGCACCGACCTGCCGTACTTCCCGCAGATCGCCCCCGACGACTACTCGAACGCCCTGGACGTGCCCTTCGTCCTCGGTGACGTGGACGGTGACGGCGATCTCGAGGCCTGGGGCCCGCACACTCTGGGCAACACCTTCGTCCACTACCGCCTGAGCGGCTTCGATCACACCGGGGCGCTTCAGTTCACGACCGACATCAGCCCTGACGAAAACATCGTCTGCCTCTACTTCGGCGATGTCGAGGGCGACGGCGTCGAGGAGATGTTCGCCATCTCCGATCAAAGCTACGTCTACCGCCTCTACCTCTTCGATCCCGACGGCGACGTGCGGCCCGGATACCCCATCACTCTCCTGACACTGACCAGCGGCTACGGCTCCTACAACCCGCCGATCCCGGTCGACCTCGACGACGATGGCGACCTGGAGTTCATCTTCGGCTCCTGGGGCAGCGGCGCTTCGTGGGCGCGATGCACGCACCACGACGGCACCGACTACCCTGGCTTCCCAATCCAGGTGGCGACCAGCAGCCAGCTCTTCTATCTTGCTCTGGGCGATCTGACGGGCGACGGGGAACCTGAACTCATTGCCACAGACAACCACTTGGGCGCCGATTACCGGATCCACGCCCTTGACCTCGCCACCGGCACACCACTCCCGGGCTGGCCGTATATCGTGACAGGTTGGCCTCATGGATATCCCGCCGTGGTCGATATTGATAATGATGGCTTCCAGGACGTGTGCGTGTCGACCGAGGGTGGTGAGCTGCACGCCATCGCACCCGACGGCACCAGTCATCCCGGCTACCCCCTCGGCATGGTCGCGCCCTCGATCTCGGGCGTGGCGGCTGGGGACATCGACGGCGACGGTCTCTACGAGCTCGTGTCGGCGACCTGGAACGGCTGGGTCTATGCTTGGGACACCGCCGGTGCGGTTCTGCCGGGACGGGCGGACTGGCCGATGCGGGGCGTCGATGCGCGTAACACGGGCATCTTCCGCAAGTCGATGGATCCGGCTTCTGTGCCCGAGTGGGCCCACGGGAACCCGGGCGGACTCAGGATCCAGCCGAACCCGGCCTATGCCGGGGATCGGATCGAGATCCTCTTGCCAGCCGGAACCTTCGGAACCATGGGGAGTTCCGCCGGGCTCACGGGGAGCGCCGGGAGCATAGGGAGCACAGGGATCGCAGGGAGCTCGGGCAGCCAGGGGAGCGCGGCGAGCGCGGGAAGCGCGACAACTCTTGAGATTCTGGATGCGACCGGCCGTGTGATCAAGCAGTGGAAGGCCGTGGACGGATCATCGGTCACCTGGGACGTGGAAACCGGGTACGCATCGGGGGTCTATTGGGCGCGTCTGCGTAGCGGGGAACAGATCCGGACGGGTCGGGTACTGCTCCTACGTTAGTGCAACTCAGGCCTTTCGGTTTGCGGCGCCTGGGCCGCTGGGCGTCGCAAACCGAAGACATACAAAGCACAAAACTAGTTACAATTATCTAGGATTATATTGCCTGGCATGAATACTTCACGACGCAAAGCAGACCTACATGTCCACTCCAGCGAGTCTCACGATGTGCCCGAATTCCCGCGCTACGCGCCGCGGAAGCTCTTCGAGTACGCTCTCGGGCACCCTCGGCTTGACCGGCGGATGGACTTCTTCGCCCTGACCGACCACGAGACCATGTCCGGCTACGAGAAGCTCATGCGCGAGCTCCCCGAAGCCGACCGGGCGCTGGTCATCCCAGGTGTGGAGCACGCGCTTCTGGATCCGGCCATCGGGTTCACGATCCACGTGAACCTCTACGGGCTGCACCCGGATCAGTACGCTCGGGTAGGTGAGCGCATCCGCACGCTCGAGGAGCTGGCCGACTTCTGCCGGCTCGAGGGCATCCGCATGCTCTACAACCACCCGACCTGGTGGGAGCAGGCCGAGATCCGTGCCGGACAGGTCGAACTGGCCAAGGTGCGCGATGCGATCGAGTTCTTCGATGTCATGGAGCTCAATGCCGGCCGGACCCGTCTCATGAACGAGATCACCGAGAACATCGCACAGGCCAACGGCAAGCATCTGATCGCCAACTCCGACACGCATACCGGCGATGTGGGCCGGGCCTATACCGAGGCCGTGGGCGAGACGCCGGGCGAGTTCCTGGACAATCTGTGGAGCGGCTTCTGCGAGCCGCATCCTTACCACATGACCAGCCAATCGATCCTGGGGATGGTGCATGCGGCCATCGATGAGCTCTTCAGCCACCAGGGGGGCATCTACATCAAGCCCTCAGCGATGGATTCCGGGCATCCTCGGATCGAGAGCCTCGCCCGGAGGCTGCTCTCCTCGCAGCACGTCATGGGCCATCGGCCCTTCCGTGCCCCTCTCCGGCTTCTGATGCGGCAGGTTGCGCGCCTGGGCGTCTGGCGCTTCCTGGAACACGAGCGCGCCCTGGAACGTAGCCTGCGCTCCTCGGACCTGTTCATGTTCGAGGACGCACCGGTCGACCCGAGTATGCCGGCTTCGGTTGGGTAGCGCGGACCTACTCGACTCGCCGACTCACTGAGTCGCCGGCTCACTGACTCGCCGGCTCACCGACTCGCCGAATCAGCGGAGCAGCAGGATCGAGCGCCGGTCTTCCCAACCGGCGGCTGCGAGTCTCGCGTAGTAGACGCCCGCCGGTGCGGGGATGCCGCCCTCGAGCCTGCCATCCCAAACCACTCGATGCACACGCTTCGCGTGAGGCAGATCGAGCAGGGTCACCACGCGGCGTCCCGTGGCGTCGAAGATTCGCAAGGTCACGGGCTTCGACTCTGCTTGCGGACCAAGCACGCACTCCAGCACGACCCTGCCGGTCGTGGGCGAAGGCCCTAGGCGGAACTCAGGATGAGGCACCGGCGGATGACTCTCTGGGACATCGCTGAAGCCGCAGCCCACACTATAGGCTCCCACCAAGCCGCATTCGGGCGCATTTGCGCACGGCGAGTCCTCGTGCAGATAGAGATTGCCTTCGAGGGGCTCGCAGAAGAGAGGATCGTCCGAGAAATTGCCGAACTGACCGGCGAGCTCTTCCACGCAACCGACCCAATCGCCACCCTGATTGCCATAGAGGTCGCAGCATGCGGCCATCACCGGCGCCCCCCCGGAGGCGCAGGCCACTGGGGGGCTCCCGCTCCCAAACGCCAGAATGCTGTGGTCCATCGTCAACTCGGCACTTGCGCCGACGCCAACCGCGCTGCCCTCGTCAGAATCATTCGCGTAGAAGGTACAGCGCTCCAGGTGGATCGATCCGTCCAGGAAAAGGCCCCCACCTCCAGAGGCTTGATTGCCGAGAAGCGTGCACCGGACCAACTCACCATCACAGTAGGCATGGATGTGGGCACCGCCTCCCAGGCCCCCCGCCAGGTTGCTCTCGAATCGGCAGTCTGCCAGGTCTACGTGGCTACCGACGGTGAAATGGATGGCTCCACCGTCTCCAGCGGACTGATTGCTCACGAATGTGCATGCCTCGATGCGCGGCGAGCCCTGATCCACGTAGACCGCGCCCCCTCGGAACGTGGCGGTGTTGTTCTCGAACTTACAGCCCGAGATTGTGGGTGAGCTACCGTTCCGGCAGTAGATCGCCCCGCCCCGGTTGGCGAAACCACCCCGGAAACCAATGGCCTCGAGACGGGTTTGTTGATCGGCATCGAAGAATTCAATGGCGCGGTGCGGATCGGCGGCGCTACCGGAGCAGTCGATCACACATTCGTCTGCGGAACCGGATTGGGACTTGAGCGTGACCGCCTTGCCGTGGAAATCGAGGTCGCGATTGCCGAAGCCTCCGAAGACCCCGTCGGCCAGCAGGATCGTTCCGCCCTCGCCGATGTAGTCGAGCGCTTCCTGGACGTAGGGAACATCCCCAGAGCCATCCGGCCGCACCAGAATCGTGTCGGCATCGCAGGGATTGGGATCGCAGGTCTCGATGCCGGGCCGCCAAACGCCCTCTGCCAGATAGCACGCCTCGGCGGTCAGCACCTCGCAGTCCGTACCCATGCAACAAGCCGCCTCACTCATCTGACACCCCACCGGATGGGCGCCGATGGCCCCGCAGGCGGGATTTGGATCGCTGAAGGGCCTACAGGGCGAGTCTGCGCGCAGACCGAAGTCCTCCCACGCCGGGCCGCACAGGAGCGGATCCAGCGCGATATTGCCGTTCTCGCCCAGTTGCTCCTCGATTGGTCCCACCCAGTCCCCACCGGCATTGCCATACAGGTCGCTGCAGAAGAACAGCGGCGGAACCTGCGAGACGGCCACGGCTCGCCCGACTGTATCGAAGGCAATGATGACATTGTTGAACTCGGTGAAGGACGTCGGTCCGAGACGAACCGAGCCGCCCGAACCGCTCGTGTTGTGCGTGATCGTGGTGGAGCCGACCATGGAATTGCCAGAGTTGACGATCGAGAGCGCGCCTGCGCCTCCACCAGCGATGTTGCCGGCGAATGTTGAGCCACCCAGATCAATGGTCCCGCCATAAAGGGCACCGCCATCACCGCCGGCCCAGTTGCCGATGAAGAGACACCCTTCTACGCGAGGGTGTGCGGCATAGTAGATGGCGCCGCCGTGGGCGGTGGCCTCGTTGTTGCGGAAGGTGCACCCCGTGACGATGACCCCGCCTCCCGATCGGAGGAGCAGACCGCCGCCGCTCCTGCCCACATTGTTCTCAAACAGGCAATCCTCAATCCGTGTGCTGTAGGTGGCGCAGACGGCCCCGCCGCCATGCTGGCCACCCGACGCTTGATTGCCTCGGAAAACGCAGCCAACGATCGTGGGGGTGGCCCCATCGAAGACATGCACGGCACCGCCCTGGAGCGCGCAGCCCCCCGTGATGGTGACATCCTGCAACACGGCGCCCGGCGGCTCGTCGTTCGTGAACAGGAAGCCCCGGTGCGGTTCGTTTACCGATCCATTGCAGAAGATCGTGCAGGCCTGTGGGGCGCCTCCCGCCGAGCGAACCGTGACGGCCTTGCCTTGAAACGAGACGTCGCGATTGCCGGGCCCATGAAACCCGCCGTCGCCGAGGAGGATCGTGTCGCCATCGGCCGATGCGTCAATGGCAGCCTCGATCGTGGGGAAATCACCGGTGCCATCGGGCAAGACGAGAACCGTATCGGCGTGAGTCACCTCAGCAAGTCCTCCAACGCCGGCGATGGCGAGCATGAGCAGCGTGGCCCTCACAAGAGAGGCAGCGTGACGGCCGAGACTGGAACGAGGGTTCGCCCAACGGGGCAAGAGATCCCTTGAACTCGCGCAAGGTGCCATCATGGAATCCCCCTGTTGGCTTGTGCTGAAGGCAAGCGCTACTGGTGTGCGCTACTGGTGTGCGCTACTGGCGTGCGCTACTGGCGTGCGCTACTGGCGTGCGCTACTGGCGTGCGCTGCTGGCGTGCGCTACTGGCGTGCGCTACTGGCGTGCGCTACTGGTGTGCGCTACTGGCGTGCGCTACTGGTGTGCGCTGGGCGCTTACGTTGCCGGCCTGCGCGCGAGGAGAAACCCCTACTCAAACAAGCCCTTCACTTCACCCCAGGTCGCACTTCGCACCGGTGTCGGAACATCATCGTAGTAGAACCCCAGCCCCATCGACTGGGTGGTGCCCCAAACGATACTGGGACTGGCCCACCCGGTGCCGTATCCGGAGCCGGGCGCCAGGCACGTCCAAGGGTGGCCTTGCTGACCGTCCAGATCGGCGGTGCAGTACCATTGCGTCAGCTGTCCCGGCCAGTCGCCCCAGTGGCCCACCGTGAGTTCACCACCGGCAAAGGCGTAGTCGATGATGTCGATATCATGTTGGCTGACCGAAGGCCAGAAGGCGGGCGCCCCGGGATCGATCGCGTGCGTCACGTGAAGAACCGCGCCGGGTTCACTGCTGACGCCGCCCTCCCAGATGTAGGCATCACACGGGCCGCCCGTGTAGTAGCCCACGTCGGTCAACCAGAACACGATGCAGTCGATGCTGGCTTCTCCCAGAAGGAAGGCTTCGGCAAAGGCACCGTAGTAGGGCGGATAGACGCCGCCGTACTGCCACGCGTAGCCACCCTCGAACGAGTAGTCATGATGGTAGGCCAGTGTGCCGCCACACTCGTCCAGGCCGCTACCCAGAACCTGACCCGGCTCTGTCGTGGGACCGAGCATCGAGAAGTCATCTGCCCACGAAGTCCCACCGGAGAGTCCGCAGGCAACACCAATGGCCAGAATGCTGACCACCCATCGCACCGGGTGCACTGCACAAGGCGCGGCACGATGCGGTGCACATGACGCTGCACGATGCGGTGCACATGACACTGCACGATGCGGTGCACATGACGCTGCACGATGCGGTGCACGTGACGCTGCACGATGCGGTGCACGTGACGCTGCACGTGGCGGCGCAAGCGAGGTTGGATCCCCTGTTCTTGTCTTCATCACATCCTCCTTTCAGTGGTTACCGGATCACCAGGAACCGGCCGCCCAGCGGCAGACGTTCCGTGCCTGCCCGCTCAATTCTGTACGTGTAGATGCCGGGAGAGACGCTGCGGCCGGCCTGATCGCGAAGGTCCCAGGTCAGGACGCCGCAGCCTTCCAGGCCCGGGATAACTCTGCGCACAAAGACCCGTCTCCCCTCGAGGTCATGGATGGACAGGGAGAGCGATTCACCAGGCCGGACAGGTACGGTCATCACGAGGCGATCGGAGCAGGGCTGAGGCGCGATGCGGACCGCCTGGGTCGCCGGCACGTCGGAACCCGCATCCGCGACCGGCAGCACCGCAACCACGCCCCAGTGGGGCGCGTGGTTGCGCGCCACGGCATTGATTTCCAGCTCGGAGAGGCCCGTGGGCGCCGGATCGAGCGCCAGGGTGACCATCCCATCCTCGCCGGTGATGCCGCTTCCGTAGAGGTGACCCTGCGCATACGCCCCCACCCTCGCCCGCTCCAGGGGAAGACTGCCGCTCCCCACGAACACCGACACCTCCGTGGCCGGCTCGCTGAGCCAGCCCGGGTGCTCGACCGTCAGAGGCCGCGGGGCGTCGGTCCAGAGAAGGAGCGATGGATCGCCGAACATGTGCCAGGCCTGAACGCATTCGGAACCCGTGCCATTGCCCAATCCGGGCAGCTGCTCGATCGCCAGCATGGAGCCATTGAAGACCAGGCCGCCGCTGGTCAGAAAGGCGTTCTCGACCAGCAGCCGGATGATCTCTTCCTGGGCGACCCACGCCGCTGTCGTCTGGCCCACCGAGGCGCCCTGGAAGAGGATGGCCCCCATGGGCTCCTCCGCGCTGCCGTGGCGTTGCCACGCCTCCGCGAAGCAGGTCTGCCCCTCGAAGTCTCCGTTGCTGCAGGCCACCGAGATGATCGCTGGGGTGGCACCCACATTCGACAGACCGGCCACGTCATCCATGCCGAAGTTCGAGGTGTTCCATCCAAAGGGCGAGCCATGCCCCAGGTAGTTGATCCACCCCCGTCCATCCTCCACCGCCGCGGTCACCATCGGCGAGGTGGCGCCCGGATCATAGATCGTCGTGAACTCGGTGTAGGTGTAGGCCTCCATCCACTCACGCAGACCTTCCATCAGGATCCAGTCTTCGGGATAGGGCGGGAACGCCACGTCGCTGGCGATGCCGACGGCCGCGTGGGTCCAGGCGTCACCGGCGAAGCCGGCACCCTCGTACCACAAATTCTTCTGCACGACGACGGCCGCCTCCTCCGCCGTCTCGACCGAGAAGCGTCCAATGAAGGCATCCGGGTAGAGATCATAGCCGGAGAGCATCGTGTACATGGGATCAGCGGCCGCCCCATTGGCCCACCCCGAGGTCCCCCGGGCCGGGGGAACGTCTTCGGCATCCCCCACGATCAGGATGTAGGTCAGTGAGGCCGGCGAGTCGTACTCCGCCTGGAGGAAGGCCTTGATGCTCTCTGGCGTAGGTCCCGTGTCAAGAGGATAAAGGTACAAATCCGCCGGGACGCCCGTGCGGCGCTTCCAGGTCACGAGGGGCTGCACTGCATCTCGGAAAGCCGGCGTTGTGATCACGACCAACCGGCCGAACTCGTAGACCGCAGGATAGCGCTCGAGGTAGGTTGCGCCGTTCAGGAAATGCCGGGCCAGATGGCTAGCCACATCGGCCGGGATCGCCCGGTGGCTCGCGGTGAGATCACCGAAGGCATCGCGGGGGTTGGTGCCGGCTACCCTGCCCGGGGCGCTCAGTCTGTTGGGGGTATCTATCGTGCCAATGGTGCCCGCCTGGCCGGACGGGTCTGCCGGGCCTGCCGGGTCTGCCGGGCCTGCCGGCTTGAACCGGATCACGGCGCGGATGCGCTTCGCGATATCCAGTTTGCCCTGGTCGGTATCGTACCGAAAGGGGTGAAAGGTCAGCGTGACGGCACGATGTTCGCGCACCCAGTAGGGCTCACCCAAGCTCACATGAGAAGCCGGCGGGCGCAGACTCGGCAACGTCGTGATCGCGGAGTTTGTGCGCACGCCGGACCATCGGGAGGGATCCGGGGCCGGGCGTATGGGCGGGGCCGTGCGCCGCGTAACCTCGCAGGTCACGTCCGCGATGCGCGCATCGTGATCCGGTGGAAGCAGGATGCTGACCGACCGATACGGCAGATCGTGAGCCCCCGCCGTCGCGGGATGGATCCCCTCCGGCCACTCGATCGCGGTACGCGGTGTACCAGCGACAGACACGGTCGAGATGGAGAATTCCCCCGGCTCGAACTCCAAGATCAGCTCGTTCCCGTGCTCGGAGACCGTCTGGACCCTGGGCTCTGCCCCAACCGGCGAGCACAGGGTCGCCCAGAGAGCCAGCGTCAGAAGGCAGCCAAGCGAATTGCGCACGGGATCCTCCGCGGATTGGGTCGTGCCTTCATTGTAGCAGAAGCCCTCCCTCGCATCCTGCCTACTTGCGCGGTATGATCGAAAATTAGCCGCGATACGCAGCGCAGCCATCAAGCCCCGGACCTGATGGGGCCGCCGGCGATCGACCTTGGCAACGGGAGAGCATCATGCTTGGGACCAGCGTCCTGATCACACGACTCGTTCTCGAGAAAGGTACGGCCCTGCTGGAGGACGCGGGCTGCGACCTGGCAATCCTCGTCCGAGATGGCAACCAGGGCCTACCGCACGAGAAGCTCCTGGAGCACATCGTGGCCTGCGACGCCTTGATGTGTCACCTCAGTGACTCGGTGGACGGGGAAGTTCTGAACCGCAACCCGCATCTTCTGGGCGTGGCCAACTTCGCTGTCGGGTACAACAACATCGATGTCGCCGCCGCCACCGAACTGGGCATCCCGGTCACGAACACCCCGGACGTGCTTACCGAGGCTACCGCGGACCTGACCTGGGCCCTCCTGCTGGCCGCCGCTCGCCACATCCCGGCCGGCGACCGGCTGGTGCGCGCCGGGGAGTTTCGAATCTGGAATCCGGTACTCCTGCTGGGCGACGACGTCGGCACGGGAGGCAACGGGCGGCACAAGACGCTCGGCATCGTCGGGTACGGCCGGATCGGACGGGCCGTGGCGCGCCGGGCACAGGGGTTCGACATGGACGTGCTGGCCTTCGATCCGGGCAGCCGCGATGAGATCGATGCGGCCGCCGGGGTGAGGTGGGCGGAGTTCGACGAACTCATCCGGGAGAGCGACTTTCTCACGTTGCATGCGCCGCTGACGGAGGCGACGCACCACATGATCGGCGAGGCCCAGCTGCGGGGGATGAAAGAGACCGCCCATCTGATCAACGTCGCGCGCGGCCCCATCGTCGATGAAGCTGCCCTCGTGCGCGCGCTGCGGGAAGGGTGGATTCGCGGGGCGGCGCTGGATGTCTACGAACGCGAACCCGAACTGGCCAACGGCCTGGACGAATTGCCGAATGTCGTGCTCGCGCCGCACATCGGCAGCGCCACCTTCGATACACGAAGCGAGATGGCGGGAATCGCCGCCCGCAACACCCTCGCCCACCTGCGGGCAGAGCGGGCGCCCCAGGTCGTCAACCCGGAGGTGTACGATCAGCCCGCCTACCGGGAACGGTTGAGCCGCCGCAGTTCATGAGAGGAGGGTGAGGCGATCATGCGGCTTCGCCTCTAGCCCTTTGATGCGCTGTGATGCGCATCCACCTCACCGGCCCTCATCATCGGCGGCGACTCGAATCTGTAACCCCTCATCGCTCTTCTTCGACCACGTCCACAGCGCCCCCGCCGCAGACATGGCCCCCACCATCTTGAGAGCGTCTTCCTCACTCCACCAGCCGAACGAAGCTCCGAAGGCCCCAACGCAGGAGCCCAGAGTTGCGCCCATGGCTGCCCCGGTAATGGCCGCTTCCGTGCCCGTCATCTTGCGCCATCGGAACCGGTACGCTGCCGTAGCCGGCATCGAATCTCCGATGGCGGCGTATGCGCCAGGAGTCTGGCTGATCAGGTAGTTCGTCAGGTACTTGGTGCCGAGCGAACCGGTTACCGAACGGGTAGGGGTGATCACAATCGGAGACTCGACTGAAAGCTCAGTTCGCCCGAGTCGAGATGTCTCGCGCATGCGCACGGCATCCAGCACCCCTGGGATTCCGGTGCCACGCGAGCTGTCCGGAACACCCCCGGAGGTCTCGACGTCCAATGCAGTTGGGGCTTCCATGGCGTTCGGAGAGTCCGCTGAGCTCGGAGAGTCCGCTAGCTGCGCGGAGTTCGCTAGCTGCGCGGAGTTCGCTAGCTGCGCGGAGTTCGCTAGCTGCGCGGAGTCCGCTAGCTGCGCGGAGTTCGCTAGCTGCGCGGAGTTCGCTAGCTGCGCGG
>CAZNJE010000019.1:53820-56391 GCA_964573295.1 uncultured bacterium | reverse complement strand
AGTTCGCTAGCTGCGCGGAGTCCGATGGGCTCGGAAAGCCTGCTGCGCTCGAGCCGGCCACCGACATGCCGCCAAACACACACCATACGAGCAACAATTGGAACACAATGATCACGTCCCGATCCACACGCATGCTACGGTCTACTTTCTCCTGCCAGCTCGTTTCGGTTCCGGCGCTGCGCCTCATGTCGGAAACTCTCTCGGTCTCGTTTCGCCATCTGTGCTCGCAAGCTCGCAAGGTGGATGGCAACGGCATCTCAGCCCCATTAAAGGATAGCGTCCTCGAACCGCCTGTGCAGTCGAAGAATCTCTTGCGCCCCTCGCGCCAGGGTCTGTGGCAAGCTATGATGGCAGCCGCGGGTGGAACCGACAGCATGGCACGTCTATTGCTATCCAGCGCTATCCGGCGCTATCCAGCGCTATCCGGCGCTATCCAGTGCTATCCAGCCGATCCGAGGCTTCGCAGCATGGGGAAAGGTCATGTTCGGAAGGCGCGTCTTGCTCACACATACTGCTCGGAGTCAGCACCGCCGAGCGGGTTCTGCAGAAGGGTTCTCGATATGATGGCCTCCCGTCACACTACGGAGGAACATCTCCGCCGCCTTCTTGATGAACTCATCCGCGCCGCGTGCGAAGCTGCCGATCCGTGCCGGCTCGTCCGCGACGCGTGTGACGCCCGTGACGCCCGTGACGCCCGTGTCGTCCGCGACGCCCGTGACGCCCGTGACGCCCGTGTCGTCCGCGACGCCCGTGTCGTCCGCGACGCCAGTGAAGCCGGTGACGGCAGTGCCGCCGTCGGTTGCGGGACCTTCTGGTCGAAGCCCGGGCCTGCCGAATCTGTCAGCTTAGGATCAGGTTCAGGTTCGCGTAGATCCACCCCACAGTGTCTGGCATCAACAAGTGCGGCTCCGGCGAGTTCGAACACAGCCAGGGGGGCTCCAACAAGCCCGGTCCCTGAAGGACCTGCTCCCGTTATCCTGGGTTTCGGCAAGGCAGCATTGCGTATGGCCCTTGGGGCCATTCAGGCCTTCCCTGCAGTCCTGGGTAGCCATGATCCCAGCGGCCACGACCCCAGCGACCATGATGCCAGCGACTATGACCCCGCGAAGCAGGATCGCTGTGCCAGTTCGCCCAAACCCATTGGGCTGCTGATCATCCCACCCGTGCAAGCCCCTCCAGGTCTATCTGCAGATTCATCTGCAGACTCATCTGCAGACTCACCGCCAGATCCCAATCAGGCCTTCTCTGCGGCCTTGACTGCAAAGAGGCTGCGTAGATTCACGATTCTACCTGGCAGCCACCCGATCCCTACCGAGGCATCCGTGCGAGCCGCGCGAGAACTCACGCGGTGGGCCGGGATGGCGCGAACCCAGCGACGCCCGGTGCTGGCACTCATCTCAGGGGGTGCCTCCGCCCTCCTCACCCTCCCGCCAGAAGGAGTGGCGCTCGAAAGCATTGCGTCCGTCACCCAAGAACTGATGCACCGCGGTGCGGACATCGAGTCGCTCAATTGCGTGCGCCGGCATCTGGACCAGATCAAGGGCGGTGGGCTAGCACGCATGCTCACCCCCGTGCCGGTGCTGGGACTCGTGATCTCCGATGTGGTCGGTGACTCGGTCTCCGCCATTGCCTCCGGACCGCTGGCGCCGGATCCGACCACCTACCGGGATGCAATCGAGGTTCTACGTGTCTTCGATCTCTGGACCGGCAGCCCACCAGACATCCGAACCCATCTGGAGGAGGGCGCAGCCGGACGACGGCCCGAGACTCCTGGCCCCGGCGATCCCTGCTTCGGAAACGTCCGGCTTCGCATCGTGGGCAGCGCGCGAACGGTCGCAAAAGCGGTAGTGGCCCGCGCCAGTGAGCTGGGACTCGCCGCCGAACTCATCGATGCGGCTGTGACGGGCGAGGCACGAGAGGTAGGGCGATCGATGGGCGATCACGCCCGATCCATCCAGGAGACCGATCGAATGGCTTGCAGCCGGTCGGGCCAGCCGGGTGCCACACGCTGTCTCGTCTATGCAGGAGAAACCACCGTCACGGTGCGCGGCCGCGGCCGGGGTGGTCGCAATCAAGAGCTGGCCCTGGACGCCGCACTCGCTCTTGCCGGCACCACGGGCATCGCCCTGGCCTCCTTTGGCACCGACGGGATCGACGGCCCCACCGACGCCGCCGGAGCGCTCGCCACCGGGAGTACGCTCGAGCGGGCCGAGGCGGCCGGGCTGTCCGTGCAGCGGATTCTGGACGAGAACGACTCCTACCGAGCCTTCGAAGCGCTGGGCGACCACATCCGTACCGGGCCGACGGGCACCAACGTGATGGACCTGCAGATCGTGCTGGTCAGCCCTGGCCAACCGGGTTCGGAAGGCTCAATCCCGCACGACTCTGGCTCACACAGATCAGGCTGACACGAGTCAGACTGGCACGGATCACATGGCTCAGGCTGAGTCGGATCTCCCTGAAACGGATCCGACTCACACGGATCCGGCTGACACGGATCACGCGGGTCAGACTGGCACGGATCACGCGGGTCAGACTGGCACGGATCACGCGGGTCAGACTGGCACGGAT
>CAZNJE010000019.1:50386-53720 GCA_964573295.1 uncultured bacterium | reverse complement strand
CAGGCTGATACGGGTCTGATACGGGTCAGACTAACGTGCGTGGCCCAACTCACGCCGGCATCCTGCCCACACCGTTCCCAGGGAACTCAAAGTCTACAATAATTGTGGACATTACACGAGATTGCAGGAGATCGTAGAAGGTTGACGGCAATCGCAGGCGATCGCAGGAGGTCGCAGGA
The DNA here is from genome assembly GCA_964573295.1 of uncultured bacterium. Lineage (GTDB taxonomy): Bacteria > Eisenbacteria > RBG-16-71-46 > CAIMUX01 > WJJG01 > CAYQJL01. Next base: position 53,541 of record CAZNJE010000019.1, on the reverse strand, counting down.
GATTGCAGGAGATTCCAGGAGATCGCAGAAGATTGCAGAAGATTGGCGCCGATCGATGCCTGGCGGCCGCCCGACCAATTGGGGCCACGGCAGATCGTGGACATGGCCGGCGGGCACGATACACATAATTCTTTGCAATGATTGGAGTTACAATATGACTACCGTTAGCAAGCCCGCAACCCATCACGCACTGGAACGATACGGCTTCCTGCGCGAACTGGGCATCGAAGCCGAGAATGCCGGCACCTGCACGGGGCCCGACAACTGGCTCAAGCGGGAGGATCGCACCCTTTTGACCTCTTACGAGCCCGCCACGGGTGAGCCGATCGCCGCGGTACGTTTGGCGAGCGAGGAGGACTACGAGGAGGTCGTCCAGGCCGCTCAGGAGGCCTTCGCGCAGTGGCGCACCGTCCCGGCGCCGAGGCGTGGACTCCTGGTGCGCGATCTGGGCGACGCCCTGCGGGAGAAGAAGGATGCGCTGGGCCGGCTCGTGAGCCTCGAGATGGGCAAGATCGTCCAGGAGGGCTGGGGCGAGGTTCAGGAGATGATCGACATGGCCGACTTCGCCCAAGGACTCTCCCGCCAGCTCTACGGTCTCACCATCCAGTCCGAGCGGCCCGAGCACCGTATGATGGAGCAGTGGCATCCGCTGGGGCCGATCAGCGTGATCACCGCGTTCAACTTCCCGGTGGCCGTCTGGGCCTGGAACGCGGCGCTGGCGGCGGTCTGCGGAAATCCCGTCATCTGGAAGCCGTCTTCGGAGACACCGCTCACGGCAATCGCCGTGCAACACATCGCCAACGAGGTGGCCGCCGCGCATGGCGTCACCGGTCTCTTCAACCTCGTAGTGGGCAGCGGCCGCAGCGTCGGGGAGCGGATGATCCAGGATACGCGTATCCCGCTCGTCTCCTTCACCGGCTCTACCCGCATGGGCAAGCACGTGAGCCAGGTAGTGGCGGGACGACTGGGGCGCACGATTCTGGAGCTGGGCGGCAACAACGCCGTCATCGTCACCCCCAGCGCCGACCTGGAGATGGCGGTCCGGTCGGTGCTCTTCGGTGCGGTGGGCACCGCTGGCCAGCGCTGCACCTCCACGCGACGGGTCTTCGTCCATCAGGACGTGCGCAAGACCTTCACGAAACAACTCCTGGATGCCTATCGGCAGGTACGCATCGGGGACCCGTTGGATGAGAATACGCTGATGGGCCCGTTGGTGAGTGAGGCGGCCGTCGACGACATGATGTCTGCCCTGGATGAAGTGCGCGCCCATGGCGGCGAGATCCTCACCGGGGGCGAGCGAGTCGATGGGCCCGGCCACTTCGTCATGCCCACGATCGTGCGTGCCCAGCACGACTGGGACATCGTGCACCAGGAGACCTTCGCCCCGATCCTGTATATGATCGAGTACACTGACTTCGAAGAAGTGCTGGCCTGGCACAATGAGGTGCCGCAGGGACTCTCGAGCGCTATCTTCACGAACGACGTCCGTGAGGGCGAGCGCTTCGTCAGCCAGACCGGCTCCGATTGCGGGATTGCCAACGTCAACCTTGGCACCTCGGGGGCGGAGATCGGCGGGGCCTTCGGCGGCGAGAAGGAAACCGGCGGGGGCCGCGAGGCCGGCAGCGACGCCTGGAAGGCTTACATGCGGCGACAGACGAACACGGTCAACTACGGCAGCGAGCTGCCGCTGGCACAGGGCATCCGCTTCGGGGAATGATCCGATTGGTGGCACCGGGCACGCGATGGACGTTGCCCCGGGCACGTCATGGACGTCGCACCGTGCGCGCGATGGACGTTGCCCCGGGCACGTCATGGACGTCGCACCGTGCGCGCGATGGGCAGCGAACCGAACGGTAGGCAGATCGCATAGCCCGGTAGATGGTACCAACAGGAATGAACGAGAAATGAAGCAACGAGGGGGTGAACCGAGGAATGAACGTAGGAATGAACGTAGGAATGAACGTAGGAATGAACGTAGGAATGAACGAGGAGTGAACCGAGGAAGGAACCGAGGAATGAACGAGGAGTGAGCGATGAGTGCGAGCATGCTCGAAGCCGGCAAGAAAGCGCCGAGCTTCTCCCTGCTGGACCAGAACGGGAAGAAGGTCAAGTCAAGCGACTACAAAGGACGTAAGTTGCTTGTCTACTTCTACCCCAAGGCCAAAACGCCGGGTTGCACGACACAGTCCTGCAACGTGCGCGATGCGAGTGAGGACTTCGGCAGCCTGGGTGTCGATGTGGTGGGCATCAGTCCGGATCAGCCCGCCGCGCAGCTCAAGTTCGACGAGAAGTACTCGCTCGGATTCCCGCTGCTGTCGGATCCGAACCACAAGACAGCAAAAGCGTTCGGTGCCTTCGGCGAGAGGAAGATGTACGGCAAGTCCTACGAGGGCGTCATCCGCAGTTCGTTCCTGATTGATGAGCAGGGCAAGATCATCGAGGCCTGGTACAAAGTGAGCCCGAAGGACACTGTGCCGAAGGCGATGACCGCACTGGGCGAAGATCGTTAGGCCGTCATGTGAAGGATACGCGTTCGAATCTGTCAAACTTGAAATCTGTAATTGATTCTAGTAGAAGCTGTTACACGAAGATGCCGGAATCCATTTCTCGAAACATTGTGCATGTTTGTTGCATAATCCAGCGAGACGATGACGCCTTCGGTGAACGCCAAGACGAGACATACTCAGGACCCTGGCCGAGCGATCAAGACATGGCCGCAGGGCAATCGACCTTCACCGACGAGCCGTGGGCCGGTGCGAATCCGTGGCGGGGGCCTGCTGTGGGCCGGGTGTCCGCCGCAGGTCGAAGGCCCGCCGTAGATCGGGTGTCCGCCGCGGGTCGAAGGCCCGCGGTAGGATGAGGTCCTCCAGTGGGTCGGCGGCCGGCGTAGGTTCGTAGCCAGCCGCAGCATGTATGCGGCTGGCCACCTTTTCTCTCGACGGCGGGTAGCACCGGGCTGTCCCCGCGGGCTGGCCACGGCAGATCGCCATGGGCGCCACGAGGGCCATGGGCGCCACGAGGGCCATGCACGCTCCCGAAGCTACCACAGCCTGACTGCCATCACCGCAGCCGCCACCTCAGATGGCGCTGCCCCTGCAGCTACCACCGCCACCGCTGATACCACCGCTACCGCTGACGCCACCGCCACCGCAGAT
>CAZNJE010000019.1:32704-50286 GCA_964573295.1 uncultured bacterium | reverse complement strand
CTACCGCTGACGCCACCGCCACCGCAGATGCCACCGCTACCGCTGATGCCACCGCCACCGCTGATGCCACCGCTACCGCTGCTACCGCAAGAGCAGCATCTGACGTGCGGCTTCTTCCTTGCCCGCCGAAAGCACGTAGAAGAACACGCCGCTGCCCATGTGCTCGCCGCGGTCATTGCGGCCGTCCCACTGCACTGTATGCGGTCCCGCCTCGAATGACTCGTGCGCCAGGGTGCGTACCAGTCGACCGCTCACGTCCAGAATCTTGAGCGAGACCGGTGCGGTCTCGGGCAGCTGGAAACGAATCGTCGTCGCGCGATCGCCGCTGCGGAACGGATTGGGCTGATTCTGGTAGAGCACGACCCGATCCGGTATCAGAGGCAGCTCGCGGGCGTCGGAAAGATCCGGCTCGTTGCCGATGATGAGGACATCGTCAATGAACCAGCCCTCCTCCCCCACGGCGCCATCGGAACCGAAGCGGAACCGCAACTGCACGGTGCCGGTCAACTCGGGCAACTCGATGCGCTCGAGCGTCCAGTCCTGCTGGCCCGCAAACACCTGGGTCTCGGCCGGGAACGGCCCCGGCGTCGAGCCCTCGCGGATACGGTACGGATAGCCGCCCTCGGGCTCGATCTGTGTCCAGGCACCGCCGTCGACCGCATACTCGATCAGGCCGCCGTCATAGGCGTAGCCCGGATAGCTCCCGCTCACCTCGGTGTCGATCCAGTGCCAGAACTCCACCACGGCCGTACCGTCCAGCTCGAAGGCGGGGGTGAGCAACGCGCCGTCGGCGAGATTGGCATACTCGCCGTCGCCCTGGTCGCCGAACTTCCAGGCATGGGCGCCGGCGGGGGTGTGGTTGAGCTGATCACTCAAGTGCCACTGATCCTCGAAGCCACCCGAGACAACCGTGTGCGTCCAGCCTTCCGGACCGGACTCGAAGCCGGTATTGACGATCGGCATGAGCACGAAGAAGGAGTAGGTCTCCTCCGGAGCCCCAGGGGGATCGGTGCTTTCATTGCTAACCACGTCACTCCCATGGAGGTAATACCTCACCTGACTGTTGATCGGCTGGCCGGGAATCTCGGCGCTGTAGAGGTCGCCCCCCTGAGCGGTGAGCGGCACCTCGGTCCAGCCGGAGGTCTGCGTGCGATAGAACAGGCTCAACTCATCGATGCCCGAGTACTCGGCCACCTCGGTCTCGATGACATAGGGGCCATCCGGGTCGATGGTGTTGCCGTAGTCGGTCGTGTTATGGAAAGCCGGCCCGGCGATGTCGAGAAGCGCGAAATTGCGCTCGGTCGTCTCGCCCTCGATCACCGGCACGCTGTAGGCCGTGTCGGCCGTGAAGCCGGCGTGCGTGGCCACGAGTGTGTAGGTACCGGTCGGGATCGTGCCGCCATAGGTGCCGTCTTCGCCCGAGACCAGGGTGTGGCCGGTCTCGAGGACATGGATCTCGGCTTCGGCGAGTCCCTCCCCGCCCATCGACAGGTTCACGACCGTGCCGGTGAGCGTCCCGCGCGGCACATTCCCCACCGGCACGAAACGGATCGCCGTGCCGCTCGAGATCGGGGCCGCGCCGGCATTGTAGTAGTTGTAATAGCCGTACATCACGCCGGTCGAGTTGTCACCGTTCTGGATGCCGATCGTCGAGTACTGCTGCAGGTAGTCCGAGTTGTTGAATGTCTCGTATTGGAAGACGATAGCCCCGTCCCCGGTGTCGGTCGTGTGGTGGGCCGGATCGTAGAGGATCGCTTCGAAGTTGCTCTGGGTATCTCCTTCCATGTTGCGCAAGCGGCTCCACTGGACGATGTAGCGGTGATTGGCTTCGTCGTACCACTGATAGACCTGATCGTCGCCGTTCTGATAGAAGTTGTCCCACATCGGCGCGAGCATGAAGGGCGGGGCGCCCGGCGCCGGGATGTTCCAGTTGCGGTAGTTGACCAGCCAGGTCATGCCCATCGCCATCCAGCCGTTCGAACAGATCGTGACCCGATCGAAGGTCTCGCCGTAGTAGGTGAACTCGAAGGGCAGATCCACCGTCACCAGGTCGTCCTGGCCCCAGCCGAAGTCACCGAGCCCAAGAGATGTGCCCGGTCCACCGTGGTTCGCGGCGATCTCGATCCACTCGTAGCCTGGCGCTTCTACATAGCCTGTGTCGCCGTCATCAAAGGCGTAGTAGCCGTAGGCGTCCGGACCGGTGGGATCGTGCTGGTCAGCGCTGCCGATGCTGAGCGCGAAGTGCACGGTGTCCTGCGCCCCATCAGAGAACTCGAGCTCGAGCGCCATCGGGGCAATGTGCCCATCGAAGCAATCGCCGGCGATGCTGATCGCGAAGGAATCGCCTCCGTTCGAACCGCTCTGGCCGGTGCCGATCGAACCGAAGCTACCGGTCTCATCGGTCACCGCCACCCAGGTGCTCCCCGATACCAGAGTGGCCGTCACGTTTGCGCCGGTCGCATCCCCCTCGTTGAAGAGCGAGACGGTCAGCGTGCCCGACTCGCCCGGATCCATCTGGGTGCCGAAGCCGTTGTGCTCGTGCGACACGTACCGGAAAGCCGCCGCCACGACCGGGAACTGGATGAGCGAAAACCAGCTCTCGGCACCGGACTCGAGGGTGAGCCCCAAGGAGACGATGTGCCCGTTCGGCGCCCCTGGCGCGAGCTCGATGTCGAAGTCCTCCTGCGACCAGGCGGTGGCGCCCCCGGCCAAGGTGCCGAAGGACTCGGTCGCGTCGAGGATCGTCACATAGCGGTCGTCGCTGGCGATCGTGCCGGTCACGTCGCTGGCCGTCAGGGAACCCAGGTTGCGTACCTGGACCGGGATCTCGATGCGCTCGGTCGGGTTGGGCAGCCCGTCGCCGTTGCCGGCGCTGCCGCCGACGTTGTCGTCGTCGATCGTGTGGCTCTCGTAGGCCACGAAACGTTCGGGATCCACCACCGGCACCGTGGCCAGGTAGGGCATGTGGTCGTGCATGGTGACCGTCAACGAAGCATCCCCGAGCGTTGCGACGCCGAGCGGCACGTCGGCGTAGCCGTCCGGGCCCGTGTAGGCCCCGGAGAAGATCTCGCCGTCCTTGTAGATGTGCACGTAGGCACCTTCGAGCGGGAAGCCGCCGCTCTGCACCCGCACGCGGAAGGCGTTGGCGCCTTGGGCAATCTCGGGATCGTGGGTCGCCGTCATCGGCTCGGGGAAACCGGTCCACATCTCGGTGGCCGGATCTCCCATGAGATTGTTCCAGTGGGTGAAGTCCCGGGCATTCCCTGGATCCTGCTCCTGGTAGTTCAGATAGAGCTCGTACTTGCCGCGGGTGAGCGAAGCGCCCAGGCTGAAGTTGTCTTCCCAAAAGATCGAACGCCACACGCCGTAGTTCATGCAGTTGTTGTAGCGCGTGTGGGTGAAGATCGTGGCCGTTCCGATGCTGCCGATGCCGCCGGTGGGCTCATCCACCGAACCGGCCCGCAGCCAGGCCTCGCTGATGGCGGTGCCGCTGGAGAAAGAGCCTGTATCGCAGGTTAGGTTCACGCAGTACGGAAGCATGTGGTCATTGTAGAGGCTGAAGATATCGCCCGTGTCCCAGCCGCTCATGTGCCAGTAGCCGCGGTAGCCGAACACGCCCACGCCCGAGTTGAGCGAGGCTCGCATCTGGGCCTCGAAGGGGCTCGTGAAGACCGTGTCGATGCGCGTATAGCCCCAGTCGAGCAAGCGGGCCTTGAGCCACTGCATGGCCTGGATGGTCGTGGGACCCGAGGAGCTGGGATCGCCGACCAGGCAGGCGCTCGTAAACCACTCGCTGTTGCCCGTGTAGGGCTCGCTTTCGTACCCGATGATCTTGGCAACCGCGACCTCGAGCTGATCGACCGAGTCGACCGAGATCCGGCCCACGTGTGCATCAGCCAGGATGTCATCGCCGTCGAGCTGGCTGTAGTCGTGGTCGGTCTCGCCGCCGCCCTGTGAGAAGCACGGGATGGCCACGCTGCCGCCGGTGTCCCCGATCAGGGTGATGTACTCGGGCGGGTTGTCCCAGGTCTGGTAGGCATTCATGAGCCAGTTGCGAATCTCGTTCGAGCTCGAGCCGGTCTCGGCGGTCGTGGCCAGGTAGGTATCGAAGCCCTTACGGGACCGCCACTCAGCCAACGGCTCGACGGCCGCGACAATCGAGCTGCTGCTGGGACAGACGATGACGTAGGAACCCAGTCCCACGGTCTGGTTGTCCCGCGGTCCGTCATAGTTGATGACCAGTTCGCGGTACATCGTGTCGAAGGAGGCGGGAATGATCTGGTGCTGCCGCGACGGCACGCTGCGTAGATCCTCGCCCTGGAAACTCACGCGGACCTCCATCCGACGCGCAACCTCGATGGTCTGGGTCGCCGGGTTGCAACGCACCGGGGAGAAGGTGACCGCCACCAAGCGCAGGTCACGCGCCAGGCCAGGCTCACCGGCCGTCACCTGCGGGTCGGCGCCGTAGCCGTCGCGGGCGTAGACAATCTCGCTGCGCACAATCTCGCTGCGCACAATCTCGCTGCGCACGAACTCGGCCAGACCGCCCGGCTCCGTGTGGTCCGGCTGAGCGGGCAAGGGAAGAACGCCCGGAATCTCGACCGTCTCGGTGGCAACGACCTCGACCCGCACACCCGACCGCGCGGGAATCTGGACGAAACGCGAGAAGGTTGGCAGCATCGGCTCGCCCAGCTCACCGCGGGCGTTTCCACCCTCGATCCCGAGCGCCTGGTAGGTCTCCCCCGCGATCTGCACGGACTCGATCTGCAGCGCCGGCAGGTCAAAGCCGACAACCAGACCGTCTGCGCTTTGCTCGAGAACGCTGAGTCGGGGAACGGCGGAGGCCGCCCCCGGCCGATCCGCGGGCTGGACCCCGAGCTGCTCGGAAAGCCAGATCATCTGCGTCGGGGCACTGTCCGGGTGTCCCTCTGCCGCTCCTGCGCTCACTGCCCACGGGGTGCCTACCGCCACGATCGCCGTCATGACCGCTGTCATGAGCGCGAGGGTCCTGACCCTTGCCGTGCTGCCTGCCTGGGTGCGAAGCATGATGCCTCCTCCGATACGTACCAATCCTATCCAGTCCATCCTGCGCGCGGCGCGGAAGAGACTGCAACCGCCTGCCGCACAAACCTATAGCTGTTCCTCCTCCGGACACACGAAGGCCCGGCCTTAGCGCACTTGATGTCTCCAGGGAGCAGGCCAGCTCAGAGGAGGAACGGGAACAGCGAATTGCCTCTACAATCATACCGCAAAAGGGGGTCGGCCTGCACGCGGGGGGGCGAAATAGCCACAAAATGATCAGATTAAAGCAACGCAACATTGGCGCGACAGCCGCATGAAGGACGAACGGGAGACGATAACCGGCCGCGTGGCGAGGACAGTGCCATGAAGAGAATCGCAGCGGATCCGCCCCGAACCACGATCGCTGCAATTTATTGCAAAATAATAATTTACAGGTCAAGACCTGCAAGTGTTCATAACCCGTTCCACGCAACGGCCCGACGCTCTGCGAATGGCCGCGCGGCCCACCAGGACACGCCTACTCGGCCAACAGCAGCAGGCTGGTCGGATCCAGCTTCATGCACAGATCGCCCACGTTCGGGTTGTCGTGGTCCTTCATGAGTTGGATCGTGATCGAACCTTCTTCCTCGGGGTGCAGGAGTACGAAGACACTGATGTACTGATCGAAGCGCACGACGTGGTCGGCCACTCTCACGGGTGGGTCAGGCGGATCGGCCCGGTGCACCTGGGCCGACATCCAGACCTCGACCTGAAGCTGCTCGGCCAGCGCCTTGAGGGCGGCGAGCTCCTCGTTGCTGGTGGCTTGGAAGTCCACCCCATCCATGATGAGCACCCTGGGCGCGAAGTCCATGTGCTGCTTCAGAAACGCAATCGATTCGGTCAAACGATCCACCGACAGCTCGCCCCGGGCATAGACATGGATCATGCGGCTACGCTCGACGCGGCGGTGCGTCTCGGCCGCATCCTTCATTCTGGTGGTCCGTTTCAGTTCACCAAAGATCACGTCGTAGAAGTCGCGGATTCGCTCGACCGAATCGTCCAAGGAGATGTGCAGGACCTGCTCGCCACGCATGAGATCGTCCAGGGCCACACCGATCAAGAAGGCGGTCTTGCCGATGCCGGCGCGAGACATCACCACCCCCAGATTTCCGGGCCCCAGACCGCCATGGATGGATTTCTCGAACACCCGCAGCGGGCTGCGCTCGTTGACCTCTTTGCTGTACATCGGTTCGGCTCCTAGGACCTGCCGCTCTGGCTGCGGCGGTAGTTCTCGACCAACTCCTCGGCTATCGACGACGGGGCGGGCGCGTAGCGCGAGAACTCCATCGCGAACTCGGCCTTCCCCTGTGTGAGTGAGCGTAGCGTTGTAGCGTAGGCGAACATCTCGGCCAGCGGCACATCCGCCTCCACCCGCACGAAGCTCTGATCCTCGGTGGTGCCCACGATGAGACCACGCCGTTGCATCAGTGACCCGATGACATCGCCCTGGTACTCGGTGGGACACTCCACCGCAACCTTCATGATCGGTTCGAGCACCTGCGGCTTGGCCTTGGGATAGATCTCGCGGAACGCGGCCCTCGCAGCGGCCTGGAAGGCCATGTCCGAGGAGTCCACGCTGTGGGAGGAACCGTCCTCGAGCACCACGCGCACGCCCACGATGGGAAAGCCCACCAGCGTGCCCTTGGCGAGCATGTCGGCAAAGCCCTTCTCGACCGAGGGGATGTACTCGGTGGGTATGTGTCCGCCGGCCACACGGTTGTCGAACTCGAACTCGCCCGACTCGCTGGGTTCGATGTAGCCCTGGATCTTACCGAACTGGCCCGAGCCTCCGGTCTGCTTCTTGTGCGTGTAGTTGAAGGGCGCCCGCTGGGTAATCGCTTCTCGATATGCAACCTGCGGCCGGCCGATCTCGACCTCGGCCTTGTACTCGCGCCGCATGCGCTCGATGTAGACGTCCAGGTGCAGCTCGCCCATTCCAGCAATGATCATCTCGTTCGTTTCGGGATCGACCATCGTACGGAAGGTCGGATCCTCACGCGAGAAGCGCTGCAGCGCCTTCGACACGTTGGCCTTCGCCTTGTTGTCCTTGGGCTTGACCGTGAGCCGAATGACCGGCTCGGGCACGAACATCGAGGACATCGAGACCTCGAGCGTGCCGTCGGTGAAGGTATCGCCCGAAGCGCAATCGATGCCGAAGAGGGCGACGATGTCGCCTGCGCTCGTGCTCTCGATGTCCTCCATCTGATCAGCATGCATGCGAACGAGCCGGCCGGCCTTGCTTCGCTTGCCGGTACGCATGTTGACGATCGTATCGCCCTTCAAAAGCTTGCCCTGATAGACCCGGATGTAGGTGAGCTGCCCATAGGGACCATCCTCGAGCTTGAAGGCCAGGGCGACGAGCGGGTCGTCCGGAGCCCCGCTCAAGGAGTGGGGCGTCTCCTCCTCGGTGAGATCGAGCGCCTCGTGCGCGATCTCGGTCGGGTTGGGCAGGTAATCGACGACGGCATCGAGCAGCGGCTGCACGCCCTTGTTCTTGTAGGCCGACCCGACAAAGACCGGACAGAGCTCCTCCTTCAGCACACCGGCACGGATCGCCTCACGAATCATCGGCTCGGTGGGCTCGCCCTCGAGCACGGCCATCGTCAGCTCATCGGAGAACATGGCGGCGGCATCGAGCAGCCTCTCGCGGCGGGCTTCGGCCTCCGCGCGCATCTCGCCGGGAATCTCCTCCACGCGGATCTCGTCGCCGTGGGGCCCCTCGAAGTAGAGCGCCTTCATCGTGATGAGATCGACCAGGCCGCGGTGTTCCGCCTCGAGGCCGATGGGCAGCTGAAGGAACACGGGATTGAGGCCCAGTTTGTCGCGCAGCTGCTCGACCACGCGGTAGGGGTTGGCGCCCACGCGATCACACTTGTTGATGAAGGCCAGGCGCGGCACCCCGTAGCGGCGCATCTGGCGGTCGACGGTGAGCGACTGCGACTGCACGCCCGCCACAGCGCAGAGGATCATGATCGCCCCATCGAGTACCCGCAAGGCACGTTCGACCTCGATTGTGAAGTCCACGTGGCCCGGCGTGTCGATGATGTTGACGTTGTGATTATCCCACTCGCAGTAGGTCGCGGCCGAGGCGATCGTGATCCCCCGCTCGCGCTCGAGCTCCATCGAATCCATCTTGGCGCCCACGCCGTCACGGCCGCGCACCTCGTGCATCGCGTGGATGCGCTTCGTGTAATAAAGAATACGCTCGGTCAGGGTCGTCTTGCCCGAGTCGATGTGGGCGCTGATCCCGATGTTCCTGACCTTGCTCAGATCCTTGATCATGGTTCGATTCCGTCTCTTTCCGCACACTCACGGCGCGGATTACATGGTCTTGTTGGACACGGCGAAAAAAGCCGGAAGAGCATAGCGGATTTAGGGGGGCGATTGCAAACATTCTGCTCGTTCGGCGGACGCTCACGAAAATGGAACAGTCCAGGATGGTTTCTTCGAGCGAGGCTCGGCAGCCAGGCCCGGCACGAACGCCCCGCAGCCAGGCCCCGCACGAACGCCCCGCAGCCAGGCCCGGCACGAACGCCCCGCAGCCAGGCCTGACGGAACGTCTGCCCGAGGCGCTCGATGACCACGGTGTGATCGCCGGCACCGATGGTCGCCTCGACGGGCATCCTCACGCAGCGGTGCTAGGCGGATACGGAAACGGGGACCCGGCGCATCCTATCCGCCGAGTCCCCGACCTCAGGGTACCGCGGCCCCGTTCCGGGGGCCCAGGTGATGTCAGGGTCTTGTGCCTTTCTGCAAACGTTCCCTTTGAGAGGTCCTATGGGTTTGTTCACCGCCCATAGTCAGAGCAACCGCCTCTACATACACGAACGTTAGCGGGGGGTTTCAGGGTTTTGGGCAACCCGGCACACGGCAAGGTCCAAATCCGCCGCCCGGCAGCCCAGCCGCCGGAAGTGCCTATTCGGAAATCATCTAGAGCGATCACATCAGGCCAATCCAGCCAGCCGCCCCCCCGCGGGCGGGAAACGACGCGAGAACGGTCGGAGATCCGTCGCACGACACCGGCGCGCCGCCCGCCGTGCGCGAGGAAGTTTCATGGCCCGAGCCGAGCGGCGCACCGCCGTCATGGAGAGCCAGGCCGGGCACCGGCAGGCGCCTCCAGGTAGGCGGCCAGCATCCGGCGCGCTTTGCGCATGGCGCGCCCGCGGTGGCTCAAGGCCTGCTTCTCGACCAGGGTCATCTCTGCAAACGTCTTGTCCTTCTCGGGCAGGTAGAAGACCGGATCGTAGCCGAAACCGCTCTCGCCACGCGGCTCGGACAGGATCTCTCCCTCGCAGGCGCCCGCGAGGAGCAGTTCACTACCATCCGGAAAGACGATGGCCACCGCAGTGCGAAAACGCGCGGCCCGGGAGCCGGCGGGCACCTCCTTCATCTCGGCAAGGAGCTTCTCCAGATTCTTGTGGTAGCTCTGCTCGGGGCCGGCGTAGCGGGCGCTGTGAACCCCGGGCTCCCCTCCCAGAGCATCCACCTCGAGACCCGTGTCGTCAGCCACGCACAGCTCGCCGGTGGCCTCGTGCACCGCACGGGCCTTGAGGAGCGCGTTCTCCTCCAGCGTCTCCCCGTTCTCCTCGACCGGTTCGCTACCGGGGTACTCCCCCGCGCTGACGACCTCGACGGGAAGATCTTCGAGTGCATGGGCCAGCTCACGGATCTTGTCAAGATTGTGGCTCGCAAAGACGAGTCGCATCTGGGTAGCACCTCCGTGTGAGTCTGTGATTCTACTCGACCACGATTCGGCCCGAGCGCGCAGCGGAACCGGCCTCGAGCTCGTAGAAGTAGACGCCCGGTGTGAGACGCTCGATGACCACGGTGTGATCGCCGGCGCCGATGGTCGCCTCGACGGGCACCCTCACGCAGCGGCCCAGGAGGTCGAAGACGGCCAGACGCACCGCCGACTCGGCCGCGAGCGCAAAGCCAATCGTGCAGGACGGTCGCGCCGGGTTCGGATACGCCGCGTGCCGACGGATCACATCGCTGGTGGGCGCGGGACCCTCCGGCCCGACCCACACGCCGGCACTGGCCTCATACCAGGCGTAGTAGAGATCCCCGAAATAGTTGTACTCGTAGGCGATGTGCGGCTGATTGTGGCTGTCGACGGCGATCGATGCCCAGTTGCCCACATCGTATTGGGAATGGACCGTCTCGTACTGCCAGGCCTGGCCGTCCCAGTGAGCGTAGTCGAGATCGTTGCCGGCCATGTCCCAGCAGGCAATATGCGGACGGTCGGCGCCGTCGACGGCGATGGAGCTGTACCAGCCAACCTGCCCGGCGGCATTGACCGTCTCGATCTGCCACTGGGCGCCATCGAAGTGCGCGTACTTGAGATCGTAGGCGCTGTAGTAGCAGTAGGACAGGTGAGGCTCATCCAGGCTGTCCAGGTCCAGCGACAGCCAGAGGCCGGTCTCCCCTTGCGCATCGATGGTCTCGATCTGCCACTGGGCACCGTCGAAGCGGGCGTACTTCAGATCGCTGCCGATGGCGTCATAGTAGGCAATGTGGGGACGGTCTTCACCGTCGATCTCGATTGAACTCCACGCGCCCACTTCGCCGGCCGTATCAACCAACTCGAGATGCCAGCTATTTCCGTCGAAGCGGGCGTACTTCAGGTCGCTGTCGCCGTAGGTGACGTAGTAGCGGTAGGAGATGTGGGGCCGATCCTGACTGTCGAGCGCGACCGAGGTGTAGTCCCCCACGTAGCCGGCCGAGTCCAGGAACTGGATGTGCCAGGCAGCGCCGTCGTGGCGCGCGTACTTGAGTGCAGAGCTAGGGAAATCGTAGTAGGAAATGTGGGGATGGCCATTGCTGTCGATGGCGATCGAGGTCCACCAACCGACATTGTCTCCGGCATCGACCATCTCGATCTGCCAATCCACACCGTCGAACCATGCATGCTTCAGGCCGCCTTCGGTGTTGTTGTAGTAGGCGATGTGCGGGTGGTCATCCTGATCCATCGCGATCGACGTATACTCGCCCGTCGAGCCCTGCGTCTCGATCGGAACGATGTGCCAGCCGTCGGCTGAGGCCGGCAGCGCCGCCAGTGCCGTCAGTGCCGTCAGTGCCGTCAGTGCCGCCAGGGGCATGAGCAAGAGCATCGCCAGCAAGCACATGACAGGCGGGCGCTCCGCGTGAGCAGGGCCCAACAAGCGGCGCGCTAGGAGCACGAGGCTTTCGAGAAGACACCGATTCGCCATGGACAGCCGGGGTCGCCCGAACGGCTGGGAATGCCCGAGCGGTTGGGACCGCCCGACCGGTTGGGACCGCCCGACCGGTTGGGACCGCCCGACCGGTTGGGACCGCCCGACCGGTTGGGACCGCCCGAACGGCTGGGACCGCCCGACCGGCCAGGAGCGCCCGACCGGATCATGAGAATGATGAAAGTGATGAGAATGATGCGAGTGATGAGAATGATGCGAGTGATGAGAATGAGGATGATGAGGATAGTCTCGTCCCACGGCGGCACCTCCCAAACAGCAGCCACCCAGCGTTGCGTCTGCCCCGGCTCGAGTATACCACTTCGGCGCTATTCCGCCAGAAGCAGCTTCCGCGTGAGGGTCAGCGAACCACATTGCACGCGACACAAATACACGCCGCCCGGCACCGATGCCCCGCCCGCGTCACGCCCATCCCAACCGAGATGCAACGCGCCGGTGCGCGATGGCCCGGTGTAGAGCTCGCGTACCTGTCGTCCCGTGGCGTCGAAGATGGCTACCTCGATCGGCCCGGCCTCATGGGGTAGCGCCAGGACGATCGTTGTGCCTGTCCCTGCCGGGACCGGATTGGGCGCGTTCCACAGGCGGAGGCCCGGCTCGGCCGCCGCGGGGGATTCGGTCCCGCTCGCGTAGTCCAGGATCTCGGCCAACGCGCACGGATCCTGACGAGGGTAGATGTCGCCCCGGTCGGTGGAGAAGCTGCCGTGCTCGAGGAAGTGCTGGTTGTAGTAGGACACATCCACGCTCGTACCGGCGACCGGATCGGTAATCGTCAGGAAGCCCATGTTGATGAGAACGCCGCAGGTGACGCAATTGTAGAAACCGTAGGCCGGGTGGTGCGTCACGTAGGTCTCATCCGGGAGAGGAGCTTCGGGCAACTCGGCGATCCGCCCGGCCAGATTGGTCGCCACGAACCGGCCATCCGGCACGCCGTCGAGGTTCTCGTCGGGGTCCTCGTGGTCGAAGCCGAAGTATGCCTCCTCCTCGTCGGTCAGTCCGTCGCCGTCGGTATCGCCCTCCACCGGGAGCCAGTGGGCCGTGCCATCACCGCGCAGCACCGTCTGAAGGACCACCGGCAGCAACCGCCCGTGGTTCTCGGTGCCGTCGTAGACGAAACTGCCCTGTCCGAGGCAGTGCAGACTGACGAAGGGCGCCATGAGCGAGAGGCCCTCGGTGGGATTGACGATCTCGGCGGCACCCATGTTTGCCCAGGCTCCGCAGATCTCGCACTGCTCAACCCCATCCATCCAGTGCTCGAGCAGGTAGGGCTGGTCGGGATGCGGTTCACGCGGGATCTGGCTCAGCAGGGCTCGCAAACGCTCCGCCGTCTGGGGTCCGTCCTCGAGAGAATCGCCGTCGGTGTCGGGATCGTCCGGATCGGTCTCGAGCAGCGGCTCCTCTTCGCTGAGCAGACCGTCCTCGTCCGGATCCGCGCCGGCCGGCGCCACCAGGTGGCCGCACTCGCACGGGAAGAGGATGGCCTTGAGCGCCTGCAGGTCGGGCCGACCCGAGTGGACGCTTCCCTGATACGACAACCCGCCGTGCTCCAGGTAGTGCAAGGCGATGTAGGGCAGGGTCAAGGTCAGATCACGCAGGCTGTGATGGATCTCCACAAAGCCCATGTTGACCTGCTCCCCGCACACCGAACAGGTCTCGATGCCGTAGACCGGATGGTCGGTCACGAGAACGTTCGGCGGCGGGTTCTCGATCAGCGCGCGGATCAACTGAGCCACCTGGACGCCGTCGAGGATGAGGTTGCCATCGGAGTCGTTCAGGCTCCAGTCGGTCCCGATCACGATTTCCTCTGGAACTGCAAGGTAGTCGTGGTCGGCGTCGTCGCCAATCGGCAGCCAGTGAGGGTCCTCCGCCCGTGCCAGCCCTGCGGCACCGGCGATGAATGCCACTGCGGCCGCCGCGCGGCCCGCATCCCGTGCCATGGACACCGCCGTTTGCGCCATGCTGGATGACGCCGCCCGCACCGAGCTGCATGACGCCGCCCGCACCGAGTTGCATCCGGCCGCCTGTCTGCGGTGCGGATCCCCGGCGAGGCCGGATCTCGGCCAGAGGATACGCGGCTTGCCGCGGGATACACCGAGCCGCCGTCGCGCCACACCAAACTCGAGGCCCAGCTCCAGACAGCGGTCGTGGATGCGCCGGTAGGCCGGGAGCAAGCGTGCGGTCGCGACGCAGTCGGGACAGGCCCAGTGGAAGAGGATCGACTGATCCTCGCGGCGAAGACCGTTGGCGGCATAGGGATGCCGGATGAAGGCCTCGATGCAGCAATCCGGATAGCCGAAGAAGCGCCCCTGTGCGCGAACGACCTCCGGCGTTTCCTGAAGTCGACGATCCGCGAAGCGCGCCCGATACGCCTCTACCAAGTCAGGATCGGTCGACATCACGCTCTCCGTGCGGCGGATTCCGATCCGTGTGCGACGCGGCACATCGAGGACCGTCAACCCATGGCGCTCGATCACCCGCCGCTCGCCGGCCCGCAACCGCCGCTCCCAACGGCTGAGTGGCTTCAGCCCCTCCGACGTGAGCACGGTCAGATAAGCCAACTGGAACTCGAGGGCAACTTCGGGCTTCACACTGCTCATGGCCGCAGACCCAGGATCTCGCTGGGCATTCGGCGGGGTACTTGGTAGAGAGTCAGACCGAGGTTCTGGCCGAGAATCAGACCGAGGTCCTCGCTGGACGTCAGACCGAGGTCCTGACCGAGAATCAGACTGAGGATTGGACCTGGAATCACGCCGTTCGGAATGCGAAGGGTACATGCACATGCTCGCCTCCTTCGGTGGCAGGGTCACACGAGGACGGCTGACAGGGCTCACGGGATTGATGCTCGCTCGTCAGCATTCTCTTGCGGGCTCACGATCGCGGGAATCATCAAGCTCGCCGGGTCGCGCTTCCAGGCGATCGCTTGGCGGGCAAGCTCAACCATTAGCTTGCGCGCCCGACGAGGAAACGTCAAGTGTGGGATCCGGCGACGCCATCCGCGGCCGGAATCCTATCCGCGGCCGGAATCCTATCCGCGGCCGGAATGCCCCAGACATGACCGGGGCTAAGATCGGGCGTACGGGCCGATTGCGTCGGATGGCGCGGAATGGATAGGCCTGGATCGCCTGGATCGCCTGGATCGCCTGTGCAGCACGACTACTGTGCGAGCAAGGCTTCGGCACAAAACTGCTCTTCTGCCGGCAAGCCCAGCGCCACGCGCTGCGCCGCGAACAGCTCATCGAAGCCCGGCCGGGCGATCTCGATCATGCGGTGCAGCATCGCTGTCTCGAACGGCTCCTGCTCGGCGGCCGCATGCAGGCCCACGACCTTCCCCGCAGCGGTCATCAGGAGGTTGGCATCGGTCTCGGCCACCGAGTCTTCCTCGTAGTCGAGGTCGCAGAAGACCTCTCCACCAACGATGCCGATGCCGAGCCCGGCCACCTGGTCCTTGACAGGGGACTTCAGGATCCGGCCCTCCTTCGCCATCCATCGGCAGGCCTGGCACAGCGCGACGAAGGCCCCCGTCACGGCCGCCACGCGTGTGCCTCCATCAGCCTCGATCACATCGCAGTCAAGGGTGATCGTGTGCCGGGGCAACAAACGCAGGTCCACGATCGTGCGAAGGGAGCGGCCGATCAGTCGCTGGATCTCCAGGCTGCGCGAACTCATCACGCGTCCCCGGCGAACCCCCACCGCACGCGGTAGCATGCTGTACTCGGCGGTCACCCACCCACGCGAGGTGCCTTTGAGCCACCCCGGCTGGCGATCGTCCACGGTCGCCGCACAGACGACCCAGGTGTGGCCCATGCGGATCGACGCCGATCCCTCGGCATGGCGCAGAAAAGGGCTCTCGATCTCGACCGCGCGGATCTGTTCCGGCCGCCGACCATCGTGTCGCGGACCATCCGGGTTCACGCGGCTCTCTGGCATCCATTCCTCCTACGATCAACCTACGATCGGTTTACGATCAACTTACGATCAACCTACGATCAACCTACGATCAACCTACGATCAACTTACAATCAACTTACGATCAACCTACGATCAACGCTCGTACCAAGGCAAATCGCCCTGGTCCACCGTGGTGATCCGCCGCAGTTCCTCCCCCAGAAACGCGCTGCCGACCTCAGCAAAGCGGCGGGCGGCGTCTGAGACGAATACCTCGCAGCCACCTCCCGCATCCCGGGTCGCCTTCATATCGAGTTGACTCAGCATGCGGCGCGTCTCGAGGGCGGTTTCTTCGGCGGAATCGACCAGCGTGATCTCGGGCCCGGCTACCTGGCCCAGTACTGTCTTTAGCATCGGGTAATGGGTGCAGCCCAGGATGAGCGTGTCGATCCCTGCCTCAACCAACGGCTCGAGGTAGTGACGCGCAACCAATTCGGGCACCTCGCCCAGAACCCAGCCCTCCTCGGCCAGGGGCACGAAGAACGGGCAGGCGCGACTCGTCACTTCGAGCGAGGCGTCACGCTCGGTGAGGGCCTGGTGGTAGGCGCCGCTACCGATCGTCGCCTCCGTGCCCACGACGCCTATCCGTCGCCGGCGCGTAACGCGCAGCGCGGCCTCGACCCCCGGGAGAATCACGCCCACCGTGCGGACGCGCAGACTGGCCGTCAGCTGCGGCAACGCGATCGCGCTGGCCGTATTGCACGCCACCACCAACAGCTTGATGCCGCGCCGCACCAGGAAGGTGAAGCACTCGCGGGCGAAGCGGGTCACCGTCTCAGGGGACTTCGTACCGTACGGCACACGGGCGGTATCGCCGAAGTAGAGGATGTCCTCGCCCGGCAACTGCTGCCGGATCGCGCGTACGACGGTAAGCCCTCCCAGTCCGGAATCAAAGACGCCGATGGGCCAGTCGCGCTCTGGGTGAGCCTCGATCGTCATGATCTTTCAATCCGCGATTTCACAACCCGTGATCCCATAGCTTCTGATCCCCGTAGCTTCTGATCCCCATAGCTTCTGATCCCCGTAGCTTCTGATCCCCGTAGCTTCTGATCCCCGTAGCCCGTGATTCGCTAGGCGATGATCCCCTAGTCGGTGATCCCTTCTTGATCGGACGGCGCGAAGTACGCCGGCCAGTAGGTGCGGTCGAGCGCGAGCACCCGACGCAAGGGGCCGGCGGTCTCCCCGTCGACCATCAGGCGCACCCCGCGGATGACAGAGAAGGTCTCGCAGAGGCTGCGTGTGAGCGATGCTACAACGAGCCACTCAGCCTGGTCGCCGGCAGGTAGCCGGTGCCGCAGGCTGCCGGCGAAGTTGACGTAGGCGATGCCCTCCGGCGTAACGAACAGGTCGAGCAGGGTCGTGTGCGCCGGCCAGGCGACAACCGGCGCCGAGGCACCGCGCTTCGCGAGTTGATCGATCACGATCCGGGCCGCCGATTCGGCATCATGCGGAGCCCGGACGTAGAAGGTGTCTCGAACCAGATCTCCCTTCGCATCGGGGAGATAGAGGTGACAGGTCAAGAGTGGCTCGGTCGCCAGCGGATCGGTCGTGCTCGGTGCGGGGGAATACTGCTCGGGCACGCCCGAGCGTAGCCACCAGAACCCCAGCACGATCAGCACGGGTACCGCCGCCCACAGGATCCACCATGGCCGCGACCGCTTGGCCGGCTTGCTTCGCCGGGGCCTGCGCTGCGCGGCTCGGCGCTGCGGCGACCCGGGCTCCGGTGCCCCGTGCTGCGCGGCTCGGCGCTGTGGCGACCCGGGCTCCGGTGCCCCGTGCTGCGCGGCTCGGCGCTGTGGCGACCCGGGCTCCGGTGCCCCGTGCTGAGAGGAGCTCATCGCGGCCACTCCCTTTCCTTGGCATCGCTCACCGATCCCTGGTACTCCTCAATCGCGCTCGCCAAAACCTCGGCCATATGATACGCGAGGGCATCGCCGCCGACGGCCACCGTCGGCGGCGTGTGCAGACTACCCAGGTAGAGGACCGCGCCGGGCATATCCAAACCCTCGAGGCTGTAATGCGGCCAGTGCTCACGGACCACCAGTTGCTCGGGCAGGCCGAGCGAAAGACTCTCGAGCAGTCCATTGGCCAATTCATCGGTGCGGGCGGCGTGACGCACAGGAACCAGTGCCCACGGCACCAGCTTGATCTGGTCGGTGCCGGCAAGCGCCGGAGACAGATCCGGGCGGGCCGCGCCGGTCACCTCCTCGCCGATCCTACCAATCAAGCGGTGCGGGAGCTGGCCGGGCCGGGTGTCATAGGTGACGATCCGCACCCCGGGCGGAATCGTGCTACCCGCCTGCAACCCACGCAGGAGAAAAAAGTTGGTCAGCTCTTTCGCGATCAACC
>CAZNJE010000019.1:0-32694 GCA_964573295.1 uncultured bacterium | reverse complement strand
CCCACGCAGGATCAGGCACACGGAGGCGCACTGCCGGTTCGCCGCTCCAGCCCAGTTGGTCTCCTCGTTCTCTTCGTACAAGAGCACCTCCCGGCCGGCGCTACGCAACAACTCGGCCAGACGATGTCCGCAGGCCTGCACCACGCACAAGGCCGCCTCGCAACCCGGGTCCTCCGCCGACTCGATCTGCTCGCGACCGGGAAAGACGACCATCACCGGTCCGCCCGCGCTTCCCGGCCTCCCGGCGTCGCCGGCCCCGGCCCCGGCCCCGGCCCCGGCGACGGCGACGCCGGGGGATGTTCCATCCCCGAATCCCACGGGCCCAGGCGGTTCCCAGGCCGTGTAGGTGCGGTAGGCGCGATCCCCTGCATTCTCCGATAGGGTGAGCTCGAGCTCCCGTGCAGCGGCCCGCCACCGAAACCGCCATGCCCGGATCTGGTCCGAAAGTGTCAGGCAGTAGGCCGTCCCGCCCTCGTACGGGCGGATCTCACGCAGGCAGGCCCCGCGCCGCGACAGCACCTCGGGACGGGTCAAGGGATCGAACCCGACGCTGTCGATCTCGACAATGATGCTCGCCACGCCGTCGCCGAGAAGACGCGTCACCGGCGCCCGTTCGAGCCGCCAGCGCAGATAGGTTCGGCGGCCGAGCTGCTCGATCACCGGAACGTCCGCGGGTGGGAGAACCGGCCGTTGGCGGAGAATCCGGTCGAGGGAATCGTACTGGTAACGGCCGGGCAGCACCTTCTCGGCCATTACCTCCGCCAGATCCAGTGGGAACCAGAGACGGTTCTCTGCATAGAGCACCGGCGCGCGCATCTGCCAGGCAAGCGTGTCGCAGTGGATGACCTCGCCGCCGACGATGAAGCTGCATCGCACCGAATCGATCTGCCACTCCCCGCGCAGATCCGCAGGGTCCCACCACAGTTCAGCATCGAAGGCGCGGCACGCGTCTTCGGCACGCCAGTAGAGCTGGTTACCGAAGACGGTCAGCGGGTCCCAGTGCGATGGACGTCCGTCGCAGTGCACCACCCCGAGTACCGGACCCACCGGCGCCGGACCCAGGCGATGGGGCCCTCCCAACTCCTGTGGGCAGCGCGGATCGGCCAGCGCGGGAAGGAAGCCGGCGATGGGAGGCTGAAGAAACACGAAGGTGACCAAGACCAGTCCTAAGGACCGCAAGAACAGTAGCGCGCGCGGGCTCGGCAGACCGTCGAGCCGCCTGGCCCACCTACGAAGGCCGATCCTTGGGCTATCCGATCCGACGTCCACCATCAGTCTCCACCCCGGGCGGCCCGGGCCCGATCCATGTCCCTCCGGGCATCGCGTTTGGCAAGGGCCTCGCGTTTGTCGTACTTGCGCTTGCCCCGCGCCAGACCGAGCTCCACCTTCGCCTTGCCGTCACGGAAGTAGATGCGAAGCGGGATCAAGGTAAGCCCCCGCTCCTGAATCCGTCCCAGTAGCCGCCGGATCTGCCGTTTGTGCAGGAGCAGCTTGCGCGATCGTTGAGGCTCGTGCGGATCCACCGTTGCCTTGTCGTACGCGGCGATGTTCAGATTGAGCAGGAACATCTCCTCCCCGCGGGGAGAGGCATAGGCATCGGTGATCGTGACTTTGCCCGCGCGCAGGCTCTTGACCTCCGACCCCATCAGCACCAGGCCGGCTTCGAAGGTGTCGAAGATCTCGTAGTCGTGC
Organism: uncultured bacterium; assembly: GCA_964573295.1. Taxonomy (GTDB): domain Bacteria; phylum Eisenbacteria; class RBG-16-71-46; order CAIMUX01; family WJJG01; genus CAYQJL01. The sequence goes on along the minus strand of CAZNJE010000019.1, from coordinate 31,002 downwards.
CGCGCCTTGCGATTGCGCACGACGAGCTTGACGCCCTCTTCCTCCTGGGTCTTCTTCTTGGCCAATCCGCATCTCTCCAATCTCGTGGGGCAGCAAGCATCCGCAGGGGCTTGTCGGAAAGCCCCCATCGTACCGTCCGCGGCCGGTAGGCTCAAGCCACTGCCGCTGCCGCTGCCTCTACCTCCGCCTCTGGCTCCGCCGCTGCCTCCGCCGCTGCCTCTGCCGCTGCCTCTGCCTCTGCCTCTGCCTCTGCCTCTGCCTCTGCCGCTGCCGCTGCCGCTGCCGCTGCCGCCGCAGCCTCTTGCCTGGACCCGGGGATCGGCGCATGGCTCGGTTCGCGTCAGCAGGGCTGCCGCATTCTAGAGCGTCGGGCCATCAGGAGGCATTGACAATTTCACACCAGTCTGGCAGGATCGTATGTCTGTCAGCTTTGCGGAAGTGGCGGAATTGGTAGACGCGCTAGGTTCAGGGTCTAGTGGTCGCAAGGCCGTGGGGGTTCGAGTCCCCCCTTCCGCAAGATCGGCGTCCGGGGATCACTCTCCGGACGCCGTTTTGCTGCGCTCCAACGGGACCATCATCAGCGTCAGATGACCATCGGCAAGATGGACCTCGAGGGGCGTGACCGAGCGGCGCAGGAGTTGCAGGATCTGCAGCCAAGCGCAGGCATCCTCCCGCTTCAGGGTCCGCATCTGCTCTGAGGGTTCACCGGCGTCAGTCACGGTAATCGGTGACTCTCCCAGCACGTCGGCCCGCAACGCCTCCTGAACGCCAAAGAAGCTCCCCAGACGCCGAAGATCCCCGGCAAGAACCTCGGGCCGGGGGGATGGGACCACGACCAAGCTGTCGGCGATGCGAAACCGGCCATCTTCGAAGTCGGCCGCCATGTAGGTTCCCGGACCAAACGTGCGCTCGTAGGCCCCGTTGCGATAGACAAGGCGGTTTCGGCCGCGGATGGCGATTTCGGCCGGGAAGTCGCAGTCGGTGCCCTGTCCAGGGGTTGAGGGCGGCACGCCCTCCAGGATGGGCGCGCATTCCTCCCAGGGAGGATCCACCATGCCGCCTTTGGCCAGACAGCGTTCGAGGGTGGTCAAGCGACACTCGTTGCCGATCCTGCAAAGCACCATCTGAGTGGGATCCACCGGCACAGCATCGCTGAGCGTCTCCGCGTGGACGGGTACGGCTGTCGAGATACCCGAGATACCCGAGATACCCGTGAGCACGACCCAGACGGCAAGCGCGCACGCGGGCGCTGCATGCACCATGGCCGCTCCAACCCAATCGGTAGGCCATCCCGGTTGCCGTTGTGTCCGTCCCATGCAGTTGATCCCCCCTACCATTCGGAAGAGGGGATCATACCGACCCACCGCGCTCCGCGCCACATCGCACGCGGATAGGCAGCGGCATCCGAGTCCGCTGCCTATCACCCGCCTGCCACCTCCCTGTCACCTGCCCATCACGTGCTTGTCGCGTGCCGGTCGCGTGCCGGCCGCGGTCCCGTCACAAGCCCGTCACGGGCCGATCAGCGGAAGAGTGCCTTCACGTTTCCCCAGGTGGCGCCGCCGAGCTTGACGGGAGGATCACCCGTGTTGGGCCACCCCGGAGACGGCGCCAGACCGTTCCCCAACGGAGGGTTCGAGCCGCTATAGGGATTGAGCGCATCGAAGATCTCCCAGTCCCCGATGCCGTCGGGATTGCGTCCGGTGGAGCGGTCGTCATCGGCCTCGTAGGTGTTGAACGTGTGGCTGTCGACCAGAAGCGTATCGCTGCCGGCAAACTCCCAAAGTACGACCGTGTCTCCATCATTGGACATCGAGAAGCCGTAAAGCGAATGCCCGTGGGCATCCTGCCACACCACCGACTCGCTACCGAAGATCACCCGCGTCTCCCCCGGATTCAGCAGGTCCCCGGTCTCGAATCCGAACGTCCAGAGACCCGCGTCGTCGGAGAGGCCGAAACGTCCCAGGTCGAGCGGATCGGCGCCGTCGTTGCAGATCTCGACCCACTCGTCGCCCTTGAAGTTGTACTCCCCGTCGCCGTCCCAGTCGCTGGCCGGATCGGCCATGATCTCGTTGATCGAGAGCACCGCTTCGGCCGGGCTCCCCATCCATGCCACCACCGCCACAGCGATGGCCCAGCACAAGACTCGTGTCATACTCGCCTCCTTCTCGCAAACGTCTCCCGCCCCTCGGATCACCGGAGCCCTTCTCCGGGGCCGGGGACCGGGATTGGGTGAGATAGCGAATTGGAGGCCAAGCGATCCGCTCTGGCGTCAGCTCTTCGCGCGGAGTATCGTCTGCCGGTCCCAACCAAATCGGATGGATCTGCCGGACCGAACGCGCCAGGAGGAGATACGAACACACGATGCGCATCGCACTGATGGGCCTGCCCCAGGCCGGGAAGAAGACGTTGTTCCACCTGCTCACCGGGCGCATGGTGCCCGAGAATCGCAAGCCAGGTGAGACGATCGAAGGTCAGGCATCCGTTCCCGATCCACGCGTGGACCGGCTCTCGGCCCTCTACGAGCCGCGCAAGACCACCTACGCGCAGAACGACTACATGCTCTGCCCCGACATCGAGGTTTCCAGCCAGAGCCGGGCGTGGCTCAAGGCCGCTCGCCAGGGCGACCTGCTAGCTCTGGTCGTGCGGGCCTTCGAGTCCGATCAGGTCTACCATCCCGCCGGGTCGGTCAACCCGGCGCGCGATCGCGCCGCCATCGAAACCGAGCTGATCCTGGGCGACCTCGAGGTCGTACTGAACCGGCTCGCGCGGATCGAGAAGGAGAAGAAGGCCGGACGCAAGGCCGAACTCGCCATCGAGGAACGAGCGCTGCGCAAGTGCGAGTCGGTTCTCGAGGACACGCGCCCGGTGCGTGACGCCGGGCTCGATCAGGACGATGTCATCGCCGTGCGCAGCTTGGGGCTCATCACCATGATGCCCATGCTGTGGGTCTACAACGTCTCCGAGAGCGACCTGTCCCGGGATCTGGCCCCGGGCTCGATCAACCTGTCGTGTCAGATCGAACAGGAGATCGCCGGCATCGATGACCGGGATGAGCGAGCGGCCTTCCTGGACGATCTGGGGATCGCGGCGCCTGGCTCGGACCGGCTCAACAGCGCCGCCTACGACGCGCTCGGTTTGATGTCGTTCTACACGGTCGGCAAAGACGAGGTACGGGCCTGGACGATCCAGAAGGGAGCCGTTGCGCCGCGGGCCGGCGGAAAGATCCACAGCGACATCGAGCGAGGCTTCATTCGCGTAGAGGTGATCAAGTACGACGACCTGCTGGCGGCCGGGTCGGAGAAGGCCGCGAAGGATAAGGGCCTGGTGGCGCTCAAGGGACGAGACTACATCATGGAGGATGGCGATATCTGTCACTTCCTCTTCAATGTCTAGCCTCGTGATCGGCCGCGCTGGAGTTCGTCGTTGCGGACCGTTGGCCCTGGCGGAGAGAATGTGCCGGTCCGGCACCGGGAGCCGACAAGGACGTCGCCGGGAGCGGCAAGCAGGCCACCGGGGGCGGTGGGCTTCGGATCCTGACAAGGCCAAATCTCATAACCCATGAACCGAGAAGATGTTAGGCCAAGACTCCAGAATCCTAAACACACCCCAGAGATCACACGTATGGCACGTCTCGCACGTATCGCACGTCTCGCCGCTCCCTGCCTCTTCTTCCAGCCCCGGTCCCCGCTCGGTCCACGCGCTCGGTCCACACCCGCTCGGTCCACCCGCTCTGTCCACACGCTCAGTCCACCTGGCGACCCGCCCTCGCTCGCGCTAGACTATCGGCCAGGGCTGTCGACGAGCGCAGTCCATCCCGCCGCCATGGGAGACCCTTGCTCGAACGAAAGGGATGCCCTCATGACAAGACGCGCCGCATTGTTCGCCGGCAGCGCCCTTCCACGACTGGCCCGCTACACACTGCCGAGGCTCGCCAAGAAAGCAGTTCTCCTCGTTGCAGTTTCCATTGCGGTTCCCGTTGCGGTTCCCGTTGCGGTTCTCGCTGCGGTTTCCGTCACTGCGATCCACGTCACGGCAATCCTTCTCGTGGCGGCTCTTATCGCGGGAACGGGACCGGCCGCTGGCCAGTGCGTAGACTACGCGGACTACCTGCACCCGGTCGCCCGGATCGAGACCGCGGGGGCTGTACGCGATGTGGTCGTCGACGGCAACCGGGTCTTTTTGGCCGAGCAGTTCGCCGGCCTGCACATCTTCGAACGTCAGGGACAAGACGCCGACACGCTAGCCACCTACGCTTTCGAGGATCTCATCGAGGGCATGGTCTACGACCATCCCCACCTCTACGTGGCCGCCAGAACCCAGGGTCTGGTGGTGCTCGATGTCAGCGATCCCGATGACCCGGTTCTCGTCGATGAAATCGCCACAAGCCATTCGGTCGGGGGACTCGACCTTCACGGCGACCGCGTCTTCCTGGCCCAGGAAGGATTCGGTGTCATGGTGATCGACGCGTCCCACCCAGATGACCTCCGCCTGGCCGGCTCGCTCGCCATCGATGGCGGCGCACGAGCGCTGGTCGCCGACTTCCCGTTTCTCCACGTGGCGAATCAACACGGAGTCCTCGTGATCGATATCCTCGACAGCGCCCGCCCAACCCCACTTGGGCTCCTGCCTCTCGAGGGTGGCGCCTATAGCTTGGCGCAGGCGGGAGATCGCCTCTTCGTCGGTGGGCGGGATCTACACCTGGTCTCGATCACCCAGCCCCAGGAACCGACGCTCATTGCCTCGGACGCCACCGGCTCGATCGTCACCAGCGTGCGGGCTGCCGGAACTTGGCTCTACGCCACCGACTTCGAGGACGGTCTGGGAATCTATGACATCAGCGGAGGCGGCACGCCTGTGCCAGTCAGCCAGTTTCCCACGCTGTTCGCCGCGCTGGTGCTGGCGTACGAGGGTTCGCAGGTCTACATCGGTGACACCTCCGGGCTGGGCATCTACGAAGCGGCCAATCCCGAACGCGTGGAGCGAGAGGTTGCCATCGATCTCGGCGGTGAAGCCAGCGACATCCTATTCGCCGACCCGTACGCCTATGTGGCCGATGCGACGCAAGGTCTCCTCGTGCTCGACGTACGCGAGCCGGCAAATCCATTCGAGGCCGGCCGGGTCGAGGTCACTGGCGGACTGAACGCGCTGGCCCTCGACGGCCAGCTTCTCTACTCCACCGGACCGGACGCTGGACTGCTGATCCTCGACGTAGGTGATCCCCTCGACCCCGATACGGTGGCCCGCCTACCCTTTGCCACCGCGCGCACCGCACTCACCCTCGATGGCGATCTGGCCCTAATTGCCGGTCACGACGGGCATGGCACCGGCAGTATTCAGATCATCGATGTGAGCGATCCGAGCGAGCCGCAGATTCAACGCGAGGTGCCCTTCTTCTTCTCCTATCCTACACAGACGGTACTGGGTGGCGAACGCCTCTTCGCATCGAGCTGGGAAGATGGCCTCGTCGTACTCGATTACCGGGATCGGGGGCATCCGGTGATCAGCCACACGCTACCTGTGCCCGGAAAGTCCCGGGGCCTGCTCTACGACGAAGATCGCGTGTTCCTGATCAGCGGCCGCACCCTGCAGATCATCGATGTCACCGAGGACACAGCTCCGGTCGTGCTCGGGCAGACGCTGTTGCCGTCGGTGGCAACCGACCTCGACGTGCGTGGCTACCACGCCTACGTCAGCACGGCGGCCTCCGGAGTCCAGGTGATCGACGTGCGCGATACCGCCCGGCCCGTCCTCGTCGGTGCCGCCCCGTCGGGGCCCTCTACCACGCTCACACTGCGTGAGGACGAGCTGTGGGTGGGATGCGCCCCGCAGTCTCTGCAGCGATACCCCGCGCAATGCTACGAAGGGGACCTTCCCCTGCCGGGACGCACCGATCTGCACGTTCTGCTCAGTCCCCGGCCCAATCCCTTCCGTCATGAAACGGGGCTCGGCTTCGACCTGCCGGCGCCGGCCGATGTGGATCTATCCGTCTACGACCTGAACGGCCGCCGGATCATCCAACTCGCCCACGGCCTCTTGCCGGCCGGCCCGCAGCGGTACCTATGGGATGGCCGCACCGCGTCGGGCCCGCCCGCCGGCTCGGGATTCTACTTCGTGCGCCTGGCATATGACGGCCAGGTGGAATCGCGCCGGCTGATTCGCCTGCGGTGAGATGCGCATGCTCAAGAGCCTCCGTTGACGAACCAGCGGTGAGACAAGTGCGGAGAGATACGCATGGTGAGATACGTGCGGTGAGCTACGCACTGTGAGAGGTACGCAAGCATGAGCTGTGGTGACGAAAGCGCGGTGGCCACACCGGCTACTTCACGATGCGGGTTCCCGACTGACCTCGCAAGGCACTGCCCAGCGAACGCGGCGAGGTGATCAGGACTTCTTCGCCGCCACCACGTAGAAAGCGAACCGCCCCGCTGATCTTCGGCCCCATGCTCCCGGCCGGGAACTGCCCCTCGTCGAGATAGCGCTGCGCTTCGGCGCAGGTGAACCGGTCGAGGGCTTGCTGGTGCGGGCTGCCGAAGTGAAGGAACACCTGGTCTACGGCCGTCACGATGATGAGCCGACTGGCGCCGACAGCATCGGCCAGCACGACCGAAGCCAGATCCTTGTCGATCACCGCCTCAACCCCGCGGTAGATTCCGGGGCGTACCTCCTCGACCGGGATCCCCCCGCCCCCGGCGGCGATCACGATGTGGCCTTGAGCCGCCAGGTCGCGGATCACTTCCATTTCCACGATGCGTACCGGCTCGGGCGAGGCCACCACTCGGCGCCAGCCGCGCCCAGCATCGTCGACCATCGCCCAGCCGCGCTCGCGCTCGAGCGCCCTCGCCTCCTCTTGCCAGTAGAAGGGACCGATCGGCTTGGTCGGATTCTGGAAGCCGGGATCGTTGGGATCGACGACCACCTGGGTGACCACGGTCGCCACCTGATGGGGCAGGTTGGCCTCGCGCAGGACGTTGCCCAAGACCTGCTGGAGCATGAATCCGATGCCGCCCTGAGAATCCGCGCCGCAGATGTAGAGCGGTGTCGGTGGAATCCGGTCGGCGGCCGATTCATTGCGGATCAGGATATTGCCCACGATGGGCCCGTTGCCGTGAGTCAGGATGACCTGATCCCCGTCACGCAGAAGATCGACCACCTCGCGCATGGTGGCCTCGGTGATACGGAATTGCTCTTCGATCCTGGCCGGGCCCGTGGCCGGCAGGATGGCATTACCGCCGAGTGACAACACCGTGCGGGCCGACATTGACCGCGTCCTCCCCAAGATGCGCGCTTGCCCAAACTCCCCGACCGGCGGAACCACGGGCGGCCCGAACGGCCGATTAGACAGGAAACAACAAGGGTATCGAATTCGAACGCAACCTGTCCAGCGATTAGCGCCCCGGCAGGTTCGGCCGAGGTCGGGCCGGTGGCCCGTACACCCAGCGCCAGGAGGAAGCGAGCCGAGGCCGGGCCGGTGGCTCGTACGCCTAGCGCGCCGACCGGATCCAGGCGGGATCGCCGGCGGAAGGAGAGGAGGCCGCCGGCTCCGATGCGATCCGGACAATCGTTTCGGCCACCGACGCATAGGTGGGAAAATCGGTCATGTGCAGGACCGCACCCGGACGAGCCTGCGCCTGGAACCATCGGCGGGCGAGCCTACGTTCGGGGCCGGCGACTTCGGGAAGTTGCTCGCTGTCGCCGCCCTCGACGAAGAAGCTGCGCAGGGCAGCACACAGCGGCTCGGCCGCGGCGCCCGCCGCAACCCGACCAATGGCCAGACGCTCCCCACAGAGGGCGAAGAGACGATGGTCCTCGGCCGCCGGGATGAGCACGACCATCTCCTCGTCGGCCGCTGTTCGCGCTTCCCCGCCGGCCAGGGTTTGGATCTGCGTGTTCCAGGCCGGGGACTCCGCGCGAATGGCGGCCGCCTCGCGGATCAACGCTTCCAGCTCGGTGCCGGTAGTCTCGGTGACCAGCGAACGGATCTTCTCCAGGAAGGCCGCCCGACGCGAGGACTTCCCCTCCAGCGGACGGAAGTAGCTCGCTACCCTGGCCCTCAGGTTCTTGGCCTTGCCCACGTAGAGGATCTCGCCTTCCTCGCCCAGAAAACGATAGATGCCGGGCTCTTCGGGTAAGGCGTCCAGATCGGCCGGCGTGAAGTCCCACGCTTCGTTCCAGACCGCTTCGCGACCGGCGGGAACCTGCGTCTGTGGCCAGAGCGCCACCTCATGCCAGGTGCCCAGACCGCGCTCGGCCGCCGCCGCGGCGATACAATCGAGCCGATCCGCCAGCGGTTTGAAAGCCGCCGCCACCGGCTCCTCGGCAACGGGCTCTTCGGCGACCTCCCCGGGCGACCATCCTGGAGCCTGTTCGGACACGCGTCCCGCCGCCGCGCCCTGCGGGCGGCGGGATGGTCCGTGCAGACCGCCCCTTTCTTCGGCCACTCCCGTCGCCGGTTGGAGCCAGCGTGCCCACGCCCCGAGATCGATCACCGGCTGAAGCGGCTCGCTGAGCGCATGGATCCGCTCCTGCGCACCCATCCAGCGGGTTAGGAGCCCCGGCCGGTCGCAGGCAACCGGATACGAAGCCAACCAGGTCCACAACGCCCGCAAGGTCTCCTCGTTGCGTGGATCCTGGTGGGTACGCGCGGGGGCATGGCCGCCCCACAGAACGGCACTCACGCGCCATTGCCATGGTTCCCGCTGCGCACCGGGGGTCACGTCGACCGAGCACAATACCACGGGCGGTTCCAGCCGGCGCCCACCGGTCGCCAGGCGCCACATGCCGGGAGAGGGTTCTTCAAACCGCTCGTCCTTCGACAACATGGCGCGCACGAGCGAGGCCGAGGCTGTCGACCCGGCTCCCGAGAGCTTGAGGTGCTCGTGCGCGATGTCCTCGGCCGGCAGGTCCTCTTCGCGGTCGCGCAGCTGCGCCACAATCCGATCAAGCAAGTCTTCTCTCACTCTGATGTCCTCATGTTGATGTGGTTCTGGCGCCGGAGGCTAGCGGGTCGACCTACCCGGTGCAGACCGCTGCCCGGCGACCTCCCGGCTCCATCGTAGCGTCACTTTCCAAACGCGGCAATGCGTGCGGCAATCCGCGTGGCAATCCGCGTGACAACCCGCGTGGCAATCCGCGTGACAATCCGCGTGACAACCCGCGTGGCAATCCGCGTGACAACCCGCGTGGCAATCCGCGTGGCAACCCGCGTGGCAATCCGCGTGGCAACCCGCGTGGCGATACGCTCGGCGATGCGCCCCGCGGTGTGCGTGGCCGCGCCCGACAGCGCCCCGGCAGCCCCCGTTCCGAAACGCTCTCCGCTACGGCGACCGCCACCCCACCCCAATCGACACTTGCACCTCCTGCGCTTCGCGATGCGGACGGGCGGTCCACTCAACCGCGCCTCCGAATCTGAATCTCCCCGCCGGACGGGATACGTGGAGCTGCATGAGGTAGGTCCCTTCACCCAGGCCCTTCCACACGCGGTATCCTGGCACGCGCTGCAGCGGCACATAGCACGTACCGTACCCCCCGGCGCGGGTGACCACCGCGGTCAGCCCCCAGCGCCACCGGTTCACCGGAGGACCGGCGAGGCGCAGCGCAGTGGCCCCACCGGTCTGTTCGGATTGCCAGGAGCCCGGTGTCATCAGGTCCGCTTCGGTCTCTGGCCACGCGCTCGGGCCTGTCGTGGCACTGTTCCCCGGCTCAATGGGCGGCCATGCGGGTTGCGCCGGATCCCCATCGATCACCTGATCCTCGGCGGGCTCAGCGGCGTCCTGCTCGGCGGGCTCCTCCGCGGCCGATGCCCAGCGACCGCTTCGCCCCACCGTGAACAGAAGCCGCAGCGATGACTTCCACCCTCCGGCCGGACTCCAGCCGGCACGAACCTCCAGACTCGTGCGCGCCCGCCGGCCCAGCGCTTGCCCAACCTCGCGCTCGTCCGCGGGCAGGGCCGCGAGTGTCTCGCTATGGCGTAGCCGGACCTCCCCCGCCCAGTCCGCGCCCAGAAACGTGGCCAGTCGGATTCGGGCATCGCGTTGTTCGATGGACCGGCCCAGCGCGTCAGGACTCCGGTGCAGTACACTGAGGCGCACCTCCCCGCGGGCTCCGGCTCGGCGGGGCAGGTCCCAGATCAGTTCCCAGCCCGGTTCGAGCGCGGTACCCCAGACGCCGGCGCCGGCATCCCGCCACGTCACCAGCCCCTCGGCCGGCCCGGTCCACAATCGGCCGCGACAGAGGCCCAGCGCGCGATGGAGATCCAGTGTCCAGACGAGGCCCACGGCCAGTTCGGGACGGGTTGCCCGCGTCCGGTCGTATCGACCCGCGGCCTCGACCATGAGCACTCCGGGATCCGTTCCGCGAGAGGACGAGATGCCTACAACCGATCCCGCCCAGGAAGATCCCTTGAGATCGTCGAGGGCCCCCACCGACATCCCCCAGCCACCGGAGGAGAAAGCCACCCCCCAGGCACCGGTGCGATCACCCACCGGATCCTCCGCCCGCCGGGGGTCCCCGCGCCAGACCCACCCCACGACCTCCCTGCCGCGTGCGCCGCTACGAACCGTCCGTGCGCTGGCCGCCGGCCTACCCGAGGAAGGGCTCCCGTCACCCCGCGGCCAGCGCCAGAGAGCGGCGGCCCCCATTCGCCGCGGTACGGCGCGGGATGTGCTAGGTGCCACCTCGTGCAGAGAACGGCGGTGAGCCCGGAGAACCCGGTCGGTGCCGCCGAAAACCTGACCCGACGGCCAGAGCACGCCGAGACCCCAACGTTGCCGCAACGATCCGGCGCAAATGGTCAACCCCCGCAAGGCTTCGAGGCCAGTCCGCACGGATACCCCACCGGATAACGCCGGGCGGGCACGAGATCGATGGACGTCGTCGTCGGGGTCACTGGACCCGGCCGCTTCGCTCCACCCCATCCACTCGGCCCACCCCCGCGGCGCCCCGCGAACCCGCCAGTCCACGAGAGGCCAGGAACCGGCCAGCGTCGCGTCTTCGGGAAAGAGCGAGCGGGTATCCCACCGGCACTCGGCCTCGAGTTCGGGAAGCGATGTGGCTGCGCATCGTACCGCCACCGGTGCCGTCGCAAGGAGCAAGAGGAGCGACAGCATGAGAGACAGCAGCACCGGCAGTTGCACCATGCGGGGTAGTAGCACGCGCGGCGGCAGCCTGCGGGGCAGCACCACGCGTCGCGCCACGCGCTCAAACCCCGGCACGAACGCAGGCACCGGTGCCTCAGAGTTCGCCACCGGCGAACCCCAGTCCCGTCTCCTACGATCCAGCATCACTGGCCTCCCTCTGGAGCGCGCCCCGCTCCAGCTCCTTGGGGTGACCGGGGTTCGCCCGACGCGCTGCGAGGAGGAAGCTTGCGCGCAAGCCTGCTCGCACGCCCGATCGCACGCCTGCCCGGGCGCCTGCCCGGGCGCCTGCCCGGGCGCCTACTCGACGGCCTACCCGCACGTCTATCCACCCGCCGGCGTCCTTCTCCGATCGCCAGCCCGAAGCGCGGCGTCCAGCCCAGCTCCGGGTGCCAACAGCCACCGAGTTCGACGTCACAAAGCCCCGAGCGAAACCGCAGTTCCAAGAGGGCCTCGCCCGTGCTCCAACGAAGCCCGTGCGCCGCCTTCACGCCGACAACCTCCCACGCCAGGTAGACTGTCGTCTCCTCTCCGGCCCCATAGACGGCGCAGCGTTCGAGAACCAGCATGCCGCTCCCGCTTCCCCAGCCGGCGCGACCCACGAACACCGCGGGCAGTCGCAACGGATCCCGCGCGCCCGCGTCCACGACGCCCCCCTCGCCCCAAAACTGCCCCCCGGCTGACGTCCCGATCCTGATCCTCGCCAGCGCGGTTCCCGCCGGTTCCCAGGACAGGTCCCGGTTCCCCGCCTGCAAACCGAAGACGCGGCCCCCGGCGAAGAGCGTTGCCGGGCCGCATTGGAAGGCTCTCCCCAGGCCGGCGTGCCACTCCGTGTAACTCGGCCCCCGCAGCGTGCCAGCGTGGACTTCCCCCCAGCCGCGCGGCAAACGCCAGCGCACCTTGGCAAAGGCAAGCGCTGCCAAGCCGAAGGGTTGGCGGTGGGCCAATTCCAGCGCCGGGCCCGGCGTGGCGCGTTCGGCGATCGTCTCCAGCGTGGCCGGCGCCGCCCAGTAGCCACGCCACTCATGCGCGGCGCGGCCCGGGTGGGGCGTGAGAAGGGCTACCAGCACGCTCAGGCAAACCCCAGCCAGCCGCCCTGCACCCGGCCTTGCGAGCACCCGCACGCGCCGCACCGCACACAAGGCTGCCAGCACCCGCACGCGCCGCACCGCACACGAGGCTGCCAGCACCCGCACGCGCCGCACCGCACACGAGGCTGCCAGCACCCGCACGCGCCGCACCGCGCAACGCCGCACAGGATCCGTAGCCTGTACCCATAGGCGGACACGGTCGTCCATGGATCAGTCCCGGATCAGGGTGACGCAGCGGTTCGCGTGCCACGGGGCCGCGGCGCCATCCTCCTGCAGGGCGATGCGCCAGATGTAGAGGCCGGTCGGCAGCGGCCGACGCTCGGCATCACACCCATCCCACCCCAAAACAGCCGGCTGGGACAAGCGCGCCCCCGCGGTCAGGGAACAGCAGCGCCGACCAGCCAAGTCGAACACATCGGCGGTCAGGCGGGCCGGTGAAGCCACCGGAGCCGGAATCGACAGGCAGCAGAGGGCGGATCCGCCATCGCGCCCGGGGTAGAAGGGATTCGGTGTGGGTCCGAGCCAGTGCCCCTCGCCCATCGTCTCCTCCACCGAGCGCGAGACCTCGCCCGGCGTGGCGCCTTCGGGCTCGGGGCAGGGAATGAAGACCTTCGGCGAGACCAGCCGGCCACCGTCAATCCAACGTTCCAAGGAGATGCCGTCCCCGTCGAACTCGCTGGGGCGATAGGTCACATAATCCGAGGGTTGACCCTCCCCATCGGCGAGCAACAGCGCATCGGCATACCCTCGATCGCGGTCCTCCCGATTGTTCAGGCTCGGCCAGCTCCCCGAGTAGGAAGCCAGCATCCGCGCACCCACCTGTGGCCAGGCTGTCATGAAGGCCGCACCGTCTTGCGTCACGACCACACGCATCCCGGGATCCAGGCGCGGCCCATGGAGCATGATTTCGGTGCCCGAAGCATCCCGCAGGGTCCAGCCGTCCAGCGGGATCGTGTCGTCCGATAGGTTCGCCAGCTCGACCCACTCGCCCTCGTCCTCGCGCGGATCGTAGAGGATCTCGGAGATAACGACGCTCCCCCGGCCCACGCGTAGCGGCAATGTGAGGGTCCGAGCCACCTCGCCGCGGCAAGACACATCTACGCTGATCCGGCCCGACCACTCTCCGGCGGAGTCGGTCACGGGAACCTGATACAGACCGGTCACCCCATGCTCGAGCTCACCAGAGGGCACCTCGACCTCGCCGAAGCGAAGGCCGGCGGAGAGGAACTCAAGCTGGATCTCCAGCGGCTCGAGCGGTCCGGCACCGATGTTGCGGACTTGAACCTCCAGCGCGGCCCTCTCCCCCGCCTCGATCAGCGGGGGCTCGATCACTACCTCCCTCACCTGAATGCCGAATGCCGGGGTGTTCGTGCCCCCGGGGGTGGCCCAGGGACGGGCCAGGAAGTCGTGGTAGTTCGAGTCGGTGTCCGAGCCGTCGGGCAGGCGGGCGAGACAGAAGCCGGCGGGGGCATCACTGGTCGGCTCGCGTTCGAAGAACTCCGCGTGCAGCAGCTGCCCCCAACCGACACAATCCAGCACCTGGTTCCCGCGGACGAGTCGCGCGGCGTCGGGGCCGTTCTGAAGGCTCAGGCGCACCCGGGCGTCGGCCGGCACTGGCGCGGCGGCACCGGCCACCACGTAGTAGCCTCCAGCCGCCAGCACCTCGCCGGAAGCGCCGGTCCACTGCACGCGCCAGTCTCCGGGCTGATCCCCGTTGCCGGCCTCGAGCGCCACGCCCGCCAGCGAAACCGCGCGGACGGTTGGGTTGTGAAGCTCGACGAACTCCCCTTCCCCGTCGGGGCCTTCTGGATCATACAGAATCTCGTTGATGACCAGGTCGCCGGCCGCACCCGCCGTCACCCCCGGCATCGTGAACAGGACGACCCCAGCCAGGGCCATCCGGGCAGACAATCGCATCTCCCTCCTCCTTTCGCTGGTGGGTTCGAAGGAGGGCAATAGCCGTTTCGGTGCCAGGCGCGAGCGGGCGGGCATCGCCGGGCGCGACCGGGCGGGCATCGCCAGGCACGACCGGGCGGGGCATCGCCGGGCGCGAGCGGGCGGGGCATAGCCGGACCTGGCGGGTTGTGGCCGAGCCAGGTGGCGGTGAACGGGTTAGCTGGTGTCCCCGGGCCGGCCGGAGAAGACGAACTCGACGCGCCGATTCTGCGCGCGGCCGGCGGCGGTGGTGTTCGTCGTGATCGGAACCGTGTGCGCGAACCCCGAGGCCACCATCTTCTCGGGGGCGATGTGTTGGACTTCGGTCAGGTAACGAACGACCGCGCTGGCCCGGTTGCTGGAGAGTTCCCAGTTCGACGGATAGGTCTCCGACCGCAGGGGGATGTTGTCGGTGTGGCCCTCGACATAGATGGTCCGGGGAAAGGCACGCGCGATGTAGGCCACCTTCTCGAGCAAGGGCAGCGACTCATGGAGGATCCGGGTGCCTCCGGGCTCGAACATCACCGTACCGCGCACGCGCAGGACGATGCCCTTGTCCGTGCGATGGAGGGTCGCCTCACCGGTCAGGCCTTCCTCTTCCACCGCCGTCACGAGATCGTTTTCCAGCTCGTCCCAGCTCAGCGATTGGTTGCCGGGCATGTTCGAACCCAGGCTGATCGCCGTGATCTGGCTCTGGATCGCGCGAGACTGGATGGCGTTCTGCGAACCGAACGCGCTACGCAACGAGCCCACGAGACTGCGATAGCGGATCACGTCCATGCTCGAGAAGGAGACGATGAGCACGAAGAAGCAGAGCAGCAACGACATGAGGTCGGCGAAGGTCACCATCCAGAGGGGTGCTCCCTCGTCTTCCTCTTCGGTTGCTTTGTTGCCATCTCCTTCGCCCGATGGCTCCTCGGCCATCTCTTCTTGGGCGAATCCTTCCTCGGTCATCGAGTTCTCCGTATCTGCCAGGCGGCCTTCGGCTGCTCAGCATAGCCAGCTACTACTCAGCGCAGCCAGCAATTGCTCTGCACGGCCAGATTCTGCCCTGCGCCGCCCTCATCTGCTCCGCGCAGCCAGCTACTCTCTTCTACGCTGCCGCCTTCTTCTCCTTCACCGCCGAGACCTCGGTCCGGGCCTTCGGCGACAGATAAGAGACGAGCCGCGTTTCGACGACACGCGGGTGGTTCGCCGCCAGAATCCCCATGATGCCCTGAATGACGATTTCCTTGTTCTGCAGCTCGGTCTTCGATCGCTCGGCAAGCTTGTCGGCGATCGGCAGCGCCACCAGGTTCGCGATCACCGCGCCGTACATCGTCGTCAGAAGCGCCACGGCCATCTGCGGCCCGATGGCACTGGGATCATCCATGGCGATGAGCATGTTGACGAGACCGACCAGCGTCCCGATCATCCCGAAGGCGGGAGCGGCACTGCCGATGCCCTTGAAGATGCGCTGGCCCTGCTGGTGGCGTTCAATGATCCCGTCCATTTCGGTGCGCAGCGTGTCGCGCAACACCTCGGGCTCGGTGCCGTCGACGCAGAGCTGGATCCCCTTCTTCAAGAAGGCATCCTCGATCTGGACGTTTTCGAGCGAGAGTAGCGAGTCACGCCGGGATTTCTCGGCCAGCTCGACAATCTTGCGGATCAGGGCAAACGGCGTATCGACCTTGTTCGTGAAGGCGTTGGCCGCCACCTTGCTCGAGCCGATCACGACGGGCAGCGGGAAGCGGACCATGGTGGCCGCCAGCGTGCCACCAATGACGATCAGGACCGACGGGACATTCAGGAATGCCACCGGCGCAGGCCCAACGGCAATCGCCCCCACGATGCAGATCATGCCCAGGACCAGACCAATGAGGGTTGCCAGATCCATACCCGATCTCTCCCGAGCGCTCCCTATGCCACCAGCTCATCCATGAAGTTGCTCTTCTCGAACTCTTCGGCAAACGCCTGCGTAAGCGCTTCGATGCCCTCCTCGACCTGGCCCAGGGCGTCCAGTGCGTCCGGTTCATACACGGCAGGCCACGGGCCCACCGCCAGATTCGCCGAACGGGCCATCATGTCGGCTGTGTGTACAACTGCCGACAGGTGTGTCCACTTCTTGGCCCCCGCCGGAGCGTGGTGGTACGCAATCGCCGCCGCCACCTGGTCGGGGAAGCTCCACTTGAGCGCGATGTGCCGCCCGATCTCGGCATGGGTGATGTGGAAGACCTCTTGCTCGGCCTCGAACAAAGTCACGTGCTCATCGCGGGCGCGCTTCAGGGCCGTGGCGAACTCCTGCGGCGCCAACTGGTCCATGATGACCCGGCCCACGTCGTGCACCAGACCGGCCAGGAACGCGTCTTCCGGACTGCAGCAGCGCCAGGTGCGTGCCAGCAGCGCCGCGCCGGTGGCGCAGGCAATCGAATGCTTCCAGTGCACGCGCCGATCGAAGAGGCTTTCCTCGGACTGGGCCCCGAACGTGTTGATCACCGATGTCGCCAGGACGAGATTGCGAATCGTGCGAAATCCCAGCAATACGACCGCCTGACTGATCGAGGAAATCCGCCAGTGGAATCCGTAGTAGGAGGAATTGACGATGCGCAGGATCGAGGTGACCAGGCTCTGATCCTTGCTGACGACGTCGGCCAGCTGATACGCGGTGACGTTCGGATCGTCCATCATGCCCAGCACGCGCGACACCATCGCGGGCAGCATGGGCACCGAGTCAATGCGATCGAGTTCCTCACGGAACATGCACTACCTCCCGGGTCGGCGGCCTCCCGGGCGGCCGACTGGTCGTGATGCGGCAACGGCTCAGGATTGCTCCGCGGCCTCGGCGCCTCCTTCTGCTGCCAGCAGGTCGGATACCGCCTCCAGGCGTTGGATCAAGTCCGCCGGCGGCTCGGCCGAGTTGCCCCCCTCGGGCAGGTCGGCAATATAGGCCTCCAAGCGATCCGCGCTCAGACTCAGCAGTTCGCTCTCGCCCGACTCGAGACGCTGCGGTGCGTCGCGCAAGGCCTTGGCCACCCCCTCGATCGCCTGCGCCAGGTGCCCAATGTGCACAATCCCCAGCTGGAGTGCGGCTCCCTTGAGGCTGTGAACCGATCGCTGCAGGATCTCGCGCGTGGGCTCATCGTCCGCCCCTGCGGCAACCTTCTCGAGCGCCTCTCGAAACTGGACCAGGTATTCGCCACTCGACTGGGCGAACAGCGACAGAAGCATCGCCATCTCTTCGGCGCCGAAGCCGTTGCTGTCCTGCATCCAAATCCTCCTCGTCACGCGATAGTATTGTTGTTCTTGGACATATCCGTCCCAGTCCTCCTATCGACCGTATGCGGCGTAGTCTTGACGGGAAACCCGCCCTCACAGCGGTCCCGCCGGGGTGATGGAGGCGTGGACGAGATGGGGGAGCGAATCGCTAACGTCCAATCTCGGAAAGAGTTCCAACCTGCCGGGCGTAGTCGTGGCGGTAGAGAAGAAGCCCGCGGGCGATCGTTTCGGCCAAGGCCTGACGGTGAGCAGACGAGGCAAGCTGCCGGGCATCCTCGGGGTTGGTGATGAAACCCAGCTCCACGAGAGCCGACGGGACACGGCAGGAGCGCAAGACAGCGAAGTTGGCCTGCTTGACGCCGCGGGTCGCCGCCAGCCGGCTCACACCCAAGGCATCCAGGATGACCTCGGCCAGCAAGCTGCTGCGAAGAAGCGTGTCGGTCTGGATCAGGTCGACGGCAAACGGCAGCCCGGCGATATCCCCCAGATGAGGGTCGGCCTCGATCGTCTCGGCCGAATTCTCCAGGGCCTCGAGTTCCCGTGAGGCCGCGCTGGTGGCCCCCTGTAGGGAAAGGTAGAAGACCTCGGCCCCTCGGGCCGACCGGTGCGCGCACCCATTGACGTGGATGCTGACGAAGATGTCCGCCCCCACCTCATGGGCCACCGCGATGCGTTCGCTCAGCTTCACGGGCTGGTCCCCGGAGCGGGTCAGGTGCACCTCCACGTTGGGTGCTCGGCTCAGCTCTTCCATGAGGCGCCGCGAAACGTCCAGGACGATCTCCTTCTCCGTGAGCCTGAGGCTCTTCTCGACGGCGCCGGGGTCGTAGCCCCCATGCCCGGGATCGATAATGACCGTCCAGGACCGGTCCGGCGGCTGGTCGTCGACCGGTGATGCGCGAAGCACATCGCACACCACGCGAAACGGCTTCTCGGCCGTGGCCGGGACGGTGAAGGTCCGGTAGTCGTAGCCGGCGCTCAGATCGAGCACCACCTGGGCCTTCGGCCCGGAGAGCGCATTGAATCGGATGCGATGGAGCAATGGATCGTCGACGGCCGGCAGATCAAGGCCCGGTGCGGTGGCGCCGATCAAGTTGATGGCCACGCGATGGGGTGCGACGTAGGTCTTGTGCTCGTAGTCGCAAGGACGGTCGAGATCCATCACCACCCGGTAGCGATCCTCCCAGGCGGCGGTGCGAATACGCAAAAGCTGCGCCGAATCGGCATGCGCGGTGATCGAGCCCGCGAGCCAGGCCAGGCCCAGCACAGCAAACGCCATCGCTCGGGTCTTGCGGACCCCAAACGCAGCCGTCCGGTCCGTATCGGTTCTGGACGCCCACCTTCGGGTTGCCTGCGCTCCGACCCAGCCGGGCATGCACCGCTCCCGGCGCCGCTGATCGACTCGGGACCGAATCAATTCCACCCGTAGCATCCCCTGCCATCCCCTACCATTCCCGCACGCGCAGTCCGTGGCGGGAGAGCAAAGCCGCCGTCACACCCTGTCCGGCGCGTAGACCTCCCTGGTCGTGAACCCGAGAGACCCCGCAGGAAGGGCTGTTCGCTTTCAAGAGTACCTCGTCCACCCCCAGACTCAAGCACAGGAACAACGTCTCCTCGGCGCCGCGCAGAAACGCCGAGGAAACATCCCGCCCCTCGGCGTTGATGAGTCTCGCCCTGCCGTCGAGCAGATCCCCCCCATCGCCACCTCGGAAAGTGGCCGGGGGACGCGGGGTGGGCAAGCCGCCGAGCTGCTCGGGACAGATGGGAATCAGACACTCGCCCGCATCGAGCTTGGGACGCCGGTCGCTCGGCAGGGTGGTCCCGTCATACCGGCAAGCGAGACCACACAAGCAGGCGCTGATAGCTCGGGGTCGTGTCATGCAGGCCTCCGCCGGCGCTATCTGGCGGGGAGCGGCCTAGCCGATGCGGGTATCGCTATCGAGTAGGTAGCGCCGGGGGTTGATGGCAGTATCGTTCTGCCGGATCTCGTAATGCAGATGCACGCCCGTGGAACGTCCCGAGTCGCCGACCAGGCCGATCCGGTCACCACGGCGCACCACATCGCCTTCCGCTACGAGGAGCTTATCCGAATGACCGTAGATGGTAACGTAGCCGTTCCCGTGATCGATTTCGATGGTCCGGCCGAAGCCTCCGTTCTTGCCGGCGAAGACGACCTTGCCGTTAGCGGTGGCGACAATGGGAGTCCCGCGCGCAGCACATAGGTCCAGCCCATTGTGATGGCGTGGCCGGCCCGTGAATGGGTCGCGGCGCATGCCGAATCCGCTGCTGATGTAGTGGGGTCCGCGAACGGGATTGATCGTGGGGATGTGATCGAGTTCATCGCGCTTCGCTTCAAGGAGTTCGCGTACTTCGAGCAAGCTCTGCTCTTGGAACTGGAGCTGGCGGTCGAACTGCTCGAGGCGCTCGTGATAGACATCCACGGTCCGGGCGAGACCGTCGGTGAGCCCGCCGCTCGCTCGCGCTTCAGCCGCCCGTGGCGTACCGCCCACTCCGAGCTGGGCCACCTCGCGACCGTAGGGCGGCAACCCGGCCAGCAATCGCGACTGGTTGGCGATGTGAATGTGGTCGTTGACCTGCCCGCTCAGACGGGCAATTTGTCCGCCGAGCTGCAGAAGCTCGGCGCGCAGCGTCTGGTTCTCCATCTCGACCACGACCAGGCTGGAACGTGCCTGGTACGCCTCGTAGAAGGCGTAGCCCGAGCCAACCAGAAAGCCGGCCAGGAGAACACCGGCGGCGATCAGGGAAGCGAGCGGGAGGAGCGGAATCCGATAGTGCCTCGTCTGCCCTCCCCCATCGGGGATGACGATCAGGTTGGCATGGCGCCGGGCCATCCGCTCTCCTCAGGTTGGCCAGTATCCGTACTGACGTGACGCGGGCATCGAATCGGGCTTCCAGTCCGGCATCCAGTCCGGCATCCAGTCCGGCATCCAGTCGGGCATCCCGTCGGGCATCCCGTCGGGCATCCGTCTGGCCGCCAAGTAACCGGGGCACGCTAACAGAGGCCCCCGGGGCTGTCAAGGAAGGAGCACCCGTCGGCGCGTCGGGGGGGTACGGTTGCCCCCCCCCGGGGTAGGATGGATGGATTAGGTGTGATACCAACGGCAGGACCACCCCAGGCGACTCGCGTTCCGGATTCGGCTGTGGCAACCGCTGCCGGTCAGGACTTCGGTGGATCCTTCTCCGCAGCCCCGTCGGCGCTCTCAGCGCTCTCGGCGCTCTCAGCGCTCTCGGCGCTCTCAGCGCTCTCGGCGCTCTCAGCGCTCTCGGCGCTCTCGGCGCTCTCGGCGCTCTCGGCGCTCTCAGCACCTTCGGCCTTCTCAGCCTTCTCAGCCCTTTCGGCCTCCTCGGAATCCTCAGCGCCGACCGGCACTTCATCGGCATCGGTCTGCACCGCGCCGAGACGATCATCTTGCTCGCCGCGCGCTTCCGGTTTCGCGCTGGGCGCCGTCGCCGTGGCCGTCTCGCCGACGACCGCTTCGGGTTTCTCCTCGGTCACCGCACCGGCCCGGGAGAACTCCTCGGCCGTCCCGCTCTGCTGGGAAACGCCTTCGGGCGCCGGTTCCTCGTTACGCTGCACCGGCACACTCTCCTGCCAGGCGACGCCTACCGGCGGCTCGTACTTGCGTTTGACATCGCTCGCCCGTTCACTGGCGGAGGCGCGAATGTCCTCGATCTCCTCCTCGAAGGACCCCAGCGTACGTTCCAGGTTTCCGATCCGGCCCAGAATCGCCTGGACGGTCGCATCCTCCAGAATGGCCGCCGTCTCATTGCTGTGGGAGAGCTCATAGACCCGTTCTCCGAGGGCGCCCTTCTCCCGCTCGAGCTCACGGCTCACGCCCAGCACGTCCAGCCGCTTTTTCGTGACGCGTGCGTACTGCTCGGTCCGGATGCCGGCGATCTCGGCGATCTCTTTGATCTGGCGAAGCATCTTGTTGGTCCGAGTCTCGTGCATTCTGGTTCCCTCCTTGCTCCAGACCATTTGGGCCCACTCATCAACCTCTGATACAATCCGTGCCGTGAACGATCAACCGCAAAGCGTCTACTTCATCAGCGATGCTCACCTGGGCAGCGGGCCGGACCACGACATGCGCGTGCGAACGCTCGTGGCCCTGCTGCGTTCGTTTCGACACGATGCCGAGAGCGTCTACGTCCTCGGCGACCTATTCGACTTCTGGTTCGAATACCGTCACGCCATCCCACGCGGCCACTTCAAGGTGCTGCGCGCGCTGGCCGAGCTGGTCGAAGCCGGCGTTCCGGTGACCTACCTGGGCGGCAACCACGATTTCTGGTCGGGCTCCTATCTATCGCGGGAGGTCGGCCTCGAGGTTCACCAGCATCCAATCACCCGCCAGCACCAGGGACGCCGCCTCTTCCTGGCCCACGGTGATGGCCTGGGCCCCGGCGACACCGGGTACCGGATCTTGAAGGCTCTCCTTCGCCACCCGCTCGCCGTTGCGCTCTACCGTACGATCCACCCCGATCTGGGGATCCCACTCGCCTACCGGGTCTCGAAGACGAGTCGGCAGCACACGGCGGGAAGGGAGGTCCTGCTGGACCGTATGGCACGCTACGTGGTCACCCCTCGTATCCGCGCCGGCGACGACACGGTGATCGTCGGCCACATCCACGATCCGATCCATCTCTCGGGGCCCGGTCGCAGCGAGTTCGTAATCGTCGGCGATTGGTTGGAGCACTTCACCTACGTGCGCCTGACCGGCGGCACTCTCTACCTGCAGCGATTCCGGGAGTCGGCCGACCGCGATAGCACCTTCACCACCAAGCGCATCGCTCCAGAGCCGTGGCCCACGGGCCTCGCACCCCATGCAGAACCCGGGCAAGGACTCCGCGCCGCAGCTACATGTCCACGCGAACCGTGAATCGGTGCTCGTCGCCAAGGTCATCGGCGACCGGCACGTAGGCCCAGTCGAACGCAAACCGTCCCTGATGCATCCCCAGGCCGACGCTGACATCGCGCGTATCGAGGCCGTCCTGGTAACCAACCCCAAATCGAAGTGTCTCACGGTAGTCGTACTCGAGACCGCCGTGGAACGAGGTGCCCTGATCACGGACATTGCGAAGTTCCGCCGCCACAGTCACTTGGCCGTTCATCTGATCCAGCGGCCGAACATAGGCCAGTCCGCCTTGAATGGTCAGGGGCAGATCGACGTCCTCTTCGATGAAGCTGATCGACGGACCGATGTTGCGCACCGCGGCGCCGAACCGCACGGGCCGATCTTCCCAAGGCACCCACTGAAGACCGACGTCACCGGCGAAGCCGCTGGCACTGTAGTCGCTGATGCTCTCGCTCAAGTACTTTCCGGTGACACCGACCTGGACACCGCGCATCATCGTATGACTAAGGGAGACACCCACGGCGTAGGCGGCGTAGCCAAATGTCCCGGAAGGGTTGCCCAAGCTGTCGTAACCGTCGATGTCGTCTGTCCACAGGCCGTTGAAATAGAGCCCCGCCACGGTGCCGCCCTCGCCCAGCGGTTGGGCGATGGCGCCGTACTCGTGCCTGAGGTCGGCGAAGCTCTCGACGTGGGATAGCACTAACTGAGGGTGATCGAGTGAGGCCAAACCGGCCGGATTCCAGTAGCAGGCCGTGGCGTCGGTCACGTGGGCCGTCATGGCTTCACCGAAGACGACACCGTGGGCATCAACACCGTTCTTGAGAAAGGCCAGGCCGGTGTTCGCCGCCCAGGCGGAGCCCACGAGCACCATCCACAGCGCCACCGTGCCGAGAGCAACGCGACCTACCGGTCGCTTGTGAATCCTCATGTGCTATCTCCCTGCCGACATCGGTTCTTCATCCGCCGGCTCAGTCCATCCCCCCAACGACGAGTTGGCGATTCCAGGGGTCCGTCTGGAAGGCCCAATCAAACGTGATGTGGCTTGGGCTGACCGCCGCTAGCCGGATCTTGGCATAGTAGCCGTTGCTCCCTTCCTGGGTCAAAAGGACATATGTGTGCTCGCGAATGGCCTCGGCCGTTCCCGTCTCCGACCAACCGTCGTCGGGCGGCGCGAAGCCGATCTCGTCGAAGTTGGCCGTCCAACCCATGTCTTGGATGCGGACACCCAGGCCATCCCCGCCTACTTCACCCGTTAGCAAGAGGAAGTGTTCCCAGCCGCCTTCCTCATAATACTCGAAGTGGAAGTCCGCCGCCGGGTCATCCCCCGCCACCACTCGCTGGGTAGACAGATCGAATCCGGCCGTTACGAGCCCCTGGCCATTGAGCGCATTGGTAATCGTCACGGCAGAGCCTTCCGGCCGGGCGGTGTCCCAGACTTCCTCGATGCTCATGGGGCTCTCGTTGCCCGCTTCATCGAAGGCCGTCACCGCATAGAAATAGGTCTCTCCATTGACGGCCTCATTATCGATGAACTCGTAATCGTAGAAGCCTTCCACGTGCCCCACGGTGGCCAGGTACTCGTATTCCCCTTCGTACTCGTAGTTCCACCACAGATCGTAACCGGCGACGTCGGACTCGGTGTTGGCCAGCCACACCAAGGTGACCTCTTGATCGCCGGTGATCGAGAAGAGCCCGCGCGGCGCGGCTGGCGGGTCATCATCGACACGGGGACAAATGCAATCATCATCGTCGCTGTCGCAGGCTACCCCCACGAAGACGAGGGCCAGCACCAGGAGAACGGCCAACCAGACCCCCCGTCGAGCACTGCCGGCAGCCACCTCATGCGCGGCCACGTTGGGCGTGGCCACCGGGCGCCTGGCCGCGTTGGTCCTGGCCACAGCGCGCTTGACCGCGCTCTTCGCCTTTCGATCAACCTGGGACCTTGTCATGGCGATCTCCTCCCAAAACTCCGGCTGAGTGTCATGTCACCGACGGCTGCCAGAGATTCCCTCAGCTCAACGCCTCAGCTTGCCGCCCCTCCCGGTCTCTCTCCCGGTTTATCCAATCGGCTTCGCCGTTTGGTCTATCCACTGGATCCATTCACCTTAAGCGTTCGATTCGATCCATCTTTTCGATCTATCTGGATCTCGATAGTTCTATCTACTTGTCATACCCCAATGTGGGCATCCTGCTTCACGTAGGGCCCAAATGCAATCCAGGGTGGATATCCAGGGTGGGCGCCACGATCGCGGCCCCCAGATTGCGCCGCGAAAAAGACAAAGCCCGCCGACCCGGGGATGGGCCGGCGGGCTCCTCGCTCCTTGCAGCAAGGCAGCTGAGGCAGCTGTGGCGCAACGGCGGAGGTTTATGCCGAATGCCCTGAAGCGAGGGAACCTCCAGAGATCATCGGTCCCGGCGACTCGACCGATGAACGCATCAGGCCCCACGAACGATCCGGTCGAATGGATCATCTGGCCTTACGGACCATCCGGCCTAACGGATCATCCCGCCCTGCGGGACAAATGAGCATGGGCTCGCCGGCTAGCGACGAGCCCATGATCGAGAGTGGAGCGGTGCGACCAAGTTCCGGGACAGCCTCGACATCCCCCCATGTTCTGGTCTGACACCCCCCTGGTCTACCGCTCCTCTCAAACCTGGGACCAAGGCACCCCGCAACCGTTTCCCCCAAACTGTGTCGCGGAGCGTTGAGCTGGCCCTTCGGTCCTTATTGATCTCCCTGGAGGTTCCCCCCTCCGTCCATCCATAGAAGCAGGAACTGTGCCAGAAAGACGCGGCAACGGCTCCACATGCAGCCCAACTGTAACGTCTTGCTTGAAAGGACATTGCGAGACCGGCCTTGTCGAGGGCTATGGGCGAAGCACGAGTCCACATCGGGAGCGACTATCAACTAGCTTTCTTTTTACGGTTGTACACATCGCAATGCGCCATCCCGCATGAAGTTACAAACATAAAATGATTTTATAACAAAAGGACAGAATCGGAATCGCCGGACGGGTGGTCTAGCGGGGGGGCATCAAGCCGTAGAGCTTAATCTTAGCCAGCAGATTGGGGTAGCTGATGCCTAGCTGCCGGGCGGCACGCGAACGGTTCCAGTCACAGGCGGCAAGCGACTCGGAGATCAAACGGCGCTCGAGCCGGGCCATCTGGTTCTTCAGGATGCTGCCCTCTTCACCGGGACCGTCAGCGTGAACTCCACTCTCCTGAGACGGACGTCCGCCCCGGACTTCGGCGCCAACGCCCACAAACTGCTCGAAAGCCACCGATGCCGAAACGCCGTGGTCGGCGCCTCGGATATCGGTCGGCAGTGAATCGAGACCGATGGCCTCGCCGTCCTCGCTGAGGGCGACCAGACGCCGCACGACCTGCATCAGCTCCCGGACGTTTCCCGGCCACGGATGCTTCAGCAGCCGCCCGCGAACCTCCTGGGCCATGCCGCGCGGGCGGCGACCCATCTCCCCGCACGCATCGGCATAGAACGCATCGAGAAGCAACGGGACGTCGCCGTCACGCTTACGCAGCGGTGGCAGCTCGACGACAAAATCGCTGAGCCGATAATAGAGATCCTCCAGGAAACGTCCCTGGTGGATTGCTTCCTTCAAGCTGGTGTTCGTTGCGCAAATCACCCGCACGTCGACCTCACGCCCCCGATTGGCGCCCACGGGCCGAACCTCGCGGGTATCGAGGACGTGCAGCAGCTTCGCCTGAATGGCGAGACTCGTGCGCGAGATCTCATCGAGGAAGAGCGTACCGCCGTTCGCCGCCTCGAAGAGACCGGTCTTGTCCTTGGTGGCGCCGGTGAACGCACCCTGCTTGTGGCCGAAGAGCTCGCTCTCGAGCAGCGTCTCGGGTATGGCAGCGCAGTTGACCGTGATCAACGGTCCCGCGCGACGCCGGGAAGCTCTGTGAATGCAGCGAGCGAGCAGGCCCTTGCCGGTCCCGGTCTCCCCCAGGACGAGAATGCTGGCGGTGGAATCGCCCACGCGTTCCAGGTCTGCGAACGTGCGGCGGATCCGCTGGTCTACCGTTATGAACTCGGCAAACGGTCCCTGCTGCGACGCATCCTCCTGAGCCAGTCGCCGTTGGGCGATTTCTTGTTCGCGCCGCAGTTGAACCACACCCAGACCGAGCAAGCTGGTCAATACGCTGACCACACGCAAGTCGGACCGCCCGTAGGGCTCCCGCCGCTCACCACGGCGGTCGAAGTAGGCCACCCCCTGCCCCTCGGGCAGCGGCAGTCCTAGCGCGGCCAGGGCATGGACGTCACGCATCGAACGCTCGGCCTGCTTGGCAAACCGCGGATCGCGATCGAGCTGCGATGCGAGCGTGATACCTTGCGCATCCAAGTGCGGCCGAACGCTGCACAGGATCGACTTCGCCTGCGCCTTATGCTGGCCGACGACGGCTATCACCTCGAGGTTCTCACAGTCCGCACTCGGAGCGGCCAGAATGGCCGAGCTGCTGTCGAGGCGATCCATGGCGAACTGCAACATGCTCGACAAGCGGCTCTCGACGTCACCGCCCTCGGTGAAGATGCGGCCCCAGTCGCGAACGATCTCCGCTTCAGGAACCGAGAGCACCGCCGACTCGGCGCTGCGGCTTTCGAGCCGGGTCCGGATGGCCTCGAGTCGCTTCGCCAGATCGCTGCGCAAGGCCTTCTCCGCTAGGGCGTGACCGCGGGCCAGGTCGCGCGAGGCCCCATCGAAGTCGCCGTAGAGCACCCGGATCTCTGCCAGATCGGCAAGGCACTCGGCCGCCCGGTCGGGCCGTTCGATCGATACCATGAATGACCAACTGCGCTGAAGCAGATCCACCGTGCGGCGGCGAATCTCCTTGCGGCTCCCGCCCCGCGCCTGTACCCGAGCGCGCGCCATCTGGCAGGCATAGGCCGCCTCGGCCAGGCTGGTCTCGAAGCGCTCGGGTGTCTCGGCCAACGTGCTCACGGCACGGGCGAGCACCCGCTCGGCGGACGTATGCCGTCCCTGGGCGGCCAGGGCCTCACCCAGCACACGAAGGGCCGCACCCGCTTCGGCTTCGTCGCCGACCGCCCGGGCCGCTCGGGCGGCGCGCAACGCGAGATGGCGACCCTGAACTGGTTCCCCGCTCGCAACGGCGATCGCGGCCAGCCGGCGCTCGAGCTCGGGCAGCAGGTCACCGTCGGGGGCCACCCCTTGCGCCAAGTCGACACCCTGGAGCAGCAGATCCCGCGCGGCCGAGAATCGTCCGGCCGTCACCAAGAGGTCGGCATCGGCCTCGAAGCACAGGACGATCTCGCGCCCGTAGGCGTGCTCCTCGGCAAGCCGACGGGCCTCGACATACTCGCTGGCGGCCAACTCCACCTGGCCCTGACGCCGATAAAGGTGCCCCAAGGCCAGGCGGGCTCGCACGAGCGAGAGCGTGTTGCCCACCTCTTTGTGGATCGTTACGGCGCGGGAGAGATGGCGCCGCGCCGCCTCCCACTCACACAGCTTCGTGTAGAGGATGCCCAGGTTGGCGTTCAGCGACGCCAGCAGACCGTAGTGTCCGGCCTCCTCGCTGACGGCGATGGCCCGCACGAGGTAGTCCTGGGCGTCCGCCCACCGGGAACCGTTCTTCAGTAGGATACCGAGATTGTTGAGCGCCGAGGCGATACCGTAGGGATGATCGATCCGGCGATAGGAGAACAGCGCGCTCTCGAAGCACTCCTGGCTGGCGCGGACACTGCCGCGCCGCATGTGAATCGTGCCCAACAGCAAGCCCAGGCGACCCAGGAGCTGGTGCTCGGCGGTGGGTTTGAGAAGCCCTTCCGCGGCCTGACAAGCCTCGAGCGCGGCATCATAGTCCCCCAAGCTGACGCGAATCGATCCCGCGCGCACCAAGGCCATGCCGCGCAGGATGGGCTCCTCATCGACCGGGGCGAGTTCTAGCGCTGCTTCGACTTCCATCAGTGCCGCGGCCAAGTCGCCGCGCTTCATAAAGCAATCGGCCTTGCGAAGCTTGAGATCGACCGCCACTGCCGGCAAGGCGGCGGGATCGGAAAGGTGTGACTCGGCCCGCTCGAGGCACTCGAGCGCGGCGACTGCATTGTCGGCGGCGAGGTGCAAGGAGGCGATCTGAACGAGACGTTCTACTTCCTTCGGCCCTTGCACCAGGCCGTCGTCGGGAACGGGAGCGGGGGATGTGTGGGGCCCGCTAGGGTTTCTCCCGTTCTTGTGCTCTTCGCCCCTGTTCATGGTGGGGGAAACTCTCCCTTCCTTACGGGAGGTAGGTAGTGAACAGCAGCATCAGCCAGATCACATAGTTGTGCATCTCCGGAACGTCAATGATTGGATCATCGGGATCTCCGTCTCCGGATCCCCCCGCGCCTCCTCGGACCTCATCACCGGGATCGTCGGGTTCTCCACCGCCCACCACCGGATCGTTTGGGTCAGGTGGGTCGGCTGGGTCCGCCGGATCGGCCAGCACCCCGACCGGTGCGGCAAGGACGGAGAAGAGAACGACTCCAAGCAAGAGGTGCAACAGCGGCACCTGCCCTGGACGTAGAATCCGCCTACACATGATGGACCTCCTGACGACGGGCGCGCGGGACAGCCCCCGATATCCCATTCAATGAACCCGTTACCGTGATGCGAGGGATGTCGGCTTCGCGGGAATCCCGCCTAAGTTCATTATAGACTGAACCTAGGTATTGTCAAGGCAGGCACGTCGCCAAATGGCTCAATCCCGTCCTTTCCCTTTGAAGTGTCGGGTTGAAACGCCGGGTTGCAACGCCCGATTGAAACGTCGGGTCCGCGCTTCTTCCTGCCCCGTCTACACCTCGGGGCGGGAGGAATTCCATCCTGGGGATGGAAATCAGGGATCGGAGTCAGGGATCGGAGTCAGGAATCAGAGTCAGGGACCGGAGTCAGGGATCGGAGTCAGGGACCGGAGTCAGGGATGGAGGTCGCGGACGGGATGGTGCTGTTCCCCGGCCTTCCGGGGCGCTATTCTTCATGCTGCGCCCTCGAGGATTTTGATTCTCCGTGCGCAGCCCCCATGGCTGACAAGGGTGGAATCCAGACATCCCTTGGCTCGAAACGAGTTATCCAACTCAATACTAAGATGTCAGTTGACCGTCTGCAGATCGACTCATCCGTCTGCAAATCGGCTCTCAAGGACACAACCGATGGAAAGGGATTACTCGTGTCCACTTCGTCTCGAAACTTGGTGGGTCTGTCCACCGCCGAGCTGTCTCAATTGCCCGAACTCGCCGGCGAGCCCAGTTTCCGGGTCCGCCAACTGACCTCCTGGATCCACGGACGCGGTGTTGGGGATTTCGATAGCATGAGCAATCTACCCAAGCTCCTGCGGCGACGCCTGGCCGAGACCTGCTCGCTCGACCGGCCCGAGATCCTGGAGCGGACGCAGACCGAGTCGGGCGATACGGTCAAGCTGCTCTTGGCGCTGGCCGACCAGCAACGCATCGAGACCGTCCTCATCCGGGCCGAGGGCCGCGATACGATCTGCGTCTCCACCCAGGTGGGCTGCGCCTACGGGTGCCGCTTCTGCGCAACCGGCGCGATGGGGTGGCTGCGTAACCTCACGGCACAGGAGATCGTGGCTCAAGCGTTGCTGATGCGGGAGGAACTGGGTGGCGCGGCGAGAGGCCCCGAGCCGGCGCCGGGTGGACGAGCCGCCCTCGCCGCTCACGGCTCCGACGCGGGCGCGGGCGCAGGCGCAGGCGCAGGCGCAGCCTCCGCCTCCGCGTATTCGGCTTCTGCCTGTTCCCGGGTCTCCACGAGCAGGCGCTTGGCGTCATCGTCATGCGGGACCACGACAGGGATGGGATGCCAGCTCTGGAGATTCCCTGAGCCCGGGCTGAACTCGGCCCACCACTTGGCGATGGCCATGACCCGTGGCGGAACGTCCTTGATGGTCGGTTCCTGCCCGGTGCAGCGCGGGCCACTTTCAAGGATGATCATTCGGGCAAAGAAGCCGTTGGTGAGCATCCGCTCCGAGAGAGCCTCGTAATAGTGGTTGGGGATCGCGGTGCCGAATACGGTGAGGCACGGCTGGTCGATAGCTCCCGATGACTCCTTTCCGGCCTTCCGGCGCATGGGGAATACGGAATTCGAGGACGAATAGAGCGTCAGCAATGTCCCCATGATGTTTTCGTGCCGCGCATCCTGGGCTTTGCTGATCTGCTGCAGCATGCCGTCTATTTCGTCGGTCTGAAACAGCATTGATGGTGTAATGAACAGCGCGTCCTGTATGCCTTCGCCTGAGGCGAAGCGGTCGCCGAGGGCATCCGCCAGGCCGAGAGTATGCAGAATCCGTGTGTTGATCTTGCGGGGCCAATCCTTGCCAGCCGCACTGTGGGCGAGGCCGAGAAGATACAGATTCGTCCTGTTGTCGCCAGGATCGCGCACCTTCCGCCCGGCCAGGAACGCCTGCAGCGAGAGAGCGCCGCAGAAGGCCATGACCGGATTCGGATAGGGCGCGGTCTCCAGGCAGTAGTCCATCACCTCGGAAATGAATCCGGGGATGCGCAGGAGATCGTCTGGCATGGGGCCGGGGTCTTCGATGTGAGGCCGAGAATCGCCATTGTCCGAATTCTCTGCCGCTTGCGGGCCGGACATGCCGAGAATGCCGGAGATGTTCACATCAGGTGCGGATTGTGGAAGAGAATCGCCGCCATATCCGGATTGTCGAAGAGACCGCGCCGCCTGTTCGAAATCTCCG
>CAZNJE010000018.1:59133-74958 GCA_964573295.1 uncultured bacterium | reverse complement strand
GGCGTCCCACTCCGGCGTCCCACTCCGGCGTCCCACTCCGGCGTCCCACTCCGGCAACTCATCCCGGCGCCCACGTTACCTTCTTGCCGGTGCTGGCGCGGTTGGGGAAGCTGACTTAGCCCTCGCGGCTACTGCAACCGGAATCCGGCCGTTACCATGACCCGCCGTTCCTCTTCCTTCTCCACCAGCGTGTCGCCTTCGCGCGTGAACGTGCCGGTCGCGTAGGCGATATCGATCGTCATCGACTGGGCGAGCAACGTCCCCGCACCGAAGGTGAAGTAGCGCCGGTCCGGATCGAAGGTGCCTTCGCTGTAGACGGGTACGCCTTCGCCCTGCGGTGATGGGAAATCGATGTCCTCGAAGACGGCCTCGTAGGGAACCGGTTCCATGGCGAATCCGGCTCGCAGCCGCAACGGTAGATCGGCGCTCAGATCCAACAGGTATTCAGCTCCCACATGGATGTCCCAGGTGCGTCGGTAGGCCTGCTGACGTTGGCCGCTCTCGTCGGCGTAGCGCATCGGACCCTCGTAGTCGATCTGGGTCCAGTCGGTCATGCGGGCGTCCGCAGTGAGCAGAAGATTCTTCAAATGGCTCGCCACTCCAGCCCCTAGACTGAAGGGCAAGGTCATGTCGTCCTCGGCCACGCCGATCGAGCCGTCTTCATACGTCGTTTCGACTTCGTTGTGCAGCCATCGGGGCAGGTCCAGGACGAGTCCCAACTGGGTGGTTGGAAGGATCTGTATCAGAGCCCCCCCACTCGCGGTGTAACCCGAAACGGTGAGATCACTGGTCTCGTGCCAGGCTGGGGTCACTTCGGCGTTCTCGAATCTCCAGTCGCGGAAGCGACTCCCGTAGATGCGGGTGAGGCGGAATCCCATCGATACCTTCGGCGCCACATCGATCGCCAGGCCAAAACTCCATTCGCCGACGGTGCCCTCGTCGAAAAGTTCCTCTTCGCGCCAACCTTCGGGCGCCTCCCCGGCCCGGATGTAGTTGCGGTCCAAGATGTGGGGTACATGGTAACCAAGACCCATCACCATGCTGCCCCGATAGGTCGGAAACGGGTAGACGAACGAGAGGCCCGCGATGCGCATCTTGGTCATGTCGGTGATGGCCTGGGAGCCATGATCGGTGGTCTTCATGTCGATGGCCCGGTCGATGAACGACGCGGCAAACTCGATCCGTCCGATGCGGGCCAGACCTGCCGGATTGTGTCGCAGGGCGGCGCCGTCATCGGAAACGGCCAGATAGGCTCCCCCCATGCCGAGAGCGCGGGCGGAAATGCCCGTGTTGCGGGTGAGCGGTAGATCGGGGACCCACAGGTCTTCCTGGGCTTGGGGTCTGCCGATTCCGATGAAACTGGCCGAGACGATGACAGCCCACACAGCGAAGAACGATCTCATCCTGTTCCTTACCCTTCCTGGGATGATGGGGTGAGGTCCCCACGGGGCCTGGCCGGCACCCGGGGACTGGGACCGGCGACTGGAGCCGGTGACTGGAGCCGGTGACCGGAAGCGGTGACCGGAACAGGTGGCCGGAACCAGTGATCGCTTCCAGCGATCTGAACCGGTGACCGGCGGGATCCAATACCGGGGCGTCCGCGCCTAACGGCGAATCGCCCGTCCCTTCTTGCTCCGATCCAGTTTTTTCTCCTCGCCGGGCGACTGGTCCTCGGAGTCCGTGTCGCGGGTCACCGTCACCGGCGGCCCGCCCGCGCCGGCACCTCGGGCCGGGTTCGGAGCTGAGATGATCGGAGCCGAAGAACTCGTTGAGCGATCCATGCGATCGTGGGGCGAGGGCTCATCGGCCATGATCCGCCGGCTCCAGGTCAACCGGCCTCCGTCAGCGGCAGCCTCCCCGTCGCCGGTGTCACTCGAGCGCGATGCGCTGGCGGCGTCTCCAGTTGCCGAATCGTACGTGTGCGCCGGAGCAGGGATGGGGTGGAGAACCCACTCGGTGTCGTGCCACCATGGCGAGGCATAGTAATTGAGCCAGGGCGAGTTGGAGTAGGCGTAGTAGTCGATCCATGAGTTGACGTCACCGCCCTCACCCTGTCCGTCGTCGTGGCAGCGTTGGCACCGCGCGTCCTCCACGGCCGCGAAGCCCTCGTCTGGACTGGGATGACGCAGCATCGTATAGCAGCCGCTAGCGCTTCCCAGCAAGACGGCCAAGCCGATCGCGGCCGCTAGCGCCCAACCCGGTTGTTTTCGAACCGTGTGATCCATGCGTGCCTCCTCCCTTCGGTCCACCGCTAGTATACGTATCGACCGCAGTCCGTGTCAAAACAGGCTCTGGTCGTCTTGCCAGGCACGGCGACGGGTGCGGGCACGTTCGATTTAGGATCGGGACCCGAGATTGGGGCGAGAAGGTATGCCTTAGGTACGCTATGTTTGTTAGCATGCATCTCCTTAGTACGGATGCCGAGAACGCTGGTTCCCGCGCCGCGCCCCATTCTGGGGTGCCGGGAAGCCCGGGAGATAGGATGGATGGCGATGCCGATCGGGCGCATACAGATAAGCGTGGATAGGAACTACGGCACAATGGGCGGGATCGGCCAGCGGGCACCCCGCCGCGAGCCGGTGTGGGACTGCCGGCTAGGTTGGAACATCGGGCCGGCGCCGGGCCGCACGCCGACCTCGGGCTGCCTGCCGGCGCCGGGCTGCACAACCGGCTCGCGCGGGAGCCCAGGAGCCCAAAGCGCTGTGGCTGCGGCTGTGGCTCGGGCTGCGGCTCGGGCTGCCGCGGCCTCGGCCGTGACGGCCGCCGCGCCCACCATCGTAGCTCTGTCGATCGCGATCATGGCGGCCCTGATGTGGCCGGCGCTGATGGGAACGGCGGACGCCTCCACGTCCTTCTACCCCGACCTGCTGGATCGCGCGGGCTCGCCGCAAGAGGTTCCCGACTCGGTGGTTGCCCGCACGGAGCTGTGGACCGAATTTTGCATGGGCCTGCAGGCCGAGGAAGCCGGTGATCTGGAGAAGGCGTTGCGGGCCTACCAGTCGGTGGAGCTGATCGCTGGCGAGAATGCCGAGCTCCTGGCCCGCCAGGCGACCTGTTACCTCGAAATGCGCCAACCCGAGCGAGCCGCGCAGCTGGCCCGTCGTGCGGCCGAGCTCGATACCCTCAACACCGATGCGCTCTGGGCCGCCGGGGCCGGTCTGCTCGCTACCGGCAAGCTCCCCGACGCCGTGCCCTATCTCAGCCGGCTCGGTGATCTCGATTCCAGCTATCGGAATCTGTCGATCCTCACCAACCTGCTCGAACGGTTGCGCCGCTACGAAGAGGCGCTCGAGACGATCAACCTGTTGGTGGCGAAGAGCCCTTCGTCTCCGCAGCTGCTCGAGCGGCGCGCCAGCTTCTACACTCGGCTGGGCCGCTACGATGAGGCGATCGCCGACTACTGGGCGATCTTAGAGATCTCACCCGAGTACCCGAAGCTGCGCGAGCAGATGACCACCCTGCTCAAGCAGGTCGGCCGACACGGTGAGCTCATCCGCTTCTACCAGGCGCTCACGCGGAAGCTGCCGGATGAGAAGCACAACCACTGGCGCCTGATCGAGCTGCTCATGGAGGCCGAGCAGTGGGATGCTGCCGCCGCTGAGCTGGCGACCTTGCGGGGGAGCCACCCCGACGACCCGCTGCCGGTGCTGCAGCTGGGCCTCGTGGCCTATCGGCAGGGGCAGATCCACGAGGCGCTCGACCTGATCTACGAGGCCGACCAGCTTGGCATCGCGCCGGCGATTACCACGCTCTGGCGCATGCGCATCCACTATGCGCAGGACCATGCTGACTCGGCGCTCACGGCCGCCCGCCAGCTCACCGACATCGAGCCGCAAGCCATCGAGGGCTGGAGGGTGGCTGGATACGTGTTGGCCGAGCAGGGCGCGTCGGCGGATGCTCTGACCTATGTGGAACGTTGGCTTGCACTTGACGAGAGCGATCCGGAGCCGGCCCTGCTGGCGGCCGCGCTGTGCCGACAGCTCCAAGCTTGGGATCGTGGGCTTGCCTTCGCTCGGACGGCGCTCGAGCAGGATCCCGAGAATGACCTCATCAAGCTCGAGTACGCCGGTTTTCTGGAAGCGGCCGGTGAGCTGGAGAAGGCGGCTGGGATGGCCCGGGAGATCCTCGATCGAGATTCCCAGCATCCCGAGGCGCTCAACTTCCTCGGCTACCTCTGGGTGGAGCAGGGCACCCGGCTCGATGAAGCCGAGAAACTGATCGGGCAGGCCCTGAAATCCCAACCCGAGAACCCGGCATTCCTCGACAGCATGGGCTGGCTCTGGTACAAAAGGGGCGATTTGGACCGCGCCGAGAAATGGTTGAATCGCGCCATTGCCTCCGGCGGGCGGCATCCGGAAATCTATCGCCATTTGGCGCAGGTCATCCTGGAGTTGGGCCGGATCGCCGAAGCCCAGGAAGTGTTAGAGCTTGGCCTCAAGTGGAATCCCAGGGACGCGGCGCTAAGCGATTTTCTCATGAGTCTTGGGGACGAGAGGTAGTCATGTCGCCGCAGAAGAAGCGAGCGAGCGAGGATAAAGATTCGCGGTCCGGACCAGAAACCGGCACCCGTCCGAACCAGGAATCGGAACCATCCGGCCCAGCCAGGGTAGATTCAGGCGAAGCGAGGGATATGCCAGCGGAGGAAACCAAACCGGCGCTTCGGCTATCCGAGCTTCCCGACGAGGACCTCATGGAGAGGATCGTCGAGGGAAGCGAGGCTGCGTTTGCTCAGCTGGTGAAGCGTTATCAAGGCAAGGTCACGAATCTCGTTCACCGGTTCATCTATGACCGGGACCGAGCGGCCGAGATCGCGCAGGAGGTGTTCCTGCGGGTCTACCTGCACCGCAAGCGTTACCGCCGGAGCGGGCGCTTCAGCACGTGGATCTACACGATCGCGGCCAACCTGGCCAAGAATGAGATCCGGCGCAAATCCCGTCTGAAGGGAGTCATGAGCCTCGACAGCCTGCTCGAGGCCACCGGTGACTCGGGAGCTTTCCTCGCGGACAAGACACCTGGACCGGAGAGTGCAGCTCATCAGCATCAGGTCGAGGAGATCGTGATGGCTGCCATCCACAAGTTGCCGATGAAGTACCGAGAGGTCATCTTGCTGCGGGACGTGCAGCAATTGACATACGAGGAGATCGAGTTGGTCCTGAACATACCGGGCGGAACCGTCCGCAGCAGGATCAACCGAGCCCGGAATCAACTCAAGGACATGCTGGAGCCCATACTCAAGCGGAGGCCGGCACAATGAATTGCAACGAAGCCAAACGTCGTCTGTCAGCCCACCTCGATCGCGACCTGACGTTCGAGGAGGAGGAACATCTGGAAGCCCATCTCGTCCAGTGCAAGGATTGCGCGGAAGAGGAGGAGCAACTCCAGTGCCTGGTCGGATTACTGCACGGCCTGCCCGAAGCGGATCCGGGAGAATCCTTCCTGGCTGCGGTCCAGGCCCGGATCGCCGAGGCCGAGGCCAGCGGCGCAGTGGGTGAGGCCTACGAGGACCTGGGCGGCTACGCTGAGCCGGGCCGGGCCTCCTGGACCGACTGGCTGCGCGCCGCCTGGAGTTCGATGTGGCTGCGGCCGGCGATGGGTGTGGCCTTGGGGCTGGGGGTAGGACTCTTGATCGGCTTCGGCGGCTCTGCCGAAGACGGGGTCGCGCCTGGTCGGGGGGTCCAGATGGGCTCGCAGATGGCGACCACCGATCCGGTGGGCGAGGTGTTGGCCGGAGAGGATGAGCTCTTGGCTACCGGGGTTTCCGGACCGTTCTCGGATATCGATCTGAGTCATCTGGACCAGGGCGAGGATGTCAGCGAGGAGTTCATCATCGAGCCCTTCGTCCGGGATCCCAACCGTGGATTGGTCCCTGCAGGGAGCGATGTGGGACGGCAGGTTAGCGGCGATAGGGATTCGCAGAGTGACGTCTACATCACCTTCTAGGATCGGCCCCAGGTTCAGCGCCCTGCGCTCGCTGTGGCGAACCGTCCTGGTGATCCTTCTGATCGCAGGATGGGTCGGTGCGATCACCGGACCTCCGGCGGCCCAATCCAATGATCCGATTTCCGTGCCCTACCGGCCTCACCCGGACGGTGATTCTCCGACGGGTGAGCCTCCCACCGGCTACAACTGTTGGTTGGAGCATGGACTGAGCAAGCTCTACGACCGGGTCAGTCCATCGGTGGTGAGCGTGGTCAGCTACCGCACCCGCGTGAGCTACCCGGCTGTCGATCTGGACGTGCCTCCGCGCGTGACCTACAACCGCCTGATTGCCTCCGGCGTCGTACTGGGCGAACATGGGTGTGTCGTCACCACTGCCATGGCCGCCCAGCCCGGTGATAGCATTACCGTGCATTTCCCTTCCGGCGAGGTCATCCCGGCCGTCTACAAGGGCATGGACGTCGCCACCCACGTGGCCGTCCTGAATCTGGTGCGCGGAGACGGCTTTCCCTTCCTGAGGATGCCCGAGCGCACCAGAGATGAGCTGCCCAATTGGGTGGCCGCCGTCGCCTACGGCCCCTGGAGCGGCACGACGCCGGGCGCCCCATCCCTGACCCTGGCCGAGGCCGACGCGATCGATCGCATCGAGACGCACTTCGGCAACCGCCGCGGATACCTGTGGCGGATCACGGCGCCCATCTACCCCGGCAACGGGGGGGGCGCGCTGGTGAACCTGCGCGGTGACTGGATCGGGCTGATCAGCGGCGTGGTGGCTGGCGAGCGCAACCTGGCCTCCTCCCGGCGTCTGCCCCACGAGGCCGGCGTCATCGTGCCCGCCGAGCGGGTGAGGGAGGCCGTCATGGAGATCGAAGGTGGCGAGCGTCCCCGCCGGGGGTTTCTCGGGGTGCGCACCCACCGCCAGGCAGAGGGTAACGGGGATCTGACCAAAGGCATCGTCGTGACCGAGGTGTTGCCTGAAAGCCCGGCCCAGCGCTACGGCATTCTCGAAGGCGATCACATCGTCCGCTTCAAGGACGAACCGATCCGCACGGCCAGCGAGTTGACTCGCCGGCTCGAGGCGATGCCCCACGGTGAGAAGGTCGAGATCGACCTGTTGCGCGACGGGCGGCCGCGCACCGTACGCCTGGTACTGGGCGACCGGGATGCCGCCTTGCTCTTCATCAGCGCCAAACGCCAGCTCGAGGCCGACGTGCGGTCAGTGGCCAGCGAGATCCGCCGCCTAGAATCCCGCGCCGACATGCTCCGCCGCCGGCTCGATAAGCTGCAATCGGCCTCCGCCCCGAGCGAATCCGTCCTGGCCGATTCACTGTCCGGGGCACAGGGCCGCTAGACGTTCCTCCCAACCTGCCGTAGG
The DNA here is from genome assembly GCA_964573295.1 of uncultured bacterium. GTDB lineage: Bacteria > Eisenbacteria > RBG-16-71-46 > CAIMUX01 > WJJG01 > CAYQJL01. Next base: position 67,646 of record CAZNJE010000018.1, on the reverse strand, counting down.
CTAGCACCCATCACACGACGTCCCCTCGCGCGGGCGAATGGGGAAATGCAGGTTTGACATCCCGTTTTGTTAGGAGGTGGCATGATCCGGTTGGATACGCAACAGAACTGGCCGCGGCGAGCCGCCTGGCTTCTCGCGGTGCCCGCGCTGGTCTGGCTTGCTTGGTCCGGCTGTACCGGGTCGTTCTCGGCCGCCGTGGGGCCCAACCAGGACCTCACCCTCGTCACCGACTTCCCGGTCGGTGACGATCGGACCGCCCTCGTGCGCGGGCTCTTCGGACACAAGATCGAAACACCGCTGCGTCCCGAAGCCCGTTTTCGCGTTGAACGTACCGACTCGTCCGGATTTGAGACGCGCCGGGATTGGCGCAATTTGATCATACTATCCGACTTTGCCGAACCTACCTGGGGGACCCGCACGGCCCGGCGCATCTTCGGAGACGAGCGTGTCGACGCAATCCTCACCGGCGCCGGACACGGCGCCGGACACGCCGCTGGACACGAGGCTGGACACGAGGCCGGACACGAGGCCGGACCCATGGCCGGCTACCTCCTGACGCAAGACGTGTGGGCCGACGGCCAGACGGTGCTCTTCGTCCACGCGCCCTCGAAGGCGAGCGTCAGGGCGTTGATCGAGCGTGAGGGGGAGGCGATCGTCGAGCGCTACGAAGATCACGTGATCGATGGGCTCACCAAGACGATGTTTCTCGGCGGCGAGCAGACCGCGATGGTCGATGGTATCGAGCGAGCGCTTGGCTACCGCCTGAGGATTCCCGAGGACTACGTCGTGGAATGGCAGGCCGAGAACCGCTTCATGCGCATCAAGACCATGGAGGCCAATGGCGCGATGTTGTGGCTCTTCGTCTACTATCAGGAGCAGACGCAGGAGTCGCTCGATCCGAACCTGGCGATGGGGTTGCGTGACAAGCTGACCGAGCGCTACTACGGAGGCGACCAAATCGACGCTTCGCGGTCCGAGGTCCGCCGGCGCACATTCACGGGTCACGAAGCGCTCGAGGTCTTCGGACTCTACCAGAACCTCGAGCCGCCGATGGGAGGGCTCTTCAAGCTCATCGCCTTCCACGAGGGCGGCCGTCTGTACCTGATCGACATGGCCGTCTTCAATCCGCCGGGTGACAAGATCCCCCTCTTGCGGAAGCTGGAGGCCATCGCCCGCACGCTAGAGCACACCGGGGAAGTGACTGGGGAGCCCGTTCGGGAGCCAGTTCGGGAACCGGTTGGCGGCACCTCCTGATCCGCCGCCGGCACTTGCTTGCGCAAGTCGTTGCATCAGTTGCAGTTGAAGTTCCAGGCCGATTGACACGGGTCGCGGCATCTGCTAGGTTGGCTCCGCTGAGAATCGAATGCAGCCGCGCCCCGGGTAGCGCGCGCCGCGATGCCGGCGGGCGGGAGGGTGCTGGGAGGGGAGGGTCCCCGCCGCGGTGCGGGGCGACAACAAGCGGAGAGAATGAGAGATGGCTTCCACAGCGGATTTCCGTACGAACATGATCCTCGAGCTTGATGGTGTAGTCTTCAAGCTGGTCGAGTTTCAGCACGTCAAGCCGGGCAAGGGCGGGGCGTTCGTTCGTACGAAGCTGAAGAACGTCTTGAGCGGAGCGGTGCTGGAGAAGACCTTCCGGGCCGGCGAGAAGATCGACGAGGTCCGTCTGGAACGGACGGATACGCAGTTTCTCTACGCCGACGGCGACCTCTACCATTTCATGGACCAGGAGACCTACGACCAGTTCGCGGTCTCGAAGGACGTGGTGGGCGAGGCCGCCCAGTTCATCAAGGAAAACGACACGGTCAAGATCATGACGCGCGCCGGCCGGCCGTTTCTGGTCGAGGTGCCGCCGCACGTCGTGCTGGCCGTCAGCGAGACCGAGCCGGGCGTCAAGGGCGACACGGCCACCGGAGCCACGAAGGCCGCGACGCTCGAGACCGGATTCACCGTCCAGGTCCCGTTGTTCATCGACGTCGGGGATACGCTCAAGATCGACACCCGGACCGGGGACTACATCGAGCGGGTGAACAAATAGCCCCCGCAGGCACGGTGATTCGATGTCTGGAAGTATCTAGAGCCTGGAGAGGTAGCCCATGCGTGTCGAAGATATTAGGAGACTGATCGAGCTCGTCGAAAACAGCGATGTCGGCGAGCTGGAGGTGCGGAGATTCTGGAACAGTGTCCGGATCTCCAAGACGCGCGCGACCGATGGGCAGGCTCTCATGGGCGAGTCGCTCGTTTCCGCGCCCGCGCAGCCAGCGGCGCCTGTGAGGCCGATGCCGGCTGTGACGTCGGGCAAGGCGGGGGAAACGGCGAGCGCGACAGTCGGCGGACCCGCCTCGGCCCCGGGCGCCTCCCAGGCGCCGGAGGAGAGCGAGGAAGGCCTGGTACCGATTGTCTCTCCCATGGTCGGGACGTTCTACCAGTCGCCGTCACCGACGGCCGGCGCCTACGTGGAACTCGGCAAACGTGTCGAGCCCGGGCAGGTGGTGTGCATCATCGAGGCCATGAAGCTGATGAACGAGATCGAGGCCGAGGTGAGCGGCACAGTCATCAGGGCGCTGGTGAAAGACGAAGAGCCGGTCGAATACAACCAGCCGCTCTTCCTGGTTCGTCCCGACTGATCCGCCTGCCCTCGCAGAACTGCCCGACCAAGGGGAGAATCCGAGGGTGGAATTTCGTAAGATTCTGGAGATCATGCTCGAGCGGCGGGCATCGGACCTTCACCTGAAGGTCGGCACCCGTCCGACCATTCGCGTCGACGGTAGCCTCGAGCTGACCGACGTCTCCACACCGTCGCAGAAGGACCTGGAAGACCTGGCCCGGCAGATCCTCTCGCCCGAGCAACAGGAGGAGTTCCTGCGCCACCGCGAGATCGATTTCGGATTCGGCATCCAAGGCCTGGCACGTTTTCGTTCGAACTTCTACTACCAGCGCGGCACGATCGCCATGGCGATCAGGCACGTGCCGCTCGGTGTCCCCGCCTTCGAAGATCTCAATCTGCCCGAGGCAGTGGCCCGGCTGGCGGGCCGCAAGCGCGGCCTGGTGCTGGTGACCGGTACGGTCGGATCCGGGAAGTCTACGACGCTGGCCTCGATGATCGACCTCATCAACCGGCGCGAGGCGAAGAACATCATCACGATCGAGGATCCCATCGAGTTCCTTCATCGGGACGAGAAGTCGATCATCAGCCAGCGTGAGGTCGGCCTCGACACCGACAGCTACCTGACCGCCCTGAAACACATTCTGCGCCAGGATCCCGATGTCTTGCTGATGGGTGAGATTCGTGATCGCGATACCATGCAGGTAGCGCTGATGGCCGCCGACACGGGCCACCTGGTCTTGAGCACCCTGCATACGGCCGATGCCACGCAAACGATCAACCGCATCATCTCCTTCTTCCCGCCGCACCAGCATGACGACGTGCGCTTTCTCTTGGCGTCGAACCTGGCGGCGGTCATCTCGATGCGCCTGATCCCGCGGGTCGACCGAGATGGCCGGGTTCCGGCGGTCGAGGTCATGATCAACACCGAGACCGTCCGTGACTACGTGCTCGATCCGGCCAAGACGTCCCTGATTCCAGCGGCGATCGCCGATGGATTCAGCCAGTACGGCATGCAGACCTTTGACCAATCGCTGATGGCGTTGTATAAGAAGAGACTGATCACGCTCGAAGAGGCTCTTCGCAACGCCACCAATCAGGCTGAGTTCGAACTCCGCATCAAGGGGATCCACGCCACCAGCGACAGCACGTGGGAGGCCTTTGAGGACGGAGAGGGCTCGGAGGATGGCGACGCCGGCGATGCCGAAGGAACAGTGCCGGATGGTGCAGGAGGCGCGGCCAACATCAACCGCCTCGATCCGGACAAGCCGTGGGAACGTTTCGCGTGACCCGGCGCCGGCGGCACGGGTTCCGGTGAGTTGGTTCCGGTGAGTTGGTTCCGGTGAGTTGGTTCCGGTGAGTTGGAGGAGAGCGGCGAATAGCACCGCTGGATGGGGGGGGGATGTTTCGCAAGATCTTGGTTGCGAACCGTGGTGAAATCGCCGTGCGCATCATCCGCGCCGCCCATGAACTGGGTATCGCCACGGTGGCCGTCTACAGCGAGGCCGATCGCGAGTCGCTCCACGTCAAGCTTGCCGATGAGGCCGTCTGCATCGGGCCGCCCAGCAGCCAGCAGAGCTACCTGAACGTCACGCGCATCATCAGCGCCTGCGAGATCACCGGTGCCGATGCCGTCCATCCGGGCTACGGGTTCCTGGCCGAGAATCACCGTTTCGCCGACGCGTGCGAGAACTCGGGATTCCGCTTCATCGGGCCGCGTCCCGAGGTGATCCACAAGATGGGCGACAAGTCCCAGGCCAAGGCGGTCATGCGCGCCGCCGGCGTGCCGGTCACGCCGGGCAGCGAAGGCATCGTCGAGTCGGTGGCCGAGGCGCGTCGTTTGGCCGAGGAGCTGGGCTATCCGGTCCTCTTGAAGGCCCGGGATGGGGGCGGGGGCAAGGGCATGCGCCTGGTGCACCGTTCCAAGGAACTCGAAGCCGCCTTCCGCATGGCATCGGCGGAGGCCGTGGCCGCCTTCGGGAACGGCGATCTGTACCTGGAGAAGTTCATCGTCGACCCCCGGCACATCGAGGTGCAGCTGGCCGGCGACCGCCAGGGCAACGTGGTGCACTTCTTCGAGCGCGACTGCTCGGTCCAGCGCCGCCACCAGAAGCTGGTGGAAGAATCGCCCAGCCCCGCCCTGGATGACGAAGTCCGGCGCAGTCTGGGCGCCCATGCGGTGGCCGGTGCGCAGGCGGTGGGGTACTCGAGTTTGGGCACGATGGAGTTCCTGCTCGCGGCCGACGGGAACATGTACTTCATGGAGATGAACGCCCGGTTGCAGGTGGAACACCCGGTCACCGAGGAAGCCACCGGGTACGACCTGGTCCGCCTACAGATCGAGCTTGCCGACGGCCAGCCGCTTCCGATGCGCCAGGACGAGATCACGCTCTCCGGGTGCGCCATCGAGTGCCGGATCAACGCCGAGGATCCGAACAAGCATTTCCGTCCCTGCCCGGGAGAGGTCGCGTTCTTCTATCCACCCGGAGGGCTGGGCGTGCGGATGGACACCCATGTCTATCCGGGCTACCGCATTTCTCCCTACTACGACTCGCTCATCGGGAAGCTGATCGTGCGCGGCCCATCCCGCGAGGAAGCCCTGACCCGCATGCGCCGCGCGCTCGGCGAACTCATCGTCGAGGGGATCGAGACGACCATTCCCTTCCACCTCCAGGTTCTTCGCAACGGGGCCTTCCGGAGCGGCAACTACACGACCCACCTGGCCGAAGCGATGCTCAGGGAGGCCGAGGTGCCCGCGTCGCGATCGGACTCGTTGAGCGAGGTGGTGCCGCCCGACGCCGAGCGGTAGGCAGGCGCGGCGGTAGGCAGGCGCGGCGGTAGGCAGGCGCGGCGGTAGGCAGGCGCGGCGGTAGGGGCCGCGCGCCGGCCCCGGTTCATCAACGATTGGCCCGCCAGAAGAGAAGTGCTCCGATTACCAGGAAGACCAGGTTCCCCAGCCAGGCTGCCAGCAATGGCGTCACCGCACCGTTGTACCCCAACGCCTGTCCCACCCGCAGGAAGCCGTAGTAGGCGAATCCCAAGGAGATGGAGAGGCCGAAGCCCAGCGCCAAGGTGCCCCGCATGATCCGCAGTGACAGGCAGCTGCCTAGCAAGACCATGATGAAGTTTGATAGTGGGAACGCGGCGCGCAGGTGATAGTCGGTGACGTACTGGGTCACGCGGGCGCCGCTGTCGCGGATCCGGCCGATGTACTCGCTCAACTGCCGCCGGTTCATGTTGAATGGATCGCTCTCGATCTCGGCGAACTCGTCGGGGCGCTCCTCGAGGCGCGTGTCTCCATAACGACGGAACGCGGCGCCCACCTCGCCGGCGGCCGAGAGGCTGTCGGGCAGAAACCGGCGCGCGAAACCATTCTGCAACTGCCAGTGGCCGTCGTGCCAATAGGCGGTGGCCGCATCGACGCGCGCGGTGGTCCTCTGCTTGCCCTCCACCGAGGCGAAGCTCTGGATCGAGAGATCGGCCATGGATTCGCGCGCCGGGCGGAACTCGCGTGCGATGTAGACACGCCCCCCGCGGCCCATATAGAAGATGTCACGTTGCGAGCGTGCCCCCTTGGGGTGTTTCTTCTTGATCTGGACATCCATCGTGTGTTTCTGGCGCTGGTAGGCGCCCGGCACGAGTTCCTCGGAGACAATGTAGGCGCCCACCGTGATCAGCAGCGCAGCGATCAAGAGCGGGCGGGTGATGCGCAGCGGCGAGAGACCCGAAGACTGCATGGCGGTGATCTCGTTGAACTTGCGCAACTGGCCCAGGGAGAGGATCGAGCCCAGCAGCATGGCCACCGGCAGGGTCTGGATGATGATCAGTGGCAGGCTGTTGGCGTAGTAGGTCAGGACATGGACGACGCGGGCTTTGTGGTCGATGAACGTGTCGATCTTCTCGAAGAGGTCGACGACCAGAAACATGCCGACGAAGGTGGAGAGACCGAGCAGGAGGTAGAGCAGAAACTCCCGCAGGATGTACCGGTCCATGATTCGCAGCATCGGATCCCTAACCTCTGGCCGGCCGGGCGCGGCGGCGCCTCAAGGGCACCTCGGCCATATGCATCATCAACCACACCCCCATCGCGCCCAGCACGATGTTGGGTAGCCACATCGAGAGCCAGGGGGGAAGATAGGCGCGATCGGCAAGCTGTTCACCTCCAATCAGACAGAGGTAGTAGAAAACAAAGAATCCCACGCTCAAGAATCCAGCCGTGAGCCCACCCCTGCGGGCCCGTACCCCGAGCGGGGCTCCGACCAGGGTGAAGACGATGGCGGCGAAGGGAATCGAGAACTTCTTGTGAATCTCGACCCCATACTGGTTGATCTTCTTGCCGGCCGAGGCGGCCCGCAGGGAGGCGCTCATGGCCCTGTCGGCCAGACGCCGGTGCTCGGCGGTCCAGAAGCTGTCGGGTGGAGCCGGGGGAGGCTCTTCACATAGGCCGACCGCCCGGGCCAGTCGGGTGTGCCAGGGGGCATCCGGCGTTTGGCCCGGCAGTTGATCCAACGACTCGAGGCTCATCTCTTCCAGCGCTTCCCGACTCTGGCTCCGGTAGCGGTCATACTCGGTCGTGAGCTCGGCCACCTTCTCGCGCATCATCCCGATCTTCATCTCGCGCTGACCGCGAGACCGCCTGCGGCCCTTCTCGATAGCTTGCGCCACCCCCTGAATCGAGAGCGTCTGGTGAGCGAAATCCAGTCTACGGTAGACGGCGGGACCGGTCTCCCCGATTTCGTGGATCTCCCCATCCTCGAGGTGCAGGTTCAATACCCCTCGGGCCGCGTCGAAGACCAGATGGCCCCGCTTGGCCCGGATCGTGCGATTGGGCTGATGGGGGCGGCTGGCGTCTTGAATGAGAACGTCATTCATGCGACTGGTCCTGTCGTCGAGGTTGCCGATGAAGAGCTTGTAGCCTTGGAAGTCGTCGATCGTGACGCCCTCCCGGATCTCGACCGTGGGGCGTGCTTGATTGACGCTCAGCATGAGATTGGCAAAGGCGTGGTTCATGTCCGGAAGCACGTTGTTGTGGAAGAGAACGAGCCCGGCAGCGACGACCACGCTGGCGTACAGCGCGGGACGCACCACACGCCCGGGGCTGATGCCGGATGCTTTGATGGCCACGATCTCGTTGTCCTGGGCCATCCGTCCATAGTTCATGAGAACGCCGACCAGCACGCCACAGGGGACCGAGAGGGCCAGCATCCAGCCCAAGCCGAGGAAGAAGAGCTGGAGCACCGTCCACAGGTCGATGCCCTTGCCTAGGAATAGGTCGAGGTAGTCGAAGAGCAAGTCCATGCTCAGGAGGAAAGTGACAACGAAGACGCCCATCAAGAACGGGCGGGCGAGTCCCCGCAGAATGTGTCGTTCCAGTAGACCCATGGCCTGCCATCCTCAGTTGACCGAACTCCCAGATTTGGGTAGTGTGCGGCCGATCCGATCTTATATACACGGCGTAATTTAGCCATGTTCCCCGAATGCCATTCCCGGGCGGGATTGGCGAGAACCCGACGCCGGTGGGCGAGTATAAACAGGAGGAGCCACCGGGGTCGACCTTGATGTCCTAAGTACCGAGCACGGAGCGGGGTTGGAGCACGGATGAAGACCCGTGTCACGGGAGTCTGTCTATTCATAGCCGGCATGACCTTGCTCTGCGGGACGATCACAGAAGCGCCCTTTCTGGCTCGCGCCGTTGTGGACGCTGTTGGGCCGGAGGCTGACTCCTTGCTGGCCACCGACTCCCTGCTGGTGGCTGATTCGCTGCTGGCCACCGACTCCCTGCTGGTGGCTGATTCGCTGCTGGCTACCGACTCCCTGCTGGTGGCTGATTCGCTGCTGGCTACCGACTCCCTACTGGTGGCTGATTCGCTGCTGGCTACCGACTCCCTGCTGGTGGCTGATTCGCTGC
>CAZNJE010000018.1:37715-59033 GCA_964573295.1 uncultured bacterium | reverse complement strand
TGCTGGCTACCGACTCCCTGCTGGTGGCTGATTCGCTGCTGGCTACCGACTCCCTGCTGGTGGCTGATTCGCTGCTGGCCACCGACTCCCTCCTAGTGGCCGACTCCTTGTCCGTGCCTGATGCGTTGTCTTCTGCGGATCAGACCCCGGATCAGCCCCCCGACCAGACCGTGGATGCGCAGCCTGCCGACCAACCACCGCCGGCTACCCCAACCGCATCGGATGGTCCTCCCGCGGACGGTGGCCCCACGGAAAAGATCCCGTCCACGAGCGCCGAGATCCCCGCGGAAGAAGCACCGTCCACGAGTGCCGAGATCTCCGCGGAAGAGACCCCGTCCACGAACGAGGATGATGATTCCGGGTTCGATGTCTTCGGCGCACCCGTCATAAGGGACCCCTACGGCTTCATCGAACGCTGGAACGAGTTCCGCGCCGACACGAGCCGTATCCGGCTCCTTCAGTTCGCCCCGGCCGAACATCCGCTTCACGACCCTCTGCTGGGCCGGCTCCTACGAACCTTCCAATCTCGCCGCTACCTGCGGGAGGTTCTCGGCACCCGTCCGCTCTACTTCGATTCGTCCGACTCGATCGCGGTCATCGTCGATGCCCGGGTCGACTCCCTCCTCGAGGCGTCTCCAGAGACGGTGGCCCCCAGCCTCTTCTATCGTCCTTCCGACCACGGTGGCTTGCGGTATCTCTATCCCAGCTTGCGGGACTTGCGCCGCCAGCGCAGCACGACCTGGGATCATTCGGTCGACCTGGCCCGCGCGCGTATCACCCGGCAGCTTCTGCGCGACGGCGAGCCGCTATGGAGGGCGGTACCGGAAGGCTACGGGTCCTACATGCTGCATCTCACGCGGCGCACTGCCCGGGAGATCTGGACCGAAGAGATCACTCGTTCCATGGAGGCCGCCAGCATCGAAGGCGGGCGGGCCGGTCTCGTGAGGATCTCGCTGCCTTTCGAGCTGCCCACCGCCATGAAGTCGATCTTCGGCAAGGGCAAGCCCAACTTGTCGGTCAGTGGTAGCGAGCGTCTGACATTCGGAGGCCGTAGCCGTTGGTTTCCGCACCGCCAGAACCAGGAGTTCCAGAAGAAACAGTCGAAGTTTCCTCAGCTCGAGATGGAGCAGGATCTCACTATCCGCCTCAAGGGCTCGATCGGTGACAAGCTCGATGTGGATGTCGACCAGTCGAGCCGGGCGCAGACCTCGCTCGCCAACCGAATCAAAATCCACTACCGCGGCTACGAGGATGAAATCATCAAGCGCATCGATCTGGGCAACACCAGTCTGAGCCTGCCTGGAACCGAGTACGTGAGCTATGGCGGTAAGCACACCGGCCTCTTCGGAATCAGCGCCGAAGCCCAGCTCGGTCCGGTGGGCCTGAACATGATCGTCAGCAAGGAGGAGGGAGAGACGGCCGAGATTCGGGCGTCGCAGCGCAGCAAGCAAGAGCAGAAGACAATCTATGACTACCAGTACGTACGTGATCGCTTCTTCTTCCTGGACGATCCGAATCGGGACGCCTATCCAGGCCTTCCGCAGAACTACGTCGTGGACGCCGAGCAGGGCTCGGTCGAGCTCTATCTCGACGACGGCGACGGACCGGCGGTGGAGGAGTTCGCCACCTTCCGGGGGCTGGCGGTTCTTGATCTGGACGGTCCTACGCCCGAGGCCGGCGCCACCGTGACCGATACCCTATACTTCGAGCGTCTGGTTCCGAACAGGGACTACTGGGTCTATCTGGCCGATGACCGATTCGGCGAGGGTGGTGCCGAGAGTCATCCCTACATCATTCTCAACCGCTACCTGACGGAGAATCATACCCTCGCGGTCACCTACAACGATCGTCTCCTGGCTCGGTCGGTGGGAGGCTGGGACGCTGAAGACCAGGTCCTGAACGCCAAGATGATCCGTCCGAAGACCGAGCTCCTGCAGGGCGACATCAAGGAAGGCCCATGGGGAGCGACCACGGACCTGATGCTCAAGAACGTCTACTCGATCCTCTCCACCGGAGCGGGGTGGACCGAGGAAGGAATTCCCGAAGCCAACATTCTCGAAGACGGCTTCGACGTCTCGATTCACTGGCAGGGTTCGATCGAGGGCGCTGAGGATCCCGATGAGATCGCGGGTGTGAAGCTGATCCGCTACCTGGGTCTGGACTACCGCCGCGAGACCGATACCGGGTACGTGAATGGTCAGGACGGTCTGGCCGACCACCGCTTCTGGGTGGATTTCGCTCACGGCCTCATCTTCTTCCCCGACCTCGAGCCCTTCGCTCCCGGCACCGAGGCCGGCGACCTCCGCGGCCGGCCGGGCACCCCCGAGGAATGGGATCTCTTGCCGGTGGAGAACCAGAACGAGGGCATCTACAACCAGCGTTCCTGCGTGCGCGAGAACCGCGGTCTCGACGACACCTGGTCCTCGAGGTTCTACATCGATGTCACCTACCGAACACCGGTGACCGAGCTGCGCATCAATGCTTGGGACATCATCGAGGGGTCGGAGGTGGTGACCGTGGGCGGGCGCCGGTTGACGAAGGACCGTGACTACCGCATCGATTATCAGAGTGGTGTCATCAACCTCCTGCACAGCGCGGATGTCTCCGAGGATCAGGAGGTCTCGGTCGTGGCGAAGCGGGCCGGTGGAATCGGGTCGGCCAGCAAGACGTTGCTGGGAGCCGCGGCCTTCTACGCGCCGGAGGACTCGAAGCTCACCTTCTCGACCTCGTGGCTGTACGAGAAGCGGGGAAGCCCAGATCGCCGTCCCCGGCTGGGGTCCGAGCCCACACGCACGACGGTTGGGGAGTTTGCCGCGCGCTACAGGACCGAGTCGATGAAGATGACCCGCTGGCTCGACAAGCTCCCGCTGCTCGAGGCACGCCGGCCCTCATCATTCCAGATCGAAGGCGGTCTCGGCGTCAGCTTTCCCAATCCCAACACTCGCAACGATCTGTACATCGATGATTTCGAGGGTGTCTCCGAGCAGGTCTATGTCCGGATGACGCGGCCGGCCTGGAAGCCGTCCTCGTTGCCGCTGTCGGTCAAAGGTGAGGGGGAGGCCGACCAGTCCGCCCGCCGGGGAGAGTTCTGGTGGTACACCCCGCGCCGGCTGGTGCAGGAGGGCGACCTCAATCCGACGCTCGACTACCAGGAAGCGAACGACTACCGGCAGGTGCTGGAGCTGCAATTCTGGCCCTACGAGCATCCCTTCGCCGACGAGCATACCTTCGACACCTGGGGCTCGGAGGAATCCTGGGGCGGCGTGACGCAAGCCCTCTCGACCAGCAATCTGGATCTGTCCCGTGCCCGCTTCCTGGACGTGTGGATCAACGATTTCGTGCCTTGGGAGAAGGACCAGCCCTGGCCGGCCGACCGGCAGGGGGTCATGCATGTGGAGATCGGGCGGATGAGCGAGGACGCGACTTGGGAGCGCCGCGCGATCAGCTGCCTGACCGGCGACTGCAACCAGTATGAGATCGAGGGCGATCCCGTTTCGCCAGCCAACGGTGGTCTAGACAACGAGGACAAGAGTCTGGACGGCGAGCTGGACGTCAGCGACGATTTGGATCGCTACGAGGACACCGGTCTCGACGGCATCTACCCTGGCAACGAAGGCGACTCACCGACCGACGACTATGGCTTCGACCCGAACTACAGCGAGGAGCAGGTCGAGGACGACGACGATCTCTATAACGTCTGGAAGGACATCAACGGCACCGAGCGAAATGGCCGGCTCGACACGGAAGACCTCGACGCGGACAACAGCCTGGACCTCGATAACTCCTACTTCGAGTACGCGATCGGTCTCGACGATTCGGCGTTCGTCGAGACCGACGTGACGCACGACTACGACGATCTCGAGAACTGGAAGACCCGCGGCTGGCGGCGCATTCGTATTCCGCTGATGGCCCCGAACCTGGCCACTGAGTGGAACAACCCTTCCTGGACCGACGTGAAGCACCTGCGCATCTGGTTCGAGGGCATGAGCGGGCGCCAGCGCCTGCAACTCGGAGCGGTCGAGATCCGCTCGAACCGCTGGATTGCCAGCGCAATTCGCGACACGTTCGGCCTCCAGGTCCCGGTCGACGAGTTGCTGGCGAAGGAAGAGGATTTCTTCCCCGGCGTGGTCAACAACAAAGAGAACTCCGATGTCTACGATCCCCCTTTCGAGGAGCACCGTGATCGCAGCAACGACAACATCCGCGAGCGCGAGCAGTCGCTGACCCTCGAGCTGCAGAACTTCCAGCCCGGCCACCTGGCCTCGGTCTACCAGACCTATCGCACCACGCAGGACTACACCGGCTACGAGTTCCTCGAGTTCTATCTCAACAGCACACTGGTGTCGGACGAGGAAGCCGAGTTCTTCATCCGGCTGAACAAGGAGACCAGCTCGGACTCCACGCACTACTACGAGTATCGAACACCGGTCCCGGTTCGGGTGGGGGATCAGCTCACCGGCGGCTGGCTGCCAGTCAAGATTCGACTTTCCGACTTGCCGGACCTGAAGCTCACCGCCGAGCAGGACACTACCGATGGGCCGGTGATCAAGCACCTGGAGGATGGATCGCGTCTGACCTTGAAGGGGAATCCCTACCTGACCGACATCCGGCGGATCACACTGGGGGTGATCAACTCCAGTGACCACAGGCCGATCAGCGATGCGAGCGTGTGGGTCGACGAGCTGCGACTCACCCATGTGCACAAAGACGTTGATTATGCCTACCGTGTGCAGCTACGCACCGAGCTCTCCGACATCGCCAAGGTGGATCTGAGCTACAAGCGCGTGGGGGCCGACTTCGTGGGTATCAGTGGGGCCAGCAGCGCCAGCAAACAGAACCAGACTTCGTTGTCCGCCAACACGAGCATGCCCCTCGACCGGCTGTTCCCGCGCAAGATGGATCTGAAGATCCCGCTGAACTTCTCCTACACCAGGAATCGTACGGTGCCCAAGTATCGGACGAACAACGACATCCTGGTCGGCGATGACCCTACCGATCGGGACATCACCCAGACGACCACCCGCAACACCAGCCTGTCGATTTCGCGGAGCGGCTCGAACCGCGGGTGGCAACGGTACACGATCGATGCGGTCAGTCTGAGTGCCTCGCTGCGCGAGAACTACCAGCTCCGTCCGCTCAGCCGGGACTCGACGCGAACGGCGAGCCTGTCGGCTACCTACAACACGAACTTCGGCACGCTCGGCGAAGTGGACTTGTACAAGAACTGGAGGCTACGGTTCGCACCGACGAACTTCTCACTCGGGCTCACGCGGGGGTGGAGAGAGCAGGTTCGCTACCGGCGGGAGAGCTCGGACCTGGCGTTGCCCTACGTGAAGGACGACCTGCCCAAGGAGACCCGTTCGGGTGCGCTCAGCCTCTCGACCGGCCTGCGTCCCATCCAGTCGATCAACTACACCTTCAAACAGAACCGCGACCTGATGATGAAGCAGCACGACAAGCTTCTCGGCGGGCTCAACATCGGCAGTGAGACCAGCCGCACGGAGGATCTGAGCTTCACGCACACGGTCCGCCAGCTGAAAGGCTGGTTGGAGCCGCGGGTTTCATGGAAGGGCAACTTCCAGGGACGCTTTCGAGAACAGAGCAGCGGTTCGGGCGGCGAGCTCGAGCGGTCGAACACGCTGACCAACAGTCAGACGACGAGCATCTCTAGCGAGCTGCCATTGGCGAAGTTGCTGACGGCCTTGGGCGACGTGACGCGCAGCGACGGCGAGTCCGAGGCCTCCGGTGACGGTGATGACGAGGACGAGACCGGCAAGGGCGATGGGGGCGATGGGGGCGATGGGGATCAGGGCGGCGACCGCCCCACCTCACGTGATCGCTCCCGCGGCGGGGCGAGTCGAACTGTAGTGCGACCGGGGGCATCGGCGGGCCGGGGCACGCAGCCGCTGGCGGGCGTCCTGTCGATCAACCGTACCAATGCCAGTTTCACGACCAGCGATCGCCATACGGTCAGCCGCACGCTTGGCGAGCCATCGCTCGCCTACCAGCTCGGCTTGAGCCGCGATCCTGGGGTGCTGCTGCTGGCCAACGCCCGTGAGACGATCAGCGAGAATCGAACCTTCAGCTTGGACACCGACTTCAAGTTCTTGAAGGCGATCGATCTGGGCGCGACGTTTCACCGCACGGTCTCTCAAACGGTCTCGGCAGGCGCGAAGACCGGCACCAGCGAGAGCCGCTGGCCTGAGATCGACTGCCGGTGGCCCGATCTGTCGAAGTACTTGGGACTCAAGAAGTACTTCAAGAGCATCAAGGCCAATACGCGCTACACGCGGCGACTCAAGTCCCGGTCGCAGGAGGGCACCGATACCTCGCGTGAGACTCACCAGCAGTGGACCCCGCTCGTGAGCCTGGATACCAGTTTCAGGAGTGGGATCTCGACGAACCTGCGAATCGACCACTCCACCTTCCACCGCGAGGACCTGGGGGCGGTGGGGCAGACGCAGGACCGCAGCAGCACGGGGATCAAGCTCACTGCCAAGAAGTCATTCAACATCACGCGTGAGATCACCGTCCCGCTCAAGAACACGAAGGAACGGATCACCACGCGGCTGGACGTAGGGCTCACCTTCGATTATGAAGAGGAGAATCAGGTATCCCAGACGCCCGGCTCAGAACCGCAGCCGCTGAGCGACACCCGCAAGTTCGATGTTTCGCTCACGGGCAGTTACCAGTTCAGCCGAAGCGTGACCGGGAAACTCCTGATCGCTTACGGCGACAGTGCTGACAACAAGAACAAGACCCGTTCGACCCGGTACATCAACGTGAGCGTCTCGGCCGGGTTCACGTTCTAGCGTTTCGCCGGGCACGTTGCCTCGTAGTTGCCTGGAGTTCTGCCTGGAGTTCTGCCTGGAGTTCTGCCTGGAGTTTCGTCTGGAGGCTGCCTAGAGGTCCGCAGGAGGCCCGTCATGCTAATCGGTTGTCAGCTTCTATCCTTGCTCGCCGCCGGTGCGTGGCTGCTCATGCCGTCCCCACATTGTCTGCCGCTGGCAACGAGTAGCGCTTCCGCCTGTGTGGCCACGAGTGCGGTGCCCGCAGCTGTGGCCACGAGTGCGGCGCCCGCAGCTGTGGCCACGAGTGCGGTGCCCGCAGCTGTGGCCACGAGTGTGGCGCCCATCGCCGGAGGTGGATCGCGGCTCTTCTCGGCCGAGCGGGCCTTCGAGCACCTGCTCGCCCAGTGTGGCTTCGGTCCCCGCAATCCCGGTTCGCCAGGCCACGCGGCCTGTTGCGACTACATCCGGGAGGTGTTGGAGGCGTGCGGTGGTGAAGTCCGGCTGCAGGAATTCGTGCACCGGGCGCCCGGTCTGCCCGAACCGGTCCAGCTCACCAATATCGAGGCATCCTTCGGGCCGCGCGCGCCCGGGGGCTTGCTGCTGGGCGCGCACTGGGACACCCGGCCCTGGGCCGAGAGGGACCCGGATCCGACCCGCCGGGATGAGCCGATCCTGGGCGCCAACGACGGGGCTTCGGGGACGGCCTTGCTTCTGGCCCTGGCCGAGACCTTTCGCGAGGCGCCCCCGCAGCGGCCGGTGACCCTGGTTTTCTTCGACGGCGAGGATTTGGGGCGCTCCGGATACCCTGAGGAGTTCGCGGCCGGCGCACGCTACTACGCCGCCCACATGACCGCTGATCTGCCCGATTTCGTCCTGGTCGTGGACATGGTCGCGAGCGAGAGCATGGTGCTGACCGTGGAAGAGACTTGTAGACAATACTTTCCGAGAATCGCTCGGCTGATCGACGAGCTGGCCGCCGAGATGGGGGTCCCCGGCTACTCGCCCGGGATGGGCCCTTTCGTGGTCGACGACCATGCTCCGTTTCTTCAGATGGGCTTACCGACGATCCTGCTCATCGACTTCCGGGATCCGGTCTGGCACACACACGATGACACGCCGGTCCACTGTTCGCCCGTGTCGCTGGGCGCCGTCGGGCGGCTGGTCGAGGAGCTGATCCGTGGCGGGCACCTCTAGTTCGCGGCGGGCACCTCAGTTCGAGGCGGGCACCTCTGGCTCGCGGCGGGCACCTCTGGCTCGAGGCGGGCACCTCTGGCTCGCGGCGGGCACCTCTGGCTCGAGGCGGGCACCGCCAGTGCTCGGGCCACGCGCTCCGGCGAGAGCGCTGCGATCCGCGCACCCTTGCCCCGGCGGCCAGGTGGCAGGCCGCCGTCACTTCCTACAATGACGTCCTTTTAGCACTTGCGCTTCAGAGGGTACCTTTTGTACCCTTCCCCGTTGCGAGTGGACCTCGGTCCACTCTTTTGTTAGAGGGGAATCGACCGACCCCCGGGCCCCAGGATAACGCTGGGCGCCGTGGGTTTCGTATGTCCTCCTGGAAACAGGTAACGACATGATGACACGCGAAGAGCTGGTCGCGCTGATCCGACTCGAGGTTGAGTCCGGAGGTACCGAGCTGGTCGACGTACAGGTCGTACCGGGCAAGCGGCGGACCCTGCGCGTGTTCGTGGATCGGGAAGGCGGCGTCAGCATCGGTGATTGCGCCGAGCTGAGCCGGCGAATCGGCCGCCGGCTCGACCGGCTGGAAGAGGATCCAGGCAACTACATCCTGGAAGTGTCATCGGCGGGCATGAACCGGCCGATCTGGTCGCTGGATCACTTCCGCCGTTATGAAGGAGAGCGGGTGACGATCACGCTGGCCGAGCCACGCGGCGAGGCAAGCCACCTCACCGGCGTCATCGAGGGAGTTGCAGGCGAGCGCGTGCAGCTGCGCGTTCCCTCCGAGCACAATGAGGACGAGGTGCTGGATCTGGCATTGGCCGAGATCGCCAGCGCACGGCTCGACCTCGATCCATGGAAGGGGCGGCGTTCGCGTCACCGTTCGACGGGGCGCGACTAGGAGAAACCATGGTCTCAGATATTCTGGAAGCCTTGACCGTGATCGCCAAGGAGAAGGGGGTGGACCCCGACTATCTCCTGGATACCCTCGAAGAAGGGATCCTGGCGGCGGCACAGAAGAAGTACCATCGCGCGCCCCATGTCGAGGTCAAGATCGATCAGAAGTCCGGTGAGATCACCGTCATCGTTCACAAGCGAGTCTCCAAGGTGGCCTGGGATCTCACCTGCGAGATCGACCTGGCCGAAGCCCGCGAAATCGAACCCGACATTCGCGAGGGGGAGGTCGTGCCCGTTGAGGTATCGGTTGATGAGTTCGGCCGCAGCGCGATCGGGGCGGTCAAGCAATCGCTCATGCAGCACGTGCGCGAGGCCGAGCGCAAGAACGTCTATGATGAATATATCGATCGGGTCGATCAGATCATCACGGGAACAGTGCAGCAGGTCGACCGCGGAGCGATCATCCTGCGGCTCGGCAAGGCCGAAGGCATCATCCCGCCGTCGGAGAACATCCGACGTGACCGGCCACGGATCGGGGATCACATCCGGGCCCTTCTGGTCGATGTGTTGACGCAGCCGAAGGGCAACGATCCACCGCTGATCTTCTCGCGCATCCGGCCCGAGTTCGTTCAGAAGCTCTTCGAGCAGGAAGTGCCCGAGGTCTACGAGAATGTCGTGGAGATCAAGGGTATTGCGCGTGAGCCCGGCGCCCGCACGAAGATCGCGGTGGTCAGTCACGACGACCGCGTGGACCCGGTGGGCGCCTGCGTGGGTGTAAAGGGCTCGCGCGTGCAATCGATCGTCAAGGCGCTCGGAGGCGAGCGCATCGACATCGTGGCGCTGAGCAATGACCCGCTCATCTTCGTCAGCCGGGCGCTCAGCCCCGCGCGGGTGTTGAGCGTGAGCTTCATGGGCGACCCGAAGATCGTGCGAGCGGTCGTGCCCGATGACCAGCTCTCGTTGGCCATCGGGAAAGGGGCGCAGAACGTCCGCTTGGCCAGCCAACTCACCGGGCTCGAGATCCAGCTCGTGAGCCAGTCGCAGCAGGCTTCGCTGGAGGGCACCGAGGAAGGCGGGGAGCTCGAGCTCGAATCGCTGACGAAGGAACTCGGCCCCAAGCTCGTCGAACGCCTGATCCGCGCCGGTAAGGAAACGTTGCAAGACGTTCTGGCGACACCGGTCGAAGAACTCATGGAGATCCAGGGAATCGGCGAGAAGACCGCCAGCAAGCTGGTCACGATTGGGGCGCAGCTGTTGGAGTCCTGGAACCAGCAGAAAGCCGCCGCGGCGGGCAGTGAGAAGACCGGTGAGCTGACCTTCTCCGAGGTAGAGGAAGACGACGAGGTGGATGAGGGCTCGGTCGAAGCAGCCGAGGAAGCAGGGGAGGGAGCGGCCGAGGAAGCGGCCGAGGGAGCGGCGGAGGAAGCAGCCGAGGAAGCAGCCGAGGAAGCGGCGGAGGAAGCGGCGGAGGACGCGCTGCGCACGGATGAGCCGGTAGCCGAAGAGTCCGTGGAAGATGCTACGGCGAAGGAGCCCCCGGCGGAAGAGCCGGCGGTCGAGGAGCCCCCGGCGGAAGAGCCGGCGGCAAGAAGGCCCGCGGTCGAGGAGCCTCCGGCCGCAGAGCCCACGGATGAACTCTCAGGCGAAGCCTCGGAAGCCGCGGAAGCTGCGGAAGTCGACGACTCCGCAATGAAGGAAGAGGGCGGGACCGATCGGTCGTGACCGACTCGGCCGTCGCCTTGAACGGATCCCGAAAGGGGGAAGTGGTTGAGGAAGGTTCGTGTCTATCAGCTGGCTCGTGAGCTGAAGGTGACCAACCAGGCCGTGCTGGAGCTGTTGGAACAGCTCGGCACGCCGGTGGCCAGCCATGCGGCCGCGGTCGACGGCGAGGTGGCCGAGCAGGTGCGCGGCCAGCTGGCGGGTCCGATTCGGAAGCACCGCGATACGGCTGCCACGGCCACAACCACCGTGGAACCGAAGCCCGCGGAGAAGAAGCCGGCTGCTGCGGCGAAGCCCGTCCGTGCACCCAAACGGACTACGGAAGCGCAGCAGATGCCCGCGCTGTCGCTGGCCACGCTCAATCGGGCCGCGGACTTTGAACTGCCAAGCCTGGGGTCGGCCGTCGAGGCGCCCACGGTCGCGCCCGCGCGGCACATCGGCCCGGCCGTGCCGGCGCGTCAGGTTGTACGTCCGGTCACCACCAGAGGCGCCACCAGAGGCGCCACGCGCGGCCCATCGCGGGGTGGCGGGCCCACGCGGACGTACCGGCCCGAGCCGGATAAGAAGCATCCGGCACCGGTGCCGGGCGCGGATATTCCGGGTGGGGGAGGCCCTTCCCGTCGCCGTGGCGGCGACGCCGAGCGCCGCGGCAAGCGGGGCAAGCGCAAGAAGAAGCGCGAGGTCGACGAGAGGGAGCTCCTCGACAGCGTGCGCCGGACCATGGCCACCCTCGACGGTTCGCGCAGCCGCAAACGCAAGCGCATCCGTGGGGAGGGCGGTGCCGAGATCGAGGAAGAGCCGACCAAGGTGGGTGTGAGCGAGTTCGTGACCGCCGCGGAATTGGCCTCGGCCCTGGGAGTACGGCCCAACGAGGTCGTCGCCACATGCATGCGACTGGGCGTGCTCGCCAATATCAACCGTCGGTTGGATCGTGACACCATCGAGGCCGTCGCCGATGAACTGGGCTTCGAGGTCGAATTCGTCAAGGAGTTCGGCGAGGAGGTGATCCAGGAGGTCGAGGAGGACATCGAGGAGGTCCCCGAGGTTCCGCGTCCGCCGATTGTCACCGTCATGGGTCATGTCGACCACGGCAAGACGAAGCTGCTCGACTATATTCGCCACACCGACGTGGTGTCGGGCGAGTCGGGCGCCATCACACAGCATATTGGTGCCTATCAAGCCGCGGTGGGTGATCGGATGGTGACCTTCCTGGATACCCCGGGCCACCAGGCCTTCACGCAGATGCGTGCCCGCGGCGCAGACGTCACCGACATTGTCATCCTCATCGTGGCAGCCGACGACCGTGTCAACGAGCAAACCATCGAGGCGATCAACCACGCCAAAGCCGCGCGCAAGCCGATCATCGTGGCCATCAACAAGATCGATCTGCCGGCCTCCGATCCGGATCGGATCAAGCAGCAGCTCTCCGAACAGGGATTGCTGGTCGAGGATTGGGGCGGCGATACGGTCTCGGTGGAGATCTCGGCCAAGTTCGGCCAGAACGTCGACAAGTTGCTCGAGATGATTCTCTTGGTCGCCGACCTGCGCGAACTGACCGCCCAGGCCGACCGGCCGGCCAAGGGCACGATCATCGAGGCCAAGAAAGATCCCGGCCGGGGCGTGGTGGCGACGATGCTCGTGCAGCAGGGCACGATCCGGATTGGTGAGCCCTTTGTCTGCGGCACGGCACACGGTCGCGTGCGAGCGATGAAGAATGACCGGGGCCAGGACCTGCTGGACGCCGGCCCGGCCGCGGCGGTCGAGATCCTGGGCTGGTCGGATGTTCCCCAGGTGGGTGACAGTTTCGCCGTTGTCAAGGATGACGCCACCGCGCGCCTGATCGCCGCCGAGCGTTCTCAGATCGCGCGCGAGCACCGTATGCGCCTGGCGGCCAGCCGCTTCCGACTGGACGATCTGCACACCCGGATCAAGGAGCAGGAACGGACGGATCTGCGCTTGATCATCAAAGCGGACGTGCAGGGTTCGGTGGAGGTGTTGCGCGACTCGCTCGAGAAGCTCTCGAACGAGAACGTGACGGTTCGCGTCGTCCATACCGGGGTGGGACGCATCAACGAATCCGACGTGATTCTGGCGGCGGCTTCGAATGCGATCATCATCGGTTTCCACGTGCGCCCGGATCCGAAAGCCACCCAGTTGGCACAGACCGAAGGGGTCCAGGTAAGGCTGTACCGGATCATCTATGAGGCCATCGAAGAGATCAAGAGCGCCATGGTTGGCCTATTGAAGCCGATTCAAGAGGAGCGCGTTCTGGGCAGCGCCGAGGTGCGCGAGATCTTCGCCGTGACCAAGAGCGGTGCGGTGGCCGGATGTCATGTCGTCGCCGGCACGATCAAGCGCAAGGCACAGGCCCGGGTGATTCGAAACGAGGATGTCATCTGGGACGGTGAGATCGGCTCGCTCAAGCGCTTCAAGGACGACGTTCGCGAGGTGGCGTCGGGCTACGACTGCGGCATGGTCCTGGATGGTCTCGCCGACCTGAAGACGGGCGACTTGGTCGAAGCCTATGTGATCGAGGAAGTGGCGCAGACGCCTACGTAGACTTCAAATCGTGGGGTGCGACAGCTCCCCCGCCGGGCGGCCGAAGCCATCGGTTCGCCCCGCCGGGCGGTGGTGTGCACCGTGTGATGATATGTTCTTTGCACTGTGTCAGTGTGAGATCTTCATACCCCAGGGACGCAGCCTGAAGGGCAAGCGTTCGGTGGTCAACCGCATCAAGGAGCGGCTGCGTTCGCGCTTCCATGCTTCGACCGCGGAGGTGGACTACCAGGACCTGCACCAACGGGCCGCGATCGGGATCGCCCTGGTCGGGGCCCATCCTCGATCACTCGAGGATGCGCTCGAGGCGATGCGGCGACTGGTCGAGGATGAATCTCGCTGTACCATCACGGCCTGGGAAACACGGGTCGAGCCCTTCCGGGGCGCCTCGCGGGCTCCAGCCGATGCGACGCTTTCGGCCCCGCGCGAGGAGAAGGCTTCGTGGGATGAATCCGACCAGCCCTCATGGGATGAGCCCGAGGAGGACGACGAACACTTCGGCCCCGGAAGGCCTTCGGGGGAATCCGATCGATCCTGAACCCGGCCTCCGGGCCCATGACTTCGGATGGGCAAGAGGAGAGAATCCGTGGCAAACCCGGTACGGCGTGAACGCGTCGCCGAGCAGATCCACAAGGAGCTCGGGATTCTCATTCAGAGCGAGGTTCGTGATCCCCGCCTGGGATGGTCCACGGTGACCCATGTGGAGATGAGTCCCGACCTGGCCTACGCGAAGGTCTACGTCTCGGTCCTTGGTGATGAAGCTGTGCAGAAGACCTCGCTCCAGGTGTTGCATCGCGCGCGGTCCTTCCTGCGAGGACAGTTGGGGCGCCGGGTTCGGTTGCGCACCGTGCCCGAGCTTCAGTTCCGGCTTGACCACGGCTTCGAACACAGCCAGCGGATCATGGACATCCTCAATGCGGAACGTGAGGCCGGCGATACCGGCGATGCCGGCGGTACCGGCGATGCCGGCGATGCCGGCGGTACCGGCGATGCCGGCGATACCGGCGATACCGGCGATGCCGGGCGCGCGAGGCCGAATGACGATCCCGGAGATGACGCCGCCGACACCGACCAGGATGAGCGATCCTGACCGGACACGAGGAGCGTAGCGTGGGCCGCCGCCAAGTCGACATCCCCCTGCCCATGGCCGGCTTCGTCCTGAACGTGGACAAGCCGCCGGAGTGGACCAGCCACGATGCGGTGGCGCGGATCCGTTCGATTTTGCGCTTTCGCAGAGTGGGCCACACCGGCACACTCGATCCCTTCGCGACCGGTGTGCTCATCTGTTGCGTCGGGCGCGCCACCAAGCTATCGAACGCCCTCATGGATCTGCCCAAGACCTACGAGGGCCGTTTCCGTTGGGGCCAGAAAACCGATTCGGGTGACGCGACCGGGGAAGTGGTGGCCAGCTCGCCGACGGTCTGCCCGTCGGTGGGGGATCTCCAGGCGGCCGCGCGCGAGTTCGAGGGCGAGATACTGCAAGTTCCGCCCATGGTCTCCGCGTTGAAGCACCAGGGCCGGCCTCTCTACAAGCTGGCTCGCAAAGGGGTCACCGTTGAGCGCCAACCTCGCAAGGTGCGTGTCGATGCCTTCGAGATCCTGGATGCGAACGAAGAACAGATCGGTTTCCGCGTCACCTGCTCGCGCGGCACCTACATCCGCGCGCTGGCCGAAGACCTGGCCGCCAAGCTCGGTGGACTGGCGCATGTCGCCGACCTATGTCGCACCCGGGTGGGGTCGTTTGCCCGTGAGAACGCCGTCCGGATCGACGGGGAATGGACCCGGGAAGCCTTGTTGGAGCGGGCGGTCTCGATGAGCGAGGCGCTGGAGCACCTTCCGGCCTGGCGCGTGCCGCCGTTCTGGGCGGCCAAGGTCCGTCACGGCCAGATCCCACCGTGGGTCGTGCTGGACGTTGCGCAACCGCCCGGCCTCGGGTCCGCCGCCAGGCTGGTGACCACGGGAGGCGACCTGCTGGCGCTGGCCGAGGTGGTGCCCACGATCGGACCGGCTGACCGGGATTGGGTCGACGTACTGGCAATGAAGCTGACGCGGGTCACCTGAGCGCCTAGGGGGGGAGTTGATGCCGAAGAACCCTTCCTGCGATAGCCCGGGCCGCGGGAACCAGACTCCACAGTCCGGGCGATCTTCGTCGCGGCCATCGAAGCCGTCGCGGCCATCGAAGCCATCGAAGCCGTCGAAGCCGTCGAAGCCGTCGCGGCCATCGAAGCCGTCGTCGCAGTCCTCGTCGCAGCCGCCGTGGGGTTCCCCTCCCGGCCGGCCGCGGGCGGTCGCCGCGCTGGGCGTCTTCGACGGCGTTCACCGTGGTCACCAGGCCTTGCTCGACCGGGTGTTGGCCGGTGCTGGGCACGACGGTGCCGCCAGCGCAGTGGTGACTTTCGATCCCCCACCGGCCAAGGTCTTTGCCAGGGAGCTCCTCGGCGCGATCGAAATCACGCCGGCGCCCGAGAAGACGAGGATCCTGCGAGCCTGCGGCATCGAACACGTGCGGATCTTGCCGTTTACGCTCGAGTTCGCCCGGCTCTCGGCGGAGACCTTCGTGCGGGAGGTGCTGCTGGCCGACTTCGATCTGGCCGGAGCGGTGGTGGGACACGATTTCAGCTTCGGTGCCGGACGCCAGGGCGATCCCTCCACGCTCACGGCCTTCGGCCGGGAGTTCGGCTTCTGGGTCGAGATCGTGCCGGCGGTCACGCTGGAAGGGGCACGGATTTCGAGCTCGCGGATCCGAGAGCTGCTGCGCGAGGGTGATGTGCGGGCGGCGGCCACGATGATGGGCCGGGAACTGGCCTTCCGCGGCTGCGTGGTGCGAGGCGAAGGACGCGGGGTACGCGAGTTCGTGCCCACCGCCAACCTATCGATCTCGCCTGAACAGCTACTGCCGGCCCCGGGGGTCTACCGGGTTTGGGCCGAGCCTCCCGGCAAAGGGCGGCTCCCGGGCGTGGCCAGCGTGGGACCCGTGCCCACTCTGGGCACCGGGCACGATCGTCTGGTGGAAGTACATATCTTGAATGTCGATATAGACTTACGAGATCAAGCCCTGCGGGTCGGGTTTGTCGAATGGCTCCGGCCGGTGAAGACCTTCCCGAACGCGGGCGCCTTGCGCGAGGCCATCCTCGCCGACGTTGAAGAGGCCAGGAAACGGTTTGCGAACGAAGGATACAAGCCACTTGCAACCGATACTTCCCTGTGATAGTTTCGCCCGGTTGAAATCATCAGTAGGTACGTCCCGGGAAGTACCCGGAGCACGTGACGCTAGGCGGAGGAAGGCATGTCGCTGACGAAGGATAAGAAGCAGGAAATCATCAGTAAATACAAGCTCCATGGGCTCGATTCCGGGTCCCCCGAGGTGCAGATTGCCCTGCTGACCGAGAAGATCCGGTACCTGACCGAGCATTTCAAGGTGCACAAGGGTGATCATCACTCGCGTCGCGGCTTGTTGCGCATGGTAGGGCGTCGGCGCCGCCTCCTCGAGTACCTGAAGCGTGCCAAGGTCGAGCGCTATCGCGGGATTGTCAAGGAGCTTGGTCTCCGTCGCTAATCCGTTGCTAGTTCTCACTCCACAAGGCTCACTTCGCAGGCTGTCCTTGCCCCCCTACACCTTTGGGGGGCATTGGTCGTAGCCGCTCTTCTCGAGAACACCTCTGCCCGTGATCCAGAAAGAGGTCCACGCATGAAACAGGAAGTATCCATGGAACTGGGTGGCCGGACTCTGTCGCTGGAGACCGGCCGGCTGGCCAAGCAGGCTACCGGAAGTTGTTTGATTCGCTACGGGGACACCATCGTGCTCTCGAATGTGGTCACCGCGAAAGAGGACGGTGCCGATCGCGGCTTCCTGCCTCTGTTCGTCGACTACCGCGACAAGTTCTACGCGAGCGGGCGCATTCCCGGTGGCTTCTTCAAGCGCGAGGGCCGGCCCGGCCTGAAAGAGACGGTCAGCGCACGGCTGATCGACCGTTCGATCCGGCCCTTCTTCGACAAAGACATCCGCTTCGAGATCGCCGTTTTCAACGAGGTGCTCTCGGCCGATGGCGAGAATGATCCCGACATCATGGCCCTCATCGCCTCGTCGGTTGCGGTGTGCCTCTCCGACGTGCCGTTCCCCGGCCCGATCGGGGCGGTGCGGATCGGCAAGGTCGACGGCGAACTCATCCTCAACCCCGGTGTCGAGCAGCTCGAGGAGAGCGACATGGATCTGGTCGTCGCCGGCAACGAAGAGACGATCATCATGGTCGAGGGCGACGCCTTCGAGATCAGCGAGGAGGATTTCCTCGAGGCCCTCGAGTTTGCCGGGGGGGAGATCCAGAAGGTCGTCAAGCTCCAGGAGGAATTGATCGCCAAGATCGAGGTGAAGAAGCGCGAGATCACGCCCCTCTCTCCGCCCGAGGGCCTCGAGGAGGCCATCGAGAGCCAGTTTGGTGATCGAATCCGTGAGACGATGTTCACGGGTGAAACGAAGCATGAGCGTGGCGAGAACCGCCGCGACCTCAAGCAAGAAATCGTCAAGGCGCTGGAAGAGAAGTTCCCGGACAGTGGCAAGGCGATCGGCGGGATCATGGAAGGGATCGAGGGTGTCCACTTGCGCCGGATGATCCTCGAGGACGGCAAGCGGGTCGACGGACGGGCGCCTGATCAGATCCGGGCATTGGACTGTGAGGTCGGGGCGCTGCCGCGCACGCACGGCTCGGCCATCTTCACCCGTGGCGAAACCCAGGCGCTGGTGGTGACCACACTGGGGACCGCCTCGGATGAGCAGCGTGTCGAAGACCTGGCCGGCCAGAGCTGGAAGACCTTCCTGCTCCACTACAACTTCCCCGGCTACAGCGTTGGCGAGGCGAAGCCCAACCGCGGCCCCTCTCGCCGGGACATGGGACACGGCAATCTGGCCGAGCGCGCGCTCTCACCGGTCGTGCCCTCGAACGAGAGCTTTCCCTACACGATCCGGCTCGTCTCGGACATTCTGGAGTCGAACGGATCCTCGTCGATGGCCTCGGTGTGCGGTGGCAGCCTGTCGATGATGGATGCCGGCGTGCCGGTCAAGGGCCACGTGGCGGGGATCGCGACGGGCCTGATCACCGACGGAGAACGCCACGTCTTCCTGACCGACATCGCCGGCCTCGAAGACCATCTGGGGGACATGGATCTCAAGGTCGCCGGAACCCGCGACGGCATTACGGCGGCCCAGATGGATCTGAAGATAAAGGGCCTGGATGCCAAGGTGCTCGCCGAAGGACTCGAGGTAGCCCGCAAAGCCCGGATGCAGATCCTCGACAAGCTCGAGGAGGTCCTGCCGAAGCCGCGACCCGAGATTTCGCAGTACGCGCCGCGGATCATCGTCCTGATGGTGCCGCAGGATCGCATTCGCGATATCATCGGTCCCGGCGGTAAGATCATCAAGAAGATGACCGAGGAAACCGGCGCCTCGATCGACATCGACGATAGCGGGGAGGTCAAGGTGGCCTGCGTCGACGCGGACATGGCGCAGAAGGCCGTCGACATGATCAGGGCCCTGACCGAGGATCCAGAGGTCGGCCGGATCTACAACGGCAAGGTGGTCCGCATTACCAGCTTTGGCGCCTTCGTCGAGATCCTGCCTGGACGCGACGGTCTGATCCACATCTCCGAACTCGAGCACCACCGGGTGGCCCGCGTCGAGGACGTCGTCAACGAGGGCGACATGGTGCGGGTCAAGGTCATCGGCGTCGACGAGGAAGGCAAGGTACGTTTGAGCCGTAAGCAGGCGCTGGACGAAGGCTAGCCATCGGCCGAGCCCGCGGGTAGCGAAGGGGCTACCTTGCGAGGCGGCCCGAGCTGGCGGCCCGAGCTGGCGGCCCGAGCTGGCGTCGCCCGAGCTGGCGTCGCCCGAGCTGGCGGCCCGAGCTGGCGTCGCCCGAGCTGGCGGCCCGAGCTGGCGTCGCCCGAGCTGGTCAGCGCGGTTGTCAACGGTATTAGGGGAGCGGACGGAGGGGGCGAAAAACCCTCCGTCCGCTCGACCTTTTAGGCTCCTTCGGCGGTATAGAGCGACAAGATGGGCACAGAGCATGCCCACAGCCGGTGCAAGGGGCGGAGAGGATTCGTTGCCCTCCCTCCGGAACTGGTGGACACTATTGCAACCGCTGTCGTTGCATCGGACGGGATGGAGCCAGGGAGCGTCAGCAGGGATATGCGATCGATTGGTCGGGACATCGCGCGGGGCGTCTTGGGCGTTCTGATCATCGCGGCATCAGGCGGCCCGCTGGGAGATGTGCTGGAAGCCGGGCCTGGCCTGGGATGGGGCCTTCTCTGTGCACCTGCGGCCGCCCAGGCCGATGAGGAGCCGAGTGTCCCGGCCGATGCGGGTCTTGGGGGGTTGTGGCTCGAGGCCGAGGCGATCGATTCCTTGCTCGCCACCGCCCGCTGGGAGACGCCGCAGCGACGGCAGCAGCGGATCTTTCGCCAAGACCACCCGTACTTGGACGATGTGTTCGTGCCCGGTGAGCATCTGGAGTTCTCCGTGCGGTACGGGCCGATCCGGGCGGGCACCGCCACGATGTCGATTGCCAGCATCGTCCCGGTCCGAGGCGATAGCTGCTACCACATCGTGACAACAGCTCGCAGCAGCGACTTCTTCTCCACTTTCTTCTACGTCAATGACCGGGTCGAGTCGTTCGTTCGCGTCTGCGATCTCTTGCCGCTGCGATCGGAGAAGCATTTGATCGAAGGCGATTACCGCAACGACGAGGTAATCATCTACGAGCAGGCGAGCAACATCGCCATCTACGACGGCAAAGAGATCCACGAAACCGTCGAGGGGGCTCACGACGTGTTGAGCGCCTTCTACAGCGTGCGGGCCCGCGATCTCGTTCCGGGCCGGACCTTCGACTTGGAAAGCCACGTCGACAAGAAGAACTATCCCATCGAAGTGATCGTTCACGGCCGTGAGCGCGTCTCGGTGCCGGCCGGGGATTTCGACTGCCTCATCGTGGAGCCGAAGCTACGGACGCCGGGTCTCTTCAAGCATCAGGGAGAACTCTTGATCTGGCTGACCGACGATCGCCGACGGGTTCCGGTGCAGATGAAGAGCAAGCTGCCGATCGGATCGATCTCGGTCGTGTTGACCGACCTGGCCGGCCGGCGCGACTGGACGAGGTAAGCATGGGGCGCTACGCCGAAGCAGACTTGAGCCGTGTGCGGCGCATTCCCATGGACACGCGCCAATCGAAAGTGTCCGGGCAGATGCTGGCGCGGGTTCCTGAGGACCATCGGTCGTTCGCCCAGTTCTGGGATGGCTTGCCCGAGGTGCTCGCCGCTCGAGACCTGCGAGCGCTGGCCCGGGAGGTCGTACGCGCCCGGCGCGAGGGCCGGCCCGTGATCTGGATGTGTGGGGCGCACGTGATCAAGGTGGGCCTGTCGCCTCTGCTGATCGACCTCTTCGAACGAAGCCTGGGAACACTGCTCGCGGTCAACGGCGCCTTCGCTATTCACGATGCCGAGCTGGCGCTTTTCGGTCACACTTCGGAAGAGGTGGCCCGCGAGTTGCATGATGGTCGATTCGGGATGGTCAAGGAGACCGCGGCGTTTCTGAACGGCGCCGTCCGGGAGGCCGCCGAGCGGACAGAGGGCTTTGGCGAGGCCGTGGGACGCTGCCTCCAGGAAGTCGAGGTGGTGCGGCCGAGCGTGTTGGGCAGCTGCTACGCCGCCGGGGTGCCGGTGACGGTGCACGTAGCGATAGGGACCGACATCGTCCACCAGCATCCCGACTTCGATGGCGCGGCCGCCGGAGAGGCCTCTGCGCGAGATTTCCGCATCGTGGCGGCCCACCTCCGCGAGATGGCCGGTGCGGTGGTGATCAACGTCGGCAGTGCCGTGATGATGCCCGAGGTGTTCCTGAAGGCCTTCTCGGTGGCGGTGAACCTGGGCGCGTCGCCCGAAGGGCTCGTCACCGCAACTCTTGATTTTCAAAAGCATTACCGTCCTCAGCAGAACGTCGTAGATCGTCCGCATCGCGGAGCGAAGCAAGGTTTCTACCTCGTGGGGCACCATGAAATCTTGCTGCCCCTCTTGATTCAAGGCATTCTGCTCGAGCAGGAACGCGCGCTAAGGAGCGGTGCATAGAGGGGCGGCGCCTGCAGGAGCGGTGCATAGAGGGGCGGCGCCTGCAGGAGCGGTGCATAGAGGGGCGGCG
>CAZNJE010000018.1:23642-37615 GCA_964573295.1 uncultured bacterium | reverse complement strand
CCTGCAGGAGCGGTGCATAGAGGGACGTCGCCTGCAGGAGCGGTGCCTGGAGGGATGGCGCCGACAGGGGGGGGCGCATAGAAGAAGCCAGCCTCGCCATCTAACGGCCAGACTTGTTTCAAGATGGTGACGGCGGTGGCCGAACTCAACCGTAGGAAGGCTGCTCGCTCCATGGTTCGCTCCATGGCATGGCTCCATGGCATGGCTCCATGGCTGGCTCCATGGCTGGCTCCATGGCTGGCTCCATGGGGAGCCGTAGCTACCGTTGACTGGCTCCCCGGGTGGCGAGGGATGCGTTGCCGGCGAGAGCGGTGGCGGTGAGCTCGATGGCCCTTCTGTGAGGGTTCGGTTGACCCGTATGGGGCCCGGTGCTAGCATGCCCTCGCTGCAACCGTGGCGATTCCATAGGGATGCCGGGCTGTTCCGCCAAGAGGAATCTTGAGCGGGAGCGGCCGGGCCTGAGCGCATAAGGTCTGAGCGCATAAGGATTGTGCAAAGCATGCGGTTGACGATTCAGATCATCTTGGTGGCGGCCATGCTTCAGCTGGCTTGCAGTTCGGCGCCGCCGCCGCCACCGTCGCCGCCACCGAATCCCAACGGTGCGCTCGACCCCACACGGCCCCTGCCGAGCGAGTACCGGCTGAAGGTTGGCGATGAACTGCGCATCACCGTGGTGGGTGCCGACGAATTCAACAGCATCAACACGATTCGCCCCGACGGCTTCATCTCGCCCGTTGGCGTGGGCGATCTGCAGGCTGCGGGGCGGAGCATTCCCGAAGTGACCGAGGAGGTGCGCGGCCGGCTTGGCCGGCTATTGCGATACCCGGATGTGACGATCATGCTCAGCCGCTACGCCGACCGGCTCATCTATGTTCTCGGAGAGGTCAACGCCGGCGGGACGTTCCGCTTCACCGAAGATATGACGGCACTGCACGCGGTGGCCGCCGCCCAAGGGCCGCTGATCTCGGCGAAGATGAGTAACGTGCTGGTGCTGCGCCGGACCGGACCCACCGAGCTGGCCGTCTACAAGGTCGATCTCGAGGCGCCCCTCGACGGCGATGTCCAAGCGCGGGACGTGTTCCTGGAGCCGTATGACATCGTGTACGTACCGCGCTCGATTATCGGTGAAATCAACAAGTTCGTGGAGCAGGTCTTCGCCCGCAACGTTGCGCCCTTCTACTTCTACCAGGAGGCGTGGAAGGCCTTCCACATGGAACGGCTCGACATCTACGTGCCGGAATAGAAGTAGCCGAACGAGGAGAAGTTGGTGGCCGAATCACGAGAGTCCACAGCCTACCGCGGAACCTTACGGGACTTTCTGCGGATTCTGTTCCGGCGGCGTTGGGTCGCGATCGCGACCGTGGCCGCTACGGTGGGCGCGATACTCTATTCGATCCTGACCGCCGAGCCGGCTTTCCAGTCGTACTCGAAGTTGCTGGTCAACCGCGGCAATCCGGCTTCAGCCTTCTCGAGCCAGATCTACTTCCTGTCCTGGGAAGAGGAGCTCAACTCCGAGCTCGAGACCGTGCGCAGCGCCCGAATCTACTTGCGCGCCGAGGAGATCCTCGGTGATTACTACGTCGAGATGGGGCGGGATCCCCAAGAGGCGCCCCAGATCGATCCGGACCGTATCGAGTCGAGCACGCCGGGCAAGTCCAGTATCATCTACATCTTCTATCAGGGTACCGATCCCGAAGAGGCCCAGCTGATCGTCAAGGCCCTCACCCAAGCCTATCGCGAGTTCCGCACGCAGAGCCGGCCCGTCGATCCCACCGGCTTCCTGCAACAGGAATTGGCCGACCTCGAAGAGGAAATCGGCACGTGGGAGGGCAAGCGTGCCGACTTCCTGTCCCGCGAGGGTGCGGTTCAGCTGCCCGAAGAACGTAAGAACCTGCTCGATACGAAGCGTGACATCCAGACCGACCTGGCCGCGGTGCGTTCGGAAACGGCTGCCCGTCAGGCGCGCCTTGCGTGGACTCGCTCGCTGACGGAAGCGGGGGAGGATTTCAACCAGGAAGGCTTCTATCCCTTTGGCGAACCCGACATGCGTGGGGAACCGATCTTGCTCACACTGCGCAAGATGATCCTCGATACCCGGTCCGAATACTTTGAGGCCAAGGCCCAGTACACCGAGAATCATCCCACCGTGCTGGCCCTGAACGACCGCTTGACCGAGCTCGACGAGGTGCTCAGGCAAGAAGCGCAAGCCTATGCCGGTTTCCTGGATGCGATGGTCGGCGCCGCGCGGGCACAGGAGAAATCGCTCCAGTCGAGCTTGGACTACATCAATGAGCAGCTGGCACTGTTCCCGGACCGTGAGGCACAGCTGCTGCGGTTGGATCGCACGATCGAGAGCCTGCGCACGACCTACGAAGCCCTCGTTCAACGGCGGATCGAGGCCATGTCGGCCCGCATGGGCTCGAACCGTTGGGAAGTCGTGGTGCTCGAGGATGCCGCCGAAGCCACCCCGGTTCGCACCCAGGATTACGTCCGGTTAGCGGTGTTCCCGCTCTTCAGTTTGTTGGTGGGCATCGCCCTGGCTTTCTTGATGGAGAGCTTGGATCACTCGCTGAAGGATCGCATGGAGACCGAAGCGCACCTGAAAGTGCCAGTGCTGGCCACGGTGAGCCGGTTCAAACGATAGGCGGTGGCTCCTCCGGCGGAGCTTCTCCGGCGCAGCCCGCCGCTCGACTCACAGAGGCTTCATGTACCATGGCAACCTATGAGGCATTCTACGGATTTCATGAGCCGCCGTTCAACCTGACGCCGGATCCCAAATTCCTGTTCATGACTCCCGACCAGCGTGAGGCGCTGGCGTATCTGGCCTATGGGGTGCAGGAACGCAAGGGTTTCCTGGTGTTGACCGGCGAAGTGGGCGTGGGCAAGACCCTGATCATCCGCACCCTGCTCAACCAGCTCGACGAGTCGGTCGACACGGCTATCGTGATGAACGCGATGCTGACCTTCAAGCAGTTGCTCCAGATGGCGCTGATCGACTTCGGCCTGGCCGTGCAGGGGCGGGGTAAGGTAGACATGCTGCTGGCATTCCAGCAGTACTTGCTGCGCCTGCGCGACGCCGGTCGCAACGCGGTCCTCGTGATCGATGAGGCGCAGAACCTGACCGCCCACGCGCTCGAGGAATTCCGTCTGCTGTCGAACTTGGAGACCAGTGCCCAGAAGCTCATCCAGATCATCCTGGTCGGGCAACCCGAGCTCAAGAGCTTGCTGAGTTCACAGAACCTGCGCCAGCTGCGACAGCGGATTCCAGGTATCTGGGAATTACGTCCCCTCGAGCCGGCGGGGGTGGGCGAGTACATCGAGCACCGGGTTCGGATCGCGAGCCGCGGCCGGGTGGGTGGTCTGTTCGATGAAGATGCCGCCGATGAAGTCGCGCGTTACTCGAAGGGCATTCCGCGGCTGATCAACGTGCTGTGCGACCGCGCGCTGTTGATCGGCTATGTTCATGATCAGAAGAGGCTGGGCGGCGCCACGGTACGTTCCGCGATCCAGGAGCTGGAGCGCGGCTACCACGGCGCGACGCCATCGGGGCAGATCGCCAGGACAGGAGCGGGTGGATGAGTCATATCTACGATGCCTTGCAGAAGTCGAAGAGCGGCAAGGGCTCGGGCGACGAGACAGCGCCGCCTGGTGCCCCGCCGGGCGGTGGTCGCGACGCCGGGCCTGAAGAGCCCCCGGCTCCACCGGTGCCTCCGCAGCGGGCCCCCTCCGGCGGCTTCGAGCCCGAGGATGGGGTTACCGGTGGATTGCTCGGGGAGCCGAGCACCGATTTCCTGCGCGAACTCGACGTCCTGCGTGAGAACACCGAGGTGTTGCTTAGCCGCAACCAGCGCCGGGTCATTTCCTTCACGGCGGCCCTGCCCGGCGAGGGAACTACGACCCTGGCGGTCCACTTCGCCTACCTCCTCGCCCGTGTGGCCGAGAAGCGTGTACTGCTGATCGATGCCGACATGGCGCGTTCCGCTCCCAGCCTCTCCGAAGCGGTTGGGGACTGCGACGGCCTGACCGAGTTGCTCCGGGGCGGCGGTCCCCTCGAGAAGGTGATCCTGCGAACCGAACAAGCCAACCTGCACTTCCTGCCGGCCGGCCGGGACCGCATCCGTCACGTCGAGGCGGTCAGCTCCGGACAGATCCGGTCCCTGTTCGAAGAGCTGGGGGGATTCTACGACACGGTGGTCGTCGACAACGCCGCCGCGCTGGAGCACCCCGAGGCGCCGCTCATCGGGGCCGCCAGTGATGGGGTGGTTCTGGTAGTGCGAGCGAATCGTACCCGCCGCGAGATCGTCCAGCGAGCGGTGGCCGAGCTCAACTTCTCGCGCTGCCGCATTCTGGGCACAGTCCTGAATGCCCGCAAGGAGAGCCTGCCCGGGTTCCTGCGCGAACGGGTCTAGGCATCGATGCCGCGGAACCCGTTGTCGATCCAGGCCGGCTTCAGCGATGCGCTGTGGGACGTGCTGGATCCGGCCCGGGCCTGGATCGAGGAACAGGCGGGCCCGTTCGAACCGGCCCTGGTCCTCCTGATGGGCAGCGCCGCCTACGGCGAGGCGGCCGGTGTGGCGTTCGAGGAAGACGGCCGGCGGCGCTATCTGCCCCTCTCGGATCTCGACGTGGGCATCTTTGCGCGCCGCATGGGCACGGTCGATGAACGCGAGGCATTTCGCCGGGCATTGCGGACCGCGACCGAACCCTACGCTGAGCGGGCTGGTTTGACCGGCTACCCCATCGATGCCGGATTCATCTCTCTGCCCGACTTGCCGCGCATGCCCATGACGCTGGAGATCTGCGAGATCTCGCGCCGGCCATTCGTGCTGGCGGGTGATCCCGCTGTGCTGGGTGATTGGATCAAGGCCGAGCCAGCCCCCTTCGAGAGCGTGCGGCTGCTGGTCAACCGCGTGGCCGAGCTGATGCGGGCGCATCTGTCACGGCCTCACCTGCGGGAGCGAGGGGCTCGGGACGAATGGGCGCGCCTCCCACAGCCGGGCGACTGGCGGGAGGCTCACCAGGCCGGCAAGTTGGTGCTGGATGCCTGCAAGGCGTACCTGGCCTTACACGGGATGCTGGAAGGCTCGATTCGCCGCCGGCTCGCGGCGGTGGACGGCCCGCTCTGCCGGCGGGCCCTGCCCGATGCCGAGGCCCTGCTATCGACGACGCGGGCCTGGGGCCTGTGGCGCCTCGATCCGGCGTGGCCGCCGCCGGGCGCCGACGGGCGGATCGTGGCGCCCCTGGCCAGGCGCATTCTGATCGACGGCGCCCAGGCTTGCGGCGTCCGCGCGTTCAGGTTTGACGATGCCCGCAGCTGGCGCGTGCTCTTGGGCTCCGAAGGTGGCCCATGGCGCGAACGGGCCAGGCGCTGGACCCGAATGGTGCGCCGGCGGCCGCCGGGCTGCTCACTGCCCGGTGCGCTGCAGCTGGTGCGCGGCTGGGGCCCAGGCTGCTGGCCGGCGACATTGGGCAGCTTCTTGCTCTGTCTCTACTGGACGGAAACCTATCTGCGGGCGGGCTTGGACCCCGGCGGCAGCCCCAGCCTGTGGACCGAAGTGCTGCGCGGGAGTCCGAGCGATGTGGGGGAGACCTTGCGCCGCCGACTGCCGGCCTGTCCGAACGATGGTGGACAGCATCATGGCTTTGCAGACCCCATCTTGGGTAGACTGATGGATCTCGTGCAGTGGATCGATGTCGCCGGCGCCTAGGCGCCGCGCTTGGCGAGGGAGGATGGTGTGCGCGATCGCTTGGTCTTGATCATCATGATCGATGCCCTGGGCCACCGGCTGGTCAAGGAGTGGGACTCTTTCACGCAGCTGGGCGCCCCGGACGGTCCGGTGCATAGCGTTTGTGGCTACTCGAGCGCCTGCGTGCCCTCACTGCTCACCGGCAGGCCGCCGGTCGAACACGGTCACTGGGGTATGTACCTGCGGGATCCCGAGCATTCGGTCTTCCGGCCGTTCACCCCCATGCTGTGGTTGACCTCGGGACTCCTCGGGCGCAACGGCTTCACCCGTCGCTGGATCACCCGGGCTCTCTGGCACCGCGGGATCACCGGCTACTTCAGTCTCTACGAGATCCCGCCCACGCTCTTGCCGCAATTCGATCTATGCCAGCGGGTGGATATCTACAAGGCAGGCGCCTTTCCGGGCATCGAGACGCCGTTCGACGTGGCCGCGCGCTTGAAACTGAAGCACCAGACCTGGACCTGGAACACGCCGGAAGACGACAATCGCCGTGGGTTGGAAGAGGCGATCCGGCGCGGCGAGGACGATTTCCTCTTCTTCTACTCGCCCCGTCTGGATGCGGTGATGCACGCCCACGGCACCCGCAGCCAGCCGACAGCCGGCTGCTTGAAAGACTTCGAGGCGTTTGCCTACCGGATGCTCGAGCTCGCGCAGTCCTCTTACCGGGAGGTTCGCCTCCTGATCTTCGGCGACCATGGCATGGCCGATGTGCATTCCAGCCACGATATCCTGGGTCCCCTCGGAAGTTTGGGTCTTCGAATGCCGAAGCATTACCTGGGTTTCATCGACTCGACCATGGCGCGCTTCTGGTTCTTCGAACCGGGTGTGCGGGAGCAGGTCGAGGCGTTGCTACGGGCCTTGCCGGGTGGCCGGATCGTCGAGGATGACGAGCTCGCGCGCCTGGGAATCCTGTTCCCCGACCGGCGTTACGGCGAGATGATCTTCCTGGCCGACGCCGGGGAGCTTTTCGTTCCGAGCTTCATGGGGCGCAGCGGGCCGCAGGCGATGCACGGATACCATCCGCAGCATGTAGATTCCGACACGATGTTGCTGGCCAACTACGACCACGCCAGGGTGGCCAGCATCATGGACATCGGCCCGTTGATCTGCCGCGAGCTCGAGGACTTGGCCCGCTAGATTCGCATCGGGTGGCGCTCACCCGATACGCGGCCGGCTCCGAGTGCGTGTGTGGCCGCGGCCCGACGCGCGGCCGGCTCCGAGTGCGTTGCGGATGCGGGCGGGCGAGCAACAGAGCAAGGGCCAGGACCAGGGCGAGCAACAGGACCAGAGCGAGGACCAGGACGAGGACCGGGGCGAGCGCGAGGACCAGGACGAGGACCGGGATGAAGCGACATTCGATGATCATCGGCCTGCTGCTGAGCGGGGTCTTCCTGTACCTTGCCTTTCGCAAGACCGATTTCGGTGAGTTATGGACGCACTTGAGCACCGCCCGCTACTGGCTCCTCGCGCCGGCCTCGCTCATCACGATCCTCTCGTTGTATGTGCGCGCCCTGCGGTGGGGCTTGCTTCTGGCCCCGCTCGAGCGCGTCGGCCCAAACACACTCTTCAGCGCGACCTCCATCGGCTTCATGTCCAACAACCTGCTGCCCATGCGACTGGGGGAGGTCATTCGCGCCTACGTCCTGAGCCGTTCGACGGGCCTGCGCGGTTCGGCCGCCTTCGCCACCATCATCATCGAACGACTCTTCGACCTGTTCTGCATGATCGGGATCTTCGGCATCCTGCTCGTCTTTGCGCCCTTCTACCACCGGTCGTTCAAGTTCGGCGTGCTCTTCGCCTTCGTGGCCGGATTCATCGCGCTCGCCGGCCTCGTCTTCTTCTATCTGAAGCCGGAACCGATCACGCGTCTGGTGGGCTGGTGTCTGCCCGCGCGGATCCGGGACCGCCTGATCGGTATGCTGCAGAGCTTCGGGGAGGGCCTTGGGATCTTGCGTGATTTCCGCCGTCTGGTGGGGATCGGGGTCTTGACGCTCGTGATGTGGGGGCTCATCACGGTGGTCATCGAGCTCTGCTTTGCCTCGGCCAGGCTGGAATCGGGCGGGACCGAGCTTCCGGCGACGGCGAGCTTGATGGTTCTGGTGGTCATGGCCATCGGTGTCATGGTGCCGTCGGGGCCGGGATTCGTAGGCACCCTTCAGGCCGCGGCGGTGCTGGGACTGGCCATCATTGGCTACCGGGATACCGACCGGGCCCTGAGTTTCTCGATCCTCTACCACGCGACACAGTGGTTTCCCGTGGTGTTTGTGGGACTCATCTACCTGATCCGGGAGAACCTGTCCCTCGCCCAGGTGCAACGGATCTCCCGCCAGGAGGACCTCGAGCCGCCGGCACAGGGTTGACGGCGGGGGCCGAGGGCGCCCGTCCTTAGGGGCCAGCGTTGCCGGTTGCAGCGGGCCGCGGGCGCCCGTCCTTAGGGGCCAGCGTTGCCGGTTGCAGCGGGTCGAGGGCGCCCGTCCTTGGGGGCCAGCGCTACCGGTTGCAGCGAGCCGGCCAGCCCCATTGACCGTGTGGCATCGTAGGTGCTAAGCTCATTCAATTGCAAAGGTAAGCGGCACGGTGGCCGATACCTGCGGCATAGGAGGTACTGCCTAGCGATCCCTTGATACCTGAGCATCCGGACCCCAGAGCTGGAGTGTCCGGAAGACATGCGTCCTTTGCCCGACCCTGATCCGGGGCCACGATGCGTTCATCGGATACGTACCGGCGTGCGCGTACTGTTGTGTGCGCCGGAATGGTCAGGGACGGGTTCTGATGTAGGAGCAGGCGGGCGAGTCCATGCGGCAGGTATTTCGCGCAGACGGGGATCGTGGAGGCGGCTCTCATCCGGCCACACCCAGACCCCCAGCTACGGCCCCATCCACGGGCACATCCACGGGCACATCCATGGCCCCATCCACGGGCAGATCCACGGGCACATCCATGGCCCCATCCACGGGCACATCCATGGGTACATCCAAGCCCACACCTACCGCCACGCCCGGTGGTGATCCCGCCCTCGGTTTCGTGCCCCGCGGATTCTATCAGCGCTACGGCAAGCGCATCTTCGACGTGTGCGTATCCGGAACCGGCTTGCTGTGCCTGAGTCCGGTCTTTCTGATCGTGGCCCTCGCGATCAAGCTCGATTCGAAGGGACCGGTCTTCTACCGTTCCACACGCGTCGGACGGCGTGCCGGTCACTTCCAGTTCCTCAAGTTCCGGACCATGCGTGCGGACGCCGAGAAGCTCAAGGCGCAGCTCGAACACCTGAACGAGATGGACGGC
This sequence comes from uncultured bacterium, assembly GCA_964573295.1. Classification (GTDB taxonomy): domain Bacteria; phylum Eisenbacteria; class RBG-16-71-46; order CAIMUX01; family WJJG01; genus CAYQJL01. The sequence continues at coordinate 28,586 of CAZNJE010000018.1, read as the reverse complement.
CCGGTCTTCAAGATTCGCAACGATCCGCGAATGACACGGGTCGGTCGCGTGCTGCGCAGAACCTCGCTCGACGAGCTGCCCCAGCTGTGGCACGTGCTCCGCGGCGAGATGAGCCTCGTGGGGCCGCGCCCTCCGATTCCCGAAGAAGTGGAGCTGTACGAGCCCTGGCACCGTCGCCGGCTCTCGGTGACGCCCGGCATCACCTGCCTCTGGCAGGTCAGCGGTCGCAACAAGATCCAATTCGACGAATGGATGCGCCTGGACATGCACTACATCGACAATCTCTCCTTCGGAACGGATTTGAAGACACTGGTCATGACAGTCCCGGCGGTCCTGCGCGGGGACGGGGCCAGCTAGGGCCAGCTAGGGGCAGCTAGGGTCCAGCTAGGGTCCAGCTAGGTCCAGGTAGGGGCAGCTAGGGGCAGCTAGGGGCAGCTAGGGGTAGCTAGGTCCAGCTAGGTCCAGCTAGGTCCAGCTTGGTCCAGCCAGGTCCAGCTTGGGCCAGATAGAGCCCGGGACAGGCCGCTACGAGCGGCGGTGAGGATGCGGATGGAGACAGCGAAGCCGAGTTAACGATCGAGACGATGGCGGCTCGCACCAACGCGGCGCTGGGCGGCCCGGGGCCGGCGCGCCGCAACCGGAAGCTGAATGAGGGTGAAGGGGGAGCGGACAACGTGCGCGTAGTGCAGGCGAACAAGTACCACTTTGTGAAGGGAGGCGCGGAGCGCTACTACCTCGACGTGAGCCAGCGCTTGACCGAGCGCGGGCACGAGGTCATTCCTTTCGCGATGCGCCATCGGCGGAACCTGCCGACGCCGCACGAACGCTACTTCGTCGGTGAGGTGGATTATCACGGCCGCTTGGGCCCCTGGCAGAAACTGCAGGCCGGCGCGCGCAGCATCTACAGCCGCGAAACGGTCCGCCATGTGGATCGCCTTGTACGGGAGCTGCGCCCGCAGGTGGCCCACATGCACAACATCTACCACCAGATCTCACCCTCGCTGATCACGGCCCTCCACCGGCGGGGCGTGCCCATGGTGCACACGCTGCATGACTACAAGGTCGTTTGCCCGGGCTACCTGATGATGACGCCCGAGGGCATCTGCGAGTGTTGCAAGGGCGGCCGCTACTGGAACGTCGTGCGCCACCGCTGCCTGCTGAACTCCACCCCCGCGTCGGTGGTCGGTTTCCTGGAAGCCACGGTGCACGAGTGGCTCAAGACCTACCACAAGGTCTCCCTGTTCCTGTGCCCCAGCCGGTTTCTGCTGGAGAAGGTGGCCGAGTTCGGGTTGCCCCGCGAGAAGCTGGTGCATTTTCCCTACTTCCTGCCGATGGACCAGTACCGGCCCGAGACAAAGCCTTCCGACTACTACATCTACCTGGGCCGGCTCTCGCGCGAGAAGGGGATTGCCACCCTGCTCGAGGCGGTTCACCTGCACCGGGGGAGCCGCATGCGCTGCCGCATCTTGGGCGAGGGACCGCTGGAGGCGACGCTCAAGCGCCGGGCGGCCGAATGGGGTCTCACCAACGTGGAGTTCTCCGGGTATCTTCAGGGAGAGGCCCTGCAGGATACGATTCGCGGCGCGGCCTTTACGGTGGTGCCCTCGGAATGGTATGAGAACCTTCCCTTCGCCGTGCTCGAGAGCTTCGCGTTGGGGACCCCCGTGGTGGGGGCCAATATCGGTGGTATCCCCGAGATGGTCCTGCACGGCGAGACGGGGCTGGTATTCGAGTCGGGTAATGCCCAGGATCTGTCGAGAGCCCTGGCGGAGATGGAAGCGGATCCGAAGCGGATGGTGGCCATGGGTGAGGCCGCGCGAGCGCTGGACGAAGAGCGCTACGGTCCGGATCCGCACATGGAACGGCTCGAGGACCTCTATGGCCGGCTGATCCAGGGTCGGGCGGTAGCAACGCGGGATGCGCCTCACGGACAGGCGGTCTCGAGGCGGGAACAATCGCCAGGAGATGCGACGGTGAGGCAGGACGCGCCTTCCGGCGATTCAGTCGCGACATGGGATGGGGCCCAGGGACAGGGGGGGTAGGTGCGCGGATGAAGATCGCGATGATCGGACAGAAGGGGATCCCGGCCACCTACGGCGGCATCGAGCGCCACGTGGAGGAGATCGCCACCCGGCTGGTCCAGCGCGGCCACGACGTAACCGTCTTCAGCCGCTTCTACTACTCCCATCACCGGGGTCCGTACCGCGGTGTGCGCAACCGGCGGATTCCGAGCGTTCGTACGAAGCACATGGACGCGTTTTCCCACTGCGCGCTGACGACGCTCTACAGCTTGCTGGACAAGCACGATGTCGTGCACTACCACGCGTTGGGGCCCTCGCTCTTCTCTGCCGTGCCCCGTGTGGTGGGTTCGAAGACGGTCGTCACCGTCCATGGCCTCGACTGGCAACGCGGGAAGTGGGGGAAGTTCGCCACCTGGTTCCTGCGCGCTTGTGAACGGCCGGCGGTGGCGTTTCCCAACGAAACGATCGTCGTCTCCGAAACCCTGGGCAAGTACTTCAAAGAGCGGTTCGACGCCGACACGAATGTGATCCCGAACGGGACGAACCCCGGGACCATCCGGCCGCCAAACCGGATCAAACGCTGGGGGCTCGACCGTGACCGCTACATATTGTGGGTGGGGCGTTTGGTGCCCGAGAAAGGGTGCCACTACCTGATCGAGGCGTTCCGCAAGATCAACACCGACGCGAAGCTGGTCATGGCGGGTGGATCGAGCTTCTCGGATACGTACGTGCAGTCGCTCGAACGGCTGCGCGGGGGGGACGAGCGTATCAAGATGGTCGGCTACGTCTACGGCGATGTGCTCGAGGAGCTCTGGAGCAACGCCTATCTGGTGGTGCAGCCCTCGATCCTGGAGGGCTTGTCGATCGCCCTCATCGAGGCACTGAGCTTCGGCCGCTGCGTGGTGGCCAGCGACATCCCCGAGAATATCGAGGTTGTCGAGGATTCGGCTATCACCTTCAAGTCTCGGGATGTACAGGACCTGCGCTCGAAACTGCAGATGTGCCTGGACCATCCGGATATGGTGACGGCTACCGCGGCGCGCTGCCGTACGCTGGCCGAAGAGAAGTACAGCTGGCCGCGACTGGTCGAGGCAACCGAGCGGGTCTACGAGAAAGCCGTCAACGGGCGCTGAATCCGGCACCGGAGTGCCCGGCTCCCACGCGAGTCCAGCCTCGCGGGTGGCCTGGCTCCCACGCGAGTCCAGCCCGCGCGTGGCCCGGTCCCCAGTCGAGTTCGGGCCCCGGATGGCCTGAGTGAGAAGTAAGGGAGTAAGGATGCTTCAAGGGGTGATCCTGGCCGGAGGCCGGGGAACACGCTTCTGGCCACTCAGCCGGCGTGACCGGCCCAAGCAGCTCCTGTGTCTGTTTGGCGACCGCTCCATGCTGCGCATGACCTGGGACCGCCTGCGCCACCGGCTGCCGCCCGAGTCGATTCGTGTGGTGACCGGGTCTGATCTGGTCGCTCCTATCGCCGCCGACCTTCCCGAACTCCCGCCGGAGAATCTGATTGCGGAGGTCGTGGGACGGAACACAGCGCCGGCCCTTGCCGTGGCCGCCGCGCTGGGCGTCCGCGACGGGCGCAATCCCGTGCAGCTCGTGGCGCCATCGGATCACCTGGTCGCCGACCCGGCGCGGTTCTGGGCAACCGTCGATGACGGCCTCCAGGTAATCGAATCTCAACCGTCGGCCCTGGTGACCTTCGGTATCGAGATCACCCGCCCCGACACTGGCTACGGCTACATCGAACGTGGTGCGCCGACCCACGGCACCGAACCCCCCTTTGGCGGCACCGGTGGATCAGACGACGCCGGCAACGGGCTAGCCCGCGGGACCGAAAGCCCATCCGGCGACACCGGTGGATCCGCGCCGCGGGCCTACCGTGCGGCCCGCTTCCACGAAAAGCCCGATCTCGACACCGCTCGCCGTTACCAGGCCGCAGGCGGCTTCTACTGGAACAGTGGCATCTTCCTCTGGCGCGCCCAGGCGCTGCTCGACGAGTTCGCCCGTCACCTGCCCGCCCTCTACGAGCTCGTCGTGCCCCTCTCGACGGTCGAGCAGCCCGGCCGTCTGCTCGACGAGGTCTTCCGCGCGGCCGAGTCGGAGTCGATCGATTTTGGCGTGCTGGAGAAATCGGATCGTGTACAGGTGTTGCCGGCACGGTTTCCCTGGAACGATGTGGGGACCTGGGAACGCTGGGCGGATCTGGCCGATGACGGGCCGAACGCGACATCCGGAAAGGTGCTGGCACTGGATTCGAAAGGATGTGCGCTCTATGCAGACGAAGGTCTAATCGTTACACTGGGGATCGAGAACATGGTCGTCGTTCGAACCGGTGATGTGACCTTGGTGTTGCCCAAGGAGCGCTCGAATGAAGTGCGGTCCATCATCGAGGCCCTGCAAACGCCCCGCGAAGACGCTGGCGATTGGATCTGAGTCTGGTCCGATCCGCCACCCCTGCCGGCAGGGATGCGACGCGCACGAGCAACAGGAGGTTGCGATGCGTGCCAGGAAGCGCACAGATAGCATGAGTTTCCTTCCTCGGGTTCGCCGCTGGATGCTAGCCGCGCGGACGAGTCTGGGTGCAACGGCGGGCGTTCCCACCGTTCCCACCGTTCCCACCGTTCCCACCGTTTCCACCGTTTCCACCGTCATGAGCGGCCTGACGCTCACGAGCGTCCTGACTGTAGCGAGCAGCTTGACTTTCACGAGCGGCTTGTTCCTCATGAGCGCCCTTCCGCTGGCCGGGTGTGCCACCGAACGACGCGTGGTGCCGCGGATGCCTGCCGAGATTCCCAGCCGGTTGCCGTCTGAGATCGAGGCCAGTATCAGACGCGCCGGCTACACCAGGTCGGCTGCGCCCGAGACCACCTACACCAGGTCGGCTGCGCCCGAGACCACCTACACCAGGTCGGCTGCGCCCGAG
>CAZNJE010000018.1:17363-23542 GCA_964573295.1 uncultured bacterium | reverse complement strand
ACCACGGTGGTCCGGCCGGCGCCTGGCGCCGCAGCTCCGCCGAGTCCCCGCGGAACGATCACGCCGGGAAAGATCGCCCAGAGTCCAGCCGCTCAGACCGAAGCCGCCCAGACTCCAGTCGCCCGGACCAGAGCCGCTCAGACCGAAGCCGCCCAGACTCCAGTCGCCCCGACCAGGGCCGCCCAGACTCCACCGGCTCCAGGCACGGCCTCGCGCGCCGCTGCTGTTCCCACGGCTCGTCCACCACAAGAGAACGCACCGGCCTATGACATTCTCGGGTACCGCGTACAGGTGTTTGCCACCTCCCGAGAGAGCGTCGCCCGGTTGTTCGCCGAGCGCATGCGGAGCAAGTGTGCGGGTGAGGATCAGAGGGTCTATGTCGTCGAGGACGGCTCGCTCTACAAGGTGCGGATCGGCGATTGCCGGACGCGGGAGGAAGCCCTGCAACTGCGAGGACGGCTTCTCGAGCACGGGCAGAAGGATGCCTTCGTGATCAGCACCCGCATCCGCTGTCCCTTGCCGCCGGAGACCCCCGAGACGGCCGCGGAGGACGTTCACTAGAGGGCGAATTCTTTGCCGACGAGAACCGAGACGAACCGAGACGAACAGGGACCAACATAGGCTGAAACCGAGGCGACGGGAAACCGATCTAGACAAGACCCGTTGCGGACAGGAGCCGAGACGAACAGGAACCGAGCATGAGTGAAGTGACCCCTCCCGTGACACTGTTCGAAGACGTTCATGCAACCCAGATGGGTCAGCTCGGCCTGTGCCGCCCTTTGTTCGAACTCGTTTGCGGCGGCATGAGTCTGCGCGAGCGATTCTCGGCCGTCACCGGCGTCGTCCCCGCCGCGTCGCTTCTCCGTGAGCATCTCCGGCCTTACGAGGTTTCGCCGGTCGACACCCTCGGTGAGCGGCTCTACATCAACGCCGCCTATCGCGCCGAGAGGGAGAGCTGGTCGCGGGTTCAAGCCTTGGCTGCCGAGACGGCGCTCGTGACCAGTGACGGGCGGCTTCTGGCGTTGAGGACCGCCCTTCCAGCCGACCGTGTTCGCGCGATCGTCCGTGGTGCCGACGAAGCCCTACCAGGCACGCTGGCGGCCGCTCCCGCGGGGAATGTCACCCTGGTGCGTCATCCGTGGGAGCTCGTGACCTCTCTGGAGGAGCACCTGCATGCCGATCTCTTGCTGGCGATCGAGGGTGATGCGTTCACAGTTCTGGATACGGACCAGGCCGGCGAAGGCGTGCTGGTTCGTGGACAGCGAGTCCATGTCGCACCGAATGTGAGCATCGAAGGTCCCTGCGTACTCGACAGCCGGCACGGCCCCATCGTGCTGGCGGCGGGGGCCAGTGTGCTGCCCTTCTCAAACTTGAGGGGCCCGCTCTTCGTGGGGCCGGGAAGCCGTGTCCTGGGGGGACCGGTCGGATCGTCCTACATCGGACCGCAGTGCAAGGTGCGCGGCGAGGTCGAGTCCACCGTGTTTCTCGGACACGCCAACAAGGCGCACGACGGCTTCGTGGGGCACTCCTACCTGGGCCAGTGGGTCAATCTCGGGGCGCTCACGACAACCTCGGATCTCAAGAACAACTACGGCCTCATCCGGGTGCGTGACCACCAGAACGCATGCCAGGATCGGCCTGCCCCGGCCGGCCCAATCGGCCCAAGCGGCCCAATCGGCCCAAGCGGGCCAAGTGGGCCAATCGGCCCAATCGGGCCAAGTGGGCCAAGTGGGCCAAGCGGCCCAATCGGGCCATCCGAGCCATCCGAGCCGGCCGGGCCATCCCGTTCTCCCGCGGCGGGTCCGATGACCAGCGAAGCAATGGCCGGTACCGGTGCTGGTGTCGGCGGTCGTGTCGGCGGTCGTGCCGGCGGTGGTACCGGTGCTGGTGCGGGTGCCGCGGCGAGAGCGGCGGCCGATGCCATTGCCGACGGAGCCTCAGACTACACAGGGCAAGCTGCCGGCGGTGGCCAGTGGGTCGATCAGGTGACCGGCCGGATCAAGCTCGGCAGTTTTCTCGCCGATCATGCCAAGACCGCGATCGGTACGCTGCTCGGCGCCGGCACGGTGCTCGGCGTGGGGGCGAATCTTTTCGGCGCGGGAGGGCCCGCGCCGCGATACGTAGCGTCCTTCGCATGGGGCTGTGGCCGGTGGGCGAGCGAGTACGACTGGGACCGCTTCATCGAGACCGCCGCGGTGGTGATGGATCGGCGCGGCCGCACGCTTAGCGCGGGCGACCGGGAGGTGCTCGCTGCGGCGTTCACCCTGACGGCGAACGCCCGGCAAACCTACATCGCCAGCGAGAGGGGGTAACGACGATGCCCGAACTGCGCCGGGACCCGGTTGTCGGGCGGTGGGTCATCATCTCGACCGAGCGCGGCAAGCGCCCGTCGGATTTCGGACGGACGGTACCGAGGAAGCTGAGCGGTTTCTGTCCGTTCTGTCCGGGGCACGAGGACAAGACGCCGCCGGAGGTCTACGCAATCCGCCGGAACGGCTCGCAGTCGAACGGTCCGGGATGGCATGTGCGTGTGGTGCCGAACAAGTTTCCGGCTTTGCAGATCGAGGGGGACCTCGACCGGCGGGCCGAGGGCATGTACGACAAGATGAACGGCATCGGGGCACACGAGGTCATCATCGAGTCACCCGACCACTCGCTGGAGCTGAGCCGCCAGCCCATCGAGCAAATCAATTATGTGTTGTCCGCGTACCGAGCCCGGATGGTGGACCTGGCGCGAGACAAGCGGTTCCGCTACATACAGTTGTTCAAGAACCACGGCGAAGCGGCCGGCGCCTCTCTCGAACATGCGCACACCCAGCTCGTGGCCACGCCGATCGTCCCGCGCCGGATCCTCGAAGAACTCGAGGGTTGCCAGCAGCACTTCGAGCTCAAGGAGCGCTGCATCTACTGCGACATCATCGATCAGGAGATCACGATCGGCAAGCGCGTGGTCTGCGAGAACTCCGAGTACATCGCAATCGAACCGTTCGCTCCGCGCTTCCCCTTTGAAACCTGGATCCTGCCCAGGCTTCATCAGCCCTACTTCGAGCAGTCCTTCCGGGGGAATTTCTACGCGTTTGCGCGGATCTTGAAGGAGACCCTGACGCGGGTGAACGTCGCCTTGCACGATCCGCCTTACAACCTCGTTCTGCACACCTCGCCCTGCAACGACTGGCGCGGGCCGAAGCAGAATCACTGGCACTTGGAGATCATGCCCAAGCTCACACGAATTGCAGGGTTTGAGTGGGGCACCGGCTTCTACATCAATCCCACGCCGCCCGAGGACGCCGCCGCCTACCTGCGGGACGTGCGCTTGCCGGTTGACGATACACGTTCAGGCGATGGATCTGCGGAAAAGCAAGACCGCGAAGAGTATTCCGCGAGTGAGCACTCCAATGAGCACTCCAGTGGGGCCTCCAATGAGCACTCCAGTGGGCCCTCCAGTGAGCACTCCAGTGAGCACTCCAGTGGGCCCTCCAGTGAGCACTCTTCTGAGGCACAGTCCCGTACGGAGGGATCGGCATGAGAATTCTCTACGCCGCGGCCGAGATGGTGCCCTTTGCCAAAGTGGGCGGGCTGGCGGATGTGGCCGGGGCGCTGACGCGCGAGCTGGCCAAGATGGGCCACGAGGTCTATGTCTACCTGCCGGTCTATCCGTCGGTGCGGCGCCACTGGGATCAGATCGATCCGAAAAAGGTGGCCGACGTCGCTGTGCCGATGGGGAAACAGATCGTTACCGGGACGGTCTACCGGGGCGAGATTCCCGGGAGTGCGGCGCGCCTCTTGCTGCTCGAGTGCGACCCGCTCTACGACCGCCCGAATCCGTACGTGGACCCCAAGACCGGCCGGGACTGGCCCGACAACCCTCGCCGCTTCGGCTTCTACTGCCGTGTGCTGCCGGTGGCCTGCACCGTGCTCGAGTGGGTCCCGGACGTGATGAACCTGAACGACTATCAGCTCGGCCTCCTGGCGATGGTGATGCGGGAAGAACACGGCGCGGGCGTGTTTCGCGACGTGGCGCTTTGCTTCAGCATTCACAATCTGGGCTACCAGGGGATCTTCCCGTCCGACCTCTCCGAGCCGGCGGGACGGGACGAGGTGAGCGAGGTGCTCACCCAGCTGGGCGTGCGTGAAGACCAGTTTCACCCCATGGGGCCGCTGGAGTATTTCGGCCGCGTGAACCTGATGAAGACCGGTCTCTACTACGCTGATCTGATCACCACGGTCAGCCCTACCTACGCGGAGGAGATTCAGAGCCCCGAGCACGGGTTCGGCCTGGACGGTGTGCTGCGTGACCGGAGCGATCGATTGCTGGGGATCCTCAATGGGATCGATGACCAGTACTGGAATCCGCAGACCGATTCCTTGATTCCCTACAACTACGGTCCCTCGGACTTTCAGCGCAAGCGCGAGAACAAGAGGCGCTTGCTCGAGGTGACCCACCTGCCGGCGGGGGAGGATGTCCCGGTGATCGGCATGGTGGGGCGTCTGGTCGAGCAGAAGGGCCTCGACATTCTGAGTGAGATTCTGGACACGTTCCTGCGAGAGCACGAGGTGCGTCTGATCGTTCTGGGCAGTGGGCAGCGCGAGTACGAGGATCTCCTGAAGCGGGCCGCGCGACGCTACCCGAAGCAAGTGGCCGTCAGCACGGGATTCGACGAACCGCTGGCGCATCTGATCGAGGCCGGTGCGGACTTCTTCCTCATGCCCTCGCGGTATGAACCCTGCGGCCTGAACCAGATGTACAGCATGCGCTACGGCACCATTCCCATCGTGCGGCGCACGGGCGGCCTCGCCGACACGGTCGAGGAGTTCGATCCCGAGCGCGGTACCGGCAGCGGTTTCGTCTTCACCGACTACAGCCCGGGAGCCCTACGCGCCGCCCTGGAACGTGCCCTTGCCGCCTATGGCCGGTCGCGCGCCTTCAAAGCCCTCATCACGCGAGTGATGCGGCGGGATTTCTCGTGGGGACACTCGGCGCGCAAGTACGTGGAGGCCTACGCATGGGCGCGGGCCACACGGGCTAAGTCTTTGGGATGAAGCCTGTTATGGGGTGGGGTGCGAGTTGGAGGCGGCAACCGGATTCGAACCGGTGATAACGGTTTTGCAGACCGTCGCCTTAGCCACTTGGCTATGCCGCCCCCTTGTCCTGACACAAAGGCGACGCCGCCTGGGCGTCGCCTTCATGGGATCTGAGCGGGAGACGAGATTTGAACTCGCGACAGCCACCTTGGCAAGGTGGTGCTCTACCAGCTGAGCTACTCCCGCGACGAATCGCATTTATAACCGTCGGCGACCCCAACGGTCAAGTACAGACTTTATGCTTCTTGCCGGTGAAGGTCAAGTGCAACCGAGCGTACGGGCCTGGTCCGCTCCCGTCCGTCCTGGCGCCACCCCGGCGGCCACCCTGGCAGCCACCCTGGCAGCCACCCTGGCAGCCACCCTGGCAGCCAACCTGGCAGCCAACCTGGCGACACCCCTGCGCCTCCCCACCCGTCACTTCTCCGCAACACCAAACCGATCGGGCGTTTTCGCCGGTGCCCAAGCTAGACATCGACCTATCGGCGCCTTGGCTTTAGCACCCGGTTTCCAGCGCGGCCACCTCGGTCGGCGCCCTCGTCTTGCCAGGACGGGGGGGTGAAGACCACCCTCGCAGCTGCGATCAGAACGATCGCCGTGTGTGCCCCCCCACAGCGTGGTCGCCCTAGACCGACCGCGGGCGGCACCACGGCGGGCTGTGCCACGGCGGGGCCGGCACCACGGCCGATTCGGCTGCCCTCCGCCTGCACCACAGCGGACGCCAGGGCTTGTGGCCGGCCAGGCTCCTAGCGCGCGGGAGGGAAGCTAGGAGACGACGCGAGAAACTCGACAAAGTTCAAATCTGTAATTCCTTATACGTGTTGAATTTGCGTTAAGATCCCGGAATCCAATTCGCGCGCGTAAAAGCAATACCATTGCATTCCATGAGCTCTGTGGATCGGCTGAATCCCGCGCATCGGGCAATCGGGCGGATCGCGTGATCACACGCGTCAGTCGCGTTGGCTGCGGTGATGTACCTCAAACGAGCGTACGAGCGCAGCGCACCGGTCGCCGACTGGGTTGCGTCGCGGTCGCCCTCGCGGCTGCCCTCGCGGTCGCCCTCGCGGTCGCCCTCGCGGTCGCCCTCGCGGCTGCCCTCG
>CAZNJE010000018.1:0-17263 GCA_964573295.1 uncultured bacterium | reverse complement strand
CTCGCGGCTGCCCTCGCGGTCGCCCTCGCGGTCGCCCTCGCGGTCGCCCTCGCGGTCGCCCTCGCGGCTGCCCTCGTGGCCGCCCTCGCGGTCGCCCTCGCGGCTGCCCTCGTGGCCGAGTGATCGATGAGTGATCGATGAGTGAACGACGCCGAAGGCCTCTGTTCCGCTCAGAGCCGCTCAGAGCCGCTCAGAGCCGATCAGAGCTGCCTACAGCTCGAAGAGCATATCCGCGTAGGTGGGCAGCGGCCAGCGATCCGCCGGAAGCATCATCTCCAAGCGATCAGCGGCAGTCCGTGCGGCTTCCATCGCCGGGATGAGCCGGTCACGCACGTGGCGTGATTGCCGCTGGGCGGCGCGCAGACCGTTGGCCGGACGCACGCCGTTGGGTACGTGGTTCTCGTAATCGATGGCGAGGGCGGACTCGATGTGATCCATGCTCTCGCGCAGCTTCGAGATCTCAGCCATCAGCTCGCCGAGCATTGTCTGGCTCTGGAAGTCTACCTGGTCGGCCGCCTGCGTGGCGGCGACGAGCCGGGCGAGCTCTTCTTGGGAGCGCAGCGCCGCCGGTAGCACCTGCTGGCGAAGCATACCCAGCAGCGTGCGTGCTTCGATGGCCAGGATCGCGTTGTACTTCGAAGTCTGGACATGGATCCGGGCCCGGAGCTCACGAGTCGAGAGCACGCCGTAGGTGCGGAAGAGGTCCTGGGTGGGGCGTTGCCACAGTACGGGCAGAGCATCGGCGGTGCCCGGCAGGTGGGGTAGGTCGCGACGCGCGGCCTCCTTGTGCCAGGCGTCGGAGTAGCTGTCGCCGTCAAAGACGATCCGCCGGTGCTTCCGAAGCACCTCCCGCAAGAGTCCCTTCACCACCGTCTCGATCTGTGTTCTCGGCGTGCGCCGCTTCATGCGCCGCTCGAGCTCGGTGGCCATGAAGTCCAGCGACTCGGCGGCGATCGTGTTGAGCACGGTGCAGGGCCAGGCCACCGTGGCCAGCGATCCCACCGCGCGGAACTCGAACTTGTCACCCGTGAACGCGAACGGGCTCGTCCGATTGCGGTCGCTGGCGTGCTTCGGAATCTGAGGCAGCGTGTGGGCGCCCAGCTTCAGGTGGCCGCTTTTGCGCAGGTTGCCCGTGCGGCCGCGTGCGATCTGATCGAGCAGGTCCGAGAGCATGTCCCCCAAGAAGATCGAGATGATTGCCGGGGGCGCCTCGTTCGAGCCCAGGCGATGGTCGTTGCCCGCACCGGCCACTGAGGCGCGCAGCAGGTGGCCGTAACGGTCAACGGCGCGGATGACGGCCGTCAAGAAGACCAGGAATTGCATGTTGGTGTGCGCGCTCTCGCGCGGATCGAGCAGATTGACGCCGCGTGATGTGGCCAGCGACCAGTTCACGTGCTTGCCGGAGCCGTTGACACCCGCGAAGGGCTTCTCGTGCAGCAGGCAAACGAAGCCGTGCCGCCGGGCGGTGCGTTGCAAGACGTGCATGACGAGCATCTGGTGATCGGCCGCGACATTGGTTTCTTCGAAGAGCGGCGCTAGCTCGAATTGCCCCGGCGCGACCTCGTTGTGACGCGTTTTGACGGGGACGCCAAGTTGATACAGCTGTTGCTCGCTGTCGTGCATATAGGCGAGTACGCGGTCGTGGATCGATCCAAAGTAGTGGTCATCGAGTTGGTGTCCCTTCGGCGGTGGCGCGCCGAGCAGGGTTCGGCCGCAGATCTGCAGATCACGGCGCTTCCGGTAGAAGGCCTCATCGATGAGGAAATACTCTTGCTCGGCGCCGAGGGTCGTCATCACCTGGACATCGTCGGGGTCTTCGCCGAAGGCGGTCAGTATGCGGACAGCGTGACGGGCCACTGCTTGCATCGAACGTAGCAGCGGCGTTTTCTTGTCGAGCGCTTCCCCGTGATAGGAGACGAACACGCTGGGGATACACAGCGTGGCCGCCGAGGTGCCCCGCAGGATGAAGGCCGGGCTGGTCGGGTCCCAAGCCGTGTAGCCGCGGGCTTCGTACGTATCCCGAATGCCGCCGGAGGGGAAGGAACTGGCGTCGGGTTCTCCCAGGATGAGTTGATCGCCCGAGAAGCGGTTGATCGCGCCCCCGGCACCATCGGGATGGAGGAAGCCTTCGTGCTTCTCCGCCGTGGCCCCGGTCAGGGGCTGGAACCAGTGGCAATAATGCGAGGCGCCGTGCGCGATCGCCCACTCCTTCATGGCCAGCGCGACGACGTCAGCGATACCGGGTTCAAGGGGCAATCCACGTCGGATGGTCTGGTGCAGGCGAAGGTAGACATCCGAGGGCAGGCCGCGCTTCATGGCCGCGCCGGTAAAGGTGAGCTCACCGAAAGATGGCACGCCGGTGGCGTTCGTTGCCTGGGAATGCATTGGCGTGGACTCGTGCAAGGGCGCAACCTCCTGCTAAGGACCCTCAATGGACTTACGGACGATACCCGAAGCGAGTGACGAAGCTGACTACCACGATCCATGTTCACCTGGCCGGGATGCTACGCGGATTCGGTGGGTCGTGCTAGAAGGTTTTGCTGTCCTGCTGGAATGCCTGCGTTGGTGCCGGAGCAGGTGGGGGGCGTGTCGAAACGCCTGCCGCTGTGCAGGAATGCGCGGGTGTGGCGCCCGAACCGCGGGGGGTGTTGTTCGAACGACTTGGCCTCGGAGCCCCCTTGGGGGCCCCGAGGCCTTCGGGCTCCTGGAACACTTGTCAACACGACGGCCCCATGTCGGATGGGGCTGGGGGGCGAGGCGTGTCCCTCGCGGTTGGCTAGGCCGGCTGACGGCTCAGCCACGCACCGGCATCAGCCACGTTGTCGCAGACGGTCGAGAAGCAAAAGCCCTGATTGTGCAAGACACAATCGAGGAAATGAGCATCCCGTTGCGTGGCTGGATTGGTATCGCAGATGGCGATTCGGCAAATCTCGCGAACACCGGTCTCACGGAGCCGCTGCGGCCAACCGTAGAGCTGCACGATGCTCGGCCAACGGGAGACTTGAGCCTCAATCAGCATCTGCTGCGGTTGGCAGGACTCGACCTTCGCTTCAAGCTGCTGCCAGATCTCACACCAGGGAAGATTCGAGACGTCGCCGCGAAGCTGCAGACACAGCTGATCCTGAGTGGACTGAATCGTAACGTCGCCCGTCATGAACGGTCCCTCCTGTCACGGAGGCTCCTGGCCGTCGCACAAAAGGGGTATCGCCACCCTGAAAGATTCCGTGCTTCGCACCCCAAACAAGCCACAAGCGGTGCGCGCAGGGCGACACACGACGACCGTGGAGCCTTGCCCCACCCGTTTTCCTAGAAGAAAGCGTTCCACGAGCGCACTTTTGATCGTAAGTCATTTGTTATCATTAGATTAGCGCCTCGATCTGATCTCAGGAGAACTCGAAACCGTGTCAACGGAATGAGACGCTTTTGCGACCCAGGTCCTAAGCAATTGAAAAATATTGTCTTAGATGCATCGCGTCTCAAGACGAGTGCAACGTTTGCTGCTGGGGTTCGCGGCGGGGTCTCGCGGAGTGGGGACGCGCCAGGCAGGCGGCCAGCCGGTCGAGCGCGGGCTGCCTGCTCAAATGCGGGATTTCTGGAGGAGCCTACGGTTCAGGGCCTGACGCGAGATGCCGAGCATCTTGGCCGCCAGACTCTGATTGCCATCGGCTCTCGTCAGCGCCGCTTCGATGACGGCCTCCTCGGCGTCCTTCAGGGAAGGCAGCTGCTGAAGGCTCTTCAAGCTTCCGGCCAGATCGTGGTTAGCGGAAGGCGTCGCCGGCTCGTCCCGGGACACCTCTTGCCCGATCTTCTCCTCGAAGGACCTCATCGACAGCATGCGGGCGCGATGCAGGCTCACCGCGTCAAAGACCATGCTCTCGAGTTCTCGGATGTTGCCGGGGAAGGCGTAGGATTGAAGCAGCGGCACGAGCTGCGGCGGATAGGTCGGCACGGGCTTGTCCATTTCCCGGGCCGCCTTCTGCAGGAAATGCTCGAGCAGGGGACCGACGTCGTTCTTGTGCTCTCGTAGCGGCGGAATCTCAATACGGTGGGTTTGCAGCCGGTAGTAGAGATCACGGCGCAGACTTCCCTCCTTCACTTGTTCTTCGATGTTCCGGTTGGTGGTCGCCACAATGCGCGCATCGGACACCTTGGGCATGGAGGAACCCAGCGGATGGTATTCATGCTCCTGGAGAAGCCGCAGCAGTTTCACTTGCGAATCGGCGCGCAGGTCGCCGATCTCATCCAGCATGAGTGTTCCGCCGGCGGCCTGTTCCACCGATCCGAGCCGCTTTTCGAGCGCTCCGGTGTAGGCGCCCTTGACGTGGCCGAAGATCGTGTCGGAGAAGAGGGAGTCATCGAGGCCCGCCACATTGACGCCTACCAGGTTGCCCGGCCGGTCGCTGGCCAGATGGATGGCGCGACCGATGAGCTCCTTGCCCACGCCGGTCTCGCCCGTGATCAGCACCGGCTTGGGGCTGGGTGCGATGGCTTCGATGTAGCGGAAGATACGCAGCATCCCGGGATCGTGCGTCACGATCGCATCGAACGCCTCGGGCCGGCGCAGTTCACCCGATAGCACGCTATCACGCAGGCGGCGGTTTTCGTGCCGCAGTTCCACATACTCGATCACCCGGCGCACGCTGGAGACGAGTTGGGCGGCCTCGACCGGCTTGACGAGGTAGTCGGCCGCGCCCTCGCGCATGCATTCGACGGCGGTTTCGATGTCGTCGTTGCCGGTCATGATGATGACCGGAATCTCGGGGAAGCGGCGCTGAATCTCGGCCAAGACCTCTTGGCCGGATAGGTGGGGCATGATCAGGTCGAGCAGAATGGCAGCGACCGGTCGACACTCCAGAAGCGTAAGGACATCACGCGGGTCCCCGCACTCGAGCGTGTGCGTGATACCTTTCGAGGCCAGCATGAGCCCGGCAAGCCGGCGGGCGTCGGGTTCGTCATCCACCAACAGAATGGGATCGTCAGGATGGAGTTCGCCTGTCATCTCCTGCTCTCCTGGTTTTCTGCTCCCGGGTCTTCTGCTCCCGGGTCTTCTGCTCCCGGGTCTTCTGCTCCCGGGTTTGTTGCTCCCGGGTTTTCTGCTCCCGGGTCTTCTGCTCCCGGGTCTTCTGCTCCCGGGTTTGTTGCTCCCGGGTTTTCTGCTCCCGGGTCTTCTGCTCTCAGGGCCATCTTGCCTTGTGGCCGGATCGGATCCGATGGACCGGCCATCGGAGAGAACCAGTGTACCGTAACCAAAGATGAAGTCCACGTCCGAGGATGCTTGGGGCGGGGGGCAGCCGGCGGTAGCCGGTGGTCATCGGTCAGCTCCCGGCCGGCCCGGCGAGGCCAGGTGCCATCGGCCAGGTGCCATCGGCCAGGTGCCACCGGCCAGGTGCCACCGGCCAGGTGTCACCGGCCAGGCGCCAGCGACCAGCCGCCACCGGCCAGGCGCCTGCCACCTGCGGCCGACGGCCACGGGGATCTCGATTCCATGGCGCGCGCAGAGCGTGCCCTTGTCAGTGGAGCAGACGCCCGTTACTGTGAAGGTCTGCCAGGCAAGGGGCCAAACAAGGGGCCAAACAAGGGGCCAGGCAAGGGGCCAAACAAGGGGCCAAACAAGGGGCCAGGCAAAGGGCCAGGCAAAGGGCCAGGCAAAGGGCCAGGCATGGTGCATGCGGTCCCGCGGGTCGGCGAGGCCCCCCGGTTACGCGCAACGGGAGCGGTTCCGGTTCACCCGGGAACGGTATACGCAGACCTTCCAAGCGATCGGCACTCTCCCCGAGGAGAGACTCAGGAGAGACTCAGGAGAGACTCAGGAGAGACTCAGGAGAGACTCAGGAGAAACGCCAGAAGGGGAGGAAGAGATGACGACGAAGGAGAAGCTTGCGGCCCTCAGAAAGCACATGCGCAAGGAAGGGCTCAGCGCGTACCTCATCCCGTCAACCGATCCACACCAGAGTGAATACGTCCCTGCCTGTTGGCGCCGCCGCGAGTTCATCAGTGGCTTCACCGGCAGCGCCGGTGACGTGGTCGTCACGTTGCGCGAAGCCGGCCTCTGGACCGATTCGCGCTACTGGTTGCAGGCTGAGCGGGAGCTGGCGGGCTCGGGCATCGAACTCTTCAAGATGGGCGAGCCGGGCGTGCCGGCCGTCGATGCCTACCTGCAGAAGAAGATCCGCAAGGACCAGGAGGTAGGCGTCGATCCGCAGGTGCTGACCAAGGAGCGCGCCGAGGCGCTGGAGTTCGTGCTCAAGGGACGTGACGCCAAGCTCAAGCTCTTGCCGAATAACCTGGTCGATGACATCTGGGCTGATCAGCCGCCCTTGCCGGCCGACCCGGTGATGCGTCTCGCCGATCGCTACGCGGGTGAGAAGGTGAGCGAGAAGCTGACGCGGTTGCGCGAGCAGATGAAGGAGCAGGATGCCGAAGCTCTCGTCATCTCCGCGCTGGATGCGGTGGCCTGGACTTTCAACATGCGCGGCACCGACGTGCAGTTCAACCCGCTGGTGATTGCCCACGCCATCGTGGGCCGCAAGTCGGCCACGCTCTTCGTGAAGGTGGAGAAGCTGAGCCCGGCGATGCAGCAGTGGCTCGGCACGGTGGCGACGATCGAACCCTACGAGGCGTTTGGCAAGGCCTTGCGTGCCTACGTCAAAGCGAAAGCGCGCGTGTGGGTCGACCCCGGGGAGGTCAACCGCTGGACGCTCGATCGGCTCAAGGGCGCCCGGCTGGTCTATGGCCCTAGTCCCGTGCAGGCCGCCAAGGCAGTCAAGAATCGAGCTGAGCAGCGCGGTATGCGCCATGCCCATGTTCAGGACGGCATCGCGCTGGTGCGCTTCCTGAACTGGCTCGAGTCGGTTCCACAGCGCGGGCGGCTCACAGAGGTCGATTGCATCGAGGCGCTCGAAGGATTTCGTTCGGAAGGCGAACTCTACCAAGGGCCTTCCTTCGCCTACATCTCCTCTTGGAAGGCCAACGGAGCGGTCATTCACTATGACCCCACCAAGACCGACCGGCCCGCGAAGCTCAAGGGCCGGGGCCTGTACCTGTTCGATAGCGGCGGCCAGTACCTGACCGGCACCACCGACGTCACGCGCACGATCTGCTTCGGCGATCCCACCGATCACGAGAAGGCTTGCTTCACCCGGGTCCTGAAAGGGGTGATTGCCCTCTCGACCGCCACGTTCCCGGAAGGCGTGCAGGGAGGCTGGGTAGACGCCCTGGCCCGCAAGCCGCTGTGGGACGGCAGGCTCAACTACCGTCACGGCACCGGACATGGGGTGGGCTCGTTCCTGTGCGTGCACGAGGGGCCCGTTGGCTTCTCACCGCGCAATTCGGGTAAGCTGGGCGTGGGCAACGTGCTCACGATCGAACCCGGCCACTACGAGGACGGCAAGTTCGGCATCCGGATCGAGAACATGGTCGTGCTGCAATCATCAGGCAGGCCCAAGAAGGGAGAGCCTGGATGGCTCGAGTGCGAAACCCTGACGCTTTGTCCGATCGACGTGCGGCTGGTGGAGCCATCCCTCATGGATTCCGAGGAGATCAAGTGGCTGAACGGGTATCACTCGTGGGTGCGGGATGAACTCGCGCCGCACCTGGACTCGGCCAATCGGGTCTATCTGGAACTGGCGACCCGTCCCATCTAGCCTGCCGAAGTCCGCCGAAGCCCGCCGAAGCGCGCCGAAGCGCGCTGAAGTGTGCCGAGGGCTGCATACGCAAGGCCCGGAAGCTTGCGCTCCCGGGCCTTGTCGCGGGCCTGAATGGGCCTTCTCGAAACCCAGCTCTACTGGAACAGCCCCTTGATGGAGCCCCACGTCGAGCTCTCGGTGGGCGTGCCGCCCTGACCGCCGACCTTGACGTAGTAGATGAACCAGCCTGGATAACTCACACTGCTATCCGAACCGAACGCGAACTCGACCTCGACCGTCTGGCCCATCCAGGGCGAAAGGTCGAAGCAGTCGAGCGACGTGGCCGGGCCATCGGTCCAACCCGGCTCCATGTCCACGCAGAACGCGTAGAAACTGGTGCTGGTGTTGATCGTGGCCGGATAGGGGGTGTACGGCTGGATGACCTCGCCGTTCACCGACACGTTGAAGCCATCGTAGTTGTTCTCGGTGTCGAAGTAGTGCGAAACCTCCATGAGGTACGCATCTTCACTCACCATGAACGCTGGGGCATAGAGTCCGGAACCGCTGTTGTTGCTGTAGTCACCGGCGAGGCCCGTGCCCCAGACGGCGACGTTGATCGGAACCTCGGGGTTCGTCGGAACGCCATACGCCCAGTCATCGATACCACCGGCCTCACAGACCGCATGCGTGAAGCCCTGATCACCCTGGGAGAAGTCCCAGTCATAGGTGACCACGGTCAACTCGCACGAGTCGTTAGCCCGGTCCACCGGGACCGTCTCGACCTGCGGGTCGCCTGCGTAGGCGGTGCCAGCGAGAGCTAGGAGGCTCATCACTGCGAGCACTTTCTTCATTGCCTACCTCCTTCGATGCACATTTAACCTTGCTGCAAGGAACGTCTCAATACGGGCGGTTTGCTCACGAACGTCCTCAAGGCCCAAGAGTCCATTTCCCGAGCCTACCGTCCCGGGTCCATGGTAGCGCCAAGCCGGTGGGGTGCAAAGCGGTTTCTGCGGGAGATGCGCTCTGTCCGGGCGGAGACGCGAACTGGTTGCAGCGAGGGCAGTTGGTCGTATACGCCGTATGCTACTCGGCGATCTACCAGGGGGCGGAGTCATCCGGATCGACGGATCGACAAAGCCCGGAGGTATGCGCCTCCGGGCTTTGCATGGGCCTAGGTGGGCCTTGTCTCTGAATCCAGCTCTACTGGAACAGTCCCTTGATGGAACCCCACGTCGAGCCCTCGGTGGGCGTGCCGCCCTGACCGCCGACCTTGACGTAGTAGATGAACCAACCAGGGTAGGAGACGATGTCGTCCGAGCCCAGCGCGAACTCGACCTCAACCGTCTGCCCCATATAGGGGGAGAGGTCGAAGCAGTCGAGCGACTCAGCCGGGCCGTCGGTCCAACCCGGCTCATTGTCCACGCAATACGCGTAGTAGCTGGTGCTGGTGTTGATCACTGCGGGATAAGGCGTGTACGGCTGGATGACCTCGCCGTTCACCGACACGTTGAAGCCATCGTAGTTGTTCTCGGTGTCGAAATAGTGCGAGATCTCCATGAGGTAGGCGTCTTCGCTCACCATGAACGCAGGCGCGTAGAGACCGGAACCGCTGCCGTTGCTGTAGTCACCGGCGAGGCCCGTGCCCCAGACGGCGACGTTGATCGGAACTTCCGGATTCGTCGGGACGCCATACGCCCAGTCATCGATACCACCGGCATCACAGACGGCGTGCGTGAAGCCCTGATCACCCTGGGAGAAATCCCAGTCGTAAGTGACGACGGTCAACTCGCACGAATCGTTGGCACGCTCCCAATCGACGGACTCGATGGGAGGGTCGCCCGCATAGGCGGTGCCAGCGAGAGCCATGAGGCTCAGCATAACGAGCACTCTCTTCATTGCTTTCCTCCTTCGGTGCATAGGCTGCCTTGCTGCGAAGAACTATGCTGCATGGGTTCATAGAATACCGCGCCACGCCCAAGGCCCGAAGGCGGGTACGGAAGCTACTCACCCGTACCAATCATACCGCCAAGCGCCAGTGCGCTCAAAGCCGTTTTTTTGCGTCTCCCTGCGGTCCTGGCTCGACCTGGCCAGCGGATCCTAAGCCTTCCCGTGGCCAAGTCTTTGGATCCTACCCAATACTCATTCTCCTTCATTGGAGGGACTTGAGGGACTTGGCGGGCTGCTACTGTAGTGGGCGTGACTTGTGGTGATCGCGCAAGCGCGGGAAGAAGAATCTTTCAGGAACGCCGGTTGGGCTCCGCAGGAACCTTGAGGACCTGGTCCCAACAACCACGGGGCAAACTGGCTATCTTATTCCATTGCAAAGAAATAAGCGCATAGATGAGACTGGATTCATTGGGTGGCGCATCTGGGCCTCTTGGGGGGAAAGAGGGTAGAACGGGGTACACATGGCCCCTGGGATCGATGTCCCCAGCGCTCTGGTGGCCTTAGCCTCCGTGGGCGAGGTGGAAGATGGAGAGGTCGGCCTCGTCGGGCACTGCGTAGGTGGCGTAGTCCTCCTTGGGCACCAGCGTGCCATCGACGGTCACGGTGATGAGCGTGTAGGTGTAGCCCATCGCATCGAGCACGTCCTGGACGGTCATGCCTGCTCGCCAGTCGAGCTTGTCGCGATTGTTGATCGTCAGCATGCCCTCTACTCCTGCGGATCGCGATCGAGCAGCAACTCGATCGCGACGTTGGCTTCCATGTTGGCCACGGCGGCCACCCGGGGAGCGCAGAGCCCCCCGGCCATGTCGCTTGCCTGGTCGCCGCAGACGTGGATCGTGCCGGCGGCGCGCACCGTCAGCAGTTCGGTGCGACCGTAGCCCGCCAGACCGCTGCCGACGACGATCGGTCTCTGTGGGTAGGCGCGGCACCAGGCCTCGATGAGCCACTGCTTGGCCGCGGCATCGTCGAAGGCCTCGACGAGAACGTCGGCGTCGGCGAACAATTCGGCTACCTGCGGAGCTTCCAGGCGCTGCTCATGGCAGACGAGATGGATTCCCGGGTGAATGGCTCGCAGGTGATCGGCCAGGGCGGCGACCTTGCGCCGGCCGATGTCGGCGCGGAAGAACGCCTGGCGATTCAGATTCGACAACTCCACGCGATCATGATCAACCAGAATCAAACGGCCCACGCCGGCGCGCACGAGCGAGAGTGCGGCGTTCGAGCCGATCCCGCCGCAGCCGGCAACCCCGACCGTGGCGCGCGCGAGGCGCGCGGTGGTCCCGGGCACGTTGCGGGCGAAGAGGTCACCCGTTCCGTTCGGCTCCTGCGCTGCGTTCATGCTCTTCATCCCGTCGCCGCCGCCACTGCTCCTGCGGCCGTCGCCGCCCTCGCTGCTGCTGCTGGCGCCGCTGCTGCCGTCGCCGCTGCCGTCGCAGCGGCCGGCCTCCACGGCCGCGCGACAGTGGGTGCGTGCCTCGCTCGCTCGATTAGGCGTCTTTGATCGCCTCGAGCAACTCGGGCAAATCGATGCCCAGCTCCTTGAGGCGCTCGGGCGTCGGGATTCCCGTCTTCGACCAGCCGCGGCGCTCGTAGGCGACCTCGAGCACGTTTTCGTACTGCTTCTCGCGGTACTCGCGCAGCACCTTCAGCTTCTCTTCGGTCGACTTGCCCTCGGGGTCGTAGCCGACGATCTCCTTGAGCTGCTTGTCGTAGCGCTCGGCGCGCGATTCGTACTCGGCCGCCGTCACCGGACCCATCGCACGGTAGGGCGGCAGGTCGTGCTCACGGGTGCCCTTGCCCAGCATGTAGGACATGATCCGCTGCAGGTTGTGCACGCGGGCCGACTGCTCGAGCATGCTTTCTTCATCGAGCTTCTTGCCGGTCATGCCCTCGAAGAACTTGTAGTAGTTGTTCGTGTGATCGGGAATCTTCGCCGCGACGAGCGGTGGATGCTTGCTGTTGTCGGACGGAACCACATCGTTCCAGGGCAGCTTGCACAGGCCCAGCAGTCCGAACCAGGTCCGCCAGAGCGGAAAGTAGTAGAGCGCCTCGGCCTTGTCTTCGAAGGTGGGGATCTGGTTGTTGACCATGTCCATGAAGATCAGCCAGGCCTCGTCGTGCTGGGGCCCCTTGACGGCCATCGAGTAACCGGCCTGCTGCGCCAGGGACTCCTTCGAGACGTACTCGGAGAACTCGAGCCCCTTGACCTCCATGCCGATGTCCTTCAAGAAGGCCGGGTCTGCGCCGCGTTCGCGGATGAACTTCTCCTTCAGGTAGGCGATGCCCTGGCCCATCTCCTTGCCGAAGCCCTCGCCACGCGCCATCTGATGGAGGCACTCGAGCGCATTCTCGGTGCTGCCGAAGCGTAGCTCCAGACCGCCGGTGTACTCCTGGTCGATGATCCCGTTCTCGAAGCACTCCATGACGAAGGCCATGCAGGTGCCGTAGGAGATCGTGTCGATCCCGTAGGTGTCGCAGTAGAAATTCCATTCCAGGATGAAGGGCAGATCGAAGCAGCCCATGTTCGCGCCGGCGGCGGCGGTCTCATACTCAGGACCGTCGACCAGGACCGCGTCACCCTTGTAGGGGCCGGTCTTCAGCACGAAATGTTCGGCCGCCTTGGCGCAGCCCATCGAGCAGCCGAACCAGCATCCGTCGGCCTCGCCCTGGGTCAAGAAGTGCTTCTCCATCTCACCGCAGTAGATCTTGGGCGCATCCTTATGAGATCCATACTGGTAGTTGTGCACCGGCAATAGATCGTACTGATCCATGACATCGACGATGTTGGCCGTTCCCACGTGCCGCATGCGGCACTGCTGGTCGTCGAGCCGGGCCATCTCCGCGTTCTGCTTCATCCCGTGATCGCGAATGAGACGCGCATCGACCGGATGGTTCAGATCATCGACGATCTGGATCGCCCCGGTCGGGCAGACGTAGGCACAGCTCGTGCACCCCACGCAGTGCGGGTCCATCTCGCCGAAGGGCATCGTCAGGTGGCGTTTGATGCCGCGGCTGGCGAAATCGATGATGTCCTCCTGCATGAACTCGTGGCAGCCGCGGACGCAGTGGGTGCAGAGGATGCAGGCGTTCTCTTTCGCGTCGGTCAGGTCGCTGGCGAAGCGCGACCCGTCGGTGACCCCGCAGCGCTTGGCCAGGTCGCGCACGATCGGCACGTTGGGCCAGCGGCCCAGGTACATCTCGGCCAGCACACGGCGATGCTTCTGGACCCGCTCCGAGTCGGTCTCGACGGCGATCTCCTCGCGCACCGGGTAGTTGCAGGAAGTCACCAGCTTCTTCTTGCCGCGCACCTCGATCTCGACGACGCACAGCCGGCAGGTGCCGTTCGGCGTCAGATCCTTGTGATGGCAGAGGGTGGGCACCTGGATGCCCTCTTCCTGGATGGCGCCCAAGAGGTAGCTGCCGCGAACGACGGTGGCCGGCTTGCCGTTGATCGTGATTTGGATCTTCTGAGACACAGCGAATGTCCTCCTATGCTCGCTCTAAGGGCCTGGCCGGATGCCCAGCGGGCTCTGGCCGGATGCCCAGCGGGCTCTGGCCGGATGCCCAGCGGGTCCTGGCCGGATGCCCAGCGGGCTCTGGCCGGATGCCCAGCGGGCCCTGGCCGGATGCCTGCCGGGCCCTGGCCGGACCTCACCGGGTTCCTACCGGGCCCATCTCAAGCCTCTACCGGATCGTGACAGCATCAAACTTGCAGACCTCGTAGCACACGCCGCAGCGGATGCACTTGCTCTCATCGATCACATGGACCCCCTTCGGATCCCCCGTGATCGCGTTCGTGGGGCAGGGCTTGACGCAGGCGTGACAGCCGGTGCATGCCTCTGCATCGATCGAGTAGGTGATGAGCGCCTTGCACACGCCCGCGCGGCATTTCTTCTCCCGGATGTGCTCCTCGTACTCCTCACGGAAGTAGCGCAGCGTGCTCAGGACCGGATTGGGCGCCGAACCGCCCAGCTGGCACAGGCTCGTATCGCGCACCGTCTCGCATACCTCCTCGAGGAACTCGATGTCGCCGTCGCGGCCTTCCCCCCGGCAGATGCGTTCGAGCACCTGCGAAAGCGCGTAGAGACCTTCTCGGCAGGGGGTGCACTTGCCGCAGGATTCGTCGACCAGGAAGTCGATGAAGTACCTGGCGACATCGACCATGCAGGTGTGGTCGTCCATGACGATCAGGCCGCCCGAGCCCATCATCGAGCCGACCTCGGCCAGCGAGTCGAAATCGACCGGCATGTCGAGTTTCTCGGCCGGAATGCAGCCGCCCGAAGGCCCGCCGGTCTGGACCGCCTTGAAGGTGCGGCCGTGGGGGATCCCGCCGCCGACATCCTCGATGATCTCACGCAGCGTGATGCCCATCGGCACTTCCACCAGACCGGTGTTGTTGATGTCACCCACCAGAGCAAAGACCTTCGTGCCCGAGGAGCCGCCCCAGGGATTCTCCCTGACGTCACCGGTGCCGATCGAGGCGAACCACTCGGCGCCCTTCTCGATGATGGCCGGGACGTTGGCCCAGGTCTCGACATTGTTCAGGATCGTCGGTTTCTCGCGGTAGCCGAACTCGACATTGTGAACGTACTTGGCGCGCGGCTCGCCGGCCCGGCCGGCCATCGAGGCCATGAGCGCCGTGGACTCGCCGCAGACGAAGGCGCCGGCGCCGCGGTGAACTTGAATGTCGAAGGTGAAGCCGGTGCCCAGGATGTTCTCGCCCAGGAGCCCGTAGGCGCGGGCTTGCTCCAGGGCCTTCTGCAGGCGCTCGACGGCCAGGGGGTACTCGAGCCGGATGTAGACGAACCCCTCGCGCGCGCCGACGGCGTAGGCGCCCAGGAGCATGCCCTCGATCACCGCGTGGGGGTCGGTCTCCACGATGCTGCGGTCCATGAAGGCACCGGGATCACCCTCATCGCCGTTGCAGACGATATAGATCGGCTCGCCGCGCTTCTGCGCCGCCTGGTAGCCGGACTCCCATTTGACGCCGGCGGGGAAGCCGCCGCCACCGCGGCCGCGGAGCCCCGAGCGCAGAACCTCTTTGCGCACCTGGTCGGGCTGCATGCCGGCGAGGGCTTTGCGCAGCGCCGCATAGCCTCCGCGGGCGATGTAGTGGTCGATCTGCTCCGGATCGATCAGCCCCTTGTTGCGCAGGGCGATCAGCTGCTGCTTGGTGAAGAAGCGGATCTCCTCCATCGTCGCGTTCACGGCGCCGCTCACCGGATCGGTGTGCAGCAGACGCTCGACCACCTGGCCGCCCTTGAGGTGTTGCTCGATGATCTCGTCGAGGTCGGCGTCACCGACCTTCTGATAGAAGATGCCCTCGGGCTGGACCACGATGATCGGGCCCATGGCACAGAAACCGTTGCAGCCGGTGCCGACGACCAAGAAGTCCTTCTCGAGTCCGGCGGCGGCCAGCTTCGCTTGCAGCGCATCACGGACCTTGAAGCCGCCGGCCGAGACGCATCCGGTTCCGGTGCAGACCATGAGCATCGACTTGTACTGCCCGTGCGCCGCGGACACCTCCTTCGTGATCTCATCGAGATCCGCCGGCAGCAGAGCCTTCGCGCCGCCCTTGTCGCCGTTGCCGCCGCCCGCGGCCCCGCGGTCGCCCTGGCCGCCGTTGCCGCCAGTGACGCCCGGTTCCCCTGCGGCGGCTGCGCCCGGGCCGGTGCCCCTTTCGGTGCCCGGTGCTCCTCCGGCCGCGCGTTGGGCCGCGCGTTGGACCGCGCGTTCGGCGGCGCGTTCGGCGGCCGGCTCGGTATCGACCCGGTACTGCTTGACCAGCTTGGGCACGTCTTTCGCCTGCACGTTGCCGTAGACTT
This sequence comes from uncultured bacterium, assembly GCA_964573295.1. GTDB lineage: Bacteria > Eisenbacteria > RBG-16-71-46 > CAIMUX01 > WJJG01 > CAYQJL01. Next base: position 1,866 of record CAZNJE010000018.1, on the reverse strand, counting down.
CATCGCCCATCTTGACCACCGGTGCGATGCTGCAGGCGCCCAGGCAGCGGACCGCCTCGAGCGTGAACTTCATATCGGCTGTCGTCTTGCCGGGGGCGATACCCAGCTCGCGCTCGAAGGCGTCCAAGACCTTGGCGGCGCCCTTGACGTGGCAGGCCGTTCCCATGCAGACCTGCACCATGGTCTCGCCCTGCGGCTCCAGGCTGAAGGCCTTGTAGAAGGTGGCGATGTGGTAGAGCTGCGCTCTTGGGGTTCGCGTGGCGTAGCAGATCTCGTCGATCGCCGTCTTCGGAATGTGGCGGAACCGGGCCTGGATGTCCTGCATCATCTCGATGACGTACTCGGGATCGACGTTCCACTTCTCGATGATGCCGCGCAGCTCGGCGAGCTCTTCGGGATTGTCGATGACCGAGAGCTTCTTCGGGGTCGTCAGCGAGGCGACCATGCTCTCTTCCACGCGCCAGGCGGGGGAGATGTCGCGGTTCTTGACCACCAGCGCCTTGAGACCCTTGTGCCGGAACACGGTGCCGATGCCGCCGCGACCGGCCTGCTTGATGCGCGCGGTCTTCTTGCGCCAGTCGTAGAAGGAGAAGTTCAAGACGCCCATACGTGAATGAAGGGCGGCTTCGCCGGCGGAGACGACCGAGACATTGCGCTTGTCGATCTCGTCATCGGCGTACATCTCGGTCAGCTCCTCGCTGAGGATGTGTGCGTTGATGCTCTCCTTCGGCGCCCGTTCGATCGTGATTTTGCCTGCGACCGCATCGATCACGACAATCGTGTCCTCGGGCGCCTTGCCCACGAGGACAAGCGCGTCGAAGCCGGAAAACTTGAAGTACGGCCCGAAGTACCCGCCCACATTGCAATCCATGATCGAACCCGTGGAGGGCGAGATCGCCGTCACGATTGTCTTCCCCGAGCCCGGGAAGGAGGTCGTACCACCCAGCGGGCCCGACGAGAAGCAAATCGGATTGCCGGGGTCGGTCCACTTCGTCTCTTTCGAGATCTCCTGGAACATGAGCCAGAGATCGAAGCCTTTGCCGCCCACCCACAGATCCTTCATCTGCTGGGTTACCTCACCCATGGTGATCTCGTTCTTGTCGAGGTCCACCCTTAGGTAGCGATTGGCGTAGCCGTTTTCGATCGGGACGACTTCGAACGGCAGCTCGGTGACGACGGTGTGGGCGGCCCGCAATTCGGCGATATCGCCCATGCGGTGCGCCCCGGGCTTCCCGTGACTCTTCTCACGCGTGGCCATGTGCTTGTGAACCCCCGTTTGGGCTGTGGCAGCCGGCGGACCGGCACGCTTCGCGCTAGCGGCTGCGCAGGCCGCTGCGCGCGCGGTTGCACTAGCGCTTGCGCGGGTGGTTGCCCGCTCGCTTGCGCAGGTGGCTGCGCGCGCGGTTGCGCCGACAGCTGCCTGAGGAACGACCGTGAAGGCCCCTGGAAGACCCGCGGAAGGCCATCGGATGGTCTTCGGATAGCCATCGGACAGCGATCTGATGGTCTTCGGGTGGCCTTCGGACCCCGAATGACAACGAACAGACAAGTGTATCGACCACTTCTGGGAGCGTCCAGGGGAATCGATTTTTGGGGGCTAAGTTCGGACCCGGTCGCGGGTTCTAAACATTACGTCAGCGTTGACATGATACTCGGCTGGTCGTCGTCGCTGGCCGCGGCCGGTTCAGCCGGCCCCGACCACGTCGTCCGGGTCCGCGCGCTGCGGGTAGCGCGAAAGCCACGTCCCCGGCCCGCCGGCCCGCCGGCCCCCGTCTCCCCGGCCCGCCGGCCGCCGTCGCCCCGGCCCGCCGGCCCCCGTCTCCCCGGCCCGCCGGCCCCCGTCTCCCCGGCCCGCCGCCCGCCGTC
>CAZNJE010000017.1:10550-75898 GCA_964573295.1 uncultured bacterium | reverse complement strand
GCACGGGTTTGAGCCAGCACCCGCGGCACCGAACCCGGACGCACGGGTTTGAGCCTGAAAAGGATGAGGTCCAAGCAGGAGAACCGGATGCAGCTCTCGTATGACCAGGATTCCCGCCTCTCGCCGGCCGTGTTCACGCTCCTGGAGCAGGTGTTCCCGGGACTCGAAAAGGCCGCCGCGCAGATGCGCGCGTGGGAGGCGGTCTGGGAGACGGTGTCGACTCCCTACCTGGTCTTGGAAGGCTCCCAGGTCGTGGCACATGTTGGGGTGATCGACCTTCCGCTCATCGTCCAGGGACGGCGCATCCGGGCCGGGTCGGTGCACGCGGTCGCGACGCATCCGGATCGGCGTCGCCAAGGCCTCTACCGGCACCTCATGGACGAGGTTCTCGAAACAGCGCCTTCGCGATACGACCTTCTTCTATTGACCACGGAGAATCCCGAGTACTACGAGCCTTTCGGCTTTCGATACGTGCCCGAGAACCGCTTCGAGTTCGACGTCGCGCACCAAGGACAAGCCGGGCGTCTCCGTCCGCTGGATCTCGCCGATGCCAATGATCGCATGTTGCTCAGAAGACTGGTCCAGCAGCGGACGCCCGTTTCACGGGTCGTTGGGATTGCGGATGCGCACAAGGACGATGCCGGCTACACCGTCTTCTGTTTCAACGAAGGCTTCCGCACGCTTCTGTATGCGGAAGAGTTGAACGTGGCCCTTGCCCTGCAGGTGACCGGAACGCAACTCGATCTCTTCGACGTCGCGGGACCCGCCCTCCCCAGCCTGGAACAACTCCTGAGCGTGATCGAGTCTCCCATCGACCGGATACGGTTCCACTTCACACCCGATCGGATCTGCCCCCGGGCGCAAGCCATCCGGCACGTCCCCGACTACGGCGGCCCGTCCTATCTGATGGTCCGAGGGCGGTTCGCGGCCGAGACCGGCCCCTTCGCCCTTCCGCGCACAGCTCGCACCTGAGGACGCCGGAACGATCAAACCCGGGAAGCACCTGAAGCGCCCAACGACCGGACACAAGTCGAATTGCGTCGCAGCGCCCGCGCTGCATCGTGGTCTTGGCGAAGCCGGACTAATCGCGACTCCACAGAAACTGAGGGCGCCCCTCGTGATTCCACATCTGTTGCATTTTGAGACCGAAGACGCTCTCGACGACTTCGGTAGTAAGTGTCTCTTCCGCCGCGCCGGCGGCGACGATGCGTGTGTCGTTCAGCAGCCACACGTCATCGCAGAACGAAGCCACCAGATTGATGTGGTGATCCGCCACGAGCACGGCTCGATTGGCGTCGTGGGCCAACCGTCTCAGGTGGGCGTAGGTTTCCTGTTGAAACCGAAGGTCTAGACTTGCCACCGGCTCGTCCAGTAGGAACACGGAGGCATCTTGTGCCCACGACCGTGCCAGCAGGACGCGCTGGCGCTCGCCCCCGCTGAGGGTGGCCAACCGGCGATTGCGGAGCGTCTCCAGATCCAGCAACGCGATGGCCCGATCGATCGCCTGTCGATCGGCCCCGCGCAAGGACTGGACCGGCCCGACCCACGGATAACGTCCCAGGGCCACGGCCTCGGCCACCGTGACCTCGAAGCCGATGTCGCTGAACTGCGGCACGAGTGTCAACCACCGGGCGATCTCGCGCCGGCGCAGCTTGCCGATCGGCTCTCCTTGCAGCGTGACCTCGCCCGAGTGCAGCGGAAGGATCCCGCTGAGCGCGTGCAACAGGGTCGTCTTGCCCGAGCCGTTCGCGCCGATCACCGCGGTGAGCTTGCCGGCCCGAAGTGCGCAGTCGATCTCGCGCAGGACGAGATGATCGTCATACCCGGCAGACAAACCGCGCGCGACGAGAGCCGCCTCGCCGCCCTCTTGATGATCCCCGGACCCCACTCTCGATCGAACCTTTCAACGACGGCTGTCGATCCGTCGTTCTGAGCCTCAATCCGTCGTGCCGAAGTCCACTCTCGGCGCGCTCTGCGCCTCGGCCGGAGCTTCGTACAACTCGGCGCGCTCGAACCCGAACAGCCCCGCGATGAGATTACCCGGAAACATCCGAATCGCCTTGTTGTACGCTCTCACCGCCTCGTTGTAGCGGCGCCGTTCCACGGCAATGCGATTCTCGGTCCCCGCCAGTTCATCCTGCAGGGCCATGAAGTTCTGGTTCGACTTGATCTCCGGATAGCGCTCCACGACCAGCAGCAGCCGGCTGAGCGCGGAGCTGAGTTGCTGGTTGGCGGAGATCTGTTCAGGGATCGTCGTGGCGCCGCCGACCTTCGAGCGTGCCTCGGCCACACCCAGGAAGACGTCCTGTTCCTGCTGGGCGAACCCCTTGACGGTCTCGACGAGATTCGGAATCAGATCATAGCGGCGTTGAAGCTGGTTCTCTACCTGAGCCCACTGGGTCTTGACATCCTCATCCAGGCTGACGAGTTGATTGCGGTAGCCCACCATCCAGGCCAGCAGGCCAATGGCAATCACCACGACAAGACCCAAGACGATCAACGCGATGATGGCAGGACGCCTCATGCTGTCCTCCTATTGATCGGCCAAAGAGGCCGTTACGGTACCCCCGCGATCCGCCCAGGCGGTCAGGTGCTCGATCGCGTCCACGTAACGCACGAGCAGGTCGCCGAGCTCTTCCTTGGACGGGGCCTTCTTGTCCGTGCGCACTCGCGCCAGACCATGAAACAGCGACGCGTCGATGCCAAGGGCGCTTCCCGCGCCTTCGATGAGATCGTGATCCCACAGGCCATGGGGCCTTCCGGCCACGAAAAGTAGCCCCTGGAACACGGCCGTGAAGGCTGGCAGCGATGCGCGAATCAGCTCGTGCATACGATCCCGTTTCCCCCCGCAGTCGACCAGCCCGGCTCGCAGGTGCAGCAGATTCCCGCGCAGCTCCCGCTCGCACTGGAGTCTCACCGCTTCGGTGGCGAAGGAGAGCTGTGCAAGCGGATCGGTGCCGTGCACAACGTGGTAGGCGTTCTTCATCGACAAGAACTCCAACGGGTAGGAGTCGAGCGCCAGGGGCACGTTGTCGCTCCGCATGAAGACCGGCGTCGCGATGCGTGCCTTCGCCCACTTCTTTGCCCGCGGCTGCAGGGCCACCAGCTTCTGCGGAGGGAGTTCACTGGCCAGTACGAGGAAATTCAAATCCGAACGTCCCGGGACATAGTCGTCCCGAACCGCGCTTCCGTATAGCACGATCGAGGAGAGCAGCTCTTTCCAATGAGCTGTCATCTCCTGCCGGAACTCGGTCACCTTGGTTTCAATGTCTTTCGCCACGCTCATCCTCCCAGTCCCTGCCGCGGGACGGGTCCTCTGGGGTCACTGGCTAGTAGCCCCGGCCGGCGCCGCCGCCACCGCTGCCACCACCGCCGAACCCCCCGAAACCACCTCCGAAGCCACCACTCATGCCACCGCGCCGGCCGCCACCGCCGAAGATCAGCAAGAGGAGCAGCAGGCGCGGGTGCCGGATGGCCAGGTAAATGAACACCGGCGCCATGAGAAGCATGCCCCAGGGGAAGCCTCTCTCGCCTGAACGAGCGCGGCCCCCGCCGGCGCTTCCGGATCGGGCCGGCGACCGGTACGCATCCTCGCCCGGACGCGCGTCGGGATCCTCCGCCAGGAAGCGGCCGAGCGCCAGGAGTCCCTCCCGATATCCGTTGAAGAAATCCCCTGCCTTGAAATGGGGCATGACCGACGCGTCGAGAATCGCTCCCACCCGGGCATCCGGAAGCACCCCTTCCAACCCGTAGCCGGCCTCCACCTCGATCCGCCGCTCCTCCAGGGCATGGAGGATCAAGAGCCCCCGGTCGTCGGCCCGCCCCACGCCCCAGGCTTCGAAGAGCCGGTTGCGCACCTCGGTGATCGGCTCGCCCGCGAGAGAGGCGACGATGACGAGCGCCACCTGGGCCCCGGTTTGCCGATCAATCTGGCGGCTGATCTGTTCGAGCTGATCCACCTGGGACCGGCTCAAGGTGTCAGCAAAGTCGTTGACGTAGCCGCGCGGCGGCGGGATCCGCAGATCGCCCATTCGCAGTTCGTTCAACTGCTGACCGGGGGCGGGCAGGGCCAGCGTCAACGCCAGCCAACAGAGAAGGACCGCCGTCCTCCAACGGTCGCCCAGCTTGCGGCTGCCTACATTACGGTTGCCTACATTGCGGCTGCCCACATTGCGGTTGCCCACACTCGGGTTACCTGCCGCGCGGCCGCCTGCATTCGGGCTTCTCACGTTCTGACTACCTGCCTTCTGGCTGCCCATGATGCGACTGCCTATGTTGCGGCCGCCAGCTTCGCGGCCGGTGTATCTCTCGGGTCAGCTCTCATCCTGCAGCTTCCCCGGTCAGGTCTGCGATCGATTGGACGCCAAGTCATCCAGCAGGTCCAGGTAGACCTGCTTGTGCGTCGCCCAGCGGTAGCGGTTCATGAATCGCTCCCGAACGCTCGCGGTCGCGGCCTGAACTGCCGGGTACTCCGCCACCGCCCAGGCGATTCGGTTCGCGACGGCCTCCGGCGTGGCTCCGGCTATGTAGAGAGGATTCTCCTCTCCGAAGTAATGGCGCACCGTCCGGGTCGGCACGACCAGGGAAGGAACCCCGAGCACGAGATACTCGATCAGCTTCGTGGGAAGCATGTACTCGGTTCCCGCGTCGATCCGCGTGGCCAGTACTCCCAAATGGGATGTACAGAGCAATGGGATGATTTCTTCAATCGGTTGGAAACACCCGGAGAGGGTGACCCGATCGCCCAGGCCCAGCTCCCGGGCGATCCGCGCGAGCTCGGGCAGCTGGTCCCCCTCGCCCAGGACATGCAATCGCAAGTAGGGATGGCTCTTCTCCAGGATTTTCATCGCGCGAACGACCAGATCCACTCCCAAACGGTGGGCGATCGTGCCGTGGTAGACGAGTCGAAATTCCCGGTCAATGTCCTTCGCTGACGTACCGTCCCCTCTCGCGGATGGGACCGCGGCACGACCGGCGGCACGACCGGCGGCACAATCGGCGCCACGACCGGCGGCACGACCGGCGGCACAATCGGCGCCACGACCGGCGGCACGACCGGCGGCACGACCGGCGGCACGATCGAACAGCGCCTCGTCGGGCAAGTTCAGCAGCACGGTGATCTTCTCGGGAGGAATCCCGTGCTCGACGAGCAGGTCGCGCTTGGGATGCTCCGCGGTCATCACCGCATCAGCCAGACGAGCCGAGAAGGCCTCGATGGCCCGAATGAGGCGGATCTTCCAGTGGGACGCCGGAAGGCCGAACTTGCTCATGTAGAGCTCGGGCATGACATCGTGAATGTCGAGGATGACCTTGGCGCCCATCGCCCGTGTGAGTTGGGCAGCCCCCACCATGAAGTCGGGCATCGTGTTGACGTGCACGATGCCGAAAGATGCCCGGCGATGTTCTCGCGTGACCGCCCGAGCCGCCAGCCAGAGAAAGCGGAGGTAGCTCATTATATAGGCACCGCTGCTGGCGCCCCGGTAACGTTCCAGCGGCAACTCGTGGAGGGTGATGCCGTCCTCCCGCCGCTCATCCGGCCGGCCTTCGCGGGACAGGGCATAGAAATGCACGTCCCAACCCGCCGAGGCAGCCAGGGTCGCTTCACGCCGGCAGCGCGGATCGGTCCGGTAGTGTGTGTAGGCGATCATCGCGATGCGCCTGGGCGCTGTTCCCGCTGCCGATACGATGGGTTGCCCCTCCTTGGACGGAACGCTAGTCTTGCGCGGGTTACCAGTGGCACCCGCACGTGTCCTTGACGGACTCGGCAGCATACCACCTCATCAACTGAGGAGCGACCATGGGTTCGGGTTCACCGGGTAGGAGGCGACCATGGGTTCGGTGCTGACGGGCCTCGACCGTGTCCTCGCCGACGGACTCGCCATCCCCGGGCGGGGCCGCATCGGTCTGCTCTGCAATGCCCACACCATCTCGAGTTGCTGGCAGCCGACGGCCGAAGCGCTGGCCAGGGTGCCCGGCCTTCACGTGGCACGCATCTTCTCACCCCAGCACGGATTCACGGCGGAGAAGCAGGACAACATGGTGGAGTCCGCCGACGGCATTCACCCCGCACTGGGCGTGCCCATCGTGAGCCTCTACGGCGAGAGGCGGGAGCCTGCGCCCGAACAGCTCGCCGGCCTCGACGCCCTCGTGATCGATCTGCAGGACATCGGTACGCGCGTCTACACCTTCGTGAACACCGCCTTGCTCTGCCTGCAACGGGCCGCCGCCGCCAGCCTGCCCGTCATCGTGCTCGACCGCCCCAATCCGATCGGCGGGAGGCGCGAAGGCCCCGTTCTGCGGGAGGGATTCACCTCGTTCGTGGGCCTCCTGGATGTGCCGTTGCGCCACGGGCTCACCCTGGGAGAACTGTGCCGTTACGGCGCCGCGCGGATGAACCTACCGGATGAGACGAGCGGATTCCTGCGGGTGATCGAGCTCGCCGGCTGGGAGGGGCGTCCCTACTTCGACGACACCGGTCTGCCCTGGATCGCCCCCTCGCCCAACATGCCGACGCTCGAGACGGCGATCGTCTATCCAGGCCAGGTGGCGCTCGAAGGCACCAACGTGTCGGAAGGACGCGGCACGACGCGTCCCTTCGAGCTGTGTGGTGCGTCCTACATCGATCCGGCCGCCGTGCGCTGTACCCTGATGGCGTGGGGCTACCTTGCGCCGGCTGCGGGTCCCGGTCGAGACGCCGATGAGCCCACATCCGTCCCGGGAGGCGAGGCCACCGCGGCGCTCCGGACGACCACGGTAGTGCGCGGCGCCGCGGGTACGGTGCTGGAGGGGACCTTGTGGCGCGAGGTCGCCTACGAACCCACCTTCCACAAGGATGCCGGCACCCTGGTGCGAGGATTCCAACTGCACGTCGTCGACCGCGCGCTCTATCGTCCGGTGGCCGCCACGATCGCGCTCCTCTCGGCCATCCGCCACTGTCACGGCGACCGCTTCGCGTGGGCGCAGCCGCCCTATGAGTACGAGTACGACCGGCCGCCCGTGGATCTGATCTACGGCACCGACGCCGTGCGACTGGCGATCGACGCCTGCATACCCGCCCACGACATCGTGGAGGATTGGACGGCGCCGGTCCGCGGCTTCGAAGATCGTGTTCACCCCTACCTTCTCTATGACTAGAGACATGACAGAAACAGTCCCAGAGAAGGCGCTACAGACCACGCCAAAGACGATGCCAGAGACCGTGCTGGAGAGACCATGCCGAAGCCATGCCGAAGCCATGCCGAAGACCATGCCTGAGATGATGCTGGAGATGATCTGAAGAGAAGCATGAGGTGAGGGTCATGACCGATATCCTCCTCCTGGCGGCCGGATTCGGAACGCGGCTACGACCACTGACCAACGAAATCCCGAAGGCCCTCGTGCCGATCCATGGTGTGCCCTTGCTCGACATCCACATTCACCGTCTCTTCCAGGGCACCGAAGAGACGCCCTCGAACGAGGTCATCGGACCCAATGGGCACATCGTCATCAATACCCATCACCTTGCCGCCCAGGTCGAGACTCACGTGCGCCGTCATCCGCTCGCTGCCCGGCTCGCGCTCTCATTCGAGCGTGAAATCCTTGGCACCGGCGGCGCGATGGTTGCCGCCGCCGATCAACTCAGGAGCGATCCCTTCGTGGTCCTGAACTCCGATAGTCTCTTCCGCGCCCCGCTGGCCGAGGCGCTCGCATTCCACCAAGCACACGATCACCCGGCGACGATGATCGTGACCACCCAGCCCCTTCATCCCAATGTCCACGCCACCGGTGGCCGCGTCACGGCCATCGACCGCACGCGAACCGACCCGGGCGCCTACACATTCACGGGCACTCACATCGTCTCCCGTCGTTTACTGGACACCATGCCTGTGGGGATCTTCCACGACATCCGCGACACCTATGACGGCCTGGCCCGTGAGGGACGGCTGGGCGCTTTCGTGGCCGATGCCCGAGATGCTCCGCTGATCGACGTGGGCACACCCGCGGCCTACCTGGAGGCCCACCGCCGTTGCACACCCGCCACGGGGTTGCGCTACGGAGTGGACCGGCGCCTTCTCGCACCGACTTCTTCACTGCTGACCGGCTACGGCTACGTCTCCCCCGGCGTGCGGGTGGCCGAAGGCGTCCGCATCTCGGATTCGGTGATCCTGGGCGACGCGATCTTGGACGCGGGTATCGAGGTCACCGGGTCAGTCGTATCTGCCGGAACCCATGTGCGTACCTCCGCCAGGGGTGTCCTCATCACACCTCGTGAACGCAGACGAATCGACGACCGCGGTGGCCGCCCCTCGTTGGGAGGCCCCAGGTAAGGCCGCCAACGCTTGCGTGACAAGAAGACCACCCGCAAGAACGGGGACATCCGACCGGGATATCCGTCCCAATCAATCACATCCCACCAATCTGTGCCGCCATTGCCGGTTATGCGCCACTCAGGCAAAGAGCGTATGAGGTTTGATCGGGTACCTTCCGAGGATTGGTAGTGAATCGTCGGCCTGAACCCGGGCCCCTCTTTCTTGCAGCGTCCAAGCGTGATCGAAGAGACCGAGGATCCAGCTGCTTGGCCCTGGTGATAAGACCGCCCTACGAGGGTGCGAACTGGACGCTGCAAAAGGAGGGAACTAGATGTTCTCAAGAATGGGCCTGCAGGCGAAGCTGCTCTTGCTCGGTAGCCTACTCACCACCGTGCCGCTAATGGTCGTCGTCGGATTCGTTCTCTGGCAAAACCAGAAAATGGTCGATGTCGCCGCCGAGGAAAGTGCCATCCTGGCCACCACCGATCTGGATCACATCGTCACCAACACGCTCGCCATGTGCGAAGTACAGGAGGAGTTCCTCCAGGACAAGATCCGTTCGGACCTGGCCGTAGCGCGCGGGTTCGTCCGTTCGGAAGGAGGCCTCCGCTTCGGGAAAGAAACGGTCACCTGGACCGCCGTCAATCAGTTCAATCAGGAGATCCGTTCGGTGGAGCTGCCACGCATGATGGTGGGCTCGACCTGGCTGGGGCAAAATCGATCGGCGGATGCGCGTTCGCCCATCGTCGATGAGACACAGGACGCCACCGGCAGCACATGTACGATCTTCCAGAGGATGAACCCCGCCGGCGACATGCTTCGGGTTTCCACCAACGTGCTGAAGAAGGATGGCTCGCGTGCCATCGGTACCTATATCCCCGCCACGAATCCCGATGGCGGGGCGAACCCGGTAGTCTCGGCGGTCCTGCGCGGCCAGACCTACACGGGACGGGCGTTGGTGGTTGACGGTTGGTACGTCACCTCCTACGAACCTCTGCGCGACGCCTCCGGTGACATCACCGGCATGCTGTACGTCGGCGTGCCCGCCGACGCCAGACCGAGCTTCCGGAAACAGGTCATCGCGACCGAAGTGGGCGCCACCGGGTATGTCTACATCCTTGACGGAGACGGCAACTACATCATCTCGGCTGGTGGCACGCGTGACGGCGAGTGCATCTGGAATGCGAAGGACGCCGAAGGCAATCTCGTCATTCAAGAGATCATCAAGAAAGGCCAACAGCTCCGCGGCCGGCAGATCGGCGAGCACGTCTACGCCTGGACGAATCCCGGCGACCCGGTCCCGCGTGAGAAGGTGGCCCGTCTGGCCTATTTCGAACCTTGGGACTGGACCATCGGTGCCGGATCCTACCTGGATGAGTTCCAGAAAGCGGAGAATCGCATCAAGGGCTTGAGCCAGGCAACCGCGACCATCTTGGGGATCGTCGTCCTGGGCGCACTGGCCGTTGCTCTCGTGAGCTGGATTCTCATGTCGCGAGGCTTGACCCGCGTCATCCGCAACATCGTCGAGCAGATGTCCGAAGGCGCCGATCAGGTGGCTTCAGCTTCCGGGCAAATCGCCAGCGCGGGCCAGAGCCTGGCGCAAGGGACCAGTGAACAGGCCAGCGCCATCGAAGAGACCTCGGCCAACATCGAAGAGATAGCATCGATGTCGAAGCGCACCGCACAGAGCGTGTCGGAAGCTCGCGACCTGGCCGAGACGGCACGTCAGGGAACCGATCAGGGCACCGAGGCCATGACGCGGATGTCGAAGGCCATCTCCGACATCGAGCAGTCCTCCGACGAAACGAGCAAGATCGTCCGGACGATCGATGAGATCGCATTCCAGACGAACTTGCTGGCCCTCAACGCCGCCGTGGAGGCAGCCCGCGCCGGAGATGCCGGCAAGGGGTTCGCGGTCGTGGCCGAGGAGGTCCGCAATCTCGCCGGCCGCAGCGCCGAAGCGGCGAAGACCACGGCCGACCTCATCGAACAGGCCTCTCGCAATGCCGAATCCGGCGTGCAGATCAGCAACGATGTCGCCTCGATCCTCGAGAAGATCAACCAGGATGCCCATAAGCTGAGTGAGCTGATCAACACGGTCAGCCGGGCGAGCGAAGAACAGACCCAGGGCATCGAGCAGGTGAATGTTGCCCTGGGCCAGATGGAGACGGTGACCCAGCAGAGCGCCGCGACGGCCGAGGAATCCGCCGCTGCGTCCGAAGAGCTCGGCGCCCAGTCCGAGCAGCTCAACGAGATCGTCCGAACACTCCAGCGGATCGTTCGCGGCTCCCGCGGGAACACCTCTGAGCGCCGTTCGACGACACCGGCGGCTGCTTTCAACCATCAGCACGACACGCAGCAACCGCAGGACCTGGCGGCTTAGCGCCAGGCGGCCTACTCAGGACAACCTCCACGGAGGCCCCGGGATCATCTCCAGATCCCGGGGCCTCTGTTGCGTGCTATCATTAATGGGTCGGCTTCTCCAACCAACCCGAGGAGGCATCTCATGATGGGTTCCACTGCGGATCCCCAGAGACGCGGCCCCCGGATGCACGCAGTGGCATCCGCCATGGCCATCGCCCTCCTCATGACCGTCTGGTCCGCCGGCGCCCAGTGCATCAACTACGGCAGCTACATCCGCGCGATCGGATCGGTGGGCACTCCTGGGTACGCGTCCGCCGTCGCGCTCACCGGCGATGGGCCCTATGCCTACGTGGCCGACGGCGAGTGGGGACTCCAGGTGATCTCCTACGCCGTGCCCGGCTCTCCCTGGTTGATCGCACAGGCCGACACGCCCGGCTTCGCCTACGGTGTGGTTGTTCGGGACGGTTTCGCCTACGTCGCGGATTCCGAGGGTGGCTTGCAGATTGTCGACGTAACCGATCCGCAAGATCCGCACACGGTTGGGTCGGTAGACACACCGGGAACGGCACTCGCCGTGGCAGTATTCGAAGATCTGGCCTGTGTCGCCGATGGCGCCGCCGGACTCCACGTGGTGGACGTGTCGAGCCCATCGAATCCCGAGATGCAGGGAGAGATCGCCGTACCCGGCGATGCGCTCGACGTGACCATCTCGGGCAATCATGCCTACGTGGTCGGCTATCAGGGCCTCACCGTCATCGACCTCACCGATCCAGCGAACCCGGTCATCGAGGGTACGGTCGCGACGTCGGACTTCGCCTTCGGCGTGGCCGTTTCGGGAAACTTCGCCTACGTGGCGGCGTTCGAGGCCGGATTCGACGTCATCGACATCACGAACCCCGCGGCTCCCAACGTCGTGGCCACCGCGCCGACCCAGGCGCAGGCCCTTGATGTGACCGTCCAGCAGGATCACGCTTTCATCGCTCACTACTACGGGCTCGAGGTGATCGATGTCGCGGATCCGTTGAATCCACAGATCATCGGCGGCTTGGGCGCTCCTGTCAGTGCCACCAGCGTAGCCGTCGGCGAAGATAGCGCGTTCCTGACCGATCCCGATGAAGGCCTTCTGGTCATCCACATCGCAAACCCGCAGAGCCCGGCGCCGCTGGGCGCGGTGGACACCGGCGATCACTCCCGCGATGTCGTCGTGACCGGCACCAGCGCCTTCATCACCGACGACGTCCAGAGCCTGGTGGTCGTAGATATCACCGACCCGGGTGATCCTCTCATCATCGGGGGTCTGGAAACCGAGGGCACCGACACGGGCGTGGCCGTCTCGGGAAACCGCGCCTGCATATCGGCCGGATGGGAAGGGATGCACGTGCTCGATATCTCGATCCCGGCCGATCCGCATGTGCTTGGCTCGGTGGCCACGCCCTTCTTCGCCTGGGATGTCGCCCTCTCGGAGACCCACGCCTACGTTGCCGACTGGGACGCGCTTGTGGTGATCGATATCGCGATCCCCTCGGCCCCGGAGATCGAAGCCGTGGTCGATATCCCGGCCGGCGCCTACGGACTGACCCTGACCGGCGGTCATGTGATCGTCGTGGGAGAGGATGCGCTCACGATGCTTGCCATCGACGATCCGCTCGACCCACAGATCTCGGGCAGTGTGAGTCTTCCGGGTCCGGCCTACGACGTGGACGTCTCCGACGATCACGCCTACGTGGCGGGCACCGACGGTCTTCTGGTCGTCGACATTTCCGATCCGGCCGGCCCGTGGATCGTGGGGCAGGCGGAGGGCCTGCGAGATACCGAAACGGTCGCCGTCGCCGGCATCTTTGCTTATGTCGCCGACAGCCACGGCGGGCTTCAGGTGGTCGATGTCCGGAACCCCACGGCTCCCTGGCACGTGGGCGGTGCCGATACTCCCGACGCTGCGCTCGGAGTGGCCGTGGCGGGCGATGAACTCTATGTGGTCGATTTCACCGCCGGGCTATGGATCCTGCCACGGCAGTGCGAGAACGGGATGGACGTCGCCGAGTTCCAGCCGGTGGATGACGGCATGTTCGTGTCGGCCTCACCGAACCCCAGCACGTCGGGCTCCTTTGTTCGCTTCAGCGCACCGGATGCCGCCGGCCTCGAGGTCGGAGTCTTCGATGCCTCGGGCCGCCGGATTCGTGACCTGTCGACCGGGTACCGGCCGCTTGATGCCTCGGGTACTCAGGGGGTTCGTTGGGATGGTTGCGATGCCGGGGGCCGGCCCGTGCCGGCGGGTTGGTACATCCTTGCGGTGCGGGCCGGAGATGCGCGCGCCACGACGCGGATGATCGTCATCCGATAGCCGACCAAACGCTCCCGGGCGTCACTGCACGAGCACGACCCGCCGGTTCCACTCCGCATCACCCTGCCGGATCCGCAAGAAGTACAGGCCGTCGGGCAGCACGTTCCCATTCGCGGATCGTCCGTCCCAGGTGATGCGCGCCGGATCTTGGCTCACTCGGCCGCCCAGTGTCCGCACCAGACGTCCGGACACATCGTACACGCCGATCGTGAGCGGCTCATCCTTCGTGCTCTTCGTGCTCCAGAGAATCTGATCACCCCGCTGGAGAGGATTGGGAATGAGTCGCACGTCGGGTCCGGTTCGGCCGGCGGTGCCGTCCGGTCTGTCCGATCCGTCCGACCCGTCCGATCCGTCCGATCCGTCCGATCCGTCCGACCCGTCCACTCCAACCGATCCGCCCTCTTCGTCATCCATCTCGGTCCCGGGCACCGCGTCGTCTCCCGCCAGAATCGACACCGGTGCCGGGCGGCCGTTGATGGTCAACGTCGCGGGAGACACGGCATTCAAGACACAGCGGGGCGCCGCGCTCTCGTTGCACGTCACGGCCTCGTTCCAGATCGCCGCGCCGGCCTCCGCGAAAGAGAAGGAGGTTGCGGCATCGCCGGATACTGCGGCGATCAAACGCCCCCCATAGGTGACTCGTCCTCCCCCGCTCAGCAGTCCGCCGCGGATGTGGCCGCCGCCGATGTGGTCGCCGCCGATGCGGTCGGCGCGGCTGCGGTCGGCGCGGCTGCGGTCGCCACGAGCACGGTCACCACGAGCACGGTCGCCACGAGCACGGTCACCACGAATGCCGTCACCACCGTCAAGGGATTCGTCGAATCGAATCACCACCAGGCTCCCGCCTTCGACCTGGATCGGATCAAGGCCCTCAGGATAGATCCACCAGATCCCGGTGCGATCATAGGGACGGAAGGCGACGACATCGATGAGCCGGCCGCTGTCGATCTGATAGGCCAGGCCTTGCGGATCGCTGGTCGATATCGTCAAGGTCGCATCGAGCAGTTCCTGACCGGGGTCGTCGGTATAGCGAGGCTCCACCAGGCTCACGATCTGATGGCGGGTACCGGCCTCCGGCACTTCTGCCATGATCTCCCAATGAACCGGCCAGTCGGTCGTATCACTGGGCGCCAGTGGACCGGTCGACACATCCATCGACTGCGGAGAGAGAAACGCCAGAACGGCCCGGGCATCTTCCTTGTGCCAGCGGGCGACATTGCCCTCGATCTGCGGCATGTTGGCTGTGCCGCCCTCGACTTCGTTCGCCGTGTGCATGATGGCCCGCACCCTTCCTTCCGAAGCGAGCTCAAAGTCGTCATGCAGCAAGACGTACGGCGCCGGCTCACCCGGCCGGGGCAACACGACCATGCGCCGCACGCTGCGAAGCACATCCGATGACCAGCAGTCGGTGTTGATCCCGCCGGCCATCGACGGCCCCACGCCCGAGCCGATCACCGACCCGATGGGCTCTCCCATGGCGAAGTACTCGGTGAAGTCCTGCCAGGAGCCGCCCCCGATCCGAATCTGATGCAGGTTGTGGCCGCGTGAGAAGAAGGAAGGATAGTCTCCCCATCCGGCATAGCCGGTATCGTAGAAGAGGGGTTGCCGCGCGAAGAACAAGGTGAAGTGATTGACGTCCTGCTGGGTGTGGCCCCTCCAGCGATTGTACCCTGGCGGATAGGTCGGTGGCCGGCGGCACTCGAACGTGATCAAACAAGAATCGGGTTTCCAGTCGAGCGTGCCGTCGGGCTTCAGCAACTGCACGCCCGTTCGGAAGTAGGTGACGCCGCGCCCGGCGAAGTAGGCGCTCGGTGGCAGGTCGGCCGGATCGAGGGTGGGGTGGAACGTCGACTCCGGCCAGGCCAGCAGGATGCCCTCGCTATTGAGGCGGCCCGGCACACACTCGGGCTCGGCGGCCGTGGGCTCACGCACATCGAACGGATCATCCGCCGGGGTTGGATTCTGGTAATCGAACGCGGTCATCACCGCATCGGCGATCGTGGCGGGCGGGTAGATCGTGTGGAAGAACGGCGCGCCCAGATTGGGATCCTCACTCGTGGAGAAGGCGGGCAGCCAGGCCCACGCCCGAAAGCTGGGGTGAAGGTCGTAGGGCGGGACCGACGTATCATTGAGCGGCGTGGCCCCACACGTGTTGAATGGGAGCTGCTCATAGTACAACCACGTGGGCGTCTGGTACGCATTGCGCGGTCCATCCACGCGCATGCTCGCCGGCAAGGGATCGTAGCCGGCATCCACCGCGCGCAGCCGCTGCGTCGCCAGGGCGTAGGGTAGGGCAAGGTTCATACCGTACATCGCGTAGAGCATGCCCTCGATGCCGGCGCCTTCCCCCGGATAGCTGACATTCAAGTAGTTACGGACACGCTCGGCCGCCTTCTCCCGGTACCAGGCAATCGAATCGCGCGCGGTGGCATTGAAGATGGGATCATCCTGATCCAGGGCCAGGGCCGCCAATCCGGCGGCCCCGAAGATCACGCCCATGTGGTTGTTGTCATACCAGGCCGCGAAACGCCAGTCACCCTGCGAGAAGTGGTAGAGGCGCTCCTCATCCGTGAGCATGTGATAGATGGCCCGGGCATGGTAAGCGCGCTCGGGGACCGAGAGCGCGTCGTAGCACCAGTCGTAGAAGAGCGCGTACCCGGCAAGCAACTCGGCATATCCGAGCTGGTTGTCATCTCCGTCCTCTTGCCCCCAATGGTAGTGCCCGTGCTCGCGCCACCAGTGCAGAAACGAGTTCGCCTTCTGGGCATAGATCCGCCCGCTCGAGTATTCCGGATAGAACGAGCCTTTGTCTTTCATGAGCAGATCGGTGAGGGCCAGGGTCGCGAGGCAACGGAACTGTCCGTTCTGGCGAATCGGCCACTGCCCCCACTGCGACTCGAGGTTGCGCTGATACCAGAACCACGACCCGGCCCGCAGAGAGCGAAACGCCAGCACCAGCAAACGCTTGCGCTCACTCCACTCCACTGGATCGCCGGTTTCGTCGACCTGTTCGCGCAGCTCTTCCAATCGGCCCGAGTTCTCGGCGGCCCCATGGACGATCAGCCGCGGATGTGGCGGTAGATCAAGCGATTGCGCCTGGGCGGGGGCAAGCGGGGTGGCCAGTGACAGGGCGAGCCAAAGGCTCACCACCGGGATGGCCACTGCAAGGAAACGAGGTGTGGAGGGTGGGCGCATGCGCACCTCCAGGCTGGTTGCCGATCGACTCCTTTAAGGATAGCCGATATGGGGGTGCACCGGGAAGGTGTCAATCATCCGCGCCGGGCGGCCGCGTCCTGAGAAAGGCCATTTCCACCGTGGCGATCTCGTGCGGGCCCAGTGTTAGTGGCACGATCCTCTCTCCTTCGAGCTCCAGAGATTCTCCGCGCCTCTCCAGAAGGTCTGTCCTCCACGCTGAAACAAGGGCCGCTCCCACTTCCAGGTGATCGGCAACTTCGTCACGTGTAAGGTTGTAGACACGTACGATCAGCGTATCACGCTCTTCGTGCCGTTTGATGGCGGATACGGCGACACGGCGATCCGCGTGCCGCACGAGGAAGCTCTCGCCCGCGAGGCTTCCCTCCAAGATTCCTTGCGTGGTCACGACTTCGGCCCGCCAGCGCAACGACTCCTGCTTGATTTCAGCCAGTGCTTCGTCGGGACCGAACGCTCGCAGAGCCAAATGATACAGGTGCCGGCCCGGGCACTGCGCTTCCGGTGTCTCGAGCGTCGGGCCCGCGTTGGCGAACTTGCGCGCTGGGAAGTCGTCTCTCGACAGCCAACCGACCGATCGCAACAAGGTGACACGCAAGCCCGCCGTGCCATCCGGCGTTGAGTAGCCTTCGATCTCGGGCAAGCCTCGGGCGAGCACGGCCAAGCCGCCTCCGTCGTCACGAAGGATCGAGAACTCCTGCTGCGGGTGAGTGCCCGGATGTGGCTGAACCCAGTCATCACCACCCTCCGGCACGAGCGGTCGCTCGTGGAGGTAGAAGTGTGCGTCGGTGACGACCTGTTCGGCGGACAGCGGCGTGGGGAAACAGATCTGCAAGCGGTGGTCCCTGGCCCGGTTCTCGAACTCGATGCTGATCTGAACGCAGGGATCCTGGCCTCGTAGCGTCACCCGCACCGTCACGGGACAGTCCACGCACTCCGACACCCGCGTCTTGCGATCAGGCGACAGCTCGCTCGGCAAGGCGAGGGTGAACGTCGCTTCCGCGGCCCCGATCAGCCCACCCGCTTCGAGGATCCGCAGGGTTCCCTCCCGGAGGTTCTCGCTTCCGGTGACATCCTCACCGGCCGGCGAGAAGTCGTACTCGTCGCCGGCGTCACCACGATCCAGCAAGAACCCCAAGCCCCGGTACGTTCGGCCCGTGGCCGGTTCGGTCAAGTCGATAGTGCCGTTGGCATGCAGACACACCCGGCACCGCCGGTTCTCGAGAGTCACCGCGCCGACTGCGCTCACGCGAACCAGCTCCAGCTTCTGTCCAGAGTCCTTCTTCTTCGCGGATTCCTCGCCCGTGAGCCCCGCTTCCGAGGAAACCTCACGCAACACGTACCGCCGGTGACCAACCGGCGGCAGATTCTCGGCAAGAAAGCGTAGGCGCAGAAAGGCATCACTCCGGTCCGCCTCTGCGGCCGGGCGATTCATTCGTTCGTTGAACCTGGCCCGGTAGGCTTCGTATCGGGTGCGCTGATCCTCCCCGCGCAGCTGGGTACGGTAGTCGATGCCCCAGAAGCGTTCGGCGAAACGAGGGGCTTCGATCTCGCAGGGAACCGGCCGCCCCAGTTCGTCGAAGAGCGCCAGCCGCTCGAAATCGTACCCCCGGGGCTGCAGCACCACCCAGCGTTCGACCACTTCGTCGCGCTCGCACGGAAGCGGGTTGAAAACGCTGACGACCGTGTCCCGGTCTCCCTCCTCCCGCCGGCCGAACAGCGGCACCAGATCCCGCATGGCCCGCCGCATGAGTTGTTCGCCGGTCTCGATCACGCCCGCGAAACGGGGCATCATCTCGCGATGCACCGCATCGGTGCTGCACCCGCAGATCGAATCGTGGGGATGGTTCTGCAGCAGGAGCATCCAGGCCGAGCGAGCCATCTCCACGGGGTAGGGATGCCCGTGAACGAAATGGGTGTAGCACAGCAACGGTTCCAGCTGCTGGGCGAGGAGGCTTTGGCAGCGGTCGTTGGCCTGTTTCAGCTCCATCCGCGCGGACCAGACGCCGGAGAGGATCGGATGATACTTCCCTCCCAAGAGATCGCCCTGATAGCGCTGGGTCGCCCTGCCCGACGCCTCGACCTCGGCCACGTACCCCGCCAGGGAACCATGCACGAACTCCACTTCGGGAAACGCCACACGCAAGCTTTCGAGAACGGCCGCGAAGCGCGGCTGCGGCGGGAAATGATCACATCCGTTGTTCAGGAGGTAGACGTCTCCTCGGCTGAGGCGCGCCATCTCATCGAAGAGTTCCCGCACCTGCTCGACCGCTCGCTCGGGCCGCGCTTCCCGATGGGTGTGGGCGTGCCAGATCTCGTCGTAGCCCAACCCCCCGCCGTTGCAGTACCCGCGACACTGCTGGATCGCCAGCACCGTGCTGCCATCGGGCGCCTGCCAGCGGTACTCGTGACCCAGTGTCTCGAGTTCGTCGCCGTTGCCGCGGGTGTAGATGAACGAGTCGATGCCGGCCCTTTTCAGAATCTGGGGCAGTTGCGCGAAGTGCCCGAAGGTGTCGGGCAGGTAACCGACCGCTTGAGCCCCCCCCAGCGCCCGGCTGGTGTAGTGGCCCAGCAGGAGATTCCGCACCATCGCCTCGCCGCTCACCAGAAACTCATCTGGCAGAACATACCAGGGACCGATCGAGAGCGCGCCGTGCTCGACCAGTTCGCGGATCCGCGGTCCATCCTCCGGATGCAGTGCGAGGTGATCCTCGAGCAAAAGGGTCTGGCCATCGAGCACGAAGTGGCGGAATGCGTCGTCGTTCTCGAGCCGCTCCAGAACCTGCGCCATGACGCGCTCGAGATCCACACGGAACTCGTGGAACGTCTGGTACCACTCGCGATCCCAGTGGGTGTGCGAGACGATGTGAACCTTCTTCGGCAACCGTGCCACGAACCCTCTCCCC
This sequence comes from uncultured bacterium, assembly GCA_964573295.1. Lineage (GTDB taxonomy): Bacteria > Eisenbacteria > RBG-16-71-46 > CAIMUX01 > WJJG01 > CAYQJL01. The sequence continues at coordinate 56,789 of CAZNJE010000017.1, read as the reverse complement.
CTCGTCAATCGTTCCAACAGGCCGACACGAGATCGGCGACCTTTCCCGTGGCGAGACCGACCACCGTGTCGGCCGCGCCGTAGTAGAGCAAGAAGGGACTCTCGTCGGCGGCCATCCCCGTCTCGTCCACCTCGCTCGCCACCAGGCCGGTTGGAAACACCACATTGGGCACTTGGCCGCACAGCTCCCACTCTTCCCGCGGCTCGAGGATGTTGTTCCGGGTGCGGGCGAGCACGACCGATGGATCCTGCAGATCGAGCAACATGGCGCCCACCTGATAGATGTTGGCCGAGCCGAAGTGGGTTGCAATGCCGTGGTAGAGAAGCAACCAACCGCTGGTCGTCTTGACCGGGGGCGGTCCGGGACCGATGAGCTCATCCCAGAAGCGCGTTCGCCCGCGGGCCACGGGTCTTTCCAGCCGCCACGCCAGCAGGTCGGAGGAGGTAGCCAGCCAGATCTCGTCGCCCCCGCGCGGCCCGTCCAGCCGCTCGATTCGGTTGGGCCGTTCCAGCCGCACATAGCGGCCGCCGATTCGCTCGGGGAACAGCACGCCATTGCGGGTGTCCTCGGTCGAGACCTCGCCCAAGAACTCCCAGGTCTCGAGATCCTGGCTGCGCAGAAGTCCCAGGCCGGTGCGGTCGTCGTAGTCGAGCGCTACCAAGCCATGGACCGAGCCCTCCAGAACCGTGAGGCGCGGATCGTAGGCGTGAAACACCCGTTCCGGTTGAGCCTGCAACGCGGGGATGGCCACCGGGGCCGGGGCGATGTCGAAGGCGGTGCCCTCCTCGCTGCGGGCCATCACCAGGAAGGTCTCCCGTCCCCGTGTCTGCACGCGCAGCATCAGGTGGATCCGGCCTTGCCAGAGGACCGCGCCGGGATTGAACACCGCCGAGGGATCCTCGATGCTGGGGCCGCACGATGACACCTCCGCTCGCGTGAGCAAAGGTCCACCGGGAGCGCGATGCAATTGGCTCATGGCATCCTCATTCTGTCTTGGGCCGCACGGCCCGCCTGGCACACCACGGCCCGTCACGAACCGTGCACCTGGCCGTTACAAGCCGTGCACCCGACCGTCACGAACCGTGCACCTGGCCGTTACAAGCCGTGCACCCGGCCGTCACGAACCATGCACCTGGCCGTCATCGGTGACATCCCGCCGCAGCCGGTCGAGCCGCGAAAGCATGCGCCGGATGTCACGCACGCCTCCAAGGCTGAACCAGAGCACGACCAAGCTCGAGAGCGCCACCTGAATGACGACGTAGACGTACCAGTACCGTGACCACAGACGGCTCATCCGATCCAGATGGATCCGGCCCATCTCGGCCGCGTACTGAGATCGCTCGATATCGCCCGCGCCGTAGGCCGCCTTCGACAGCTCGGACCAAGCCTGTCCCCAAGCCGGTGTTCGCGCTACGACTGCCTCCAGAGCCTCGCTGGCGTCATCGAAACGCTTTTGCCCAAGATAGCAGAGCCCGAGTTGTCGCCGCACCCTCGTCTCACCTTCCGGTGGAACGACGGCCAGCAGATCACTCAGCCGAGTCTCGGCTTCCACAAACCGGCCTTCGTCCACCCACCCACTCAGCTCGGCCACCTCGCTCTCGACCGCGGCGGGCAGTGGCACCCCGCCCGGTTCGGCTTGCTCGTGGCTGAGGTTATAGATGGTGCCCATGACGAAGACGAGTGTACTGAGCACCGTCCACGCATAGGTCACGATGAAGATCACGCGGTCGCCCCGGCTGAACTCGCGCCCCATGCCCAGAATCCGCCAACCCCGCCCAGGGGCGAGCCGGAGGATTTCGTGATTCTCCTCCGTGGAATGGATTCCCCGGTGCAGCAAACGGTCGAGGTCGGCCGGCTTGCCCCGGCCGGCGAGCGAAACCACCACGTACAATAGGCTCGAAACGAACATCGCCACCGCCCAGTACTGCTGCCCGTTGATGTGGTAGAGCCACTCGAAGGCGTTCCAGAATGAACGCTCGAAGGCGGGTGCGCTGTCCCGGGACACGGTGAACAAGCTCTCGGGCAGCTGGTGGATCAAGATACCCCCAACGGCGATCGCCGATCCGGCCAGCATAGCCGACCAGGCCGCCGCCGTCGTGCCGCGCTTCCAGTACAAGCCACCGATGATGACCGCTCCGGATCCGCCAGCGAAGATGGCGCCGGTGATGGCGAAGAAGAGGAAGATGTACTCGCTCTGCTGGAACAGCAGGCTGAAGAAGAAGATGAAGACGGCCACCCCGAGGATCGACAAGCGCAACACACGCAAGTGCTGGCGGCTACTCAGCGCCGTCTTGCGAAACGGCATCACGATATCCTGGATGAAGATGCTGCCCCAGGAATGCAAGTAGGTGTCGTGCGTACTGATGAAGGCCGCCAGCATGACGGCCGCGAAGGCGCCCATGAGTCCCATGCCCAACAGGTGGGTCAACACGATCGGCGTGCGCAGCTGGCTTTGCACCGCTTCGTTGTCGATGCCGCCGACGACCGCGCGAACATGCTCGGCGATCGCGGCGAAGTCGGGATGGTGCAACACCGTGTAGGCGATGATCGGCACGATGAGCAGAAAGAGATTCTGCGGGAAGTTGCGCCAGTTGCTCAGCATGGCGGCCATCTTCGCCTCATGGGCGCTCTTGGCCGAGGTGTTGTAGCCCTGCGTTCCCTGCCATGACATGGCGCCGTAGAAGACGCCGAAGATCCCGATCAGGAAGTAGACGAGATTGAAGTCTTCGACGTGACCGGTCTTGAACGGATTGATGAGCGAAGCATTCTCCGGCGCCATCTGCAGTGCTTCGAGAATCTGGTTCCATTCGATCTGCGTGAGCAGGAACAACACCAGCACGATGAAGACCACATTGACGAAGACGCCTTGTATGAAGTCGGCGATCAGGATCGTGATCTGTCCCCCCGAGAAGACGAAGAAGAGGGCGATCGACAGCAGCATGATCATGACGAGCGGGAACATCGGAACAGTCAATCCCAACAGATGCAGCTCGGGAGGCAATCCGCAGAAGTGGATGAAGAACCGCGCGCCCACGGAGGGGAAGATCCCGAAGTTGATGATGCCTGAGCCGAACGCGACGATTCCGGCGAACACGCGAAACCGGCGGCTGTACCGGCGTTCGAAGAACTCGGCCAGGGTGAGCGACCGGGTCTCGCGAAACCGGTAGATGACCCAGCCCGATGCGGTCATGATCAAGATGACCACGCCCATGGTGAGCCCCCACCAGGACATGGAGAATCCGGCGACGTAGTTCATCTCCAGCAGGCCGACGATCGTGATGGCACCCAAGCCGGCCACACCGCTGGCGACACTGAGCAGGTAGCGGCCTGCCGTGCGTCCGGCCGCCAGAAAATCGGCCACGCTCTGCATGCGGCGCCGTCCGAAATGGACGCTGGAGCCCATGAAGAGCAGGACGGCCGCAACGATGCACCAGTCCAGCCAGGTCAGGTTCACGCGAGCCTCCTACCGTTGCGCCGGTGTTGCGGTAGAGGGACGTCGCCACGCCCTTCCGTCCTCGCGCACGAAGTGCGTCCACCCCTCGAGCGCCTCAGTCGCCTCCAGTCCCTCGGTCGCCTCGGTCCCCTCAGCCCCGTCCGTTTCCTCGGTCGCCTCGAGCATGATCACGTAAGTGTCGGGCGTCGCCACCAGGGTTAGGTCTGCGAGCAATCGTTCCCAATTGGGGATCGCGGGCGCCTCGGCCGTGAGATCCTCGAGCCGGGTAGCGTAGACGCCGTGACGGGCATGATGGTTCTTCTGCTTGTAGTAGACCTGGCGAAGACAGAACGCGTAATGGTCTTGCTCGGGCGGTGAGGGCGCCAGAGCCGTCGCCGGGGAAGCCATTGCCGATGGGGAGGCCGCCGATGGATCCATCGGTGATGGCGTCGTCTCCGGTGAAGCCGTCTCCGGTGGATCCGTAGCGCGAAACTCCACGTAGCCCCACATCTCGGGATAGTGCATCGCGATCAACCCCTGGGGCGACCAGACCCAGTTGTGCTCGGGGAACGCGCGACCGGTGGCCGGATCCTTCGCCTTGACGTAGGCGTCTCCGATCACGTCTTTCCGCCACTCCACGCGTGAGAAGTTCACGCGCCACAGATCTCCGTCATCCGGCGGCACTGGCCGGTGGGCGCACTCTTCGAGCACATCCCAGGGAAACGCGATCTCGATCGACCAGCCCTCGTCACGGTCACCGGGATCGTTGAGTGTGCCGTGAATGGCCACGCCCGTCTGCAGTCCCTGGATGTCCCACGCGTCGACGGCGGGGGCTCCATCACGATAGGGCTTCAGCAAGAGTAGATCCCACTCGGTGCCCAGGGCATTCACCTCCAGCTCGTGGTACTCGTGCGTGTCACCGTTCGGATCGATGAAGACCTCGAAATCATCATCGTGGTAGATCACCGAATCGCGCTTGCGCAGCGTAGCCCACACATGGGGCTGCTCGAGGAAGGCCGCCACGTAGAAGTAGTCATCGTCCCACAGCATCTTGGCCCGCGTGTTCAGATAGGGGAGGGGCTTGAGACTCCCCTCGATATCGACGAAGGGCTCGGTCCAGGCGGCCCGGTCCCAGGCCTCTTCCAGGGCGCCATCGATCTCGATCGGCTCCGGAGTCCGCTGGCAAACATAGCCTCGTGGTTGCCAGGGAATCTGCGGAATGGGGAACTCATCCGCCGCGACGGGCGAGACGGTCAACCATCCGGCCGGGGAACCAGACAGCGTGCCGATGAGCAGACCGGCCAGCAGAATAGCCAATCGCGCGACCAGCATACCGCATGGCGTGCTGGCCGGCACAGAAGACACGAGCATGACTGGACGCCGGCAGGCCTGGGACATGCCACCTCCTTCGGACGTAGACCGTTGAGAACCGTGTCGGCGTCATCGGCGGGCCCCCGGAGAACCGTGTCGGCGTCGCGTCATCGGTAGGATACCTATGGAAGAGTCATCTCCTCATGAACGTTCGAGATCGCCGACCAGTTGGGCACCTCATCGCCGGTTCGCAACGCGAAGTAGTAGGTCGTTGCGGGGGCCAGGCCGCCAACGGCAATGCTGTCGATCTCTCCGGGAAGAGCCGGCCGGGGCTCACCCTCGAAGGGAGTCGCCACCGAATCCCACCAGTTCGCCACGAGATTGGGCGTCACCGAGTAACGCAGGTCGTAGACCGAAGCCCGGCCCTCGGTTCCGTCGTCACCGGGCGCCAGCCACCTCAGGGTAACCGAACTGCTCGCCACCGAAGCCGTCGAGAGGGTCACCGCAGCGGGGCGGGAGTAGTCGGGTGCGGTGCTATCGTCATCACAGGCCATGGGGACCAGCGCCAGGCCGCCCCCCCCCAACACCAGTGCCAGCGCGACTATGCGTCGTGACATCTCGCCGTCTCCCTCCTGATACAGAACATCTCGATTCACCCAGCAGACACCGTGTAGCCTAGGCCAGATCCAGTTGAGGCAAAAGGCCTTATGGGGGTCCCCCGGAGGGCCCATCTACAATGGATCAGGTCGGGCCGGTCGCACCGCTGCGGGTCGCCCGAGCGGGCGGCGGGGAACCAGACAGAAACTCACGCCACATGCAGGCACTGTGACCGACCCTACATGCAGGCACTGTGACCGACCCTAGTCGCCTGTGTCGCGGTCCGTGTTGCAACATTGTATCTACATTTTTGCCCCGGGGCAAAAAACTTAACTTACTGATATCGAATGGTTTATAGAACTCGACCGTGCTGCGATCGGCTTCTCCCACGAGTGTTATCCACGGAAGAAGGAAAGCTGACAATGGCACGTGGTCAGCGGAGCCTGACAGTCGCCCGTGGACGACGGAGCCTGACAGTCGCTCCTGGACCGCGGAGCCTGGAGGCCGGCCATGCCGCATGCGGGCTGACCAAAGCCGGGCGAATTCTCGATCCCGCGCTGCTTCCCGAGCGGATCACAAGAGGATAGACACGCCGTACTGGAACCCGCATACTCTGTCCATACGCGCGTTTGCCCGCTTTCACAAGCGACGACGCGCGAAAGCAGATCTACAATCCCACCCAATCCGAGAAAGGAGGACTCAGGTAGTGATCAGCGGTTTGATTCAACTGATCCGCTCTCAAACCTGATTGTCACGACCGGGCGCCGGTTGGCGCCCGCGGGCTGACCGTACCCGCTGGTCGTGATGGAGCCTCCGTTCGGGATCCCCTCGATGCGTTCTCTCTGATCACGGCCGGCCGGGACTGGCCGTGAGTGCATCCGTCCTCGCCCTGGCCGGGCAAGGACGGTGTATGTGCCTGCGTGTTCGCGCGAACACGTAGATCGGTACACATGCACGAGTACAGAGGAGGACGTTGCATGCGTGATTCTTCGTTACGTTTCTTTGCCTCGCGCGCGGGGATCATCACCGTCGGCACCGCCATTGGTCTGCTGGCGGCTCTCTTGCAGAAATGGGGCAACCCACCGAACATGGGCATCTGCGTGGCCTGCTTCGAGCGCGATATCGCCGGTGCGCTCGGCTGGCACCGGGCCGGCGTGGTCCAGTACCTACGCCCCGAGATCCCAGGGTTCGTGCTGGGATCCTTCGTGGCCGCTGCGCTCTTCGGGGAGTTCAAGTCTCGCACCGGATCGGCGCCGATCGCGCGGTTCTTCCTGGGCATCTTCGCAATGATCGGTGCCCTGGCGTTCCTGGGTTGTCCCTGGAGGGCCTTGCTTCGTCTGGCGGGCGGTGATCTCAACGCCATCGTGGGACTCGCCGGCCTGACAGCCGGCATCGCCGGCGGCGTCGCCTTCCTCAGGCAGGGCTATTCGCTGGGGCGGTCTCATCGCAACAAGCCGGTCGGCTGGCTCATGCCGGCCTTCATGGGCCTGCTGGCCCTGCTGGCGCTCGTCCACTCAGGCTTGCTCTTCTATAGCGAGAAGGGTCCGGGCGCGATGTTCGCGCCCGTGCTCATCTCGCTCGGCGCGGGGCTGGTGATCGGCTTCCTGGCTCAACGCACCCGCTTCTGCACAATGGGATCCGTGCGTGACATCATCTTGGCGCGCGACGTTCACCTCATCAGCGGTGTGGCGGCGCTGTTGGTCGTCGCCTTTGCCGTCAATCTTCTCTTGGGCCAGGTGAGCTGGGGATTCGCCGCCCAGAAGGTAGCCCACAGCAATCATCTCTGGAACTTCGCGGGCATGGTGCTGGCCGGGCTCGCCTTCGCCCTGGCCGGCGGATGCCCGGGACGGCAGCTCTTTCTCTCGGGCGAGGGAGACGGCGATGCGGCCGTCTTCGTGCTGGGCATGATCACCGGCGCCGCGTTCGCCCACAACTGGGCCCTGGCCGGCGTGCCCGACAAAGTGGTGGATGGCGCACTGGTCGTCGGCGGCCCCGACCCGAACGGACAGATCGCGGTCGTGGTCGGTGTCGTCTTCTGTCTTGTGATTGGATTCACCATGCGCGAGAAGTGGGAGGGTTAGGATGATGATTCAAGTAGACGCACGCGGTCTGTCCTGTCCCGAGCCCGTTCTGCGGGCGCGGAAGGCCATTGCCACCCTGGGGGCCACTGGCCAGCTCGAGGTGCTGGTCGAGTCGGTCACCTCGCGGGAGAACGTTCGCCGGACGGCGCAATCAATGGGCTGTTCGGTGGAAATCAACGAAGAGGGCGACGGATTTCGGCTGTTGATCACGAGGTCGTCGTGACCGATTCGGTGATCTACCTGGACAATGCGGCCACGTCATGGCCGAAGCCGCCCGGGGTGGCCGAGGCCATGACGCGGTTCCTGGAGGAGGTGGGCGCCAACCCCGGACGGGCCGGCCACCGCCGGTCGATCGCAGCCGGCCGGATCGTCTACGACCTGCGCGAGGAGATCGCCTCTCTCGTGGCTTGCCCCGATCCGATGCGGGTCACCTTCGGCCTGAACGCGACCGAGGCGATCAATCTCGCCCTGCATGGCTTGCTCCGTCCCGGTGATCACGTCGTGACCACCTCCATGGAGCATAACGCGGTGATGCGGCCCCTGCGTCTCCTCGAGTCGCGCGGGGTCGCCGTCTCGGTCGCTCCCTGCTCCCCGTGGGGCGAGGTCGATCCGGCCGAGGTCGAACGGCGCATCGACCCGACCACCCGGCTGATCGTGATCGGCCACGCCTCGAACGTCGTGGGGACGATCCAGCCGGTAGCCGAAATCGGGCGCATCGCCAGACGCCATGGGGTGCTTGTCCTGCTCGATGCGGCAACCACGGCGGGGATCGTCCCGATCGACATGGAGCGGGACGCGATTGATCTGCTCGCATTCACCGGACACAAAGCCCTCGGCGGCCCGACCGGCACGGGTGGATTGGTCTTCGGAGAGCGAGCCGATCCGGACTGCATCGCGTCTCTCCATCAGGGTGGCACGGGAAGCCGCTCCGAGCGGGAGCATCAGCCGGACTTCCTTCCGGACAAGTACGAGAGCGGCACCCTCAATGTCGTCGGGCTCGCGGGCTTGTTGGCGGGCGTCCGCTGGATCACGGCCCAGGGAATCGATCGCCTGCGAGAACGCGCCATCGAGCACGCGGCGGCGTTGCTGGATGGATTGGCGGCAATCGGTGGCGTCACGGTGTACGGCTCGCCTGAAGCGGGCCGCCGGGTCGCGACGGTTTCGTTCAATATCGCCGGCCGGGAAAGCTCCGACGTCGGCTTGCGATTGGATGAGGACTTCGGCGTGATGTGCCGGGTAGGGCTACACTGCGCTCCCGCGGCGCATCGCACCTTGGGAAGCGCGCCCGGAGGAACCGTCCGCTTCGCGGCTGGCGCCTTCACAACCGCTGGCGAGGTCGCCCAGGCCATCGATGCGGTGCGGTTGCTGGCTTCCAGACAGTGAACTCAGTGAGGGGGAGGACCATGAGGGGAGGACCATGAATGGCCACGAGCAGGGATCCTTCGCGGTGATCCTGTTTCACACCAGCAATCATGCCATCCGGGCCGAGAAGGTGCTCGGGCGGGCCGGCCGTCGCGTCAAGCTCATGCCGGTGCCGCGGCACTTGAGCTCGGACTGCGGTGTCTGCCTGCGTATTGATCGGGAAGCGCAAGGGGCCTGCCGGGATCTACTGAAAGAAGCCCGCGTCGAGATAGCGGCTCTTCACGATCTTCACCCGTCTGGGTGATCCCCAGCGTCGGGTGCATGGAACCGAGACGCGGAACCGAGACATAGTCTATTATATTGGTGGACTTATCTCTGTCCTTGCGGGACATCCGGCACTGCCGATACTATGTGCGGTCGATGTGCGGCAACCCATAAGAGGAGGATAGAACCATGGCGCACAAGATTGATCCTGAACTCTGCACTTCCTGCGGTGCGTGCGAGGCTGTCTGCCCGGTCGAGGCGATCTCGGAAGGGGAAGACTCCTACAAGATCGATCCCGATCTCTGCACCGATTGCGAAGCCTGTGTCGGCGAGTGCCCGGTGGACGCGATCTCGCCCGCCTAGCACCCGGCACCCGATTGGAATGATTTGCGCACGGGCTCGCCTTCGCGAGCCCGTGTTGCGTCTATTGCGTCTATGATGACACTATCGCGTGATCAGCACCCGCCGATTCACGGCCGCACCGTCACTCGCGGCGCGGAGGAAGTACACCCCACTACCGATCCCAGGTGACCGCAGATCCAGATGGTAGTCGCCGGGCTCACAGCGGCCCGAGAGCAAGGTCTGCACGCGGCGGCCCGTCACATCCAAAAGCTCGACCCGCACACCCGCATCCCGCGCCACGCTGAGCACGAGCCCCGTTTGCGCGGGGACACCGCTGGCCAGCAGATTCGGTCCCTGAAGGGCAATGTGCGTACCCGCGACCGCACCGCCGGCCCCCGGCACACCGGCTGGATCTACCGGTAGGAAGAACTCCATGATCGCCTGAGCCAGCTCGGCTCTGGTCGAAGGCGATGCGTCGTCGACCAGGTGGGCAAACTCGAAGGAGGTGCCCACGGTGCGATAGACGCCCGTCTCGTTCGCGACCCCGCAGTAGTAGAAGGGAGAGCTGTTCTTCAAGATCGGAAATCCCGTGCCCACCGCACCCAGGCGATCGATGTAGTCGTTCTCCCCCCCGTAGTACATGGCCACGCCATCGGTGAAGGTTCCGCTCTGGCCCTGCACCTGCAGGAGATCCCCCGAGCCATCGGCTTGCCCCGTGATGCCGAAGGCCGGTCCAAAGTTGTACCCCCCGATGCCCGGGTCATAGGCCCAGACGTCCGCGCCTTCCAGGTAAACACAACCGCCCGCGTTCAGATAGCCGATGACGGCGGTCGCTTCGGGTGAGTTGTTCGGAATGACGTAGTTGCTGGCGTAGACGCCGGCCGAGATCCACAGCGTGGCGTACTTCTCGAGCTCATCGACTGGCAGGTCCAGCATCCAGCCACCGCTGTTCCCGGATGCCTGCAATGCCTCGTGAATGCCCGGGCCGCTACTCTTGTCCGGAGTCGGATCCCAGACGAAGTAGTCGAGCTGACCGATGGACAGCCGGAAGGTCGAAATGGTCTGGCCGCCGTTGTAGTCGACCGTGAGCGTGAAGGCAGCCACGTGTCCGCGCGGGACGACGTTGGAAGCGGACAGCACGAAGGGATTCGAGCTGTTGTCGACTGTCTCGCCCGAACCGATCACGCCGTAGACGGCGTAGTCGTCCACGACGTCGACAAAGGAACTGGACGTCGTGAGCGTCGCCAGCGCGCCCTGGGCGGCGGGACCGAAGTTGGTCACGTCCACGACCAGGAGGGCGGTTTCACCTGGATCGAGATGATTGAGGATACCGGTATCGTCGAGAACCTGGTGGTCGGTGTAAGCGAGGAAGGGATCACTGCTGCTCAAGGTAAGCGAGATGTCATCGGCGGAGACCTCCGCCGTCTCGGTGGCACCTCAGCAGTCGGAGGCGACGGTATAGAGCGAGATGACGATCTCTTTGATGTCGGCAGGATTCACGCCGGGGACGTTTTGAAGCTCGTCGTTCAAGTTGAACGCGTAGTCGGTCCAGGCGTAGGCCGGAACCTCCATGTAATGCTCCGTGGCGCTATCGTTCCAGGGACAGCGTCCGGTCCGCGCGCAAATGTTCGAGCTGCCGAGTGTGAACCCCTGATAGTCGACGTAGGACAGCCTCAACGTGGCTCCCGCCCACGCTTCCGACGTGGCGTTGGCCATGATCTTGACCGAGGCGGAGAATTCGAGGTCGGTGGTGGGACATGGCACTCGCTGATAGAGCTGCACGAAGCCCGTGCCGGTGGTCTTGCGGACGAGAACCTCGTAGTCCGGATCAGGATCCAGGCCGGTGCTGCGGTTGATGTAGCCGGATCCATCGATCTCCTGCGTCCATCCCTGATCGAGCGCCAGCTCGAAGTCTCCATTGGCGATCAGTTCGCCGGCACCCGCCGGGGGCGCCGCGGCAAAGACAAGGGAAGCTACAGCTAGAAAGCAACATCGCACACGGCTTCGGGTCATAGAGAACCTCCTTTCGGCACGGGCAAAGCGCGCATGAGGTGGCCGCGAACACTTGATCTGAATCCCAGCCCCCCGGTGCAATCTAGTGTCGATTCAAAGTATACCCTCTCGAGCAGGAACCCGAATACTCCGATCGGAGGCGATGTCGGTATCCAATTGGATACGAATGATTTGGGCCACCCATGGGTAGCTTTCGCTTCGTAAGCCTCTCGTCGTAGCCTTGCGTCGTAGGCTTCTCGTCGTAGCCTCCGCGTCCAGAGCCGGACGCGCCTCCATCCAGCAAATCCTCCATACGCCTCCCTAAGAAGCCGATGGAAGAACTAGGCCCATGACGCCGGAGACTCACCTGTCTCAGCAGGTGACATGCACGCATCGACATTGCGCGGGAGGATCCACCATGCATCGGAATGGCGCACTCTTCTTGGCCCTGTTCGGCTTGGCCCTGTTCGGCTTGGCCCTGTTCGGTTGGAGCCTCTTGGCCGCGGAAGCCGCGGCCGATCACATCGACAACGCTTTCATCGCGCCCCTCGACCCGCCGACCACCGTTCCCGGTCCGGCCACGATCCAGACCTTTACCGACTATGAGACCTGGGCACAGGCCACCAGCGGGCTTCTTCAATCGAATCGGTTTGCGGATGTTCTGCCTGGCGAGATCATCACCACTCAGTACGAGTGGGTCGGCGCAACCTACTCGGACGGTGACGATATCGCCTTACCGTACCTCTTCTCCACCGACGGCATGATCATGCAAGGGCATGGCCGGGTCCACATCGCCTTCGACCGGCCCATCACCGGAATCGCGATCGATTACCCGGGCGCGATCCGCATCATCGCGCTGCGTGACGGTGAGATCGTCTTCACCTCCCCCGACTTCGGCGACAAGGGGCATGGCCACTTCGCCGGGATCGTCTCGGACGGGTGGTTCGATTCGGTGGAGCTGCTCGACTGGTTCGACGACCTCGCCTTTGTCGACGATGTCCACTACGCATTCCAGTCCAGCACCCAGCCCGAGCTGACGACCTGGGGCAAGCTGCGCGTGTTGTTCCACATGAGTTCCTTGCCCTGAGCCACGGCCCGGATGTAGGATGACCTTCGGCTCGCCCGAGACGTCCGGCACCATCTTTCTTCGCCCGGAAGAGAACTCCGGCTCGCCCGACGCAGACCCGCTCCACGCCCGGGGAGGTTGCCATGCCGGCGCAAATGCGCGCGTACCCTGCCAGTCTGTCCGTCGACATACCCTCTGAGTATGACCGCCTGACGGTGTTGTTCCGCGCCCTCTGGATCCTGCCCATCTTGATTCTGGTCGGGCTTCTCTTCGGATATCGCGGCGGACATGGATGTGATGAGAGCTGGCGCCTGATCGTTCAGGGGGGTGGTTTCGTGATCGTCCCCACCATGCTGATGATCTTGTTCCGGAAGAAGTACCCTCGCTGGTGGTTCGACTGGAATGTCGCCCTCACCTCCTTCGCATTACGCGTGCTCGCTTACCTGCTTGTGCTCACCGACGACTATCCCTCTACGGACGAAGAACAATCGGTGCATGTTGAGCTGGCGTATCCGAATGCCTAGTCAGACCTGGCACGTGGGCTTCCCCTGATCAAGTGGTTTCTGGTCATCCCCCACATCCTGATCCTCTGGTTGCTCGACCTGGCGCTCATGATCGCCATGCCGCTGATCTGGCTCGTGGTGCTCTTCACCGGGGGATATCCGAGCGATCTCTTCGATCTCATCGTGGGCCTTCTCAGGTGGCACTTGCGTGTTCTCGCCTATGCCCTGTTGATGATCACCGACGAGTATCCCCCCTTCGCCCTGCGCGACTGACGGATGGGCGCACTGCGGTTGCGCCTGCGCTTCGCATCTTCGTCCATCGACGTAGCGCGATGGGCGTCATCTCGACAGCGCCGGCCCCTGGACACGGATCGCGCCACGCTCGCCCGACCCAGGAGTATCACTGGAACGAAGCCGGTGAATGGGCGTACTATTTGGGGGAGAGAGCATTCCGGTGCGGCTACACCGAGATCCACGATTCTCGCATTGGAATGGGAAAGAGGATCATGTCACGCAACGCATTGCCACGGCTCGAGTCATTCCTGGACAGCGCTCTGCCCGGATCAGCGGATGTCACATTGATACCGCTGGCCGGTGACGGATCGACACGGCGCTTCTATCGTTTTCAGTATGGGGGGCGCCGCTGGGTGCTGTCCCAGACGTCCGCCTCGGTGGCCTCCACGCCACGCGAACATCGCTGGGAACGGACGGTTCACGATTTTCTGACCGCCCGGGGAATCGATGTTCCCCATCTGAAAGCCACCGATCCGGACGCCGGTCTTCTCCTGATGGAAGATCTAGGCGATGAACACCTGTGCGATGTCGTCACATCCCAGATCGGGATTCGCGAGCAAGAACCTCGCGATTTCGATACGGTGGAGCGCTACTATCGGCGAGCGCTCGAGTACCTCGTGCGAATACAGACCGCACCCGCACTACCCACCGAATCCGGAATCGGTGGCGGCACGGGGGGCGGCGCAAGCCTGGATCGCACCACCGTCGGCGACATCGACGCCGATCGCACCACCGTCGGCGACACTGTCGACGACACCGACGCACATCGTGCTACTGCCGACGACATCGTGGGGCCCCATCCCAACTACGACCACGATTACATCGTCCGGTACGAAGCCGGCTACTTCTTCCAGGAACTGGCTCGTCACGTCTACCATGCCGACACACCCTGGGACGCAATCAAGGACGAGTGCGGCCTGCTCGCCGAAACCGCGCTGACCGGTCTCGATCGCCGCGTGTTGATGCACCGCGACTATCAGTCGCGCAATCTGATGCTGGCCAACACGGATCGGTTGGTAGTCATCGACTACCAAGGCGCCCGACCCGGTCCCCCGGAATACGATCTGGCCTCGTTGCTGTTCGACCCCTACGTCGATCTTCCTCCAGCGCTACGAAATCGTCTGGTCTCCTTCTACCGGGACCGTCTGCACGAACGGCAGCACGCTACGCAGCAGCAACCACATCAACAGGCGCCGACCCACAGATCATCCTCCCTGGATCAGGTGCAGGCCGCGGAACGTGTCTGGCGGCTCCGCTTCCAGGCCAGTGCCGCCAATCGGCTCATGCAAGCGCTGGGCGCGTTTGCCAAGCTCGGTTGCCGGATGGAGCGCCAGGGGTTCCGAGAGCATATCCCCACTGGCCTCCGTCTGCTCGAGGAAGTCCTGGCTGTCCGGGACGATACGCCCGCCCTCCTGGACCTAGTCCACGCACTCCGCCGCCTACGGCCACCGGTTAGCTGACGGCCACCGTTTAGCTGACCGCCGACCGTAACCTGACGATCATCGGCGATCTGGCCGAGGAGAGAAGGAGGCCGAAGGCAACCATGACGCAGCCGGAAGCCAACGACCCTCGGAGAACTCGAAGACCCGTTCAGGCCTTCTCCGCGGTCGTCCTCTGTGGGGGGCGCTCGCGACGTTTCGGAGCGGAGAAGGCCTTCGCCGAGCTGAACGGCAGAACACTCATCGCCCGCCAGCTCGCCGTGCTGGATTCAATCAGCGCGGAAGTCTTCATCTCGACGAATCAACCCGAGCGCTTCGAATGCCTCGGCCGTCCCCTGGTGACCGATCGCCACACGGACCTGGGTCCCCTGGGCGGCATCGAGGCTTCGCTGCGCCACGCTCGCCACGATACGCTGGCGGTCGTCGCCTGCGACATGCCGTTCACGTCGGCCACTTTGTTGCAACACCTTGCGGGGCTGGGCACAAATCGGTTCGATATAGTGGCTCCGGTGAGGGACCGCCCCCCGCACGGGCTGACACCGGAACCTCTGCACGCTCTCTATGCAAGATCGGCCCTACCTGCCATCGCGCAGGCCATCGATCTCAACCACCTGAAACCCGCCCGTCTCATCGAAGAGGTCCGTAGCCGACTGGTGCCGCCCGAGGAGTGGATCCCCCACGCCGGCCGAGGCATTCCCTGGCACGCGAATGTCAACACGATCGCCGACCTCGTCCGTTTCGAACGCCAGGCCCAACGCGAGGTCGAACGCCAGGTCGAACGGCAGACAGCTCGTGACCTGGCCGCGGACGCTTCCGCCCCCGACCTAGCCCCGCGGCGCCAGCTGGAACATCCGTGCGGTCTCGATGAGCTTGCGGACCTCGGTCCGCGCTCCCGGCCAGAGCCAGACCCCTAGGCCAAGAACCACCACACCGCTGGCCGCAGGGACGAAGAACACCGCGGGCTGGCCCAGAGAGAGCACGGCCCATCTGACCGGAATCATGACGACCAGCATCACAGCGCTCAGTACCGTGGACCGGTACGTGGCTCGCCACAGGTCCCCTATGCCCACCGGTGATCCGCGAAGCGCCCACAGGAACGCCGGTCCACGCAGAACGAGCGAGCATACGGCAAACCCCTGCGCCACCCCCATGGCCCCCTTGGGCAATCCCAGCACGAAGGCGAGCACGAAGAGCGGTGCGCTCACCACTCCCCAGACGAGCATGCGCCGGGCGCGGCCCAGCGAGATGTAGATCCAGTAGTTGGCATCCATGATGGGACGCCCGAGGGCGGCAATGACCAGCACCCGGAAGATCGGTCCGGCCTCTTGCCATTGCTCGCCCAGGGCCAGGTCCACGACCTCGGTCGCGAGGACCGCCATTGCCACGACCATCGGCGTGGTCACGTAGCCGATCAGGGTCATCGCGCTACAGTAGTAGCGTCTGTAGCGCTCCGGGTCGTCCTTGATCCGGCTGAGGGCGGGGATCGCCACGCTCGCCATAGGCATTTGGATCTGATGGATCGGCAGCATCAGAAGCCGGTGAGCTTTGCTGTACAAGCCGAGCTGCTGATCGCCCCAGCGACGTCCGAGCAAGATCCGATCCATGTTTCGTGAGAAGTAGTTGATGATGTTGTACGCAGTCAGATTGCTCCCGAAGGCGAGCATGGCCTTCGAACCGCTGCGGCGCCGCGGCAGGCCGGGACGCCAACCGCAAAACAACCACACTCCCACGGCGATCACGAAGGCCACGGTGATCTCGCGCAATACCAGCGCCCAGTACCCCGCTCCCGACAGGGCCAGCAGGACGGCTACCCCCGTGCCCACGGCGAGCGAGGCCACCTCGATGGCCGCCAGCGCGCGAAATCGCATCTGCCGTCGCAGAAGGGCTTGGTGCTGTATCGTCAGGCCTCCGAGCAGGAAGGTCGTGGCCAGCACAAGCGTCACGTCGCGCAGCGCGGGAGTATCGTAGAACCAAACTACCAAGGGAGCGCAGGCCGCTACCACGATGGTCAACAGCAACCCAATGGCCTGATTGACCCAGAACAGGGTGCTCACTTGGTCGTGGGTGACCTCGCTCTGCTGAACGGTGGCCATCGACAACCCGAGATCGCGGAAGATGGCCGCGAACGACATGAAGGCAGCCACCATGGCCACCAGACCATAGTCGGCCGGCGTGAGCAGCCGAGCCAGCACAACGGTGGCTCCCAAGCCGAGCACGAACTTGGCGGCCTGGGCCAGCAGGGTGTAGGCGCCGCCTCGCACCGTGGCGCGCTTGAGGTGGGGCGTGAGCGACTCGGTGTCAAGGTAACGCTTGGGGTCTGGCAATCCCGCTGTCCCCCAGGCCGATCCGAAGGCCCCCCTCAACAAGGTGGGCCGACCGGCGGCTAGCTCGACCTGCGTGTCAGCAGGCTGCGCAACAGATCACGGGCTTCCCGGCGGGCCTCCCCAGGGAAGTAGCGGTCCAGGCTGTCGATCAAGACCGGTAACGCCGCGGCCAGAATCACCGCTACGATGAACCCCGCCAGGACGATCTTCTTCTTCGTGCGTGTCGGTTTGGGAGGATCGCGCGGCGGATCGACGACCTCGAAGCTGCTCACCTCGCGCACTTCGTTGATCTTGGCCTGCTCGTACTGCTGGGCCAGGAGGGCCAGAAGACTTTGCTGGATCTCGACATCCATGGCCAGCCGGGCGTACTCGGCCGCAAGGTCGGGCATCTCCCGCAGCGAGGGACTTCGGGTCCAGACGCCCGCATCGTCGATCGCCGGCTCGTCGGGTGCCGGCTCATCGCCCGCCGGTCCGCCCGCTGCCGGTCCACCCGCTGCCGGTCCACCCGCTGCCGGTCCACCCGCTGCCGGCTCACCCGGCGCCGGCTCACCCGGCGCCGCCTCGCCGGGGCGCAGGATGCGCTGGAGCTGATTGTCCAAGGCTTGAATCTCGGCCTCCAGTTGTCGGATCCGGCTCGACTGCCCACCGTAGAAGTTTCGAGCTGCGCTCAGTTCGGCCTTCTTGAGCGTCATCTCGGTCTCGAGCCGGGCGACCAACTCGACCATGGCCGCTTGCTGCTCGACCACTGCGATGATGCCGTACTCATTCTGGAATTTCGTGAGCGAGATCTGGGCATCCCGCAGCGTCGCGCGGGCCTCGCCCATGCGCCGCTCCACGAACTGGCGGGTCTGGCGAGCGGTGCTGAGGTTCATCTGGTTCTGGATCGTGGCAACCTGCGCGATGGTTTCATCGAGGATCCCGATCACGAGATCGGGATCCTCGGCTTCGGCCGTGATCACGATGTTGTCGTACTTGTTGATGGCAAAGGTGAGCTTGTCGCGCAGCACCCGGCCGGCCAGCACGTGGCGAATCGACGAGTCCGGATGATCGACTCCGTAGCGTTCCGCCAGGTTCAAAGCGCGGGCCACTCGGACGCGGAGCTGGTCGCTGTCCAGGATCGAGACGAGCGAGTTCCGAGCCGAACCGCCGCCGGCGATGGAGGCGAAATCGACGAAACCGGCGAATTGCGAGAGCGTTTGGAACCGGGAGGACCCCATCAGATCCGATTCCCCAACCGGCATGAGACGTGTCTCGCTCTCGTACACTGGGGGGAGGATGAAGGCAGTGATCACCGAGATCACTGTGATCGAGATCAGCAGCGCCATGGCAAGGTTCTTCCACGACTGCAGGATAGCCAGGTATTCGGTGAGGACATACCCCTTGGAAGATCCGGCCTGCTCGCCGGTTGACGCGTTGCGGTGATCGTCCATCGATACCTTTCGTTGCGGAGCCGATCCCTGCTCGCTACTTCAGGAAAACAGAGCGATGCTACCCAACCGCGGCCCAGGGTGCAACGGTGGTAACGAGATACCCGTCATGGATCTGAAGTTCGAACCTCTTCGAGAGCAGATCCGCAGGCGGAAGGACCACAGGAAGCAAGACCTCAAGCAGCAAGACCTCAAACAGCAAGACCTCAAACAGCAGAACCAGAGCGCGGAGCCAGAGGATGGAAAGGCCTTGTCCGGATGGGACAAGGCCCGGTTGGTCACGTTTCTCGGAGCCAGACCCCGCTGCGATCAGGACCGGCCATCCAGCGCATGCGCTTTCCCGCCGACCGAAGCCTGGCCCCCATTCGAAGCCCGACGCCTACTGCTCGACGCCTACTGCTCGACGCCTACTGCTCGACGACGTGGGAAGACATCAGCGAGTCTTCCCTTCGAGCATAGACACCTTCAGCGCGCGAGGCGTTGCAGGAGAGGAGAATCCCACGCGAGGAATGGAATCGGAGCCATGACTGCAAGCAAGTGGCATTTCCGCGATAAGGGGTGTTGAATCCGCACTCGCAATTGCTGCAGATCGTGGCCTTCGCCTGCCGTTGGAAGTCGTCCCACGAGAGACCTTTCATCTTCCTTACTCCTTCTGCGGTACCGCTGACCGTCGTCAGACCGATAAGATCGTCAACATTCTGATAACTTCACCGTCCCCTCACCACGTTTCTATGATATCGGGTGGGATAATCCGATTGCCAGACAAATCACGCACGGCTATCACATTGTATCTGCTTGATTTTCTATACACATGTGGGTTATATATATCTCGTGGTTCATACAACGCGTTCGACCAGATAACCAATGTAAATTATCACTGCGTATATACAGGGGGTCGCCATGGACCATCGTCCTGATGCAAATGAGAAGCTGGTCGAGACCATCGGTACTGACGATTGGCGAGGCGTGGCCCGGGGGCTGCACTCCCACCTTGTGCAGTCCGGACGGCGCCAGAAGGACCTGGCGGCCGTCGTAGGGATGGCGGTCTCCAATCTAAGCGCTTACCTGAACTTACACCGAATGCCCTCCTCCCAGACCATGCGGCGAATCCTGATCGCAGCCCTGGAAACCCAGGGAGTCACGGCAGCGATGATCCATCACTGGGCTCATCAGATGCAGGGCCCCGAGAGCAAGGTGCAGGAGAGCGTCGTGGATCTGGCCGAGGCGGGTGTCGATTTCACGCCCGTTCAGAAGGACCGGCTCTTCGCGGCCGCAGCCTCGGACCCGGCACTGGCCGGAGCATTTCTCCGGCTCGCTTCGGAAGTTCAATCTCTACGGGCAAGAAACTCACAATTGTCTATGGCGCACACGGATGCGGCCCGAGAGTCCCTGGTCCAGTCGGCGGTCGAAGCGTTTCAGACCGATCCCCAGATGAGACACTACACCCGCGAGGTGGAGAAGGACATTCGGCGCATCCACAGCGAGGAGCGGCGCAAGCACCGTACTCCCATGGAGATGCTCACCTCGCTCCTGGAGTCGGAACAAGTGCGCGTCGAGCGCGTCCCTGCCACGGCGCGCAGCGGGCGTGGCCGGTGGGAGGGCCTTCGCTGGTTGCTCTCCTTGAAGGATCAGAAAAGGGCCACGATCTCAGCGAGGGTGCACCCGAATCAGTATCCCTTCGAACTCGGGCGGGTTGTCGGGCACATCCGCATCATCCGGCTCTTCGACTCGGACGGACAGGCCGACATCGAGAGGTTCGCGAGCCGCTGGGTGGACCAGAACTTCCCGCCAGCAGCCTCTGAGCCGATCGAACGTAATCAACTCGAGCAAGATATCGTGTGGCTCATCTTCCGGTCCCTGTCAGGCCGTTGGGCCACCGGCTTCTTCACACTGCCGACCGACCGTTTCGTCAAGCTTGCTGAAGCTCACCGCTATGATGTCGACCGGCTGGCCGTGGAGCTCGATACGGACTGGGAAACGGTAGTCAACCGCATCAGCCAACTCGACTCGGGATTGCCGTTCCACTTCATCAAGATGGACTGGCGCGGGGTGGTCCTGAAGCGCAGCAGTTTCTCCGGTCTTCAGTTCGCGCCGCTCTACATGCGGGTGTGCGGCCGCTGGGCATCGGCCCGGTCGCTCATCACCTCCCCCGGCACGATCTTCCGCCAATACAGCACCTTTCCCGACCTACGCGGGGAGATCCACTTCTGCGTCGGGCGGTCGGTGCGAGCTCCTTCGCTGCACTTCGGGGCGGCCCCTCTGGTCTACAGCCTGACGTTGGGGGTACAGGCGCGGGATGCGCAGCACCTGATCTATGCGGAGAACTTCAGCACCCCGGAGGTGGATTGCGGCGTCACCTGCCGCCTATGCTCGGTGCCGAACTGCGAGAACCGAGTCTGCCCGTCGACGAGCCATCCCGGCATGGGCAAGTTCGATCCGAATGTGATCTGGTCGGGGAAGACCATCCACGAGAGGATGCCTGGCGGAGAGTAAGATCGCCTGCCTAACCGGATTGGCCGGATGACCGGTCTCGAGAGACACCTTCCAAGACTTCCGGGGCCACCCTCCAGCGCCCACGTCTTTCCGGAAGCGTCTCCTTTGCCCGGCCATCCGACCCCCGGTGCGCACAGACCACCATGCCCAGTCAGCATGATGCCTCTCCTAGATGCATGATGCGTGCCGAGCCAGGCCACATCCGAAGAGGAAATACACTGCGCTCGGAGACAAGTGGCCCAGCAATACTCCACCCCAAGGCCAGATCACATTGCCTACCGCAGCTGATCCGGTCGACATTGCGTCCTTGGATCCGAAAGGCCATTTCATCAAGAATCCATAAGCCTTTGGTTCACAATACGTTTCTTCTTTTCATCAAGATTGATTGGTTGTACAATTTGATTATTCGACCAATCAATGAGCGCAAAGATGCGAAGCGAGGAATCCCTATGCCGGTCACGGAGGGTTTGCTATGGATGCGGCCAAAAACTCAAGCGCCAAGGGCTCAATCATCGAAGACTCAACCACCGAAGACTCAACCACCGAAGACTCAACAAGGAACCGGATTCTCAGGAGCGCCCGCCATTGTTTCGCATCCGCAGGGTTCGCGGAAACCGCGGTCAAGACGATCGCCCAGCAGGCAGGCGTCAATCCGGCCCTGATCCACTACCACTTCGGAAGCAAGGAGGCACTCTACCGCGAGGCGCTTCGCGACGGAATCGCTAGCCTCACGCGCAAGGTCTCCTCCCGTATCGACGTTGGCTTTCCTCCCGAGGAAACCCTGCTCCTCTATCTTACCCATCTCATGGAAGCATTGCGACACGAGCCAGACATCGCGGGCCTGCTGCGCCAGGACCTGGGCCGGGGAGGTCAGGTGGCCCGCGAGGCGATCGAGATGGCGGCGAGCGGATCGGGACAGAACTTGATGACGATGGCCGAGCAGCTTCTGTGTGCCGCGCAAGACGCCGGGCGGATACGCCGGCTCCCTCCCGAGGCCGTTTGGCGACTCCTCGGCACCATCGCATTCGGTGGCGTGCTACTCGGATCGTTCACTAGCCGCACGACGGAGGATCGACCCGCGTCCTGGGAGCCCTACTTAGAGACAATCGAAATTCTATTCAGACAAGGGCTTCTGACCACCAGCTCCTGACCGGACTCGGCGCAGGCGGGATCTGCGCCGCCTCACCAGCGTGCTTGGCGGCCGGCGCATGTGTCCAGCGGTTTGATTTCCCGTCCATTCTGCCCCATACTGCGGAAAATCGCGTCATTGTCACGAATCCTGTCGCGGACCCGATTGGGTCAGAATCCCTGATCACTCCAATTTCCGGGGGACTCATGCCCGACCGCTTGATTCTATGGATCATCGTCATCGGCTACATGCTGTTCGTCTTCTTCAAAGGGGTGAACAAGGCCCGAAAGATAGGCAATGCGGACGACTACCTGGTTGCCGGGCGTAACGTCCGCTGGTTCTTTCTCTTCTGCACCATGGGCGCCACCGTCATCGGCGGGGGGTACTCCATCGGCGCCATCGGCAAGACCTATGAGTGGGGGATCTTGATGCTCCTGGTCTCGACCGGGGGCTACTTCCACTTCATCTTCTCGGGGTTGGTCGTTGCACCCCAGTTCCGAAAGGCCGAGCTCTACACGGTGGCCGGCTACTTCGGCCACCGGTTCGGAGAACGGCCCCGTTTCCTCGTCCTGTTGCTCTCACTACTCTTCTCGGTCTTCATCGTGGCCGCCCAGATGGCCGCCTTCGGGACCGTACTCGCTGCCATCATGCCCGGGCTGGTGGACGTGCCGCATGCACTTCAGTGGGCGATCGTGATCAGCGGCGTCATGGTCGTGATCTA
Source organism: uncultured bacterium (assembly GCA_964573295.1). Lineage (GTDB taxonomy): Bacteria > Eisenbacteria > RBG-16-71-46 > CAIMUX01 > WJJG01 > CAYQJL01. The sequence goes on along the minus strand of CAZNJE010000017.1, from coordinate 34,011 downwards.
TAGCACGGCCGGCGGTCTCCTGGCGGTGATCCACACCGACGTCTACCAGTTCATCGTGCTCCTGCTGGGCTTCGCCATCACGCTCGGCTTCTGCATTCCGGATATCACCAGCTCGTACAATTCGGAAACGGGCAGGTTCGTCCCCTCCCGGTTCGGCACCAGCGATCTCAAAGATCCCGTCTCCATGAGCAGGAAGCTGGCCACTCGATCCGATCCGCTCTCCGCCCACATCCGCGCCCGGCTGGAGGAGGAGGGGTACGCGTTCGCCGCCCAGCCCACGGCCACCGACGCCGACGCCCACGCCGAGTATGGAGAGGCCGGGACTCGGCAACTCGAGGCCGAGGCCGAACCGTCCGCCGGCGAGGTCGTCGCGGGTCTCAACGCCGTCCTCGACGATCGGGACCTCTACACCCCGGAGCGCTTCGCCACGGTCGAGCTGTCCGCCCAAAGCCGTGAAGACCTGGGAGAGGATCTCACCGGTCGCCAGTTGCGCCGCCACAATCTATCGCTCTTACAGGACGCCTATTCCAATGAAATCACCCCCAACCGCACCGTCCCGGCCGACTTCTTCAAAGTGGAGGGCGGCAAGGGTTGGTTGTTCCTGATCACCACCTTCCTCGCCTTCTTGTTGGGCGAGACCTTCGCTCCCGGCTATGCCACCCGCTACTGTGTCGGCAAGAACGTCACCCACACGAAGTGGGGCATCGCCGGCGTGGGGTTCTTCCTGGCACTCACCTTCCCGGTGGTCCTCTTCTTCATTGCCCTCTACGCGCGCATTCACTTCCCCGACATCGCGCCTCAGCAAGCATTGCCCATGGTGGTCGAGCAATTGCACAGCCCCGTCATCGGCGGCCTGATGATCGGAGCCCTTCTCATGGCGGTCATGTCCTCGGCCGACTCGGCCCTGAACTCCTCGACGGCCATCTTCGTGAAGGATCTCTTCGAGCATCAGCTGGGTTGGGAGGATCGCGGTGACGGGCGCACGCTTCGTCTGGCGCGCATCTGTACAGCGGCTCTCGGCATGACGGCCATTCTGGTCGCGGTCCTGTGGTCCGACATCATCGGACTGTTGCTCTTCACCTATCATGTGTGGGCTCCGGCGATCATCTTGCCAGTCGTGGTAGGAGCCTTGTACAAGAAACGATCCAACCGTCTAACGAAAAACATCTTCATTACCATGTTGGGCGCCACCGTCGCGACATTGATCTATCGTGCCGTCCTGTTCCTGGGCGGACGGTATGATTGGGTGAAGCTGGATAAGCGGGCGGCGGAGTTCATGGCGGGGTTCGATCCGGCCGTCTTCGGCGTCGCAGTCTCCTGCATTCTCTTCGCGATCCTGACGCTGGCTACCCGGCGGCAGAGAACGCACGCGTGATGCGCGCACCACACGAGATCCTCGTCGCGGGTGGGCGGATTGTCGATCCGGGTGGTCCCTTCAGTGGGCCAGGTGACCTCATCCTCCGCCAAGGGAAGATCGCCGAGATCATCCCGCGGCCGGAGGGGTCGCAACACCGCCGGGCGCATCGGGACACTCCGCAACACAGCCGGGCGCACCAGGATGTTCCGCGTCACCGCGGCACACCGCCGGAGCTACCTCCACGCGTTCGTTCGCTACAGAACCAGGAATCGCCGAACTTGAACCTGCGGCATGTCGACGCCCGGGGGCTCCTGGTCACCCCGGGCCTCATCGACCTGCACCTGCACGCGTATTGGGGTGCCACCCCGCTGGGCGTGCGTCCGGCCGATCTCGATCCAGCGTGCGGAAGCACGACACTCGTCGATGCCGGCAGCGCCGGGGCCGGCAACTTCGCCGGTTTCCTCGAGAGCGTGATCACCGGGGCGCCGCGGCGGATCCTCGCCTTTCTCAATATCTCCTTCGGTGGCATCTTCGGATTTGGCCGCCACGTCCGGGTGGGGGAGGCCGGCGATCCCCGCCTGCTGGATGTAGGCGCCTGCACGCAGGTCGCCCGGCAATACCCCGAGGTGATTCGTGGGATCAAGGTGCGGCTTGGCCGGCATGGCAGCGATGGCGCGCTCGAGCCCGCGGTGACGGCCGCCGTCACCGCCGCCGATGCGTGCGGTCTACCGCTCATGGCCCACATGGATGCGCCGCCGCCCACAACCTCCCAGATCGCCTCCCGCCTGCGGCCAGGCGACATCGCAACCCACATCTACCGCCCGCTCCATGCCGGCTGTCCGGAGTCCGCCAATCATGCCGCCGATGATGCCGCCGGTGCCGCCGATGCCGCCGACGCCGCCGACGCCGCCGACGCCCTGGCCCGCGCACGTGAGCGAGGCGTCTACCTGGATGTGGCGCATGGAGAGGGGTCGTTCAGTTTCGAGGTAGCGCGGAAGATGCTTGGGCGAGGGCTGGCGCCGGATACGATCAGCAGCGATCTCCACCGCTTCAACCTGGGCGGCCCCGTGCACTCGCTGACGCACACCCTCTCGAAATTCCTGGCATTGGGGCTGTCCCTCGAGGACGTCGTTCGGGCCGCCAGTTGCGTGCCGGCCCGGATTCTGCAACGCGAGGATCTGGGGAGCTTATCTCCCGGGAAAGCGGCGGACCTGGCATTCTTCACGCTGGACCGAGGCCGCTTCCGGTGGACCGATAGCGTGGGGGAGACCTTAGAGAGCGATACCCGGCTCAAGGGCCAGGGCAGGATTCAGTCGACGACCACGCGGGGAATGGTACTGGGAATGCGGACGAGCACTTCGTAGTTGACCGCGCTCGCCATATCACTGAACGAGCTCACCGTGATCCGCGATCGCCGCTGCGGGCCAATCAGGGTGACCTCGTTGTCGGGGGCAACCGTGTTGCAGTCGGTGACGTCAATCATCATCATGTTCATGTTGACGAGTCCCACGACCGGCGCTCTGCGTCCATTGACCAGCACATGGCCGAGGTTGCTCAGGGTTCGCGAGAACCCGTGATAGTAACCAACCGGAACGGTGGCCAGCGTCTGGTTGCGCATGGCCTGGTAGGTTGTTCCATAGCCGACGAACTGCCCGCGCTTCACACGCTTGAGGCTCATGATTCGGCTGACCCAGCGCAGAACCCCCTTGAGCGGACTTGCTTTGGTCCGAAGACGGCCGTCCTCATGCTCGAGCTCATAGTGCATCTGGGTTTCTTTGTTCGGCCAGTATCCGTACTGGGCGATACCCATGCGCACCATGTCCATGATCGACTGCGGATAGTTCAGCGAGGCGGCCGAACAGGCCGTGTGCCGCAGGACGGGCTTGATACCCAGCTCCCTCAGGTGCCGGCACACCTGCTCGAAGATCTCGAGCTGTGTCGTCACACGCAGGTAGTTGGCCACGCTCTCGGCGCCAGCCAGGTGCGTGCACACGCCTTCGACTGCGATTTCCTCCGGATGGGTCTTGATGATACCGACCGCTTCCTCCAAATCGGCGCCCTCGAACCCGGTTCGGTTCATGCCGGTCTCGACTTCTAGATGGATCTTGGCCGGTCTCTTGATCCGTTCGGCAGCGGACACAGCGGCGTTCAAACGAGCGAGATCGAACACGAAGAAAGCGACCCCGTGTTCGACAGCCCATTCGAGTTCGCCCTGATCGATGTATCCCATGATGAGGATCTGGCTGTCGTGCTGGCTGCTCCGGCGCGCGAGGTAGGCCTCTTCGGCGCTGAAGACCGAGAAATGGCGGACACCACAGGACTCCGCCATGGGTAGGAAGCTGGAGATCCCATGACCGTAGGCATTGCCCTTGACCACGGAGGACAGCAAGGTCTCACGCCCGATCTTGCGGCGCAAGAACCTCAAATTCTTCTGATACGCGGACTTGCTGATCTCCACATACGAAGAGTGTCGCATCCGCCCCCCCGCGATCTTTCCCCTCTCAGGGCCCTAGTCGCTAGGTCCACCCATCAGGTGCTCCGCGATTCTCATCCATAGATCGGCACCCATGCCGATCAAGTCATCCGGAAAATCGTAGGACGGATGATGTAGCGCCGGATGGTTCTCGCCTGCGCCCAATCCGAATAGCGCACCCGGATATCGCGCCGTGAAGTGGCCGAAATCCTCGGACCAACCGAAGGGCGCGGACGGCATGACCACCCGAAACCCAAGATCACGGGCGGCCTCGGTCACGGCATCGACAACCTCATCGGCGCCGATCGTGGCCGGAAAGGGCTCGACCAGCTCTATCTCCAGTTCCAGCTCTTCGGCGGCCGCGATTCCACGGGCGATCCTCCGGCAGCGATCGACGGAGCGGTCGAGAACGGCATCATCGTATGCCCGAATGGTCGCGTTCACGCGGGCTTCACCCGGGGTCGTCCCGTAGGCCACCTCACCCAGCGCCGCACTGACGATCGTCACCTTCGTGGCCTCTTGCAATGGAACGTAGCACTGCGGCACCGAACTGAACTGCTGGATGATCTGGGCGACCGCCATGGCGGGACTCCGGCCCCCTTCGGGCTCGGCGGCATGCGCGGTGGCGCCGCGAAGGCGGATCGCCATTCCGGTGGATGCGGCCGCAAAACACCCCTTGCGGGCGATGACGCTGCCACGAGGATGGCCGGGGAGATTGTGCAGGGCGATCACCTGGTCCGGCGCCAACGAGGCAAATTGCGGGTCGACGAGCACTTGGGCCGCGCCCTCGCCGGTCTCCTCGGCCGGTTGGAAGAGCAGGATCACTGCGCCCCGGGTCGGACGCCTACGAGCCAGTCGAGACGCAACAGTGGCCAGGATGGCCATGTGCCCATCATGGCCACACTTGTGAGCAACGCCCTCGGCCAGAGCGCGATGGGGCAGGGTCTCGCCCGATGGTCCGCCTGGACCTTCGGGAATGGGCAGGGCATCGAGTTCGCAGCGGAGCAGGACGCGGGGGCCGGGCTTCCCGCTGTCGAAAACCGCCGCGAGCCCATGACCTTGGGCCTCAGCGCCGGCGGACGGATCCCGACTCGTCTGCCGCCCCGCCTGCTGACCGGCCTGCTGACCGGTCCGTGGACCGGTCCGCTGACCCCCCAATCCGCTCAGCAGACGATCCGGATGGCACGTCTCCAGAAAAGCGTGCATCCGTGCCGCCGTTCGATCTTCCTGATGAGCGAGCTCGGCCAGGGTGTGCAGTTCCCGCCGAAGCTCCACGTGCTCCTTGTCAGCCATGCGCTTCCTTGTCAGACATGCGCTTCCTTGTCAGACATGCGCTCCCTTGGGTTTACCCGGCCTCTCTCGCTTAGGCGCGCTGTTTGGGCTTCTGCCCAGAGCCTCATTCGGAGCAGGCTTGGCCCTCTCGATCACCGGTGGCACCGAAACCTGGCCTTCATCGGTCGTAAGCGGCCGGAAGCGGCCCGCCGGAGGATCGATCTCGATCGCCGTGTACCGGTTCCCCATGAGGCGAACGAGGGCCGCGTAGCTGAGCCGGAAACGTACCCCGTCTCCGAGACTAAGGCCCCCTGGGCTGTCACCCACATTCAGGACGGTGATGTCGCTGCTCGCACCGGCAATCTTGTAACTGGGATTCTCGGGCGTCAGACCACCGATATCGGTATCGAGCTCGCCGATGTTGACGAGGGCGCGATAGCCGCGCTCGCCGGGGCGAACCTCTTCGTCGTCGTTGTTCTGCAACTGGAAGGGATTCACGTCACCGGTCTCGGTCATGGGAACCAGGCTCTTCTGTTTGATCTCGATCAGCTCGGCTTCGAGCGTGAACACGTCGTTGCGCAGTCCGGACAACGTGCCGCCGTTGATGAGATCGGTGCCCAAGAGCACGGCTTCCCCGATGCGGAAGTGGTTGATCGACTTCGGCAGCGTGCTGTCGAGAACCAGCGGCAAGGTGGCGCTCGTGCCCGCCGAGATGACCTTGAGCTTGTGGTCGAACTTCAGTTCGAGAAGCTCCCGATAGAGGAGAAGTTGCATGTACTGGTCGATGTTCGGTACCACGCCGGCCAGACAACCCAGGTTCGCGCCGATGCCGATGACCTCCAGGTTCTCGAGCTGGAAAACCTCGTCGTAGAACCGCACCAACGTGCCCGGAAGGATGCCCTCCCGCAGGTCGCCGAGCTCGATCATGATGACGACCCGGTGGACTTTGCCGATCTTCCCGGCCTCGCGGTTGATGGCATGGATGGTCTCGGCCTCGCTGTTCAGCGAAATGTCGGCCACCTCGACCGTCTCGGCGATGGATCCCAATCCGGGACCCCGCAAGTACCAGGTTTCCATATCCGGCGACACCGAGCGGATCGTGCGGAGATTGTCGATCCGCGAATCACCGACCGAACGAACCCCGATGCCATGTAGTACATCGATCAGGGAGTGGTGCCCGCAGAGCGCCTTGGTGACCAGAGTCCACTGAGCATCATGCCGTTGCATCCACCGATCGACGACGGCGAGATTGTGATGCAGCGCTTCCAGGTTGGCGATGACTCGATTCATGTTACTTCCCTCCGGCCGGCACGCGCATCTCGGCATACTTGGTCGTGAAGCCTACGCGCTCATAGAGCCGCTTCGCGGGGTTGTCGTACTCGACGTGCAGCTTGACCTTCCCCTTGCAGCGGGCGATGCCCTCGCGAACCAGCCAGCCCCCAACACCTTTGCCTCGCAGGTCGGGCCGCACCCCGACGAAGAGCAGGATGTGCTCGGGCACGTAGCCGCCCATGCCCGTTTCGAGCATGACCAGCGCGCCAAGGATGTCATGGTCCTTCTCGGCTATCAGGATGAAGCCCCCCTTGCCCTCGGCATCGGACCGGGCGTATTCGAGAGCCGAGAGGATGTCCTCGATCGTGTCCTCGTAGGGCTTCATGTTGTGGTGCAGAAACTCGGCGAGTTCCTGCTCGGTCATCCAATCCGGATACGGATCCTTCCCGTGGATCACCTCCAGATTCACCCCTGCGATTCCAACATCACTGGCGGGGGTTGTACTCAAAATGGGCCTCCTTCCATATGGATACGACCGGCCCCACTCCATGCGGACGGGCCCCCTCGGCGAGGAGGGAGTCGGTCCTCCGGGCGGGCCATGCCCATGGCCTGCCACGGACAATGCTTACTGATCAGAGAAACTGGGAGCGCAATTCCGCCCTTCGAGTTGAGAGCGGCAAGCTGAACACCGAGGAAGCGTTGATGTACTGCTCGCAGAATCCATGACTATGCAGTGACTCCCTAGAAAGTACGGCATGATCGGCGGCTCGTCAAGTTGCCTCCCCTGCCCGCGTGGCGCCTTGCGAGACGAAACCTGCAACTTGCTTTCTGGAATATGATTACGAAGTCTGCCCTACGCCAGGTCGGAAACAGTCGATCAGACGAATACACTTACGAATCGCGTAATTGTCTAATATTTATGGAATTGAGAGAATCACGGTTCCGTGACGATATCACATCAGCGGAAGAGGGATTTCACTGTTCCCCAGGTCGCCGGTGTCACGGCGGTGTCGTCGCACCCAACGGGCCAGGCACCCATCCGACCGCACGCGGGTTGCTGCTCTTCGCAGCACGGCGATCCTGCCGACAAGGCGTAGGGCGTCTCGGGAAGCTCGTCCCGGCAGAAGTGGGGGGCCTCGCTGATGTTCCCGTTCAGACCCAGCTGGCCTTCGCCGCAGCTCACCCAGTCCCCGCCTTCGTTCCCATAGAGATTGCAGCAGGTGAAGATCATGTCTCCGTCACAGCAGCAGTAGACGGCGGCGCCATGTAGATTCTCGGCGATGATGCAGTTCTCCAGCTCCAGAACCTCGATCATACTCTTGACGATGCCGCCGTCCACGGTGGTGGCGCGATTGTCCGCGAAGGTGCAGTTCAGCACTTGTCCGCCTCCGAGTGCCAGCAGGCCGGCGGCGAATTCTCCCTCGTTGCCATACACCGTGGTGCTGCTCATGGTGATCGGCCCGCTGGCGGCGATGGCGCATCCGGACTGGGACGCGTTGTTCCGAAAGATGCAGCCGGTCACCACACAGGTCCCATTGCTGTGCAGACCACCGCCGACGCCCAGGGCCCCATTGGACTCGAAGCTGCACTTGCGGATCGTAACGGCCGAGCCGACGCCGACCGATATCCCGCCTCCCGCCTTGTGCCACCCGCCGCGGATGGTCAGGCCCTCGATCCGAGTATCGAGCGTTTCGCCGGCATTGAGGTAGAACGCGCGGTGGTGCTCACTCGGCGAACCGCCGCACTCGATCACGCACGCGCTAGGCTGATCGCTCCGGGACCGGATGACGATCATCTTTCCGCCGAGATCCACGTCGCGATTACCCTCCCCTGAGAAGGTGCCGTCGCCGAGTTCGATGATGTCTCCGTCCGAGACCTGCGCGACGGCATCGGCGATGGTCGGGAATTCCCCGCTCCCGTCGGGCTGGACGAGATAGGTCTCTGCGGTCTCCGCCCCCGCGGCCAACGCGTGGAGCATGCTCACGAGCACGAGCATGGCGAACGTGTGGCTGTTCATGGCGGCCTCCGTAGGGGACTCGATATCGCGATGGACGCCAGCGATCTCAAAGAATAAGTTGCCTCAAAGTACATAAAGAAATTCGATTGCGAGGATGACGGTTTCACGACGCTTCCACAACCGGATCAGCAGGATTCAATGACGGAATCCAGCAGGCAAACGCTGATAGCTTCGATCCCGCCCACGGCGAAGGCTCGCGGCTTCGCTCCGACCCCCCGCAGACCCAAGCTACTGGGGCGCGGCCACCGGTGCCGGCGCGGGCTCGGGTACAGGCACGAGCTCGGGCGCGGGCTCGGGCTCGGGCACGGGCTCGGGCTCGGGCACGGGCTCGGGCACGGGCACGGGCACGGACACGGACACGAGCTCGGGCTCGGACATGGACTCGGGCTCGGACTCGCTTGGCCACGGGGGCTGGCAACGCGGTTTCCCCCACGCCGATCCTAGCTGCCTACCTTTTTGACCCCCACCCAGATCGTGACATCCCGGTCGAGCTTCACATCACTGCCCTGGTCCGCGCTTTCATTCCGGCCCGGCTCCATGTGATCGGCGAGCGTCTCGCTCATGATGTAGTCACCGAACATTCCCATGATCTGCTCGGGATCGGGTCCACCAGTCGCCCCGGCAGATGCTCCGCCGGACGCCCCGGCAGACGATCCGGCAGATGCTCCGGCAGATGCTCCGGCAGTGGAGGCGCCCGCACCGTCGCCCTCCGACGGAGGCGACGGAGGCGCCTCGTAGAAGAGCACGATCCGATCGTCGACCTGATAGTCCGCCTTCTTGCGCAGATCCTGGATGCCCCGGATGACCTCCCGCGCCCATCCCTCGAGCCGGAGCTCATCGGTCACGGTGGTGTCCAGCACGGCCATCGTATAGCGGTCATGGGCCAGCGAGCGCTCGCCCTTGCCCTCGAACACCTGCTCGAACTCGTCCGGGTCGATCAGGTAACCTTCCAGCTTCAGCCGGCCATCGGGATCGATCTCATAGGCGCCAGCGCTGACTCGAGTGGAAATCTCCTTCATCGCCTTGCCGTACTTTTTCCCCAGGACCGGGAAGTTGAGCTTGATCTTCTGCTCGCCGAACTCGGACGCATCGGTGACCGACAGGTCGATCTGCTTCACGTTGAGCTCTTCCCGGATCTGCATGAGCAGGTCTTCGGCCAGACTCGCGTCCAGGTCGGCGAAGGGCAGCTTGCCCTCCATGGGCACGAGCCACAGTTTCCCGAGAGGTTGGCGCACCTTGACACGCGCCTTCTCCCGGGCCGCCCGCCCGAGGCTGACGGCGCGCAGGACGAAATCCATGGCATCGTTGAGCTGTTCGTCGACTAGCTCGGGACGCTCCTCGGGATAGGGCGTCAGATGCACGCTCTCGGGCGTCGGGGCGCCTTCCCATCCCAGACGCAGTACGGACGCCTCACCCGCACTGCGGGCGGGGGCGGTGAGATTGCGATACATGACCTCCGTCACAAAGGGAAGGATCGGCGCCAGGGCCCGGCAGTAGGTGACCATGACGTGGTAGAGCGTGTGGTAAGCCCACTTCTTGTCCTGGTCTCCCTCGCTCTTCCAGAAGCGTCTCCTCGAGCGCCGCACGTACCAGGTCGAGAGCTTCTCGAGGAAGGCGTCGGTCTCTCGCATGGGCATCATCGTGTCGTAGTTTTCGAAGCCCGACCGGATATCGCGCACGAGCTGGTAGAGGGCCGACACGATCCAGCGATCCAGCGGATTGGGACTTTGGCCGACCTTCGCCGGATCGGCGTCGGTAGCCGGATCGAATTCATCCAACTCGGCGTAGGTCACCAGGAAGGAGTAGACGTTCCACAAGGTGATGAGCCGCCGCCGGGCGTCGTCGGCGATGTGGTACCCAAACCGCAGGTTGATGTTGGGGTTGGCCGAGGTATAGACCCAGCGCATCACGTCGGCGCCCATCTTCTCGGCGGCTTCATCGAACCAGATGGCATTCCCGGCGCTCTTGTGCATCGGGTTGCCCTTCTCGTCGAACACCTTCTCGTAGCTATGGACGGCGAGGTACGGGCTCGTGCCTTCGAGGGTAACCCCCGTGAACATCATGGCGTAGAACCAGAGCCGCACCTGCTCGCGCATCTCGCTCACCAGCTCGGCCGGGAACCACTTGCGCCAGTACTCACGGTCTTCGAAGTACTTGAGGGTGGAGAATCCCACGATGCCCGCATCGAGCCAGCAGTCGCCCACATCCAGGATGCGGGTGGCTTCCTGCGAGCACTCGGCGCACTTGATCTTGATCTCGTCGATCCAGGGACGGTGCAGCTCCGGCAACGCGTCGACCATGGCCGGATCAACCGCCCGCTCCCGCAGATCCGCCTTGCTGGTGACCAGGGTCATGTGGCCCTGCGGACAAAAATAGAATGGCAACGGTAATCCCCAGTAGCGCTTACGAGAGATGCACCAGTCGCCCATGTTGTCGTACCAGTCCTGGGAACGTTTCCCGACGCTCTCGGGGATCCAGCGAACCTTGCGCGAGGCTTCTTTCATGAGCGGCCGGATCTCGTCGGAGCGGATGAACCATTCGTTTTCCATCCGGAAGACGAGCTTGTCCTTGCAGCGCCAGCAAAAGGGATACCGATGCTGGTAGGTTTCGGCCCGGACGAAGAGGCCCTTCTTCTTCAACTCCTCGAAGATTGGCTTCTCGACATCGTGGACATCGCGGCCGGCGAGCCATCCGAAGGACTCTAGATAGATGCCGCGATCATCCAGTGGCGCGAGTGCGGGCAGCCCGTACTGGATTCCGAGTTCACAGTCCTCGGCGCCGCAACCAGGTGCGATGTGAACGATACCCGACCCCTCGGTTTCGCCTACCATGTCCCACCCGATCACGACATGCTCCACTTCGGCCTGGGCAGGTAGTTCGTCGAAGGGTCCCTCGTAGGCCCAACCGATCATCTCGTAGCCGGGGATCTCTTCGAGAACCTTGCCCTCTCCCTTGAAAACGCTGTCGACCACACCGCTGCTGGCATAGTAGATCTTGCCCTGATACTCCACCCTCGCATAGGGCAGGTCCGGATTGACCGCGGCGGCCACGTTGGAGGTCAGGGTCCACGGAGTGGTTGTCCACACGAGCAGGCGCTCGTTCTCCCCCGGTGTCCGGCTCCCTGTCTTCCCGTCGGGAAGGTCCTTCATCCAGGAACCGGCCCGCCGCGCGCCCGGCATCAAAGGGAATCCCAGGAAGAGGCTGGTGTCTTCGATGTCCTGGTAGGAGTCGGAAAGTTCATGCTGCGACAGTGAGGTACCGCAGCGCGTGCACCAGGGCATGACCTGATGACCCATCCGCAGCCAGCCCTTCTGCTGGCAAAGACCCAGGAAGTGCCAGATACTCTCGATGTTGTTGTCGGTCATGGTGAAGTAGGAGTTATCCCAGTCCATCCATTGACCGAGCCGCTTCGACTGCTGGGCGATCCGGGCGCTGTACTTCTCCACGCGCGCCCGGCAGGCGCGGCTGAAGTTGTCGAGACCGAAATTCTCGATGTCCTGCTTGGAGTTGAACCCCAGCTCCCGTTCGGTCTCCACTTCCAGCCACAGCCCCTGGCAGTCAAAGCCGTTCTGATACCTCTGGTCGAAGCCCAGCATGGCCTTGTAGCGCTGGAAGGAGTCTTTATAGGTTCGTCCCCATGCGTGGTGAACACCCATGGGGTTGTTGGCCGTCATCGGACCGTCGATGAAGGACCAGTGCTTCTTGCCCCGGTTGCGTTCGCAGAGCTTCTCGAAGATCCTCTCCTTCTCCCAGAAATCGAGGATCGTATGCTCTTGCTTGATGAAGTCCACTTTCAGGTCAACGGGTTCGTACATACCCATCCCTTCGAATCTCCCCGTGTTGTCCTTCTTCCACGGCCCGGTCCCGGCAAGCGCCGATCATGAAGTCCACTGGCCGTCCCGGTTGGCCGTCCCGGTTGGCCGTCCCGGTACTGAGTCTTCACTGCACGCCAGCTGCACGCCAGCCGCACGCTCTGGACCCTAGCTAACCGCTCACTGCGCGCTGGCTGACCGCCGGCCGCGGACGCGGACGCGGACGCGGGCGCGGAGGCGGGATTGGGACAAGACGCCGTACAACTCTCGGAGGAATCAGCCCTCCGTTTCTTTTTCTTCTTCGCTCGAGGTCACGATTCTTGCCACGTCCGTGACGCTGTCTTCCTCGCGAAGATCGATCAGCTTGACGCCCTGGGTGGCCCGCCCGATAACCGAGACCGGTTTCATCTTGAGACGGATGACGATCCCGCTCGAGGTATTGAGCATCACCTCGTCCTCGTCATCCACACACTTGATCGAAACCAGTGGACCGTTCCGCTTCGTAACCTTGAGGGTGATGATCCCCCGGCCCCCACGGTTGGTGATCCGGTAATCTTCCAACTTGCTTCGCTTTCCGAATCCGTTCCTCGTCACGACCAGCAAGGTGGCTTCCGGATCGGTCACGCACACCATGCCCACGACGGCGTCGTCCTCGGCCTCGAGCGTCACACCGCGCACGCCCGCCGCATTGCGGCCCATCGGACGCACCTTGTCCTCGGAGAAACGGATGGCCTTTCCGCTCCGCTTGGCGAGCACCACATCGGAATGGCCGCTCGTGAGCGAGGTCCCGATGAGCTCATCGTCCTCCTCCAGATGAATGGCCCAAATTCCGGTGCGGCGCGGATTGCTGAATCCCGACAGGGACGTCTTCTTGATCTTGCCCTTCCGCGTGGCCAGCACGACGAAACGATCCTCATCGAAAACATCGACCAAGGCGTAGGATGCGATACGTTCCTCGGGCTGGAACTGAATCAGATTCAGGATCGACTTGCCCTTCGAGGTCCGCGTGCCCAGCGGTGCGTTGTAGACCTTCAGCCAGTAGCATCGTCCCTTGTTGCTGAAGAAGAGGATGTAGCTGTGGGTATTGGCCACGAAGAGATGCTCGACGAAATCCTCTTCCCGGGTCTTGGCCCCCGACAACCCGCGACCCCCACGTCGTTGGCTACGGTAGGTATTGACCGGCACCCGCTTGATATATCCCCGGTGGCTGATCGTGATGATCATGTCTTCGCGCGGGATCAGATCCTCGAGGTCGATCTCCCCCTCGTAGGGCACGATCTCGGTGCGGCGTTCATCGCCGAAACGCTCGGACACCTCATCGAGATCGTCCTTGATGATGCCTAGCACCCGCTCCCGACTCGCCAGGATGCTCTTGAGCTCCTCGATGTGCTTGATGGTGGCCAGATAGTCCTCTTCAACCTTCTGGCGCTCAAGGCCCACCAACCGCTGCAGCCGCATCTCGAGTATCGCCTGGGCCTGCTTCTCGCTGAGAGAGAAGTTCATCATCAAGCCCTGGCGTGCTTCCTCGGCCGTCTTTGAACTGCGAATCAAGGTGATGACGGCGTCGATCTGATCGAGCGCCTTCTTCAACCCCTCGAGGATGTGCGCCTTCGCTTCAGCCTGCTTGAGGTCGTATTGCGTGCGGCGAGTGATGACCTCTATGCGGTGGTCGACGTAGGCCTGGCAGAGTCCCCGCAGCGAAAATGTCTTGGGCCGGTTCTCGAGCAGGGCGAGCAAGTTGGCTCCAAAGGTCGTCTGCATCTGCGTGTGCTTGTAAAGCTGATTGAGCACCACCCTCGGCTGGGAATCGCGCCGCAACTCGATGACAACGCGCATGCCCTCCCGATCGGACTCGTCACGTAGATCGGAGATGCCACTGATGGTCCCCGACTTGACCAGACCGGCGATTCGTTCGAGCAGGGATGCCTTGTTCACCTGATAGGGAATCTCGGTCACCAGAATGAATGGCTTGCCGTTCTTGTCTTCTTCGATCGTCGCCCGCGCCCGCACGGTGATGAGTCCGCGGCCGGTCTCGTAGCACTGCCGAATCCCGGCGGTTCCCTGGATAATGCCGCCGGTGGGGAAGTCTGGACCCTGAACGTGTTGCATCAACTCATCGAGGGAAGCGTCGGGATTGTCGATGACGATTTTGATCGCCTCGCACACCTCCTGAAGATTGTGCGGCGGAATATTGGTCGCCATCCCCACCGCGATGCCCGAAGAACCGTTCACCAGCAAGTTGGGATTCTTCGCCGGCAGAACGACCGGCTCTTCACGCGTCTCATCGTAGTTCGGCCGGAAGTCGACGGTTTCCTTATCCAGATCCGCCAGAAGCTCTTCGGAGTAGCGCTGCAGCCGCGCCTCGGTGTAGCGCTCGGCCGCGGGGGAGTCGCCGTCGATCGATCCGAAGTTGCCTTGCCCGTTGACCAGGGGGTAACGAAGTGAAAAATCCTGGGCCAGGCGGGCCATGGTATCGTAGGCGGCCGCGGTACCGTGCGGGTGGTAGTTGCCCGTCACGTCTCCGGTGATCTTCGCCGATTTGCGATAGGGTCGGTCGTGGCGGAGATTGAGATCGTTCATCGCGACCAGGATGCGCCGCTGGACGGGCTTGAGTCCGTCGCGCGCATCCGGCAGAGCACGCGAGACGATGACACTCATCGAGTAATCGATGTAGCTGCTCTTCATCTCGTCTTCGATGAGGACGGGTAGGATTCTTTCGTTGGGTGAATCCATCCTGATCACCTTCTTTCGGTCATGCTGCTATCCGAGGTCGCGCCATCGGTTTGATTCACCGCGGTCGCGAAACTCGTCCATCGTTCCCTCTAGATGTCCAGATTCTTCACCAAGAGGGCGTTCTCCTCGATGAAACGGCGCCGTGGCTCCACCTGATCCCCCATGAGGATGGAGAAGATCCGGTCGGCTTCCGCCGCATCTTCGCTCGACACCACCAGGAGAACACGCTGGTCGGGGTTCATCGTGGTTTCCCAGAGCTGCTCCGGGTTCATCTCGCCGAGGCCCTTGTAACGCTGCAACATGAAGTTGCTGCGGCCAACTTCCGCGAAAATCTTGTCGCGCTCTTCGTCCGTGTAGCAGTACCACTCCTTCTTGCCCTTCTTGATGCGGTAGAGCGGTGGCTGAGCTATATGAATGTGGCCGGCATCGACGAGGGGACGCATATAACGGTAGAAGAAGGTCAGAAGGAGCGTGCGGATGTGGGCGCCATCGACATCGGCGTCGGTCATGATGATGATCTTGCCGTAACGAACCTTGCTGATATCGAATTCTTCCTTGCCGAACCCAGTTCCGATCGCGGTGATCAACGTCCGGATTTCTTCGCTGGCCAGCGCCCGGTCCAGGCGAGCCTTCTGGACATTGAGGATTTTGCCGCGCAGCGGCAGGATGGCCTGGAACCGGCGGTTGCGGCCCTGCTTCGCGCTGCCCCCGGCCGAATCCCCCTCGACGATGAAGAGCTCGGCGCGCTCCGGGTTGCGCTCGGAGCAGTCGGCCAACTTACCCGGCAATGACGCACCATCCAGCAGGCTCTTGCGTCGCGCGAGTTCTCGCGCTTTCCGCGCGGCGGCGCGTGCCCGGGCGGCACTCAACGTCTTCTCGATGATCGTCCGCGCGATGGCTTCATGGTTCTCGAGGAAGTCGGCCAGATCTTCGCCAATGATCGACTCCACCTGACCCTTGACCTCGCTGTTGCCCAGCTTGGTCTTGGTCTGCCCCTCGAACTGCGGATCCGACAGTTTGACGCTGAGAACAGCCGTCAGACCTTCGCGCACATCCTCCCCGCTCAAGCTGATGCGATCGTCCTTGATGAGTCCGTTCTTCAAGGCGAAGTTGTTCAAGCTACGGGTCAGAGCGGCTTTGAAGCCGACCAGATGGGATCCGCCCTCGATCGTGTTGATGTTATTGACGTAGGAGTAGATGGATTCGTCGTAGGCGTCGGTATACTGCATCGAGAGCTCGAGCGCAAAGCCTTCACGCTCCCGAGTCGTGAAGATCGGATCCGGATGCAAGGAGGTCTTGCCCTCGTTCAGAAAAGCAACGAACTCGTTGAGGCCTCCATCATAGTGAAAAACATCTTCGCGAACGACTTCGCCCGGCTTCTTGGCGTCCCCACCGGACGCTTGCGCCTGTTTCTCTTCTTGACGAGCCGCCTTCAGATCTTCCAGATCCTCGGCGGTATCGACCAGGCCCTCGGGACCGGTCTCGATCGGCGGGGGTAAGGCCCGACCCTCGCGTTCGTCGCGCAAGACGATCGTGATGCCGCGGTTCAGGAAGGCGAGCTCGCGAAGGCGATAGGCGATCGTGTCGTACTTGAACTCGGTCTCGTCGAAGATCTCCGGATCCGGCTGGAACCGAATCACCGTTCCCCGTCGGCTGGTGTTGCCGATGATCTCCATGTCCGTGACCACATGGCCGCGCTCATAGCGCTGCTGGAAGATCGCGCCCTTCTGGTGGACGGTGGCCGTCATCCATGAGGACAGAGCATTGACGACCGATACACCCACGCCGTGCAGACCGCCAGATACCTTGTAGGTACGTCGGTCGAACTTGCCGCCCGCGTGCAGCATGGTCATCACGACCTCGAGAGCCGGGCGGCCCTGTTCCTCGTGGATATCGGTCGGGATGCCGCGACCGTTATCGTCCACGCTCACGGTGCCGTCTTCGTGCAAGACCACGACGATGCGATCGCAGACCCCAGCGAGGGCCTCGTCAATCGAGTTGTCGACGACCTCGTAGACGAGGTGGTGCAACCCCCGCGAGGATGTGCTGCCGATGTACATGCTCGGCCGGAGGCGGACGCCGTCGAGTCCCTTCAGGACCTGAATGTCCTTGGCGGCGTAATCGCTCACCTCGACATCCCGGCGATTCGCGTTGCCCTCTAGAATGGGAACGAGCTCCTCGGGCACATCGCGCGACGAGGATTCGGGTGCGTTTGGCGGGGGCGGCGGGGACGTGGCCTGACCATTCGAACGATTCCCGTTCTCCGAGGTGCTTGCATCGGCCGAGTCATTGATATCGTCCGACCTGTTCGGATCCTGTGACATGTTCCGATCCTGCGACGTATTCCCATCTTGCGACATGTTGGAATCCTGCGACCTGTTCACATCTTCTAGGTTGTTCGGATCTTCTGCGTTGCTCGAATCCTCTGACTTGTTCGCAATCTGCGGGCTGCTCGCATCGTTCTGTAGATTGATCTCGTCGCGCTGGGACGAGTCCTCGTGCATGACCATATCACTGTCTTTGTCCATGTCTTTACCTCTTGCCTTCACGCCCATCGGGCGTGACGCCCGGATCGGCAACTCCCGGTCCGGCATTTTCCGGAGGAGCATCTTCTGCAACCGGAAGATCGACTTTCCGATTCGTGCAACGTATGTCGCGTACCGGAATCTCCGGGTACTTCTCGTGCAACGCCCTCAGAATCTGCGGCTTCAAGAACGAGATATGTTGACGCCAATTGCTGCTGGGAACGGCAACCCAGAGGGTGCCCTCGCGGAGATCATGCGCTTGGGAGTGCGCCGCGATCTCGGGGCCCACGATTCGGGGCCAATCCATGATGAGCGACCACTCCGACACCCGCTTATCGAGGTTTGCTCCCCGAAGGAACTTCCGCAGGCAATCGCCCACGTGTTCCATGCGGCGCATGGCCTAGCTTCCCTCGGGTAGCCGAAGCGGCATCACCAGGCAGAGCAAGTCTTCGCCCTCTTTGGGTTCCGTGGGCGTGAAAACCCCTGCGGAAATGGACGATTCGAAACTCATCTTCACCCGATCGACGCCGAAGGTTTTGAGCATCTCGAGGATGTAACCTCCGTTGTAGCCAATCGTGAGTTCTTCGCCTTCGTAGTCGACTGGCAATTCTTCGGATGCTTCACCGGCGCCCTGGTATTCGGCCAGAATGCTCAGATGGCTCGGTTTGAAGCTCATCTTGACCTGGCGCGTCTGCGAGTCGGACAGGACCAAGATCCGGCGCAGAGAGGCGATGAAATCGTCACGGCGAATGATGGCGTTGAGCGGACTAGAGTTGGGAATCACGCGCTCGTAGTCCGGGAACGGACCCTCCAGCAACCGACTGAAAAGTTCGGTGCTTCCTACGGAGAAACGCGCATAGCTCTTGCTACCGCTGATCTCGACGTCCCCATCGGCCTCCGGGAATAGTCGCAAGAGCTGGTTCAATGCCTTCGGCGGCAGCAGCAGATCAAGCTCTTGCTTGTAGGTACCTTCCAAACCGACCCGTGCCAGGCGGTGACCATTCGTGGCCACCATGCGCATCCTGTTGTCTTTGATCTCCATGAACACGCCGGTGAGTTCGGGTCGCGTCTCGTCGGTAGACACCGCGTACAACGTCCGTCGGATCATCTTCTCCAACATATCGGGTCCAATACCAACCTGCTTCCCACCGGCAATCTCGGGTAGCTCGGGAAAATCGTCGATGGGAGCACCCACGAACCGGTAGCGCCCTCGCGCACAGCTCAAGTTCAGTTTCGATTCGTCACCTTTCAGTGAGACTTCTTGGTCGGGTAACTCCCGCACGATATCGAAAAGGCGGCGAGCTGATACGGCGACTTTGCCTTCCTCCTCGACCTGGGCGTTCCTACGTGTGCGAACGGAAATATCGAGATCGGTGGCCGTGAGCGTCAAACTTCCATCCTTGGTAACCTGGATGAGCACCGTCTCCAGAATCGGTAGCGTGCTCTTGCTGGGAACCACATTCGCAACGACGTGCAGAGCCTTCTGCAACTCACCCTGCATCAACGTAAACTTCATGCACCCACCTCTCTTCTGTGCTCTCCTCGACACATAGCTCATCCGAGGCCAAGCCGGCCGCCGCTACCTGCTGACCTAGCCGATCGACTCGACCTGCTGGCTTAAACTGACGAACATGTCCTCCCTGACATGTCCTCTCTGAAAAGTCCTCTCGAAAATGCGCTACCTACATGCGCTACCAAGATGACGCATCAAGAGGACCTTCCACTCGTAGCCACGTCATGACCACCTTGTCCAGGCGGGGGACCCAAGAGGGACCCAATGGAGCTCTCATTAATAGGAGCCAGGCTAAAATGGCGCGAACCAACCCCTGGAAGGAACTCCCCATAATCATGCAGACTTCATCTGAGTGTAGAAAAGCGTCCCGTCCCTGTAAAGCTGAATCTGCCAAACTTCGACTCCAACGGTCGTTTTTA
Organism: uncultured bacterium; assembly: GCA_964573295.1. Lineage (GTDB taxonomy): Bacteria > Eisenbacteria > RBG-16-71-46 > CAIMUX01 > WJJG01 > CAYQJL01. The sequence goes on along the minus strand of CAZNJE010000017.1, from coordinate 14,618 downwards.
AGTCTCTGTACTGCAAGAAGTTACAACGCCAATGCTCATCCTCCAAGACGGTAGCGCACTCTCATATGGTGGCCACACTCGTCCACTCCAGATGTCCTTTCACCCGCCACCAGAATACACCTCGAGCACGCCACCAACTCTACCGTCACCCTCGCGCCGATGCATGCCATCTGCGCCCACCCCGCCCCACACGCATGCCAAGCCCATCCACCCAGATGGTTCCACTGCATCCCTGCCTCTTCGCTCGATACTGGCTCTATCATCTGCTCCATCTTGACCAGGCCATTCTCCTTCATCGTTCCCCCGTTGGTCGCCTATCCAGTTCGTTCGTCTGTTCCCCCGCCAAATTGATCGCCAGGTTGATCGTCAGGTTGATTGCCAGCGTTGTCGTCAGTTTGATCGCCAGGTTGATTGCCAGCGTTGTCGCCAGTTCGCGGCCGCCACAGATCGGCCGTCTTCGAATGCGCTGCTCATCTACCTAGATTTTTCATGTCCCATTCACTTTTCCAGCCGTTTTCCGGCACTTTGCCGAAACTGTCCCGAAGCTTTGCCAGAGTTCAACCAGCACTCACAACCAGCACCCAGAACCAGCACTCTCCTAGAGGTTCGCGAGAACACTCCTAGCACTTCGCGAATGACGCAGACGGATCCTATACTGTATGAGGCCTTTTCTTCGTGCTACCCATAAGAAGCGTTAACCAGAAGTCTTACGCCTTGGATACCCTTGGTTCGCCTTTCGTCTGGTATGTTCTTTGGTTTGGTCTCTTTAACTTCTTCTATTTAGTTTTAAAATACATAGTAGTAGTAGTAGGTCGTGTGGAGATGTGGATGGAAGTGACTATGAACAGTCAGATGACACCCGGACAAAGGCTTGGAGTTAACTTGATCCGTCGAACAACGTGGAAGAGCCTGCCGGGTGAATCTGGATAACCTCACTGTGTTCCACATCGGCAAGATCCCGCGAAGTCATCCACGTCCATTTGTCCACGTCTGTGGATAAGAAACTCAGCTGATTGCTAGCACGAGACGATAGAATCGTTTCACATGGGCCAACGGGATCAAGACCATCGCAATACGGCCAGAAGCACAGGGGCGAAGGTAACATGGGTCAACGAGACACGGCCAACGCGCCCATGAGTTACGGAGAACCTGAGCAAAGAACTGAGCGTTCCGGTTAGGGAATCAACGATCCAATCACCGGCGCAAGCGATCGTCGACCCGTTCGACGCGTTTTTCGAGCTGGCAGTCAGTGCGCAGAGAATTCGATATCTTCTCGATCCCATAAAGCACCGTGCTGTGATCTCGATTGCCGAAGCTCTTCCCGATCTCGACTAGGGTGAGAGTGGTCATCTGCTTGGCTAGATACATGGCGACCTGCCGGGCAAAGGCGATCTGACTTGTACGTCGGCGTCCGCGCAGGGATTCGACAGGTACATCGAACTCCTTGGCGACTTCCCGTTGAATGTCAGTGATGTCGATCTTCGCGGCGGTGGGATTGACATACACCTTCAGGACCTCGAGCGCCAGGTCTCGTGTGATCGGTGCGTGAAGGAGGCGGCTCAAGGCCGAGATGCGTACAAGGGAGCCTTCGAGTTCACGAATGTTCTTCTGGATACGTTCGGCAATCAGGAAGAGCACATTTTCGTGGATATTAATCTGTTCGCGTTGTGCTTTGGCACGAAGGATGGCGACGCGGGTCTCGAGGTCCGGAGGTTGGATGTCGGTAACCAGACCGGAATTGAACCTCGAGATGAGGCGTTCCTCGACCTTGGCAATGTCGCGCGGTGGACGATCGCTGGTGATGACGATCTGTTTACGGGCGTCCCGCAGGGTGTTGAAAGTGTGGAAAAACTCCTCTTGGGTCGCATCACGTCCTGAGAGGAACTGGATGTCATCAAGCAGTAGGAAGTCGAGGTTGCGGTACTTCTGACGGAAATCGAGCGTTCGCCCAGCCGTGATCGCCTGGATCATCTCGTTCATGAACTTCTCGGAAGGCGCGTAGTAGATGCGGACGTTGGGATCGCGCTGGAGGGAGGCATGGCCGATCGCCTGCATCAAGTGGGTCTTACCGAGCCCGGTACCGCCATAGATGAAGAGCGGGTTGTAGATGTCACCCGGTTCATTAGCAATGGCCTGGGCTGCGGCGTGGGAGAACTCGTTGTTCTTGCCGACGACGAAGCTGTCGAACGCGAAGCGAGGATTCAGGTTGTGGAGCCAGCGGGATGGCGATGGCCGCGGCGGAATGCGCTCACTCGGCGTCGGCATGGTCGGAGCCGAGCCCTGTTCCTGCTCGTAGTACTGATTGCTGACGACGAAGCGAACCTGGGGCACGGCCCCGAGTTGCTCCCGAAGAACCTCTTGGAGGATCGGGAGATTGTGTTCCTCGAACCAGTCACCAAAGAACGGATTGGGGACTTCGAGAATCAGCTTCTCCGGGTCAAGCTTGACTACGTGAATTGGGTCGAACCACGTTGAAAACTTCTGCCCGGATACGCGGTTGCGAATCTCTTGCAGAACCTCAGTCCATGTTGCCTGGGCATTTGTGATTTCCACCCGGGCCCCTCCAGAGGTAGTTATCCACAAATCCGTCCACATTTTGATCACAGCGATCTGACCGGACTGGAAAGGGCGAACATCCGCTGAAGGTCCCGGCAGGGTAGACTCCTGGCTGCATTTCGAAATGGCCACGATGTAGGCAAGAGTCTGCTCTGAAAAGACTTACGCGCTCCACCCCCCAAACGCAACGCCGACCCCAGTAAGTCTGATCACAGCTGGGCCGATGCGCGTCCCGGACGAAAGTGTTCTCACTGCACGCAACCGGTGGATATCATTGGAGTTATAAACAAGTGCGTTGTCTGAGAGCAAGGGCAGCCTAGCACGCTGTGGACAAAAGCGGCAAGGCCGAATTTCCCAACGCATGAAAAACGGACCAATCTATTGTTTTTCCGTAACATACGAATAACGGGCAGCGTATCGACCGTGTCGACGGCCATGGGGAAGTTGAGCTTGACCAAAGGGTATTGTTTTACTAGGATCTCTGGATGCTGTATTCGACTTGAGGGGAAACCGCTGTGGCGACGCCCACGACGGTGCCAGGTCGCGCGCGATGATGGGGATGCAACGCCCCACGTAGGATGCGCACAGGAGGAATGGATAAGTGAAGCGGACCTATCAGCCGCACAATCGCCGGCGTCGGCGCGTGCACGGTTTCCGGGCGCGGATGCGCACGCGCAATGGACGGAAGATTCTGGCACGGCGACGGGCTAGAGGCCGGGCCCGACTGACGGTATCGGACTAGGATTCTTGAGCGTGGCCAGGGATTTCAATACCCTGGGTTCGAAGAAAACGATCCAGAGACTATTCCAAGAAGGAACTGCCTGCCGTGGTCGTTATACCGTGCTCATTGTGCGGCGGGCCGTAGAGGGGCCAACACAGGTCGTATTTGTTGCCAGCCGTAAGGTAGGCGGCGCTGTCGAGCGCAATCGCGCCAAGAGAGTGATGCGCGAAGCCTACCGAGCGATTCTTGATCAGATGCCCACTGATTCGCTCCACATCGCGTTGATTGCGCGGGCAACGATAACGGACTCACAGGTCAAGACACAGGCTGTACATGCCGAGCTGGGCGTGTTGCTCAGGCGCGCCGGCATCCTGTGAGAGCATGTGAAGAGCGTTCGAGTCCGTGACCGCAGACGCTGTTCGATAAGCTAGACGAGCGGATCAGGCGCTGGCCCGGCGCTGGACCAGCGACTGGGCGAGTGCTTCCGGTGAGGGATGGACGAAATGGCCACCAGGATCATGGTGCTGCTGATCGAAGCCTATCGGCGTTTCATCTCGCCCTTCCTCCCCGCACACTGTCGCTTCCATCCAACATGCTCATGCTATGCCCAAGAAGCTGTGCGCCGTCACGGGGCGCTGGCCGGCGGGTGGCTGGCGGTGAAGAGGCTGCTTCGTTGTCACCCATGGCATCCCGGAGGAGCGGACCCCGTTCCGTAGAAGGCCTCCCGGCGAGAGAAGCAGATCGAGCAGCCAGCGGGTGACGCAGATCGAGCAGCCAGCGGGTGACGCAGA
>CAZNJE010000017.1:0-10450 GCA_964573295.1 uncultured bacterium | reverse complement strand
CAGCGGGTGACGCAGATCGAGCAGCCAGCGGGTGACGCAGATCGAGCAGCCAGCGGGTGACGCAGATCGAGCAGCCAGCGACGCGGGCGATCCAGGGACGAGACTCGCGGAGCGACGGTTTGGGATCAGATCATGAACCGGGATGCGCATTCCGTGCAGGTGTGGATACGGGCGAGGGCGGAAGTGTCGGCGTCAAGAGTGTCGGCGTCAAGGATGTGCCGGCGATTTCTGGTGAACAGGGTGGACATGCATGCAATTGAACGATTCGTCGGGTGGACTCGATAAACGGACATTGATCGCGTTTGGCTTGATGGCCCTCGTTTGGGTGGTCTTCATTCAGTTCATGCCAAAGCAATCGGCACCCCCCGACACGCCGCCGGGTCAGGAAGCGGCGGTTTCCGGAGAAGCTGTTCGAACCGATCGAACCGGCGGTGCCGCTGGCGAAGCTGGACCCGCGGGCGCCGGTTCTGCTGGTGGTCCCTCAGATGCTGGTGGTGTGCGAGCCGGTAGTGTGGGAGCCGGTGCCGATGATCCGCTGGCCCAGGGCTTCGAGGGGACGGCTGCCGGCCAGGGTTCCGGCCAGGGTTCCGGCCAGGCTTCCAGTCCGGGTTCTGGCCTGGGACGAGCGGGGATGCCGGGAGGCTTCCAGAACCGCCTCGATGCGGAAGAGCGTGAGATCATCGTCGAGGGCGAGAAGTACAGGGCCGTCTTCAATGCCCGCGGCGGGACGATCGAGCACTGGGTGCTCAATGACTTCACCGACACGCGGGGCGATCAGGTCGATCTCGTTCAGGAGCAACCCGGAGCGCTGGGGCTATATCTGATGACCCCGTCCGGGACAATCGACCTGTCTGAGGCCCTGTACGCCGCCGAAGAGCGTTCGCTGTCGGGTGGTGGCGGAGCCCGGGAAATCCGGTTCGTGGCGGAGGCTCCGGATGACTTCCGCTACCCGGATCTTCGCGTCGAGCGCACCTACCGCATCGATCCCGCCCAATACGATATGCAGATGGACGTTACCATCTCAGGCATTCCCAACTTTCGGCGGGATCACCAGATCGCAATCGCCTGGGATCGAGGAATCCCGAGCGTGGATCACAAGATCGCCCGGTATGGGGAAACGAAGGAGGCAATTGCGCTCCTGGCGGACAACCTGGTGAAGGACGGATTTGGTGGTGCGAGCTTCGGCTGCGGGTGCGGCGGGAGCCCGAAGGGCGACATGCAGGAGTCGTATCAGGGCATCATCCGTTGGGCTGGTGTCAAGGGCAAGTACTTCGCCGGCCTCCTGGTTCCGCAGGAAGAGATCGACGGCGTGTTCCAGACCCGCGTGATCGGGGCACGAACAGAGGCGGGCATGCGCCTGATCATCCCGCTCGAGTACGAGGGGGCAACGCAGGAGTCGTTCCGCGTCTTCGCTGGACCACTCGATCACGGCATCATCGGCCGTCTCGACGAGGAGCTCGACGTCGATCTCGGGCGCATCGAGAACATGGGGCCGAGTATTCTGCGTCCGGTAGCCCTCGCGATCCAGTGGTTCCTCGTCAACGGCCACAAGGTGATCCCCAACTATGGAATCGTCATCTTGTTACTGGCGATTGTGGTACGGGTGATCTTCCATCCGCTCAACGTCCGGGCGTTGCGCTCCCAGCAGAAGATGCAGGCGCTCAAACCCAAACTCGACGAGCTCAACGAGAAGTACAAGGATGATCCGCAGCTGCGCACGAAGAAGACGATGGAGCTGCACAAGACCGAGGGCATCAATCCGGTGGGCGGCTGCCTGCCGCTACTGCCCCAGATGCCGGTTTTCTTCGCGCTCTACAGCGTGATGATGAATGCCATCGAGCTGCGTCACGCGTCGTTTGTATTCTGGATTCAAGACCTGTCTTCACCGGACAAAGTGGGTGAAATCGCAGGAGTTCCCATTCACATCCTGCCGTTGTTCATGGGTGCGGCTCAGTACCTGCAGCAGAAATCGATGCCGACTGATCCCAAGCAAGCGCCCATGATGATGATGATGCCGCTGATCATGGTCTTCTTCCTCTATAGCCTACCGTCCGGGCTGGTGCTCTACTGGACCGCCACCAGCCTCGTGACTTGGGCCCAACAGAAGATGACCAAGCCGCCGGCGCCGCAGCCGGCCGCGGCGGAGACCGCATCAAAACCGGCAGGCACAACCAAACCCAAGAAGCGCGGGAAGAAATCTTGACGGACGCGAATTCCATGTGGCCCGAGAACGGCCATCCGCGCGACGAGCAACACAGAAAGGAATGATCATGCAGAAGCAGGCCGAAGACACCGTTGTGATTGAGGGGAAAAACGTCGAAGAGGCACTTCAGGCGGCATGCGACCGGCTCGAGACGACCCCAAACCAGGTGGAATACGAGGTTGTGGACGAGAACCGCGGCGGCGGAATGTTCGGTTTCCTGAGAGGACGTTCAGTTCGGGTCAAGGTATGGAAGAAGTCTGAGGCCCAGCGGATGATCCACGGAATCGTCCGGGAGTTGTTCGAGCGGATGCAGGTCAACGTCGAGCATCGCGTTCTGCGTGCCGACGATGCTTACGAGGTCGAGATCGAGACCCAGGAGTCCGACGGTCTCCTGATCGGCCGCGGCGGCGATACGCTCAAGGCGCTGCAGCACTTGATCTCTCGTATGGTGGGCCAGCAGGACGAGACGATCCGAGTGCGGGTCGACGTGGCCGGCTATCGCAAACGGCGGATCGAGCAGCTTCGCAAGAAGGCGCACGACCTCGCCGAGCGGGCGCGGAGTAGCTCGCGCGACGTCATGACCGAACCGTTGCCGGCCGACGAGCGTCGTATCGTGCATCTGGAACTGGCCGATATGGAAGGGATCTCCACCCGCGCGGTGGGAGAGGGCCATACCAAGCGCGTGGCGGTGAGTGCGTCGGGGAGGGCGGCGGGCGCCCCATCGGGCGACGGCCGTGGTCGCCGTGGTGGCCGTGGTCGCTCCGATCGGGGCGACGGTGGCCCCCGCCGCGGAGGCCGAGGACCACGCGGTGACCGGAGTGGCCGTCCAGCAAGCGGAGAGACCATGGATCGAGAAGAGGCGCGGGATCGGGATGAGGCCGTCGGCCGAACCGAGGGTGGCCAGCGCGGAGGGTTTGGTGATCGCGGCGGGCGCGCCGGCCGTCATGGTCGTGGCGAGCGGGGTTCGCTTCGACGGGATCGCGGGCATGAGGAGGCCCGCGAGGAGCGTCGTGAGGATCCCCGTGAGGAGGCCCGCGAGGAGCGGCGCGGGGGGCGCCGTGATGATCCTCGTGAGGGGGCCCGCGAGGAGCGGCGCGGGGGGCGCCGTGATGATCCCCGTGAGGAGGCCCGCGAGGAGCGTCCTGAGGACCGTCTCGAGGATCGCCGCAAGGATGCCGTACTCTCGGGCGAAACCGAGGAATCCGCAGCGGTGCCATCCCCAGCCGAGGATCTCGGGGGCCATCGTGGCCGGGGTGAGGGCCGCCGTCGGGAAAGCGGTTCCCGCCGAGGACGCGGAGGCCAGCGCGGTCAGCAGCGTGGCCAGGGTGGTCAGGGTGGTCAGGGTGAGGACGCCCAGCCGCAGCGCAAGGTCACGCGTGCGATCTTCGACAGCAACTACTTCAATATCCCCGATTCGGTGCGCGAGAAGGACGACGAGGAAGGTGAAGGAAACGGCGAAGGCGAATCCAAGCAGGGAATTACCTACGGACGCCGCCGCACCCATCACAAGGGTCGTCGCTAGTACCAGCGGTAGCGGCAATACCAGCGGTAGCGGCTCCCCCGGCCGGAACGGATAGGCCGGACACGAATGGAAAGGCGATGGCGGCCCGCTTGGGTCGCCATTGTCGCGTGATCTCCTATGTATGAAGACACGATCGTTGCCCAGGCTACGCCGCCCGGGACTGGTGCGCTGGCGATCGTCCGCCTCTCCGGTCCGGAGGCCATCCCCATCGCGGATGCATGTGTTCGGCTGCGCAAGCCGCTCGCTGAACTGGGTTCGCAGCGGTGTCGCTTCGGAGAGCTCTTCGACGGCAATGAGCTCCTGGATCAGGTCGTCGTCACTCTCTTCCGGGCCCCGCGCAGCTACACCGGCGAGGACATGGTGGAGATGACCTGCCACGGGGGCCCGTACGTCACGACCCGCCTCGTTGCGATTCTGCAGCGACAGGGCGCACGCCCGGCACGGGAGGGTGAGTTCACGCTTCGCGCGTACCTGAACGGCAAGATGGATCTCGCGCAAGCCGAAGCTATTGCGGCGCTGATCGCGGCCCGTTCGGCAGCCGGAGCCCGAGCCGCCATGCGCATTCTCTCCGGTAGTCTCCGCGCGTCGCTTGAGGAGGTGCTTTCCGACCTGACCGGTGTCATGGCGGTTCTGGAAGCTCATCTGGACCTCGAGGAAGACGCCGCTCCTGATGTCCTGATGTCCGACCCGGCAGATGGAGATGGAGGAAGCGGCCGACGAAGCTCGGGCGATCGCGAGCGGGAAAGCGGCCGACGAAGCTCGGGCGATCGAGAGCCGACGGATGGTGGCTCGATCAACGGTTCGCGGTTGGAGGACCGTCACCCGAGACATGCCTTTGAGCCGAGAGTGAAGGCTGTCGATCACATCTTACAGAAACTTCAAGCCTTGGCGAGATCAGGATGCGCAGGACGCATGCTTGAGGAAGGCATTCGCATCGCCCTGGTCGGCCGTCCCAACGCCGGCAAGTCCTCCCTGTTCAACGCGTTTCTGGCCCGGGATCGCGCGATTGTCTCGTGCGAAGCCGGGACGACGCGTGATGCGTTGGAAGCGTGGGTGGAATGGGAAGGGCTTCCGATCTCACTACTCGACACGGCTGGACTGGATGAGCCTGAGCCGGCTACGGCTAGGCCGGATGAGCGTGAGCTGGATATGGGTGGGGCGGATGAGCCTGAGCTGGATACAGCAGGTGCGGCCGCAGATGGCCCGGATGAGGCCGAATCGGAAAGGGCACGATCCGTCATCGAGCAAGAAGGTCAGCGCCGTACCCGCGATGCGCTGGCTTCGGCCACGCTCGTGGTTCTAGTTGTGGATGCATCTCGAGCGAGTCCCGAGGACGTGTCAACGCAACTCGCGGAATTGCAAAGGGGATTGCGAAAGGACGATCAGTCGGGGGCAGCTCAGAATTCCGGGTTGCGCACGGCGCCGCATACAGCGCCGCGCACAACGTCGAATTTCGAACCGGATCTCGGATCGGATGCCACGCCAGATGCCGCGTCGGAGTTCGGATCGGATGCCACGCCAGATGCCGCGTCGGAGTTCGGATCGGATGCCACGTCGGATGCCGCGTCGGATCTCGCGGCGGATGCCGCGTCGGATCTCGCGGCGGATACCATGCCGGATCTCGCATTGGATGCCAGACAGGGTGTCGCATCAGACGTCACGCCGGACGCCGCATCGGCTACGGGGATGGGTGACATTGTGGTGGCGCTTCACAAGTGGGATTTGGGACCGCATCCAGACTGGCAGCGACTCGTTGACGCGGCAGGCCGCGCCGGAGAGCCCACAACTGACGATTCGGTAAAGATTTCCGGGGCTGATGTGTCCGGCGCGCCCGCTACCGGGGATAGGTGCGCCAGCACGCGGGATCCCTTTGCGATCATGTGGGATCCTTCTGCGATCACCCGTGATCCCTCAGCGATCATGCGGGTTTCACCTGGCGTCGCGCGGATCCCGTCCAGGATCGCGGTAGTACCTTCCTCGGTTGTGGCCGCTACGGGGACCTGTGCTCTACGTGAGCAGCTGATGGGGCGACTTCGAGCCGGTGCGGGAGATCCCGCACAGGCGCTCCTGGTCGGGGATCGGCAACGAGGGTTGGTCGAAGAGGCGATCGGATCGCTGCGGCTAGCCCAGTCGATGATCAAAGCCGGTGAAGGCGAGGAACTCATCGCTTGTGAACTGCGAGCCGCGATAGATGCGGTGGGGGAGTTACTGGGACGCCGGGCAGGTCCACTAATCCTGGAAGAGATCTTCTCGCGCTTCTGCGTCGGGAAATGATCGAGCACCGAGGGGATAGGTGTCAAAACACGCGAAAAAAAAGGCCTTCTTGCCGCCGAACACCGTCGAGGTTCTCGTCGTGGGAGGTGGCCATGCGGGCATCGAGGCAGCCTGGAGCTTGTCACGACTCGGGATCCGTGTGGGACTGGTTACCTTCGACGCATCCGGACTCGCCCGCATGTCGTGCAATCCTTCCATTGGAGGATTGGCGAAGGGGCAGTTGGCGCGTGAGATCGACGCTCTGGGCGGGTTGATGGGCCGCCTCATCGATCATGCCGGCATTCACTACCGGCTGCTCAATCGTCGGAAGGGACCGGCGGTTCGCGCTCCCCGGGCTCAAGCCGATCGTGATGCGTATGCCGCCGAAGCACTCCGCCGGTTGGTCGGGGAAGAGAACCTGATTATTCTGGAAGCGGAAGTTACGGAAATACAATGGGAAGAGGCGGCCTCACCTGCTGCGGGGACATGGCGTGAAGCAGACCGAGCGAGTGCGGATGTCCTTGATCGATCCGACGACTCGGCTCGGTCGGCGTGCCGAGTCGAGCACGAACCCGGGCACGAATGCGGGCACCAACCCGGTCCCCGGCCCGGGGACCGGCCTGGATCTGGCCCGGGGCACCAACTCCAGCAAGGGCGCGGCCGTCGGCGCGTGCACGGTGTCGTCCTGGCGCCGGTGGACTGGTCCGGCGTGACCGCTGGAGGAGCACATTCCAGCGGTGAGACTCCCTCCGGCTCGCTCGGTCTTGGCAGTCTGGCACGAACGCCAAGGAAAAGCGGGCCTTACGCGGGGTTACCACCCGTGCTTCGCTTGCAAGGGGTAGCTGCGGTTGGGGCTCGAGCCATTGTGCTGACGGTTGGCACGTTCTTGCGGGGGAAGCTGCACACCGGTGACCTCGTGCGTGCCGGAGGGCGCCGAGGAGAACCTCCAGCAGGACAGCTGAGCAGCTGCTTACAGGCCATGGGCCTTCAACTTGGACGCTTGAAGACCGGCACGCCTCCGCGACTGGCACGGGAAACGATCGATTTCGCCCGGGTGGAGGAGCAACCGGGTGACGAACCCCCACCCCGATTCTCGTACTTCGAGGATGCGCAGGTGCGTAACCGCGTGCTGTGCCATGTCACGCGAACGACCGAGCAAACCCACGAGATTCTCCGCGCGGCGCTGGGCCGTTCGCCCCTCTACAACGGTAGAATCGAAGGTATTGGTCCGAGGTACTGCCCGTCGATCGAAGACAAGATCGTCCGGTTCCCGGATCGGACCAGCCATCATGTGTTCCTTGAGCCCGAGGGTCTGGAGTCGAGTCTCATCTACCCGAACGGAATCTCCACCTCGATGCCGGAAGACGTGCAACATGCCTATGTCCGATCGATTCCGGGATTGGAGGAGGCTCGGATCGTTCACCCTGGATACGCGGTCGAGTACGACTTCCTGTTGACATCTCAAATCGATGCCACGCTGTCAGTTCGCGGATTCGAAGGTCTGTATGCCGCTGGTCAGATCAACGGGACCTCCGGGTACGAGGAAGCTGCCACACAAGGGATCGTGGCCGGGCTCAATGCCTTCTGCTGGCTAACCGGTCGTCCGTCGCTGATCCTGCGCCGGGATCAGGCCTACATCGGCGTGCTGATCGATGATCTCGTCACGAAGCTGCCGACCGAGCCTTACCGGATGTTCACTTCCCAGTCGGAGTACCGGCTCCGGTTGCGGCAGGACAACGCGGATCAGCGCTTGTCACGGATAGGCCACGAGTTGGGCCTCTTGCGCGATACGGATTGGCGGATGTGTCAGGAGCGCTGGAACCGTATTGATCGCGAAAGGGGACGCCTCGAGCGGCGGCGTCTCACGGCTGGCGATCTTGCCGCATCCGGCTCGGATACTGCCACATGCGGCACGGAAGATCCCGCATCTGCCGTGGATAGGGCGGCGAGCGGGACGAAGAGTCCGGTGTGCGACTCAGGAGATGCCGCACTCAGCTTGGAAAGCGTAGTGCTCACCTCGTGCGAATCCGGGGACGTCGTGTTTGATCGGGAGGATGTCGGCAAGACGCTGGCGGAGCTTTTGAAGAGGCCCGAAGTGGACTTCGAGGCGCTGGAGTCGATCGGATACGAGTCGGCCCTCGGGGATACGGACCGGACAGCGCTGATGGCCGAGATCAAGTATGCGGGATATATTCTCAAGCAAGATCGAGAGATCCGCAGAACCCGGGCGATCGAGTCACAACGCATTCCCGATTGGGTGGCTGCCGATCCTCCCGAGGCCCTGTCGCAGGAGGCCCGCGAGCGGCTGAAGGAGCACCGCCCGGGCACGATTGGACAGGCCAGCCGGATACCAGGGGTTTCGCCGAGCGATGTCTTCGTACTGGCTGTCTACATCCGGGGCCGGTCGCGGAGTCGCGCCGGGGGAGACACCTAGCGTCGCGCGGGACGTCGCGCAGGGACCGCGTGGCGGGCCGGTTGACTGGTATTGGAGCTGACGAATCCATCTCTGGAGAATCTGGTCTTATGGAAGTCGGAGTCGCACGTGTCGGGTGATCCGTTGGAGAGCTGGCGTTCACAGGTCCAGCACCTCATTGAGCAGGTTCGTTGCCACGGTCTCGAGATCGAGTCGCAGGCAGCTGATTGGATGGCGCTGTACTGCCATCAAGTGAGCCTATGGAACGAGCGCAGCGGCCTCGTGTCTCCGCACGATCTCCCATTCCTGGTTCCGAAGCACCTTGGCGCCAGCTTGGGGCCCCTCTTGATCGCTCAGCCCCGGGCGGGCGATCGCTGGATCGACGTAGGCACTGGAGGGGGCCTGCCTGGACTTGTCATCAAGATGGCCCGGCCCGAGATCCAGATGGTGCTGCTTGATTCTAGCCGGAAGAAGACGCTGTTCCTGGAGCATATGGTTGATCTGCTGCCGAAGCCTCTCGCTCGGGGCGTTGAGATCGTGGATAATCGAGTGGAGAATCTGGATGACACCAGCTTCGACTTCATTTTGATGCGGGCCGTCGGTTCTCTGAAGAAGACATTGCCGTATCTCGATGGGATCGCGCGGCCCGGAGTGCGCCTGATCACATTTAAAGGGGAACGTCTGGACACCGAGCTCGTCACGGCTGCCAAGGTCATGCGACGCAAGGGCTGGGTTCTGGAAGATCAGGTCGACGTTCCATGGTCTCGCCCTAAGCTGATCTGCCTGTCCCGTACTGAGTCGAAGGGATAGATCTCGGACCTGTGGAAGGTGGCCAGGGTACGGGGCTGTGTAGCATCCGGACCACCGTGTAGGGCACGGGGCTCTGTAACATCCGGACCACCGTGTAGGGCACGGGGCTCTGTAACATCCGGACCACCGTGTAGGGCACGAGGCTCGGTAGCATCCGGACCACCGTGTCTTGCGGTATTGCATTGGAATCGCTATGCGGTGCGCTGTCACATCAGGACGGATGTGTTCTATCGTGTCGTATCCCGGCAGATGAGCTGTATGGTGTGCGCGCACCTGGGACGCTACGCGACGGGACAGGCCGATGACGCCAGCCGATGACGCGAGCTCATAACGCGAGCCGATGACGCCAGCCGATGACGTGAGCTCATGATGCGAGCCGATGACGTGAGCTCATGACGTGGAGGAAGGTCGCACATGGAGACAACCGAACCTCAGAGTGCATTCACGGTCAGGGCGATCATGGACGCGTTTCCAGCGCCGCTCTTCATTCTGGATGCCGATCTCCATGTCCATGCAATGAACGCTGGTGCGGAGGCTCTGGTCGGCCCGGCGGCGAAGGTACTCGGGAAGCAGCTATGCGGAAGTGTGCTGGGATGTGCTCATCTTGATAATGCATCGGCCGTTTGCGGTCAAATGCCCCAGTGTCGACAGTGTCCGATTCGACATTCCGTAGAAGAGTCGAATGGCGGCAAGGATGTCGTCCGGCAGTGGTCCAACATGCAACTGGGCAAGGACGGTGAGGTGAACTCCTATGCCTTCCTGGTGTCTGTTTCAGCGATCGAGGCAAACGGCGGCGATCGTTTCTTGCTTGTCCTGGAAGACGTCACGGAGATCGTCGAGCTGCGCAGGCTCTTGCCGATCTGTTCAGTGTGCGGGGTCGTTCGGTCGGACGATAATTATTGGCAGTCCGTGGAGGAGTATCTGCACGCGCACACGGGCGTACGCTTCAGCCACGGACTTTGCCCCGACTGCCTGACGAAGGTCTATGGAGACATCTCGGGTTCCGATTGAGTCATGCTTGGCAAGAAAGGTGCTGGCGATGATTCGCACGGAGGAGAGTTCCCACTGACCTACCCGCTGACCTTGTCCCTGACCTGGCCATATGGCCTTCTGCCGCGTCGACGCTGACCCTAGCCCGACTTTACCGCGCTGATCACGTAACTACTTCTCATATTGGAGGTTGTCCCCTGATTTCTGTATGACCTACGTGCTCAGGTAGCGCGAGAGGTCGAGGGTCTCGTAGAGTGCC
>CAZNJE010000016.1:42731-78925 GCA_964573295.1 uncultured bacterium | reverse complement strand
GGCCCACTTGGATTCGAACCAAGGACCAGCCGGTTATGAGCCGGCGGCTCTAACCACTGAGCTATGGGCCCCAAGTCTCGAACAGCGGGCGAGAAGCACTCTAGCAGAGCTCCCGTCCGCAGGTCAATCATCGCCTCGAGGCCCCTCGGTCGATCCACACCTCACGGGCAGGTGCCTTGCGCGCGGCCACCCGGCCCTAGACCATCTCCAGGAAGTTGTGCAACCGACGGCGCCGCGTCGGATGACGAAGCTTGCGCAACGCCTTCGCCTCGATCTGGCGAATCCTCTCGCGCGTGACGTTGAAGAACGCACCCACCTCTTCCAAGGTGCGCGGGCAACCATCCTCGGTCAAGCCAAAGCGCAGCCGAATCACCCGAGCCTCGCGCTTGGTGAGCGTGTCGAGCACCTTGTTGACCTCGTCGCGCAGCATGGCGAAGGTTGCCGAGTGCGCCGGCGAAATCGCCGAGGTATCCTCGATGAAGTCGGCCAGGTTCGAGTCGTCGTCCTCGCCGATCGGCCGGTCCAGGCTGATTGGCTCTTGGGCCGCCTTCAGGACGCTCTTGACCTTCTCGGCCGGCAGATCCAGCCGCGACCCGATCTCCTCGGGCGAGGGCTCGCGTCCCAGGTCCTGCACGAGCTTGCGCGAGGTGCGCACTACCTTGTTGATGGCCTCGATCATGTGGACCGGCACCCGAATCGTGCGCGCCTGATCTGCGATCGCACGGGTGATCGCCTGACGGATCCACCAGGTCGCATAGGTGGAGAACTTGTACCCCTTGCGGTAATCGAACTTGTCGACCGCGCGCATGAGCCCGCTGTTGCCTTCCTGGATCAGATCCAGGAACTCGAGGCCGCGGTTGGTATACCGCTTGGCGATCGAGATGACGAGGCGCACATTGGCCTCGATCATCTCCTTCTTGGCCGTCTCCCGCTCCTCCAGTGCCTGTCGGATGAGTCGCAGGTGGGCGTGCACCACGGGCCCCTTGAGGCCGGCTTCGGATTCGATCCGGCGAACCTTGCGACGCGCATTACGGTAGGCTTTGTTCAGCTCGCTCTCTTCGGCAAGCAGCGCCTGTAGTGCCTCCTCGTCGACCTTCTTGCGGCGGGACTTGGCGGTCTTGCCCACCTTGCTGCGTGACTTGCTCGCCGTCTTCTTCTTGCCGCGCGCCGGCTTGACCGCGAGACCCTCGAACTCGGAAATCTTTACCTGTACCTCGTGCAGCCGCTCTTCGACCTCCTGCACCTCCCGCTCGACCTCGAACAGGCGCGACTCCTCCCGGTGCAGACGGGCGTGGATGCGCTCGATCAGTTTTGGGCTCGCTCCGAGCTTCTTGATCTCCTCGCCCAGCTTTTTGTGCGCCTTCTCGCGGTGGGCTTCCACCTGGGCACGCTTACGTTCGGAGAGCCGGCGGGCGAGCTGCTGCTCGTGCTTGAGATACTCGGCATGGCGCTTCGTCACGCGGCTCACGCACTGAATGGCCCGCCGCCGCTCCTTCTTGCTGGAGAAGTCGGCGGTCCAGTTGCCCATGTCGATCTGGACCAGGTCCTCGATCTTCGCCCGATTCTCCTTGAGCTTATCCGCCGTCAGCGTCAGATCGCGAATCGCCCAGGGCAGCAGGAACATCGTGCCCTGGATCTTCTCCTCGGCCGCTTCGATCCGCTTAGCGATCGTGACCTCGCCCTCGCGATTCAAGAGCGGGACCTTGCCCATCTCGCGCAAGTACATGCGCACCGGATCGTCGTAGCGAATTGCGGGGGTGAGGGTTGGCCGGGCCGGCGTACGTTCCTCCTCGGCCTGACGAACTTGTTTGACCTTCCGCCGGGCTTCTTCCTCCGACTCAAAGACGTCCAGCCCGAGCTCGCGCATCATGACATAGGCGTCGTCCATCGCCGTCACCTGATGGGCGATGTCTCTCTCGGCCTCGGTCTGCTCGAGGATCTGGTCTTCCGTCAGATAGCCTTGGCGGAGAGCAAGGGCCCGCAGTTCCTGAGCGGGCTTGGCAGTTTTCGGCTTCGCCATGCGTAGGAGTCCTCCAGACAAGAACTTCCGATACTAGGTCGGTTTCTTGGTTTAGTCCAGCGCTTTCTGAGAGCGGATGGACTGTCCGCCCCCGCGCAATCCCGACAGTGTTCGGGCCAGATCCAGCTTACGCTGCAACAGGCTCGCCAGTTGGTCGTCGGGGTCGCCCTCCCGTTCAAGACTGCGGATCTCGTAGCCCACGACCTCCAGCTCGGCCTCCAGGGCCTGCTCGCGAAGGTGGCGCACCAGGTCTTCGCGGAACTGCTCTCCGATTTCCGTAGGAGAATCCTCGAGCAGGAATCCAACGTCGAACCGCTCACCCGCTCCCAGCTCCCGCCCGATGCGCCGCACGATCTCCGGCGGCGCCGGCACCTGCCCGGCCCGCGCGCGTTCGTCTAACCAAACGAGCACTTCGCGAAGACCCTCGCGCAGGCTCGCCACACCGCGGGCAGCCTCCCGCAACTGACCGACCGCCTCGGGTTGTGAAACGGCCAGCCGCAACACGGCCTGCTCGAGCGGCGTCAGCCGGAGCGGCGCCCCCTCCGAGCCGACTTCCTCGCCCATCGGCGTCCCCGCGCCTGCCCCCCGGCTTACCCCGCGGCCGCCCCGCGACCGGCGGCCGTTCCCCAGGTCGCCCATCCTACCCCGCGCCGCCAGCCGGGCATCTTGGTCGGAGACGAGGCGGTCGACCTCCTGTCGTAAGACCCGCGCCGCGATGCGGCCCCTCTCGGCAGCTTCGTCGACCATCATCTCGCGCGCGACCACATTGCCCACCTTCGCCACCAGCTGGGCCAGGCGCTGGATGGCCGGGGGGCCGTCCACGCCCTGGCGGCGCAAGCTCTCGAGGGCGAAGGCCACCGGGCTGGCCGGGGCCTCGAGCAGGCCACGCAGCCGCTCCAGCTCTCCCGACCGGATCATGTCGTCCGGGTCGAGGCCCTCGGGCAGAGAGACGATCCCGATCTCTGAGTTGATCGGCAAGGTCTCCTCCATCGCGCGCCAGGCGGCCTTCTCGCCGGCGGCGTCGCCGTCGAAGAGCAGGACGACCCTCGGGGTGTAGCGCAACAGAAGCTGGGCATGCTCACGGGTCCAGGCGGTTCCGCAAGGCGCCACCACGCCATGCAGTCCGGCGGCCGCCATCGCCAGGGCATCGAAGTAGCCCTCCACGACCACGGCCCGGCCGCTCTCGCGAATGGCCGCGCGAGCCTGGGGCAGTCCAAAGAGCACACGCCCCTTCTTGTACACCGCCGTCTCGGGAGAATTCAGGTATTTCGGGGTGGCGTCGGCACTCATGGCCCGAGCACCGAAACCGATCGGGTCACCGGCCACCGAAAGGATTGGTATCACGATGCGGTCGCGGAAGCGATCGTAGAGCCGGCCGCCCTCGGTCTGCCCGATGAGCCCGGCCGCGACCAGGATCTCGATCGAGTACTTCTTGTTCAGGTAGGCGATCAGCACCCCACCTTCACCGGGCGCATAGCCGACGTAGTAGGCGCGCAAGACCTCTTCCGGAATACCGCGATCGGCCAGATACCGCCGCCCGGTCTCGCCCGTGTCGGCTCCAAGAGCGGCGCGATAGAACCGGACCGCCTCCCGGTGAGCTTCGATCAAGGATCCACGGTCGGGCCCCTTGGGACCCTGCCGCTGCGGCAAGTCGATCCCGGCGCGCCGGGCAAGTTTTTCGAGCGCCTCGGGGAAACTCAGGCCGTCGTGCTTCATGATGAAGCTGAAGACGTCGCCGCCCTCGCCGCAGCCGAAGCAGTAGTAGAGCTGCCGGTCGGGGCTCACATGGAAGGAGGGAGTCTTCTCCTTGTGGAACGGACAGCAGGCCTTGAAGCTCCGGCCTGCCGGACGCAGATCGAGATAGGTCCCCAGAACCTCCACGACGTCGGAGGCTTCGCGGACACGCTCGACGATGTCCTCACCCGCAGGTCGCACCACCACGAACACCTTTCCGTCCCTGGTCCGGCCCGGAATCCGGGCACGGGCCGCTTCCTACCGCGACGCCGAATCGCTTGAGGCCGCCCCCTTCTCCAGGAACGCGATCGTGACGCCCCACCCGCCCTCGCCGGGCTCGCCCTCACGATGGGACACGACGGCGCTGAGCCGGTCGAGCACTTTCAGTACACGCTTGCGCAGGGCTCCGGTTCCCTTGCCGTGGATGATACGGACCCGGGTCACCCCGGCCATCACCGCCCGGTCCAGGAACTGCTCGAGCCGCTCCTCGCAGGCCTGCTGATCCAGACCCCTGAGATCGAGCTCTCCCCGCAGAGCTTCGCTCATCGCCTCGGCGCTTTCCTCCGGCACCCGGACCCCGGCAAACGCCTCGCGAGGGCCCTCCCGTCCCGGTTCCCGGGGCGTCTCGAGATCCGCGCGCGGCACACGCACCCGCACACCGCGATGGTCGACCCAAACGCGATCGCGTTCGCCCCCGGTCTCACCGATGACCACATCGACTCCCAGGCTGCGCGCGAAGGCCCGGGCGCCCGGGACGATCTCTTCGGCCAACAGCGAGCGACCGGCCTCGGCCGCGCCCGCCTGATCCACCCGCAGAGGCGCTGGCTCGCGCCGCCTGCGCAGACTGGCCACCTCTCGCTCGCGCGCGTGCAGCCAGCGCCGGACCTCGGCCGCCGATGGAGCAGCCGCCTGGGAACCGGCCGAGAGCGAACCAGCCGACGACGATCCAGCCGACGACGATCCAGCCGACGACGAGGCGGCCGACGACGAGGCGGCCGACGCGTCGCCCCCATCCCCGCGATGATGGCCTCCGCGGGGCGGCCTGGCGCCAGTCATCCTCTCGCTCTGTCTGGCTTCACGGGCCGCAAGCCGTTTCTCGCGCGCCTCGAGCGATGCGATGCGCTCCTTCGTGTCACGCATCAGCCGCCGCAGTTCCCCAAAAACCCGGTCCTCGGCCAGTGCCTTCTCCAGCTTCAGCCGATCCATCTTCTCGTGGAGCTGTGCCGTGAGCTGCTCGAATCGCTCGCGCGAGGCGGCCAGTCGCTCCCGATCGCGGGCCGTCTGATCGCGCTCGGCCCCCAAGGCGGTCCGCTCGGCCTGGATCTGGGCCAGGAGCGTCTCGGTCTGCACCCGCTCCTGGTTCATCAGTGCCCGGGCGCGATCAAGCACCGTGGACGACCACCCCTCGCGCCGCGCCAGCTCGAACGCGTGGGAGCGGCCCGGCAGGCCGACGTACAAGGTATAGGTCGGCGAGAGCGTTTCGGGGTCGTGTTCCATGGCGGCGTTGGCAAAACCGGGGGCATCGGCGGCAAACGTCTTGAAGGCCCCCAGGTGCGTGGTCGTGACGCATAACGTACCTCGGCGGCCGATCTCCTCGAGCAACGCCACCCCGAGGGCCGCCCCTTCATCGGGGTCGGTGCCGGCTCCCAGCTCATCGATCAACACCAGGCTACACTCCCCGGCCTCACCCAGAATGGCCTTCATGTTGCGCAAATGACCGGCATAGGTGCTCAGATCGAAGTCGAGGGACTGTTCGTCCCCGATATCGACGTAGACGCCGTCGATCCAGGGCACGACCGTACCCTCTGCAGCCGGGACGAACAGCCCCGCCATGGCCATGAGCACGAGCAGCCC
Organism: uncultured bacterium; assembly: GCA_964573295.1. Classification (GTDB taxonomy): domain Bacteria; phylum Eisenbacteria; class RBG-16-71-46; order CAIMUX01; family WJJG01; genus CAYQJL01. Next base: position 73,317 of record CAZNJE010000016.1, on the reverse strand, counting down.
AACCGTTTTCAGAACGACGGTCTTGCCCCCCATGTTCGGTCCGCTGACGACCAAGGCGTGGCGGCCGTCGTCTAGATCCAACTGCAGAGGCACGACCTCGCGTCCGGCGGCCATGTGCAGCAGAGGGTGCCTGGCCTGCACGAGGCGTAAACGGCGGCCGGTCTCGTCCAGGTGGGGCATCGAAGCCCCGAGTTCCTCGGTGAGCCGGGCCCGGGCGTTCAGCTCATCCAACGCCGCGAGAGCCGATTGGGATTCAGATAGATCTGCACTATGCTCGCGGACCCAGCTAGTCAGCTCGCGCAAGATGCGATGCACCTCCATGCGTTCGTCGGCTTCGAGTTCGGCCAGGCTGTTGTTGAGCTCGATCACATCGAGCGGCTCGACGTAGACCGTCTTGCCGGTCGCCGACCGGTCGTGAACGATTCCGCGCACCCGCCTCTGATCCGCGGCCGCCACGCTGAGCACATAGCGTCCCCCGCGCAAGGTCACGAAGGAATCCTCGCCGCTCTCCCGGAACGACCGGCTCATCCCGCCCAACCGCTGGCTCACGTCCTGCTGTCGCCGGCGCAGACGGCCCCGGATGCTGCGCAGCTCGCTACTGGCCTCATCCCGCACCTCCCCGGCAGGATCAAAGGTGCGCCCGATGCGCCGCGCGAACTCCGCATCGCCGGTGAGGCGGTCGGCCAGCGCGGCAAGGCCGGGATAGGCCTCCCGACGGGCGTCGGCGCGGAACAGACCCTGCACGCGCTTCGTCAGCCCTAACATGCGGGCGATGGCGGTGAATGCCTCCGGTTCCAGGACGCTCCCCGTGACGGAGGCCTGCTCGATGACCGGCTCCAAATCGGGCACGGGGATCTCCGGCCAGCTGGGTTCCTGAAGACGCAAGGCGAGCGTCTGGCGCAAAAGGCCGAGCATTGCGCGCGCCTCGGCGATCGTCGCCAGTGGCGCGAGCGCTCGCAGACGCCGTCGCCCCGGCTCCGACGCAGCCCGGGCGCAGAGGAGATCGGCGATGCGCGAGAACTCCAGAGAATCCAGGGCGTGTGGATTCAACCGCTCCTCCGCATCGAAAGGCTAGAATACGACAACACCCGGATCTCCCCACGGGGAGATCCGGTGGTCAACAACGGATGAATGCAGGAACCTGCGGGTCAGGCGCGCTGGTGCTACCGACCCCGGGACTTGGACAAGGCCTTGCGGCGCGCGGCGTTTTCCTTCCGCTTGCGACGTTCGCTCGGCTTCTCGAAATGCTGGTGCTTGCGGAGATCCGAGAGGATACCCGCCTTTTCACACTTTTTCTTGAAACGGCGTAGTGCGCTTTCAAAGGTCTCGCCGTCTTTGACCCGTACTCCGGGCATAAGGAGATCGCCCCCTTCCAACGTCGTCAAAGGTGATTTCATAAATCGTGCACAGATACCGAAAGTACACGATGCCGAGCGAGTTTATCGGCCGGAAAGGGCCGAAGTCAACTGGAAACACACACAAATAGGTCCCACGCGAAGGCGGGACCGGGCAATCCTCGCCGGACCGGGGACGGCAGCCACGGACTCTGTAGAGCGACTCGCGGGCACAGGGCCCCCACGTGCCTCCCCCACGGCTGCTAATGCCATTGGATGCTCATCCGGCTTACCGTCCGCCAGCCCCCGAGGTGGTCGTTGGTTGCGAGAGAGAGCTAACAACCACTCGGGCAGACTGCACGCCCCGTGCCACGAAACGTGCACGTTGCGCGCGTGGCAGAACTGCACGAGCAACTCTACTATCTTATTCATATGAAAACAATTAGGGTCGATCATCCTTCTTGCTTCCGGCTTGGTTCAGACCAAGGCGGCATCAGAAAACCCAGAGGTTGTGGCGCCAGGACGACGGAAATCTGAGACACCACCTTCGGCCCGGACCGCTACTCCCGCTTCCTGCCGCTGGCGCCTGCTCGTGCCGACTGTCCCTGCCGCCCCGTGAAGCCCGCGTTGCGCGGTTGAACGACCTCACCTACAGTCCCGTCCAGAACCCGAGCGGATAAGCGCGTCACATCGACGGCAGCCAGGAAGGCAACAGACCATGGAACCCAATGTCCAACACATGATCCCCCCCACCCCACCCCGGGCACCAGATAGACACGTAGCGCGGCATCCGGTCGGGTGCGTGACCCCGCACGTAACCGCGCACATGGCCCGGCAAGCTATCCAGCCCGTGCTTCTCAGGGCCCTCGTCTGCCTGGCGTTTCTACTCGCAGCCGGGTGGAATGCGGCGCAGGCCGGGACGGAGGCCGGGACGGAGGCCGGGACGGAGGCCGGAAGGGAGCCACCGACAATTACTGTCTCCGCCGAAATGATCGGATTCGCTGACGAGCGACTGAGCGACCTGTACGGGACCTGTCCTGGGCTCGGGTTCGGCATCGATCTGCTCGATCGTCGCTGGATCGTGGTGGGACTGCACGGCTCCTATAGCTTCGGGGATGCCGATCCGGGTGCCCCGGACATCATCACCTCCAGCAAACTGAAGATGAAGTTCGTACCCATCCGCCTCTACGCCCGGGCGATCCACCATGGGGGCCCACGGTGGCAGGTCCACGGCGGCCCCCAGCTCGGCTACGCCTGGTTCGAGGAAACATGGAAAGCCTACGTGGGCTCCGTAGACGAAATCGGCTACCACAAGGCTACGGGTTCCTGGTTCAGCTTCGGCGCCGGGGTGGGTTTTCGGTGGCGCTTGTCCTCGAAGGGCGGGCTCGCCCTTGCCGGCGAGTACATGATCAGCAACGCCGATCGGGAGGCCGTGCCCGGCAACACGGCGCAGAACACCGACATGGATGCCGGCTGGTATTCGGTCCGCTTGGGATGGTTCTTCTGGGGGCGCTGGTAACCCGGACGGGTCCTCGCGCTGAAGTTCAGCAAAAAGCGTAGTAAAGAGCTTGGCAGGCACCGTTGCAAGAAGGTGCGGGAAGCATGTGGAAAGCTCGTACACGGGAAGCGCGCACACAGGTAGCGCATGGACAGGAAGCGCGCACACAGGTAGCGCGTAGAAGGGAGACCTCCGGTATGCGTGCGTTTCTCTGCCTTGGCATTCTCCTCTGGACCACCTTGGCCAATACCGCCCCCGTGCGGGCAGCGATCGAAGACACAGCGACCGGGCCGCTCTCGCCCTGGTTGGGGCAGCTCCACGATCGCATCCGACCCGAGACGGTGTTCCCGGCCGGAGACCGTGCCGGAGATCCTGCCGGAGACCGGGCCGGAGGCTTTGCCGGAGATCCTGCCGGAGATCCTTCCATCCAGGCTTCCCTCGCGTCCTGGGTTGCCGCAGCCAGCCCTCTCTTCCACATCGACTACTCGTTGCTGACGACCGGACGTGTGCGCGTGCAGCTAGACACCGGTCCCGACGGCGAGCCGGCGGCACTGCTCCGTACGGCCTGTGAGACACAGGTCCCGGGTCTTGTGTGGGAAGGCGCATCCGGGCGCATCGGGCAGGTGAACTTGCCGATCGCCGCCCTGCCCCAACTCGCGGACGTACCCGGGCTCTATTGCGCCATGCGCCCGCCCACCGGGCTGCCGCTGGAAGAGATCAGCGAAGGGGTCGCCGAGATGGGCGCGCCGGCCCTGCACGTCCAGGGAGCTGACGGCACAGGCTACAAGATCGGAGTTCTGGACGTCGGATTCGCGGGCGCGACCAGCCTGATCGGCGGCGAGCTTCCGAACGACACCCACTGGCGGGCGTTCGCCGGCAGCACGAGCGGGAACGGCGATCTCTCCAACGGTACGTGGCACGGTACCGCTTGCGCGGAGATCGTGCACGACGTGGCCCCGGGAGCACAGCTCTATCTGGCCAATGCCGAAACCCTGCTGGAACTACAGGCAGCCGCCCGCTGGATGCGCGAGGAGGGCGTGGCGGTGATCTCCCACTCGGTCGGTTGGTTCTGGGGCCCGGGTGACGGCACCGGCGAGGTCGTCTCGGTGGCGCGGGAGGCGGTCCGCGGAGGGGTACTGTGGGTCAATGCGGTCGGCAACCAGGCCCTCTCCTACTACGGCGGTACATTCCGTGACGAGGACGGCGACGGCCGGCACGAATTCGATGCCGGTGGTGATGAATCGCTTTCCGACCGCCTCGTCCGTCCGAACACCGAGCACATCTACGTGCTCACGTGGGATCGCTGGCCCTACTCCCACGACCTGGCTCTCGAAATCGATCTCTACCAGGATGGAACACGGGTGGCCACGAGCGATCAGGCCACAAGCCCATCCGGGTATGCCTATCGCGACCTCGTCTACACGACGCCCGGCACTCCAGGAACAGACCGCTTCGACATCGACCTGGTCATTCGGCGTAAGACGGGCACCGCGGATGCCCAGCTGCGCCTCTTCCGCCTCGACAACGCTGGCCATCTGGGCGAACACGGCACGCCACCGGGCAGCTACGTCATTCCTGCCGATGCCGAGGAGGTCCTCTCGGTCGGCGCGTACTTCCTCGAAGGCGATGAGCCCGCCCTCGAGCCATTCAGCTCCTATGGCCCCACCCTCGGTGGGCTGGAGAAGCCGGAGATCTGTGCGCTCGACCGGGTCACGACCGCGACCTCGGCGCCGTTCCAGGGCACCTCGGCCGCTTGCCCGCATGTGGCCGGTGCGGCGGCGGTCCTCTACAGCGCATCGCCCGATGGAGGGTTCTTCGATTTCCGCTGGTCGAGCCAGGACCTCCTCGGCATCCTCCAGGGCGGCGCCGACCTCCAGGACTTGGGCAACCCCGGCGCCTGTGGCTGGGGCCTGTTGCGCCTACCCACCGCCGGATCAGGCGGATCGGCCCGGGGGCAGGGTCCGGGCCCGGTGCTGGCGGCCAGCTCGCCCTCCACCGGTCAGGTGCACCTTCGCTGGGATCCGCGCGGATTGCGCTTCATCAGCCCAGCCGGCCCCGGAGTAGCCTTCTTCGAAGTCTTCGATGCCAGCGGCCGGCGTCTCCACCATGCGCCGGTCACCCCCGCGACGCTCGCGGGCGGAGCCTGGGCCTGGCGCGCGCTGTCACCGGACGGGAGACGCCTGCCGGCCGGGCTGTACCTGCTACGTCTCTCGGGAGGCGACTGGGAAAGCCGCACCCGCACCCTTCTGCTCCGTTGACCCGCTGGGGCAGGCGCGCTATGGTGTCAGGTTCCTCGAACGAGGGAGCTTCTCATCCGCCGGGCGGGAAGTTGGCCGGGACCACGTTGGAGATGGTGCGCGGTGCTGACACAATCGGAGTTCGCAGAAAGGCTCAGAAAGGCCCGCAGCCTTCTGATCACGACGCACCGGTCCCCTGACGGCGACGGCGTGGGCTGTCAGCTTGCCCTCTACAATCTCCTGCGCTCGCCCGACCGAGCCGTCACGGTTCTCACTGTGGGCGAGATCCCCGAGCGCTACCGATTCCTCTCCGGCGCGCGGGAGGCCCTCGACTGGACAATGCTGCCCGACGAACGCAAGCCGGCTCTTCTTCGTGAGCACGAACTGATCCTGGTCGTCGACACGCACAGCTACTCGATGCTGGGTGATCTGGGCGAGGTCCTCGCGGCCGGGGACGACGACGTTCTCTTCCTCGACCACCACCCCATAAAGGGCGATGCTCCCAAGGCGATCCTGTGCGATCCGTCCGCCTCTTCCACCGGCGAGGTTTGCTGGCAGGTCATCAAGGCGCTGGATGTGCCGGTTACCCCGGAGGTGGCCACCTGCATTTACCTGTCGATCGCCTACGACACCAACTTCTTCAAGTACCTGCGCCGCCGTCCCGAGACCCATCGCATCGCCGCCGAGTTGGTCGAGAGCGGCGCGGACTCCGATGAGGTCTACCGGAGCGCGTTCGCCTCGAAGAGCATCTCGCAAGTGGCCCTGACCGGCGCGGTGTTGCGCTCCTATCAGATGGGTGAAGGCGGTATGGTGGCCTGGGCGATTTTGGGCCTGGACTTGATTCAGCAGACGAAGGCCAAGCCCGACGAGCTGCGCGATGTCATCACCCAGCTGCTCGAGATCGAAGGCGTCGAGGTCGCCCTCACGTTCAAGGACCGTGGCAACGGGGAGTACAAAGTGAGCATGCGGTCGAAGGGCCGTTACCCCATCAACCGGGTCGCGACGCGTCTGGGCGGCGGCGGGCACATGTTCGCGGCCGGGGCCCATGTGCCGGGCTCCGCCGAGGAGGTGACCCAGCACGTTCTGGCGATGGTCCACGACCTGATCCGGGAAACCGGCACCCACCAGCAGGCCTGAAGCTCCAACGCTTCCCCATCACCCCGCGGCAGCACCTGAAGCCCGACGCCTCCCCATAACCCTGCGGCAGCATTTGAAGCCCCTACGCTTCCCCGTCACCCCCGCGACGGTAGCGTCGCAACAGGTCGGTGAGAGCCTCGCTGGGCACCGGCAGCGCCCGCAGCGCGGCGGGACGCTGCAACCACCACAGGTAGTTCGCGGCGGTGCCGATGGCACGATGCGGCAGCGGCGTGGTGGCGGTGGGCATGTCGATCTCACGCGGCGGGTTGTCGAGCCATGCTTCCAGCCCCAAGCGCTGCGCGACCTCGGTAAACTCGGCCTGCGCGCGTTGGCGGGCCTCCGCGAGTACCATCTGGATCCGGCTCTTGACGTGCACCTCGCTGTCGCCGGAGGTCTCGACGGTGACGAAGAGCGCCTCGGGATAGTCCGAAAGCACCTTGACCTGCACCCCGTCGCTCTGGGTACTGGGCATGCATCCAAACGGCTTGACCGAGACGACCATGTGGGCGCGGCGTTTGCGCACCGCGGCGATTGTCTTGGCCACCTCCATGTGCGCCTCGCCCCCATCGATGCGGGGGTTGTAGTAGTCCTGTGCGTAGCGGGCCAGCAGCTCCATCGAAGCGAGCGCCTCGGTGCGGAATCCCAGTGCGGCGCGGTAGGTATTGTGCACCGAGTCGAATAGGATCTGCCCCATGCGCAGCCACAGCTCGCGTAGCGGCCTCTTGGCTCGTGGGTCATCAGTCTCGAGGCCTTGCCGGTCGCGCGTCCACTGAAGCTGGCGCCACAGAAGGTACTCGATCCAGGTCCCCACCGGTTCGACCATCACCTCGGCGCCCTCTTCGGTGAGCCAACGCGCCAGGTGGTAGTTGCCGTCACCTTCGGTCGTCTGCGCCCAGAACTCCCCGGTGATCTTGACGCGCGGCTTCACCCGCAGGTAGTCGATCGGCAAGTCATCGAGCGCCCGGCGCACGCGGCGCAAGGCCGGCACAGGGCTCTCGCGGTCCCGCAGCGCCCAGTAGAGCCACCGTCGTCCCTGGGCCAGCACCTGATCGACCGAGCCGGGATCACGCTCGTAGGGCCGCAGGGCATGGCCCAGCTCGTTGAGCAGATCCCCCACCACGAGCGCCCGGGCCAGGGCCATGATGAAGTTGCGGTCGAACTGCAACCCCTCGCGGCCATCCGATTGCGACACGCCGTCGGACTGTTGAATGAGCACCACGTGGAATTGCCCAAAGCCGGCCTGCTCGATGGCTCGCCGGAACTCGGCTTCGTAGGTGCCGAAGCGGCAGGGCCCGCACGCACCGGCGGTCACGTAGGCGAAGCGTTGCTCGATCTTTGGTACGCCGGCCTGGCGTAGACGTACCAGGTACGCCAGCAGGTTGCCCACCGTGTAGTAGACCGGGTTGCACATGCCTTTGCTGCAGTACTCGCGTCCGAGCGCCAGCGCGGCGTTGTCCGGCGGCGGCAGCGCTTTGACCTGGTATCCCTGCCCTTCCCAAGCGCCCTCGATCAGACGACCGTGCGACTGGGTGAGTCCCTGAAACAGCAGGGTCACCCGTTGGCGGGCATCGGGACCCAGCGGCGGTGGAGTCGCAATCCGGTAGTGCTGCTCGGGGTCGCCATAGGGGCCGGCATCGGGTCGGGCATCGGATCCGGCATCGGATCCGGCATCGGGTCCGCCATCGGGTCCGGCATCGGGTCCGCCGGATGCGCCGGCCGGCAAGGCCCCGCGCGTCTCTCCATGCAAAGCTGCGGGCGACTTTCCGCGCTCGTCCGCAGAGGCATTCGCGTGCGCCTCCGGACACTCCACTCCTGACCGATCCGGTGGCATCTGTTCCGACTGTTCCGACTGTTCCGACGGCGAGATGTTCACAGCGCCTCCTCAGGTTCTCTCGGCCCTGGGTTCGGCTACAGTGTCCCCAGAATGGCCGCCTCGGGCGTTTCCCCGACACCGGCAGTCGCGGGCGCCGCCGCTTGCACGAAACGCCGTCGGTATTCGCGCAGGGAGTAGTCGATCGTCTCCACCCGCAGGCGGATGGCCCCCGACGGCCGGTTCTCATCGATGTCGTGAAAGGTGAAGTACGGCCTGCCGGCCGCCTCGAGAATCGCCTCTACCGTAGCGTAGATGGGGGCGTCGTGACCACAGCGGAAGCTACTGACGTCCAACGCCGCCAGTTGCGGGCACCGCGCCACGATCTTGGCCGCCCACACCTTGGCATTCGAGTTCGCGCTGAAGCTGTGCTGCCACACGTCGGAGATGTCGAAGGGTCCGGCGATCCGCCCGCGCGTGATCTCCTCACCAAACAGACGCATGAGCCACCGGCGGTCCCGCGGCAGCGCGGTGATCGAGAAGATCGGATAGCCACGCTGGTTCAAGTCTTTGAAGATGCGGTGATTCAGGCCAGGGTCATCGTGGTAGGGCCGGCCCATGGCCACGAGGCCCACGTCGCCGGAGCGCTCCAGCCGCAGAATCTCTTCCAGAGCCGGCCGGCGCAGCCGTTTCTCGAGCGTCTCGGTCACCGCGGCGCGCGCCAGTCCGATGGCCGCCCTGTTCTCCCGGGCGGTCACGCCCAGCAAAGGCCGCCAGAACGTGAGCATCTGGCGTTCGAAGAGGGCCGGCTCGGCCATGTGGAACACCGGACTCAAGAAGCGACAGTTGCGCTGCGCGAACAGATCACCTTCCCGGGTGAAGGCGGCCCTGATGACCTCGGGCGCGGCTTGCGAGCTGGGACAAACCGTGGCGCCGGCGGCCGGTGTCTGGTCCTGGGGCAGGTTGATCAGGATCGGGAAGAACAGCCAGTCGAGTTCGCGGCGGAAGAGCAAATCGTGCACATGGGCCATGGCCACCTTGGTGGGATAGCAACTGTCGACCGCACCCCGGCGTACCCCGGCGCGAAAGAGTTTCTCGGTGGTCTGACCCGAGGTGATGAGCTGCTTGGGCCCCAAGCCGAGCGCGTGCAGGTAGCCCATGAAGAACGAGGCGCTCTGGAAGAGGTTCAGTGCCCGAGGAATCCCGATGCGCACCGACCGGCGCAACCGCCGCGCGTGAGCCCGGGTGCGAAGCCAGGGAAGCCCCGGCGCCTGATCGGCCCAGTCGCGTTCCTGGGCGACACCGGACACGATGCCGGATGGGAGGGTGAACGCCAGGCGGGCGGCGCGGCCGGAGAAGTCGGGCGGCGTCTTCGTCGGTGCGCCTCCGGCCTCTTCCGCGGCGCCTTCCCCGGCGCCTTCCGCGGCGCGTTCCGCGGCGCGTTCCGCGGCGCCTCGCCCAGTTCCTCCCCCAGCGCCTTCCTGAACGCGGCCGAGTTCACAGGAGGCCACGATGAAGGTGCGCACGTCGCCCTGGGGACTATGAGCTTCCAGGAAGGTGCGCTGACAGCGGTTGGCACACAACCGGCAGCGGGTCGACTCGTCTTGCCGGGCCCGCACGACCAACGAGCGCACCGCCTCAAACCCCAAGAACCGGCTGCGCTCGCCCACGCCCAGGCGAATCAGCTCAAGGGCCGCGCCGATGGCGCCCGATTCGCCCGCGTGCGGGTGCACTCGCACCTCGGCCCCGGGCACACGGTCGTGAATGAAATCGATCTGGGCCTTGACGGCCGCCTCATTGCGCTGGGTGCCCCCCTGAAGGATGAAGCGGTGCCCCAGACGTTCCAGATTGGGCTCGCCGACGACGTGGAGCCAGACGTTCTTCGGCAGGACCCGAACCAGCCCGGCGAGGATTTCCTCGGGCTGCCAGCCGATCTGCTGGAAGTTGACGATGTCGGCTTCCAAGAACACGGCGCATCCCACGTTGAAGCGCGGGGCCCGGGTGGCCCGGAAGGCGTGATCGGCAAACTCGGTGAGCGGGATCTCGAACCGCCGGGCCGTCGACTGCAAGAAGAACCCGTTGCCGGCCGAGCACTGGCTGTTGAGCTTGAAGTCGCGCACCCGTCCGTCGCGCAGCACCAGCACCTTGATGTCCTGGCCACCGATGTCGACGATGACCTCCGCTCGCGGTTCGATGGTGAGCGCGCTGCGGGCGTGCGCCACGGTCTCGACCAGCGCCAGGTCGGCTCCCAGAAACTCGCCGAGCATGTCCTTCGCGTACCCGGTGACGCCCAAGCCGCGCACACACAGCGCGACGCCGGCCTCGGCGGCCTTGCCTTCCAGCTCGGCAAGCAGGGCACGCGCATCGGCCAGGGGATCGCCCCCTGAGAGGCGATAGGCCTTCTCGAGGAGCGTGCCCTGCAGATCGAGTAGCACAGCTTTCGTCGAGGTCGAGCCGGCATCGAGGCCCATGACCACCTCACATACCGTCTCTCCCTGGTCATCACCCGCGTGGCGGGCCGGTAAGGATGCGCGGCGACTGCGCCCGAATCCTCGGGGCGAACCCTGCCGGGCTAGCTCATGGACCGCTTCGCGCTCGGCGGCACATGAGAGCAGCCCCGGGTCGCCCGCCAGATCGGCCGGCGAGGCCAGGAGGGCCTCCAACTCGCGCAGGACCTCGTCTCCGCGGGGACCGGCATATGCGCCACTGTCGGAACCGCTCGGCGCACTCCTGCCCTCGGCGGTCCCATGGGTCTGCTGCGCGTAATCGATCGCGCCCAGTGCGGCGAAGTAGCAGGCGTGTTCGGGAACGATCACGACCTCGGCCTCGCCGGCATCCCCGGGCAGATCGACCCGCCGTTCGCGCCACAGTGTGGTGAGTGCCTCACGCCATGCGTCCACCAATCCGGGCAGGAACGCATGCGGGCCGCCCAGCAGCAGCACCGGCGGCAGGAGCGTGGCCCCGCGGGTCAACACGCTCAGATTCTGATGCACGATGGCCTCGAAAAGCGAAGCCAGAAGCTCGTCGGGGGGAATCCCCTGTTTCTGAAGCCCGTTGATGTCGGTTTCCGCGAAGACACCGCACCGCGCCGCAACCGGGTGGGTGCGGATGCTGCCTAGCCGGAGCGAGCGCACCGTGTCGGGTGGCAGGCCCAGCTTCGCGACGATGCGGTCGATCACCGCCCCGGTGCCCCCAGCGCACTTGTCGTTCATGCTGAAGAACTTGCGGCGAGCAGAGGGTCCCTCGCCCTCGCCGGTGTTCTGCCAGACGATGATCTTCGCGTCCTGGCCGCCCAGATCCACGATGCTGCCGGCCTTCGGGTAGCGGCGCTCGGTGGCGAGGGCGACCGCATTGACTTCTTGCACGAACGGGCATCCCAGGCGCTGGGCCAGCGAACGTCCCCCACTTCCGGTGAAGCACACCGCACCGCCCTCGAGCCAGCCCGGATGTTGCTGCTCCAGCCGGCGCAGCAAACGCGCGGTGCCATCGGCCTGCCGCGTCCCGTGCCGTAGATACCATTGATCGCGTAGCCGCCCGGAATCCGCGTCGACGACGACCGCCTTGACAGCTGTCGAACCCACGTCGCACGCGATCCAGGTCCTCATGGGGCTGGACCGAGGCGCGATCATGCTTCCGCCTCTCCAGTGCGGGACCCTGGGGCTGGGCTGTCATGAGGCGCTGCGTCCGACCCTGCACCCGTGTTGGTGCTCGGCTTCGAACTCCTCTTCGCACCTGGCTCTGTGTCCGGCTTTGTGTCCGGCTTCGTGTCCGGCTTCGTGTCCGGCTTCGTGCCCGGCTTAGCCCCGGCGTCACTCGCCGACGCGGCACTCACGACCTCGCCGTCTGACGGAAGTGTGAACTCCCAGGCACAGACGTGGGTCTCGGTGCGCGGATCGGGCGGACAGCTGAGACACCGCGTTCGTATGCGCGGATCGATCGCCTCGGCAAAACGCTCGTACTCGACGATCCCGACGCTCTTACAGGGGAAATCGGGCAGGTTCTTACGCTCACGCGCTGTCTGCACCCTGCAGCTCTTCATGCGAAAGATGAGCCGCCCGGGCTCCGGCCGCTCGATGGCCTGCTCATTCAGATGGCTGTAGAGACGGTGGAACAGCGCCCGCTCGAGCAGGTCGAGCCCGTCCCCCCGCTCGCGTCCAAGCTGCTTCAGGATCCGCTTTGCCTCGATTGGGGAGAAGCGGTGCCACGCCTGCCGGTCGCATTCGATGGCGGCTTCCATCCCATGCTCGCGCTCGACGGCCTGGAACCAGAGCCCGTCGTGGGCCAGCCATAGCTTGGCTGCCTCGCGCAGGAACGCCCGCAGAGCGGGCGCGTCCATCCGATCCCAAAGATCGCTCAACTCGACCGTCCGCGCTTGGTCACTTCCAGACCCCACGGCCCCGGTTGCGCGAGTCCCGTCACCCGGGGACTCGGTTGCGGGAACTCCATCACCCGCAGACTCCATTACCGGGGGGCGATCGCTCGCACCTGCTCCATGGGGCGAACCGCCCGCGGTCTTGGGTAGAGTATCCTTCTCCATCCCCACCTCCTCATGTGTCACGGTCCAATGGGCGCGATGCCTTACTCAGCTCTGGCCTGGATCTCGCGCAGCCGCTTGCGCAAGAGCGATCGGCGCATCGGGCTCAGGTGATCCACGAACAGCGTACCGTCGAGGTGATCGTTCTCGTGCTGGATCACCCTCGCCATGATGTCCTCGAACTCCCGCTCGCGAACCTTGCCCTCCACGTCGACATAGCGCACCCGGATGCGTTCGGGCCGCTTGACGTCGGCGAAAACCTCCGGAATGCTCAGGCAGCCTTCCTCGAACGTCGTCATACCCTCGATCTCCAAGATCTCAGGGTTGATCATGGCCAGCTTCTCACCCCCGCGGTCGGCGCTGGAGGGGTCGACCACGAAGACGCGCATCAGCTCGTTCACTTGAGGCGCCGCCAGTCCGATGCCCGGGGCATTGTACATCGTCGTGAACAGCTGATCGACGAACGCGGCGACACGCCCATCCACCTCGGCCACCGGCTCAGCAACTCCCCGCAACGTGGGATGTCCGTAGACGATGATCTCACGCAACTTCTCAGCGTCGATATTTCTTCCAATGGGCTGTCCCATGGCGACTTTCCCTCCTCGAGGGCGTTCGGGATCAAACGTCCCGGTTCAGATCCGGCGGCTCGCCGTTCAGGAAGCGCTCGACATCAATGGCCGCCATACACCCGGTCCCGGCGGCGCTCACCCCCTGCCGGTAGCGAGCGTCGGCGACATCGCCGGCCGCAAACACACCCGGCGCACTGGTATGCGTGGTGCGCGGACTGGTGATGAGGTACCCCTCCGCGTTCATGTCGAGTTTGCCCACGAACGGCGCCGTGTTGGGCGAATGCCCGATGGCGATGAAGAGTCCCTCAACCGGCAGCGTGCTTTGCTCATCCGTGTTGACGTCCCGCAGGACGACGCCGGTGACACGCCCCTGCTCGACGTCGAGGACCTCATCGACCACCGAGTTCCAGGCGAACTCGATCTTCTCGTTCTTGATGGCGGACTCCTGCATGTACTTCGAGGCCCGTAACTCGTCCCGTCGGTGGATGACCGTCACTTTCGAGGCATGATGGGTCAAGTAGGTGGCCTCTTCCATCGCGGTGTCCCCACCACCGACGACCGCGATCTCCTTGCCGGTGAAGAAGAAGCCGTCACAGGTCGCGCAGGCGCTGACGCCGGCGCCCTGCAGCTTCTGCTCCGACTCGAGCCCCAGCCACTTGGCGGAGGCACCGGTGGCGATGATCACCGTCTGGGTTTCGATGACCTCCCCACCCTCGATTGTGATCTTGCGCGTCTCGCCCGAGAAATCGACGTCGATCACCTGCCCGTTGACAAAACGCGTGTCGAAACGCTCGGCCTGCTTCCGCAGGAGATCCATCAAGTCCGGACCGGTCACGCCTTCGGGAAACCCCGGAAAGTTTTCCACTTCGGTCGTAATCATGAGCTGCCCGCCGGGTTGCAATCCATCCACCAGCAGGGGGTTCAGCTTCGCGCGCGCGGCGTAGATCGCCGCAGTCAATCCAGCGGGTCCCGATCCCAAGATGACCACCTTCTCCATCGTCTGTCCTTCCTCCCTCGGTACCTGACAGCTTCGTTCCGCCCCGGGGGGCGCACGCGCCCCCCAACGCCACCGGGCCTTGGCCTGGGCCTGGGCCTGGGCCTTGGCCTGGGCCTTGGCCTGGGCCTTGGCAGCCGGCACGACCGGCCTCCGCACCATGCAACGTCCAACCAATCTGATCCGCGATCTGTTCCCCCGTCAAGCCTACCCTCACCGGCGGATGGAACCGATGGCCGAAGTGTGCCCCTATTTGCCACACAATGCAACTTTGTGTCCTGAGCGGATCGCTTGCGTCTCCCGCGTGGGTCACTTGCTTCTCCCGTGCTGTACACCCGCCCCACGGCGCGGCGTCTTGCGCTGGAATGCAAGCACCTCCTCGCGATCGCGCGGGAGACCGCTTCGACCTCCTGGATGAAGACACTTCATCGCCGCGACCGCCTGGGCGAAGTCGATGGCCGCGCCGAGCTCGAGCCCCATCACCATCGCCACGGCGAAGCCGCCGTGGAACACGTCGCCAGCACCGGTCGTGTCGATGGCAGCCACGCGGTACGCTGGGAAGTAGGCTAGACCATCCTTCCGCAGAAGGGCCACCCCGCGGTCCCCCAGGGTCGTCATTACGGTCCCGCCGCGGGTGCGCTCGTGAAGCAGCCCAAGAGCCTCGCCCAGATCGGCGCGACCGGTAGCGCGCTCGGGAAACTCGGCCGAGCAGATCAAGAAGTCTACCTCGGGCAACAGCTCATCCAGTCCGGGGCGAACCGGCTCGAGGTCAGTCATCACGGGCATGCCCGCCGCGCGGGCCACACGAGCCGCCCGCGCGGCAGCGCGGGGGTCCTGGGCATCGGTGTGCAGGATGCGCCCTGCCTCGATCTGGTCGGGCACGATCTCCTCGGCACTCACCACCATTCCCTCGCTCCGACCCCAGACGATCGTTCGCTCCCCACTGTGGGCATCGACCAGGATCAGGGCCCGCTGCGTAAGGCCCCCCGGCCGCACACGCACCGCCGAAATGTCTACCCCCTCTCGGGCCAGTCCCGCCAGGACATCCCGCCCCTCGTCATCGTCCCCCACCCCGCCGATGTAGCACGTGCGTACACCCAACCGCTGCATGGCCACGAGCGCCGTGGCCGTCTGGCCGCCGCCTTCCCGATGATAGGCCCTGAACCGCACTTTCTCTCCCGCGGCTGGATGACGGGGCACCTGCACCAGATGATCGCATGCGTTGGCGCCAAGACCGACGACATCAAACGTCCGGCCGGTGGGCAGTCGGGGCGGAAATCTGATGATGGGCATGCCCTTCCTCTCTCTTGGCGCCTCTGGCGCGTCCACTTCGTCGGGACTGTCCGTATGGCTTCAGACTCGCAGCTTGACTGTCCGTCCTTTCAGCAAGGAAAGCGCCCCCGAGCGGACTGCCCCGAGCAAGCCACCCCGGCCGAGCGGTCCTGAGCAAGCCACCCCCGGCGCGCTGCCCCCGCCGAGCTGCCCTGGGCAAGCCCCCTCGACGGATCTTTCCTCCCGCACCGGGGTGCTCAGAACCCGGATTCGGATGCTGGTCAGTAGAGCATTGCAGCGGCTGGTCGGCAACCCGGGCCGCGACTTGAGCCGGCTGCGCCTCAGGAGTAGGCTGGGACTGATCTGGTATGAACGATGGCACAATGACGCTATGATGGACGAGTTTTCAAGGAGTCTTCGAGGAGTCTTCAAGGAGGCAACACATGCGGCGATTCGGCGTGCTTCTGTCAGGTTGCGGCGTCAACGACGGCAGCGAGATTCATGAAGCGACCATGACCCTCTACCACCTCGACCGTATGGGCGTCGAACGCGTATGCTTTGCGCCGGATGCGCCCCAGGCCCGTGTATTCGACCACCTGCGCGGCGAGGAGGCGAACGAGAGTCGGAACATGCTCGTCGAGGCGGCGCGGATCGCTCGCGGCGAAATTCAGCCCTTGAGCAAGGCTGATCCCGGTGAGCTCAGCGGCCTGCTGATCCCGGGTGGGTTCGGCGCCGCCCTGAATCTGTGCGACTACGGCCTCAAGGGCCGCGATCTCACCGTGCGCGAGGACGTCGACCGGCTCATCATGGCCATCTATGAGCAGAAGAAACCAATCGGTGCGATCTGCATCGCCCCGGTCGTGGTGGCCAAGGTCTTGGGCAGCCGCTCGATCCCGGTAGAGCTGACCATCGGTGGTGACCCGAAGGTGAGCTCCGACATCGAGGCCATGGGCGCAGTGCACGCCATGCACCTGGTCGATGAAACCCACGTGGACCGCGCGCACAAGGTGGTGAGCACCCCAGCATACATGCTGGGCAAGAACGTTGCCGAGATCGCGCCGGGTATCGAACGCCTGGTCGATGCCGTCCTGTCGATGGCGTAGGGACCGAATCGCATGACGCATGAGACCGCTGTCCGATACTTACAACAGATGAGCACTGCCCTCGAGCTCCTCGGTCAGGATCGCGAGACCACCCGCGCCTATCGGCTAGCTGCCGAAGCGGCGCGCGACGGCGACCGCCAGGCGTGGGAGGCGTTTCTCGCCGGGGGCGGGTCCCCGCCGGCCGACGTTCCACGAGAACCGCTCGACCAGCTGCGCGCCGCTGCCACCGGTAGAGGCTCCACCCGCTTGGAAGCGCTCCACCTGCGGGTTCCGCCGGGCCTGTTCCAGTTGCTGCAACTCCCCTCCCTCACTTCGCATCAGGTGCGTGCCCTGTGGCAACAGCTCGGGATCGTCAGCATGCGCCAGCTCGCGCGGGCCTGCCGCCGCGGACAGCTGACGCGCTTGCAGGACTTCGGCCCGGCCATCGAGACGCAGCTGTTGCGCGAGATCCAGCGCCTGCGCCACGGTGGCGGCCAGTGGCTGCGAGCGGCGGCCGAGGAGTTGGTCGCGGGAACTGCCTTGCGTCTCCGCTACGTGCGCGACATCGAGGAAGCCGTCGTGGCGGGCGAGGTTCGCCGCGCGATGGAGACGGTCAGCACGATCACCTGGGTCATCGCCAGCCAGCGGCCGCGGACGACGCTCGGCCGCCTGGCAAGCCAGGAAGGGGCCCGGCTGGAGGCTGGCGGAGGAAGTGGCGGCACGGGCGGCGTAGACGGCACGGGCGGCGTAGACGGCGTGGGCGGCACGGGCGGCGTAGACGGCGTGGGCGGCACGGGCGGCGAAAGCGACGCGGTCGTCTTCCGTGCCCCAGAGACACCCGACCAGCGGCTGGTCGTCGTGCCGCCCGAGCACTTCGCGGCTCGTCTGTTCCTGGAAACCGGCAACGACGAGCACACCCGCGCGGTCCTTGCCCGTCTCGCGGGCCGCGGAGTCGATCCAACCGACCTGCCAAGCTCTGAAAGGGAGATCTACCGGCTGGCCGGCCTACCCTATATCGATCCGGTCCTGCGCGAGGGCCGCGGCGAGATCGAGGCGGCCGAGGCCGGGCGGTTGCCACGTTTGGTCCAGCCAGAGGAATTGCGCGGCATTCTGCACATGCACACCAGCTGGAGCGACGGCCGCGGCTCGTTGCGCCACATGATCCAGGCGGCCGCGGACCTTGGATGGGAGTACGTGGGGGTAGCCGATCACTCGCAAGCCGCCTTCTATGCCGGCGGTCTGACCCCCGAGCGACTTCGCAGGCAGGCCGGCAAGGTCGAAGAGCTGCGGCCCGACTTTTCCGGCCTCACGATTCTTCATGGGGTCGAGTGCGATATCCTGCCGAGCGGATGCCTGGACTTGCCCGATGATGTGCTCGCCGAGCTCGATTTCGTCATCGCCTCGGTACACAGCATGATGCGTATGGAACCCGATGAAATGACCGATCGGATCGTTGCTGCCTTGGAACATCCGGCCGTCACGCTGCTGGCCCATCCATCGGGCCGCATGCTGCTCGAGCGCGAGGCCTATGGCGTCGACTGGGACCGCATCTTCGATACGGCGAGCCGCCATGGCGTCGCGATCGAGTTCAATGCGCCGCCCGAAAGGCTCGATTTGGACTGGCGCCTCATCCGCGCGGCGACCTCCCGCGGGATTTCGATCTGCATCAATCCAGACGCGCACAGCCCGGAGGCAATGGCCAACGTGTTCCCGGCCTTGCCAACGGCCCAGAAGGGCTGGCTCACGCGCGAGCAGGTTCTCAACACCAAATCCGCCGAAGAGATGGTCGCCCACCTGAAGGCCCGGCGCGACCGGGCCCGCGCGGCGACCGGCTAGGGAGCGCTCGAGACCATGGCCGCTTCATCATCCACGCCACGGCCCAAGTCCGGCGCCAAGGCGGGCGCCAAAACGGACACCAGGACGAGCGCCAAGACGACCACCGAGACGACCGCGGGCACGCCCGCCGAACCGGCCGCCGAACCGGCCGCCGAACCGGCCGCCGAGAAGAAGAAACGCGCCCGCGCGATCCTGCGCGGCTTGAAGCGCGCGTATCCGGACGCGCGGTGCAGTCTAGACTTTCGCAATCCCTTCGAGCTCTACGTGGCCACAGTGCTGTCGGCCCAGTGCACCGACGAGCGTGTGAACAAGGTCACGCCGGCCTTCTTCGAGCGCTTCCCCGACCCGGCGGCGGTTGCCGCCGCGCCCCGCGAGGCGATCGAGGAGCTCATCCGGTCGACCGGCTTCTATCACAACAAGGCCAAGAGCATTCAGGAGGCCTCGCGCCAACTCACCGAAGCGTTCGAGTGCAACCTGCCAGCTACGCTCGATGAACTCACCACATTGCCCGGTGTGGGCCGCAAGACGGCTAACGTGATCCTGGGCAATTGCTTCGACACGCCGGGTATCACGGTCGATACGCATGTCGGACGCCTGTCGCGCCGCATGGGACTCACCGCGCAGCAGGACCCGGTCAAGGTGGAGTTCGATCTGATGGAACTGATCCCGCGGAAGGAGTGGACGGATTTCTCGCACCGGATGATCGCGCACGGACGCGCGGTCTGCACGGCTCGCAAGCCGGATTGCGCTGCCTGCGCCTTGCGCCGTCATTGCCCCTTCGGTCAGACCCAAGCCAGGTAAGCGCCGGCATCCGCCACGGGGGCAACCACATCCGCTACGGACGCGGCGGCACCCGTCAACAGTGAGCCCGAGGTCCGGTCGCGCGGCGGCGCGGCCGTCAGCTGCGGGTGAGAGCGTCCATCAGATCCTTGGCGACCGCCAGGTCGATCTCTGAGTTCCGGCAGGGCCCCTCCGGCCGACGGTTTGACAGCCCCTGAACCAGGAAGCGCGGCAGCACGTCGCGCAGCCCTTCGACCAGGTCGCGCTCGCAGGCCACGGCCAGCACGGCTCCAGGCCGCTGAGTCCGCACAGCCTCCCGGGCCTCCTCGCCACCGGTGGCCACGACGAAACTGGCGCCCCGCTCGTTCGCGAGGGCGCGCAGCTCGCGCATGACCTCCGGGCGGAGGCACCGCGGCGCCAGCATGAGGATCCCGTCTTTGCCCGAGCCGCGGCGGGCCCGCAGGCTCATCCGGTTCGCCATCAGGACGAAAGCGTGCCCCAACCGGTCGCGTGAGAACCCCGTCAACCGGGAGATGATCTCACAAGCCGGCCAGGTGGCAACCAGCCACCACTCGAGGCTGCGGGTGATGCCCACCGGGAAACGTAGCGGGGTCAGGTGCAGGCCCAGCATCAACGGAACTGAAAGCCAGAAGATGCTGCCCCCAACGGCCAAGTAACGGCCCGCGCCCGCGACGCCAAGCGAAGCCAGGCGTGGCTGGGCCAGCCACACAAGAAAGATCCAAGCAGCGCAGAGCGCGAGTGCGAAGAAGGTAAGGAAGAAAACGTATTGGCCGGGGCCTGCCTCGACGGGCTGCGGGGCCTCGCCGGGCATCCAGTTCTTCCAGGCGTCCCCCAGTACCCGGCGGTCGGTCTTGGACCATCGCGCGGCTTCGCGCACCGGAGTCCGAGTCACCGGGTTCGCCGGCTCAAGCCCTTGCACCGGATCGAGCGCCTGCGACCGGCTCGACGAGGGCGCGGGTGCCGACGCAGGATTGCCTTCCCCGACTCCGGTCTCGTTATGGCTCATGGAGGCGCCTCCCCTCCGCATGCGATTCGTCCGGCGGCCCCGCGGACCCCTCCTGGGGGGGCCGGGTGGAGCTAGCGGTTCCGTGTAGAGCTAGATATTGACGACCTCTTCGATCTCAGGGAACGAAGCCTTCAGGGCACGCTCGACACCTTGCTTCATCGTCATCGTGGCCATCGGGCAACCACCGCACGCGCCGGTGAGACGCACGTAGACCTTGGCGTCCTTGACTTCGATCAAATCGATCCCACCACCGTGGGACTGCAGTCCCGGCCGAATCTGATCGTCGATGACCTTCTCGATCGACTGCTTGTCCATGATATCGGCTCCTTATCTAGAATACCCGTCCCATGTGCATGCCCCAGGCACGGGGCGGGCACCATTGGAGTTCAGCCTATGCGAATTTGCAGTAGGCTACCTTCACCCCACCGCCGCGGTCAAGGTCCCTCCTTATTGCCGGCTTCGTCGAGCAGCTGGCGAACGTTGCGTTGTAGTCCCTCCCAGCCCGCCCGCTCGATGGGTGTCCGCATCCACACACGCTCGAAGACCTCGGGGGTGACTTCGCGCAACTCTTGTGCGGCTGCGTGCGCGGGCACAAGCGGTTCCCTCGTTTCAGCACAAGCCGCCGGTGGTGCGTGACGATTCCAAGGGCACACCTCCTGGCACCGATCGCATCCGAACACCCAGGGGGAAATCTTGGGGGCCGAATCGGGGAAAGCGCCACGATGTTCGACGGTCCAGTATGAGATGCACCGCCGCGCATCCAGCCGGGCTGGGCCGACCAGCGCCCCCGTGGGACACGCCTCCAGGCAACGCCGGCAGGTACCGCAGCGGGCTTCCACCGGATGCCCGGCGGGCAGCGCGAGGTCCAAGAACAGCTCACCCAGCAGGACGAACGACCCTAAGCCCGGCACGATCAGGCAGCCGTGGCGGCCGATCCAACCCAGGCCGGCCTCGCGGGCCCAATGCCGCTCGAGCACCGGCGCGGTGTCGACGGCCACCCGTCCGCGAACGCCGGGCGCCGATTCCCGGATGGTACGAAGTAGCTGATGAAGCTTGTCCTTGAGCACCCGGTGGTAGTCTTCACCGAGTGCGTAGCTCGCGATGCGAGCGGGAACCGGGGCGCCAGAGGTGCTCTCGCCGCCGGCCCGCGTCGTGGTCCCGCTAGCCGGTCCGCCGGCGGACCCGGGGGCAAACCCGTCAATGGCGGGATCGGTCGACGAACCGCCCGTCGGTCGATCGGCCGGTAGCGTTGACGGGCGATAGCTGACGGCCACGCAGACGATGCTCCGCACGCCTGGCAGCATGCGATCGGGATCGAGCCTCACGTCGCGGTGGCGCGCCAGGTAGTCCATCCCCGCCTGGCGCCCTTCGGCCAGGAAGCGGTCGAGGCCAGCTGGATCGGGTTTCCTTTGGGGGTCCGCCACGGCGATGCGATCGAGACCGAGGTCTGTGGCCGCGCTCTTGACCACGGTCCACAGCTCTTCACCGTTCGGCGGCATCACAGCGGCTCGAAACGCGCCGTGAAGTGCCGCAGGAAGGGTGCCTCGTAGACCATCTTGAGCCCCCGTAGGGAGGTTCGGTGCTCATACACCTGGCCGATGACCTCGGCCGAGTAGTCCACGTGGCTCTGCGTGTAGACGCGGCGCGGAATCGCCAGGCGCACCAGTTCCATCGGCGCCGGGATCACCCGCCCGGTCTCGGGATCCGACTTGCCGAACATGACGCTGCCGATCTCGACTCCACGGATGCCCCCCTCCAGGTATAGCTCATTGGCCAGCACCTGCCCGGGAAACTCCTCGGGTGGGATGTGCTCCAGCAGAGCGCCGGCATCCAGATAGACCGCATGGCCGCCCGCCGGCAAAATCAACGGCACACCCAGGGTCTGCAGCTTGTCGGCGAAGTACTCCACCGAGCGGATCCGGTAGCGCAGGTAGTCTTCTTCGAGGACCTCGACGAGCCCCTGCGCGATGGCGTCGAGATCGCGGCCGGCCAGGCCGCCGTAGGTGGGAAATCCCTCGGTCAGGATCAGAAGATTGCGCGCCAGGGCGGCCAGCGCCTCGTCGTGGCAGGCCAGAAAACCACCAATGTTGGCCAAGCCGTCCTTCTTGGCGCTCATGGTGGTTGCGTCCGCGTAGGAGAACATCTCCTGCGCAATCGACAGGAGCGGCTTGTCAGCGTAGCCGTCCTCACGCATCTTGATGAAGTAGGAGTTCTCGGCGAAGCGGCAGGAGTCCAGAATCAAGATCGTGCCGTGCTTGTGCGCCAGGCGAGACGCCTCGCGGATATTCTCCATGCTCACCGGCTGGCCGCCGCCGGAGTTGTTCGTCACGGTGACGATAACCCCGGCCACGCGCGACCCGTAGTTCTCGAGGTTCTGTTCGAGGCGCTCGAGATCGATGTTGCCCTTGAACGGATGGATCTTCGAGGGTACGAGCCCTTCAGCGATCACGAGGTCGATCGCAGTCCCTTGCAAGTACTCGATGTTGGCGCGCGTCGTGTCGAAGTGGGTATTGCCCAGATAGACCGCATCGGGCTTGTTGAGGACGTTGAAGAGGATCTTCTCGGCGGCGCGACCCTGGTGGGTAGGAATCACGTTCTCGAAGCCGGTGATCTTGCGAATCCGTTCTTCGAAGCGGAAGAAGGAGCGCGAGCCGGCGTAGGATTCGTCGCCGCGCATCATGGCCGCCCACTGCTCGCTGCTCATGCTCGAGGTGCCGCTGTCGGTGAGGTAGTCGATCAGGACGTCCTCGGCCTTGATCGTGAAGAGATTGTAGCCCGCCGTGGCAAGGATCTCCTGCCGCTCGGCGCGGGTGGTCATGCGGATGGGTTCGACGGACTTGATCTTGAACGGCTCGATGATGGTCTTCATGGCTTCCTCACTCGGTAATGCTGGGCGAACAATGCGATTCCGCGCCGCGGGCGTGGGTACCCCCGCATCGCGGCCAAGAGCATACGGGAGCGAAAAGGAAATGCAAAGTCCTCTGGCATTCCGGCCGGCTGGCATTCCGGCCGGCACGATCCTGATGTGAGCCGGATCTGACACAAAGAGCATCTGGCACGAACGGGTCCGCCACGAACGGGTCCGCCACGAACGTGATCTGGCACGAACGGGTCCGCCACGAACGTGATCTGGCACGAACGGGTCCGCCACGAACGGAACCTGCACGAACGGGTCCGGCACGGAGGGCATCTGGCAAGAACGGGATCTGGCCGCAGACATGATCGCGCGAAGGCTCTCCAGCCGCCCACCCTCTTGCGCGAGGGGGGGCTCTAGCCGCGAGCTTTCTCGCGCATGCGGAGGATCTCGACGTAATGGGACAGCCGCTTCACGCGCCCCTTGTCCTTCAGCTTCGAGTAGATCAGGACCAGGTTGCGCAGCAGACGGATGATCATGTCCCGCGGGCTGATGATGGCCAGGTACTCGGCCGCGTACGACTCGCGGACATAATAGCCGTCAGAGGTCAGCATCTGCAGGCATTCACGGCGATCGAAGATACGGCCCCCGTTGAAGGGATCGATGAAGAACTCCTCTTCCTGGTCCTGATACTTGACCAGAAAGTGCTTGGGCATGCCCACGCCGTAGAGCGGAAGTCCCAGGCGCCGGCCCAGAAGAATCGTGACCGCTGAGAGTGAGATCGGAATGCCCAGCCGGTGCTCGAGCACCTTGTTGAGGTAGCTGTTGTCGGGATTGTAGAAATCGTTGGTGTTGCCTTTGAAGCCCAGTTCGCGGAACAGGTACTGGTTGAGAATGTCGACCCGCTCGCGCGCCGGCGCCACCCGAGGCATTTGCGGCCGCAGGGCGTCGGCCATTTCCTCAAGCTGTTCGGCGACTTCCTTCGGGTCCAGGTTCGGGTACTCGATGCGCGCGATCACGCAAAGCGCCTCTTCCAGATCGAAGGAAGCTTCGTCAGTGGCCCCTAGCTGGCGGAACAGGCTTTCGAGAACATCCACCCGGATCTGCGAAGCGATGTGACGCGCGCGCAGCCGAAGCCGCGGATCGACGTGCTCGAAGACCTCTTCGAGGTACGGCAGGGTGGGTTTGCCCATCGTCATCAGATTGTCACGCACCATGGCGACAATCTTGTGGTCATCGTCGGCCAGTAGCGAGATCAGCGCGCGCAGTTCGACCTCCGGCGGCAGACCTAGCGCTCCCGCCTTCGTTCGGCTCGCCGATCCCCGATTGCGTCCTAGCTGATTCGACATGGGCTTCCTCATCTAAATGACTTGGGTCAAGGGCCCAAGAACTCGTCCTTCTTTTCAGTGTATCGATGGTAGCAAAGCCGTTCGAAACACCAAAACGATTTTCTCTGCTTCCGCAGTCGGCCCCATCCATCCTATGCTCTTCGTCACAGCGCGCCGTTTCTTGCAGCTACTTATTCGCCAGAAGGAACCTGCTCATGATTTCGCGTCGCAAGCTCCTCTCCCTCACCCGGAGCGTAGTATCCTTTCCGTCGACCAGCTACCACGAACACTACCTCCGCGGTTTCCTGGCGCAACACGCGGAATCGCTGGACTTGCCAGCGGCCTACGATCCTTGGGGCAACTTGCACGTTCGTTACAGCCGGGGTCGTAGAAAGGTCCGCTGGACGTTCCTGGCCCACATGGATCACCCCGGCTTCGTCGTCGCCGAGACGCGTGGACGGTTCGCCTGGTGCCGCTGGTACGGCGGCGTGCTCACGCACTACTTCAAGGACGCACGCGTAGAGGTCCATTCTCCGGGCGGTTCCGTACCGGGTCGGGTGACCGCGGTTCGGGTGGGCGGACCGCGTAAGCGGGTGCAGTGGATTCGAATCGAGACGACCTCCGCGGTCTCACCCGGCGATCTGGGTACCTGGAAACTACCCGCCTACGAGCGAGCGGGCGACCGCATTCGAACCCGCGCCGCTGACGACCTGGTAGGCTGCGCCGCGCTGGCGGCCTTGCTCGAATCTCTGGTCACCTCCCAGGTGCCCGCCGAGGTGGAGGTCATCTACACTCGCGCCGAAGAGGCGGGCCTGGTCGGCGCTACCGCTCTGGCGCGGTCGGGCAATGTGGACAAGGACCAACCGATCATCGCCATCGAGACCAGCAAGACGCTTCCGTGCGCCCGCATCGGCGAAGGACCGGTTCTTCGCGCCGGTGACCGCATGAGCGTCTACGATCCCGGCCTCAGCCGATTCTTGCAGACCTGCGCCGAGCGCCTCGCTCGCGAACGGCGCGGATTCCGCTACCAGCGCTGTCTGATGGACGGAGGGCTGTGCGAGGCCTCCGCCTTCCTGGCCCACGGTTATGCGGCCACGGGCCTCGCCCTCCCCTTGGGCAACTACCACAACATGGGACCCACGCGCATCGCGGCCGAAGAGGTGAGCGCCCGCGATCTGGGGGGCCTGGTCACCCTGCTGGAGGCCTTCGTCACGACGCGTTCCCCGAAATCCGCCCTCCCCGCAGCCGACCCCGGAGAACTCGACGCCTGGGTCAAGGGACAGGAGCCATTGCTGCGTCGCACGGCACAGGCACCGCGTCCGGTCGGTCCGCCTCCCGGCCCACGCGCACAGGCGAGGGCAAAGGCGAAGTCCGTTCCAGAGAGAAGGAGCAGGCCGGCGTGAGTCTTCCCGGAGTCGACCATCCCCGTGCCCTGCTGCTGGCGCCGCTGGACGATATCACCGATCGGACGATGCGACGCCTCGCACGCCGCTTTAGCGCTGATGCCGTCGTAACCGAGTTCATCTCGGCCGAGGGGCTCATCCGGGATGCACAGAAGAGCTTCCGCAAGCTCGAGCTGGCTGCCGACGAACACCCGGTGGCCATCCAGATCTTTGGCAGCCGTATCGACTCGGTGGTGCAGGCCGCACGCGTAGCCGAGGAGGCGGGTCCCGACTGGGTGGATCTGAACTTCGGCTGCCCCGCCCGCAAGGTGGCGGGCAAGGGCGGCGGTGCGGGCCTGCTGCGCGAACCCGAGAAGCTCGAGGCAATGACGCGCGCCGTCATCGATGCGATCGCGCTACCGGTGACCGCCAAGATTCGCCTCGGCTGGGATGAGCAGAGTCTGAACGTGATCGAGGTCTCCCAGCGGCTCGAGGACGCGGGCGTCGCCTTCATCACCGTTCACGCCCGCCTGCGCAGCCAGGGCTACGGCGTGCACTCGGACTGGTCGTGGATCCGTGCGGTCAAGCAGGCGGTCGCGATCCCGGTGGTGGGCAACGGGGACGTCCGCACCCCCGAAGACGCCGACCGGATGTTCACCGAAACCTCCTGCGACGGTGTGATGATCGGACGGGCCGCGGTGGGCAACCCCTGGCTTTTCGCTCAAACGCGGGCATGGCTGGATCATGGGCGCCTCCTTCGCCCACCGACGCTCGAAGAACGTTTCGCCGTCCTTAAGGAGCATCTTCGCGAGGCGGTGAACGACAAGGGCGAGCGCCGGGCCGTGGTCGAAATGCGCAAGCACTACAGCGGCTACCTGAAGGGCTTGCCGCACGCATCCCGCTTGCGGGCAGCCCTCATGGACCTCTACGATCTGGCCACCGTCGAGGCATTGCTCGACCGCTATGCCGCCTGGTTCGGAGCCTCCGGCGCTGACCCGGCGGCCTCACGGGAGGATTTCGATGTGTGCTGATAGCCCAGCTGCTGATACCCCAGGCGCGGGTTCCCCAGGCGCCGATTCGCCAGGCGCGGGTTCCCCAGGCGCCGATTCGCCAGGCGCCGACTCCCCAGGCGCGGGTTCCCCGCCGCCGGTCACCGAGGCCGAAATGCAGCTTCTGGCCGCCGCCCGCGAACTGGCGCTCTCGAGTGCGGCTCCACGCGAGCATCAGGCCGGCGCCATCGCCCAGACAAGCAGCGGGGAGCAGTTCCTGGGCGTCAACGTGCAGCTGACATTGTGCCCACCGCTCTCGGTGAGCGCCGAGCAAGCCGCCATCTACGCCGCCCGCGCGGGAAGCGATGCGTCCATCAATTGCATTGCCCTCTGGATCCCCCCCCGGGCGGTCCACCGCCCTTCGGGCCTCTTTCGCCAGATCTGGATCGAACTGGCCCCCAAAGCGCCACTACTGCTCCAGCGCGGCGATGAGGAGCCCGTGCGCCTATCGCCCGGTGAGAGCCTACCGGACGCCTTTCTGACCTTCGAGCCGAACGCCTGACTCGCTTGAACCCAGCATTCGGCGTCGCTCCCCATTGCCGGGTCGTGACGCCGGTAGGTCCGGGGCCCCGCGCCTGCCCGCCCATCACGGTCGCCTGGCCTGCTCGAACCCAGCTGATCGGCATCAGTCTTGACCCTCGCCCGGCCCCGTTGCTACAGTCGGGCAAGCTTTGGGGGACTCCACCACTTCCGCTTGCATGGGCGGTCCATGATACCAGACCGGTTGCACACACCCTCACGAGGGCGTCTCGCCCGCCGCTGCCGGCGGGCGCTTTGTGCTGATTCCCCGCTGCGAGGACTCCTATCGGCGCTTTTCCTGAGTCTCTGCGCGCTCGTATCGGCCGGCGCGCAGGAAACCCGAGCCCAGGACGCTCCCGCCCAGGAGGCTCGCGCGCAGCCAACGGCCGCGCAGGAACCTGGGGAGCGCCAGGCGGTCGAGCGGGGTATTCTGGCCGGCCGCGTGATGGATGGCGCAACCGACCGGGTCCTGGCCAACGCCAACATCGTGGTGGCCGGCGCGAGCACGGGCACCTTCTCCTTGGAAGATGGGACCTACCGCATCGAAGGCATCCCGGTGGGACGCTATGCCGTGGTCGTCAGCTACATCGGATATAGAACGGTCGAGCGGGTCGTCCGGATCACTGCCGGGGAGACCACCGAGGTGGACTTCCACCTCACCCCGACACCGGCCGGGGTCCTGTCCCCCATCGAGGTCCGGGCCACGCGCCCGGTCATCGACGTCAACAAGACGAGCACGCAGCATTCCTTCTCCGCACAAGAACTCGACGCCCTGGTCACCGATGCTCCTACCCTCGACCAGGTAGTGGCCCAACAGCCGGGTGTGATCGTTGATCGCGGCAAAATTCACATTCGGGGCGGCCGCGACGATGAGAATCTCTTCGTCCTCGACGGCGTCAAGGTGAAGGACCTGCTCTCGGGCGAGTCGATGGGCAGCGAGGTGGCCTCCCGTGCCGCCCAAGAAGTCAACATCCAAACCGGGGGCTTCGGCGCCAGGTACAGCCAGGCCATGTCGGGCGTCATTGAGACCCGGCTGAAGGAGGGTACGCGTCGTTGGCGCGGTTCCTTCAGTTACGAGACCGACTCGGGTCTCGGCACGCGCGACCTTCATCACATCTATTTGGAGCTGAGCGGTCCGAACCTGCTGGCCCGCTCACTTCTGGGTCTGGCCGGGGTCGATCGGCCCGAGGTCACCTTCTATAGCAGTCTCTCCACCGATCTGGACAACGGCTACCTCCCGAGCATCCGCGACATGAGCGGTAACCATCGGTTGGACTCCTCGATTCGTGATGAGATCCTGGGCTCTCGCTTCCGCTACGGGGATTTCTTCTATCCCAACGCCGCCAACAATTGGCGCCTGGTCCTGAAGTCGGCTTGGAAGATCAACGCCAACAACAAGCTCTCCGCGACCTGGACGAAAACGCTGGGATTCAATCAAGACTGGGGCGGCGCCGACATCGGCGACATCAACCGCAATATCAACAACTACCCCTGGTCGTGGGCGAATCATTTCGACCATCACTACACGGTCTCGAAGGACTCGAACATCCTCAGCTTGCAGTGGAACCGCTCGCTGGGGCTCCAAACCGTG
Organism: uncultured bacterium; assembly: GCA_964573295.1. Taxonomy (GTDB): domain Bacteria; phylum Eisenbacteria; class RBG-16-71-46; order CAIMUX01; family WJJG01; genus CAYQJL01. Next base: position 44,484 of record CAZNJE010000016.1, on the reverse strand, counting down.
GCCAACCTCCGGCTGTGGCGCTACTACTCGGGCACGCATCGCGACGTGGCCGGCAAGAACTACGATGAGTACAGTACATTCACCGATAACGACATCGAGAGCGAGCTACCGGACAACGACTACGACACCCCCTACTTCCGCGATCTGGGCGATGCCCCCTTGTGGCGTGACAATCACAGTATCACCTATGGGCTCGCCAACGACTGGGAAGCGGAGAGGGGCCGGCACGAGCTGAGCTGGGGCGTCTCGGCCGAGTATCACATCGTGCAGTACCTGTCGGTTGATGCTCGATCGGTCGTCCCCGGAGAGGACAGCGAGTTTCCGCTCGGGCGCGAATTCGACATGTTCCGCGTCACACCCAACGTCGGCAACTTCTACGTGCAGGACCGGATCGACTACGAGGGCCTGACGGCCCAGATCGGCCTCACCTACGACTACTGGTTCCCGGGCGAGCAGGTACGCAAGGCGCTCGATCAGGGCAGCCAGCCGCACATGACCGAGGAGCTTCGACAGAAGTTCTACGACGAAACCAACGACCTCTTCGGGTACCGTTTCAAGGGGCACCTCAGCCCACGCGTGGGCGTTTCCTTTCCGATCAGTGATCGCGCTCATGTATTCTTCGACTACGGGCACTACAGCCAGCGGCCGCCGTACTACTACGTCTACGCGAAGAGCAATGCCCGCTCGAGCGAGGAGTTCCCGCGGATCGGCAACCCGACGCTCAACCCCAAGATCAGCGTCCAGTACGAGATCGGCACGGGGTACCAGTTCACCGAGGAAACCGCCGCCAAGGCAACCCTCTTCTGGAAGGACCAGTACGACTATCCGACCAGCATCCGCCTGACGCTCGGCGACCGGACGACGACGCGCAGCAACTTCTTCATTTACTGGAACGCCGACTACGCACGCACCCGCGGCATCGAGCTCAGCCTGATTCGCAAGCGCAAGAACTTCGTCTCCGGCTCCCTGTCCTATACCTTCTCGGTGGGCAAGGGCAAGAGTTCGGACCCAAACAAGACGAAGCTCATTCAGGAACTCGGAGGCGACTCCCGCGAAACCGAGCTCGGCGAAGAATTCCTGTGGTGGAACCGGCCGCACAAGCTTACCGCCCAGGCCAGCTTGCGCATCAAGGAATTCGAGGAACCGCCTACCTGGCTGGGCGTACGCTGGCCGACCGATGTTCAGTTCAACGTATTTTATAAACTCCGTTCGGGCCGGGCCTACACGCCGTTCGACGTTTTCGGCAACCAGACGGCCGATGCCTACTCCCGCAACGGGCCCATGGACATGACGTGCGACATCTCCCTGCGCAAGGGCTTCCGCGTGGGCGGCGAGCGCATTGAGGCGAGCTTCAGCGTCTTCAACGTGTTCGACTACCGCACGGTGCTCGAGTTCGACCCGGTAACCGGGGAGGCTTACGAAATCGGCAAGGGTTCGCTATGGAGGGTCTCCGACAACCCGGACAATTACCACCTGGGCGACGAAGAGCTCGTCGCCGCCTACAATCGTGAAACGGGGCAGAGTCTCACGCCCGAGTCCGCGGGCGACCTGCGCCGATCGATCCTGAGCAACTTCTATAACTTCGCCAATCCCTCGAACCTCGGAGCTCCGCGGGCCTTTCGTGTGGGGATTACTTATGAGTGGTAGCCGGGCACGACAGACCAGGCTCGAGCGAACCGGGCTCGAGCGGACCGGGCCCGAGCGGACCGGGCCCGAGCGGACCGGGCCCGAGCGGACCGGGCCCGAGCGGACC
>CAZNJE010000016.1:25170-42631 GCA_964573295.1 uncultured bacterium | reverse complement strand
GGGCTCGAGCGGACCGGGCTCGAAGAGACCGGTGTGTTCCTGCGACTCGCTGGGACGGTCCTCACCTTCCTCACCCCCCTCGCAGCCCTCGTCGTCCTCGCAGCCCTCGCCATCTTCGCGATGCCGGCCGGGGCGCAGACCGGGCTCGGCAGCCAGCGGGTGGGTACTTCCTCTGGCGTCTTCTTGAAGATCCCGGTCGACGCGCGCACCAGCGCCCTGGCGGGCGCCACCGGCGCCAGCATCAGTGGTCCCGCCGCCCTGTATGTCAATCCGGCCGGCATCGGCCTGGAGGCGGACCGCGCCGTGCAGGTGAGCGCCATCCGCCATGTGACCGACATCCCGATGGGTGGTGTCGCCGCCTGCCTCCCGGTTGCGGCCATCGGAGGCTCGGTGGGCCTCTCTTTCCGCGGCCTTTTTGCCGAGATGGACGAGACCGACGAGTTTCACCCTCTCGGTACCGGCCGCAGCTTCAGTTACACTACCTGGGTCGCTGTCCTGGGTGCGTCGCGCGCCCTAACCGACAAGCTCAGCTTCGGCTTGAGCGCCAAGATCCTGTACGAGGGCCACGGCACCGAGGTGGGCGGCCCCTCGTCGATGACCTACCTCGCCGACGCGGGCGCCATCTACTACGTTGGGTACCGTGACGCGCGCATCGGAATTGCCGTCAACGACTTTGGCGCCGATCTGCGTCCCGACGGGGAATTCGTGAGCAACCGCGATGGCACCGAGATCCGCTACAGTAGCTTCTCACCGCCGACCCAGTTCCGCATGAGCTTCAGCATCGACCCGTACGTGAGTTCCACCTGGCAGCTTCTCACCATGGTGGAAATCGGACACGTGGCGGACAACCAGGAGACGGTGCGCATGGCAGGGGAGGCCACCTTCCGCCGGATCCTCTCCCTGCGCAGCGGGTATGACTTCTTCGCCGACGCCCTGAACGTCCACGCCGGATTCGGGGTTCGCCTGCGCAACGGCGAGAATGTCATTCAACTCGATTACGCCTATTCAGATGGAGGAGCCTTCGGCAATATCCATCGCTGGTCTCTGGAGGTGCCATGGTAACCCCCGGGCAAACCAAGTGGGTGCCAACCAAGTGGGTGCCAACCAAGTGGGTGCCAACCAAGTGGGTGCCAACCAAGTGGGTGCCAACCAGGTGGATGCCAACCAGGTGGATGCCAGCCGGGTGGGTGCCAGCCGGGTGGGTGCCAGCCGGGTGGGTGCGCAGCGCAGCCGCCGGCGGGTTGCTGGCGGTCGCTGGCGTGGTCTGGCTCATGGGTGGCTGCGGAAGCCAGTACGACCTCCCCCCCCAGCCCGAGCCGGGACGGATCCCGGAACCGGGGACCTACAATCTGCTGGCCACCTGGAACATCCCCCACCCGACGTCGATCGCCACGTTCGGCCTCTACCTGTTCGTGGTCGAGGACTCGAGCCGGGTGGGCGCTTACTATGCGAATCGCATCGAGCCGGTCGCCCCGTCCCTGATCGGCGAGTTCGAAGAGCTGATCAAGCCCGCGCAGATCGCCGTCGTCAAGCGCGACTCGCTCTTCGTGATCGTGGCCGATGCCGGCGACATGCAATGCAAGATCTATTACTGGCTGGGCGGTTCCCCACTCTATCGCTTCAGCGATTCACGCTGGCGAGAATTCAGCGGCCTGGCGGCCGACCCCAACCTGCGCATCTATGTCGGTGACGCCACCCGTGACACCATCTCGTGCTACAGCCGCTGGGGCGACCATCTGCATGTGGTTTCCAAGAACGGCACCGGCAGCGGGTTCGTCATCGAGCCGCATGGGTTGGGCATCGCCACCGGCATGCCAGGCGCGCCGCTGCTGGTGGCCGACACGGGCAAGAACTGGGTCCAACGACTGGAACCGGATACAACTGCCGTAGCGGCCTATCTCGATCCGATCGGTCTAGAGGGCGGGCAGCTGACCGCCCCCGAGGGTGTCGCCAGCGACCGTTACGGGGAGTACGTCTTCGTGGCCGACACGGGAGGCAACCGTGTCCTCAAATACCTGGTGAGCGGCGCATTCGTCGACACGGTCTATTCGGCAAGCAAGATCGAGATCGAGCCGCCGGTCGAAGTGCCACGCTTTTTGTGCAGCGAGGATTCGGTGGTGTTTCTGAGCGATCCGGCGCAGGACCGAATCGTCCTGCTGAACCTGGCGAGTGATTGATGAAGAAGACCGCAGCCGAAAGAACTGCCTACTCCAACCGCAACGGGTACGACACGCCCGCTCGCCGGGCTCTTGCCGGAAGGCCCATTGCCAGTAGTCCCCTGGCTACGGGTCCCTTGGCAACCGGCCCCCTGGCGACCGGCACCTCGGCAACCGGCCCCCTGGCGACCGGTCACCTGAACACCAGTCGCCTGTGCACTGGCCGCCTGCACAACGGACTCTTGGTTCTTGGCCTCTTGGCCACAGCGCTGTGGGGTACGACACTGCTGACGCCGCCCAGCGAAGCGCGCTCGCGTGAGGACCGTCCGCCCGCGCCGCCCTCGAACCCCTCTCCGCAGGTCCAACAAAACGGGTACGGCATCGAAGCGACGCTGGCCGGCACCGGCAAGATCGGCCTAGCCCTGCAGACCGACGGCTTCATCGGCAACAACTTTGTCAGCCGCGATCCCTCCTTCGAGTTTCCGCTCGACTCAGCCGAGGAACACCTGGTGCGCGCGGGACTCTGGATCGGCGGCCTGCGCACCGAGACCGGAGAGCTGGTCGATGCCGACACGCTGGTGAGTACCGCCACCATCGACGGGTTTGGCGGCAGCGATGCTACCGGCAGTGAATACCGTCCGGATCAAGACGGGTTTCTGATCCGCTCCACCCTCAAGAACCACCAGTACTGGGATCCGGTCAACGCGCGCAGCTACGAGGACATCATCTGCGAATACATCGACTACGGATGGGGGCCCACTCAGGCGGAAGATCACGAACCCTTGAACGTACGCGTCATTCAGAAAATCTACCAGTTCGACTTCGAACCGTACGATGCGCTGAAGATCATGGTGGTCGACATCGTCAATGACAACGAGTTGGCCCTGCTCTTCGACCTCCACGTGGGGCTCTACGCTGAGCTGGCCTCGGGCTGGAAGGACGGTCACGATGAATGGCCTCCGAGTGGATGGTACGAGCGCAAAGACATCGCCTACGTCGACTCACTGCGTCTGGTCACCGAGCACCACTTCCAGCTCGACGGCGGCAATTGCCCTTCCTGGGCCGGGTACGCCTTGCTGGGCACCAAGCCCGACAGCATCGACACCAAGACGGTCTCCTTCAACTGGTACAATTGGGATCCCTCGGGTGAGTTACCCAACACGCCCGACGTAGACGTCGAGCGCTATGCGATGCTGAGCAACGGGTCGCGCGACGCGACCAGTGCCGTGGAAGCACCCAACAACGATCCGGTCACCCTTCTATCGGTCGGCCCTTTGGGCACCACACCGGTCACCGACCCTTCGGGACGAGAGCACTGGCTCTTCGAGCCCGGCGACACCGTCTCGGTGGCCTTCGCTTGGGTGGGTGGTCAGCCGCGGCCGGATACGAATCCACCGCGGACCGCCGAGGAAGACATCGCCTTCCACGCCGACAAGGCGCAAGAAGCCTACGACCTCGACCTGTTGATCCCCCTACCCCCGCCTTCACCGCGCCTGGTCGTGGAGGCATCCCACAGCACCCTGGACCTGTGGTGGGACGCGGCCCCTCTGAGTTTCGTCGATCTCAGCACCGGCAACGTGGATTTCGAGGGCTTCCGGGTTTACGTGAGCGAGCAGAGCAAGACCCAGGGCTTTCGCCTGTTGGGAGAGTTCGACCTGGTCGATTCGCTCTTCTACAACACGGGGCTCGATGCCATCGTGGCCGAGGAACCGAAACTGATCATCGACGAAGGCGACACCACCGAGCTGGTCTTCAACTATCGGCTAGACAATCTGAGGGACGGGTTCAAGCACTGGGTGTCGGTCACCAGCTTCGACACCGGCAGCCTCGACATCGGATCGCTGGAGTCGGGCGTGACCCAGAATGGCACCTTCAGCATCCCTGGGGCCACCGAAGCCGACGCCCCGGATGGCAAGGTCTTCGTCTTCCCCAATCCGTATCACGGCGATGCGGCCTGGGACGAGCGCTTGATCCGCGATCGTTATCTCTACTTCGGTGGCCTGCCCCGCCGCTGCACGATCCGCATATTCAATCTGGCGGGAGATCTGATCGAGACGATCGGGTTCGACGGCGACACCTACGCGGGCCGCAACGTGCGTGGCATCTACGATCCGGACGACAAGGACAACCCGGCCAGCGACACCCCGACGATGTCGGGGCACATGGCGGCCTGGGATCTGACCACCCGCGAGGATCAAGCGGTGGCCAGCGGGCTGTACATCTTCAGCGTGGAGGATCACGAGACCGGCGACTACGAACGCGGCCGGTTCCTGATCATCAAGTAGGTCATGATGCGAACCAATGAGGCCATGAGCAAAGGATGTCTCCGCGGCACCGGGTGTACCTCAGCCGGAACCACCTGCTCTGGGTCCGGGCGCCCCGGGTCCGGACGCGCTGGATCAGCCTGCGCTGGACACCTCTGTTCCCGTAGTGCACACCGACTCGTCGGTGGCCTTCTTCCGCAGGGAGATGCGAGACCGACGGCCACCCGACTGGCGAGCCTGGCGAGTCTGGCGAGTCTGGCGAGTCTGGCGAGTCTGGCGAGTCTGGCGAGTCTGGCGAGTCTGGCGACAGCCGCTCTGGTCATGGCGCTAGCCTGGAGCGGATGCCTGGTGGACGAGGAGAGCTATCCGGCCAACCAGCTCCCGACGACGCACTTGGCCGTTCTGGGCGACAGCTTGCGGGTAACCAACTACCACACGATCCTGTCATGGTGGGGTTCGGACGTCGATGGCCGGATCGTCGGCTACGCCTACCGTTGGAGTGATCCCTGGACACCGGCCGATGACGACAGCCTTTGGTGGGAGAACCCGTCCTGGACCTTCACGACCGCCACCGTCGATACCTTCGACGTGCCGGTCGGCGGCAGCTTCGCGGAACGCACCTTCGAGGTCCGCGCCATCGACAACGATCTAGCCGCCGATCCAATCGGGCGCTCACAGACCTTCGGTCTCACCAACGCCGTGCCCCGCGTAACCTGGAGTGACATCACACGCCATCCCACCCATCTGAAGCCCAGCCTGCCAGCGGTTTCATTCGCATTTACTCCCGAAGATTTCGATGGGCGCGAAACCGTCGCCTTTGCCGAGATGTGGCTCGACACGATCCCTGGCGAAGATCCCGCGCTCTCCAGAGTCATCGTCGCTCCCGACACGGTGGGCGCATTCTTCCCCGAGCATTTCCAAGGCCGCTATGGCGAGCGCACCGTCTACCTCCAGCTCTTCGACAAGGCTGCCGCGGGCTCGGACACGATCTCCTGGACGTGGACCGTCGCAGAACCATCCGGCGAGTACCTCTTGATCGATAACGCTGGATCGGCGGTGCCCTTGAGTCCGGCCCGGGTGGACGACACCTTCTGGCGCGAGCGCCTCGAGGAGGTCACCGGCGGCAACTACCACGTCTACGACGTGTGGGAGGAGGGCGTTTTCCGTAGCCGCCAGGAGGTACTGCCGCTTTTCCAGCTCTTCAAGGGCGTCGTCTGGTACGGCAGCGTCAACTACGATGGAAGCGCGCAAAGCGATGACCAGATGGTGGAGAACCTTCGTCTAGCCCAGTCGGCGATCGTTAGCTACGCCTCCTCCGGAGGCGCTCTTCTCGTCACCGGGCACAACCTCGCCGGCACCGGCGGCGGTCTAACCCGCGCGTTCTGGCAAGACCAGTTCGGCATCGATTTCTTCTTCACCCAGTTCGACGGCGAAGTCTATATCACCGACATCCAGCTCCCCCGAAGCGTGTTCGTCCATTGCGGGCCCGACCTGGGCGGAGTGGATTCGCTAAGGACCTCCACCACCGTCAAGATGAGCGAGTTCTTCCGCCCCACCCCGGAACTCGAACCGCTTCTCTGGCTGGATCCCAGCTTGCTCGAGGTAAACCTCTATCCCGAGCCCGACACGGCGGGAACCCCTGAGCAAGCCTACTTCGGCGCCCGGCGTTACTTCGGCGCGGGACAGGTCGCACTGTGCACCTCGATCCTCACCCGGTTCAGGGCGGGCGAAGCCGGCAGTCCTGAGGACGCCGTCAATGCTTTGCTAGGCGAACTGTTCGGCCTCTGAGCGAGTCTTTCGTGCTAACTTGCTTCACAACAGAGCCTTACACTTTCCGCGCCTTGACCTGGCTTGTCTGTCACGCTATAATCCCGGCAGTTTGAGAAACATGCCCATGGAGAGACCCCTGGGTTCGTCACCAGCCATTGCATTTCGTCTCCAAGGGAGGGACACCCGATGTGTATGCGCAGTCTTGTTGTGCCCTTGCTCCTACTGGTCTGCCTGAGCGGACCGGCGTTCGCTGAACTGACCACCATCTTCGAGATCCAGTCGGGGTTCGGCGGCTTCACGCCCGATCAGGACGAGGTCACGGTCGAGAACGTGGTCGTGACCGCTTCGGGTCGCTTCGGCTTCTTCATCCAGGAAACCGAGCCGCGTCCCACGACCGGGTGGCAATACACCGGTATCTGGGTGTTCACCTACGGCGATCACCTGGGACTGGTCCGCAAGGGTGACCTGGTCAACGTGACCGGGATCTACCAAGAGTACTACGATTTTTCCGAGATCGACATCACCCACGATAACTGCAGCAGCGCCTGCGGCTGGGAGGTCATCGGCACCGAGACCGTTCCCGAGCCGGTAGAGCTGGCCATCACCGATATCAATGACAGCGGTCTCTACAACGAGGCCTACGAAGGCGTGCTGGTGCGGGTGGACATCAATGACGACGAGCTCTTCGCCGGACAGCCCAACCAGTACGACGACTGGCAGCTCTGGACCGACGGCGTGGGTTTGGGCGACTTCATCTGGATGACGGCCTACTCAGCCGACCCCGAGGGCGAGTTCGACTATCCGCTTCCCGACGAGGGCGACATCCTCGAGTACGCCGCGGGCGCCCTCGTCTACGAGTACGGCAGCTACAAGATCGCCCCGCGCAACTGTATCGATGATCTAGGTGTCGACTGCCCGCCCGAGCTGCGCGGCCTGTGCGCCACGAGCAACAACACCATCGACGTTCTCTTTGCCGTAGGCGTCGACGAGGCCAGCGCCGAGAACCCCGACGCCTACTACTTCGATTCCGGACTCTTCTGCCTCTCGGCCGAGCGCGACGCAGACAATCATCGCGTCGTGCACCTGACCACCGAGGAGATGATGCCCGGGCTGGTCGACATCGCCTACGTCGAGGGCGTGCTTTCCGAGGGCGAGCTGGTCATGATGCCCGACGGCGAATTCACCTTCTCGCAGGGGATCACCACCATTGAGCAGATCCAGACCGTTCCCGACCTGGTCCTGGACGACTCGATGTACTTGGACATCGTGGTCACCACCACCGGTCGCGTCACCGCCCTCGAGAATCAGTACTACTACCTGCAGCAAGGCGACGCGGGCCCGTTCCAGCACCTCTACGTTCGGGTCGCCAAATCCGGCGACATGGCTGTCGGCGACAGCGTGAAGGTGGCCGGCCGGGTCGAGGAGTATTTCGGCAGCACCAACCTGCGCTTCACACCTGGGGTCCAGTACTACGAGAACCTGGGTCCGGCGCAGGACGAGGTCGTTGTGACCGATCTGACCGTCTATGACATCGTCTACAACTGTGATGACGACGATGATCTCGGTCCACAGGACAACCGCGCCGAGCCCTACGAGTGGGCTCTGACGCGTTTGGAGCCGGCGGTGCTCGACAGTATCCCGCTGATCTCCGGACAGTTTGGCGAGTGGTACCTCATGGCCGGTCCGGACACCGCCATCGTCGATTTCACCTCCGACATGAATGACTTCATGGAGTACCCGGCCTTCACGCCGGGTGACAGCATCCAGGTCACCGGCATCCTGGCGTACGACTACGATTACAAGGTGCGGCCGCGCTCGATCGACGACGTGCAGGTGCTCTACACCACCAGCGTCGACGATCTGCCCCACACCTACCGTGCGCTGCTCATGCAGAACACGCCGAACCCGTTCACGCAGGCCACCAGCATCGTCTTCCAGCTCGAGAGCGCCGCGCGTTCGGTCACCGTGGATGTCTTCGACGTCACCGGCGCCCGCGTACAACGCCTGCTCGATCACGCCACGCTGGATGCCGGCGTGCATCAGCTTCACTGGCGGGGCATCGACGGCGCCGGGCAGCCGGTTTCGGCGGGCAACTACTTCTACCGCGTAACGGTGGATGGCCGGACGAGCTCCAGGCAGATGCTGTTGCTGAAGTAGCGGCGCTGGAGGCGCTCAGCCCGGGGCGCTCGGCCCAGGGTGTTCAGTTCGGGGCGCTCGGCCCAGGGTGTTCAGTTCGGGGCGCTCGGCCCAGGGCGCTCCGCCTTGCGTGAGGCGACAAGGCACGCGCAGGTGTCTTCCACCGGATCACGCGGGGAGATTTCGCAGGAAAGATAGACCAGGCCCGGGGACGGCACCGACCCCGGGCCTCGTTGTATCCAGGGACGATTCGTCATCTGCGGCGCTGGCGATCTGCGGCGCTAACGATCGTCGCCGCGGAAGTCGACCACCCGTAAGCGGTTTCTCCGCCGGCGGGCCTCGAAGCGGTCGAGGTACTTGCCGGCCCACTTGATGTAGATCCAGCCAAAGACCAGTCCGCCCAGGTGTGCGATGTGGGCGATCCCACTACCCTGCTGACTGATGGAGGAGAGGAAGGCGATTGCTCCGAAAATGATGACGAACACTCGCGCCGACACCGGGAAAAGCATGTAGAGGTAGATGCGCCGCTCGGGGAAGTAATAGGCGAAACCCAGAAGCAACCCGTACACCGCCCCCGAAGCACCGATCGTCGGCACGATGCTGCCGGGGGTGAAGAGAAGCGTGAGAATGCCGGCGCCCACACCGGTGAAGAAGTAGTAAGTCAGAAACCGCCGGGTGCCCCAGATGCGTTCGAGGTCGCTGCCAAACATCCAGAGGGCGAACATATTGAACAAGATGTGGAAGAAGCCGCCATGCAGGAATAGATAGGTGACAACCTGCCAGATGAAGAGCTTCTTGAGCACCAAGACCGGCACGAGGCCCAGGAAGCGCTCCATGGACAGGCCCACCCCCGGAACGCCCTTCGCCAAGATAAAATGCTGCAGTAGGTAGAAGATCACGTTCCAGATCAGCAGGTACTTGACCCCGTCGGTCAGTGCGGGGCCGAACCCCGCCGTACGATAGGCGCTCACTCCGGACCGTCCTCCCTGCCATTTCGCAACCGATTGCTCACCAAGCGGACCTTCTTCCGAGGCGCCCAACGGCCGATGACCTTCAGATCATCGCCCCCGGCGTCTACCGGCCGACGACCTTCAGATCATCGCCCCCGGCGCCGGGCCGCCGGCCGCCAGGCCTATGGCCGGCAGAGTTCGAGCCACCCGATGTCGAGCCACCTGCAATCGAGCTGCCGGACGCCGACCCGCCTGCGGTAGACACGCCCGCGGTGGACCCGCTGGATTGCGGCTCGCCCATCGTACACTGGCCCTGGAAGAATGCTCCGTCCATGATCTTGAAGCTGTTGGCGTGGACGTCGCCTTCCAGCCGGGAGCCCTTTTCCAGCTCCACCTTGTCCCGGGCCTGGATCGTGCCCTTGATTCGGCCGGCCACCAGCGCCGAGTGCGCTCGGATGTCGGCTTTCATCACCCCCGAGGCGCCCACGGTGAGATGACGGGCGATCTCCACGGTGCCCTCGACCTCGCCGTCGACCCGCAGAGACCCGTTCACCTTCAACACGCCGTTGAAGCTGGCGCCCGAACCCACCACCGTAGTGCTCTGCTCCGAGTTGCCCCCGCCTTCATGGATTGGATCTTTCTTGAACATGGGCTCATCCTCGCATTCCGGCCGCAGCCATTCAATCCGTTTGTCGGCCCGGGCGCCGGGCACGCGGGATCTCCCGCGCCTGGAGGATGATCGCGGTCAGATCGTCCTCGACATGCACCTGGCCGCAATGGGCATGGACGGCATCGAGCAACCGGCGGCAAATCTGCCGGGAACTCTCCGCGCCCAATGTCCGTGCCCGCAGCGTTCGGACCAGTCGCTCGCGCCCGAACGGCTCGTCGGTGACCGACGCCGCGTCGGTGATCCCGTCAGTGTAGAACGCCAAGAGATCGCCGGGAGCGAGTTGCACGAACCCCTCCTCGTAGCGCACGTCCGGGAAGCTGCCGACCACGGTGCCACCGGTCTCGAGCCACTCGATCTCACCGGTGCTGCGGAGCAGGAGCGGCGGCTCGTGCCCCGCATTGGCGTAGGTCAGCCGTCCGGTCGTGCGGTCCAGCACACCGTAGACCACCGTCACGAAATCCTCGAGCTCGCTGCTCTCCCACATCAACCGGTTGACCTTCACGAGAATTGTCGCGATGGAGTAGTTGTTGCGGATCTCGGCCCGCAGACTGGCCCGCAGACTGGCCATCAGAAGCCCCGCGGGAATCCCCTTCCCCACCACGTCCCCCACCATCATGCCGAGTTGGTCCTCGGAAACCAAGATGAAATCGAACAGATCTCCGCTGACCTGCAGTGACGGCTGATTGAACGCCGCCACATCGAGTCCCTCGAACTGGGGATCGGCCTCGGGCAGCAGCCGCCGCTGGATCCGCCGTCCGATGCGGACCTCCTCCTCCAACCGCCGCTTCTCGATCGTTTCGTCGTAGAACCACGCGCGCTGGATCGCGATGGCGGCTTGGTTGCCAAAAGCCGCGAGCAGATTGAGATCGCGTTCGGAGTAGGCATCCAGATCATCGCTCTCGAGATTGAAGACGCCCACCAGATCGCCGCCGGCCTGCAACGGCACGGTCATCTCGCTGCGCGTGGCGGGGCGAGCGTCCAGATACCGGGGGTCAGAGCGGACGTCGGAGAGCACCAGAGTCTGGCGGTTCTCAGCGACCCAGCCCACGGCACCTTGGCCAATCTTGAGCCGCACCTGTTCTTCCGACCCAGGCGGATACCCGCGTCCGTAGAACCACTCCAGCATGCCGCTCTGGCGGCGGTGCAGGTAGATGCCCACGGCCTCGAAACGAATCAACTCCCCCAAGAGCTCCACCAGGAGCGGCAAGAGGTCTTGCAGGCTGAGGGTACTGGCCAACTCGAGCCCCACCCGGTTCAGGAGCTGGTTTTCGCGCTTCTCCCGGGTCAAGAGCTCGACCAGACGCGCGTTCTCGAGCGACACCGAGAACTGCATACCGAGCACGCCTAGGAGGTCCAGTTGACGTTCGTCGAACCCCTCAGGCCGTGTGGAGTTGAGAACCTCCAGGACACCGATCACCTCATCGCCCCGATAGATAGGGGTCGCCAGCACCGATCGGATCGCGAAGCCCAGCTTGCGATCGACCAGATGACGCAGGCGGCCGTCCTGAGATGAGTTGCGAATGATGACCGGCTCGCGATGGGCCGCCACCCATCCGGCCAACCCCTCGTGGTAGGCCAACGGCGGCAGTTCATCGCGATCACAGAGCTGATTGTAGGCCAGGCGGTACTCCCATCGCCCGCGCCGCTGATCGAGTACGAGCACGCTGACGGCCTCGGCCGAGAAGACATCCCGGCACAGATCCCGGATGGCCTCGTACAGCTTGGGCCGTTCGAGCACCTGACTGAGTCGGATGGCCGACTCGATGAGTGCCCGGTCCAGCTGCTCGATGTGATCGCTCATGACCCGGCCGTCCCCAGCGCCTCGAGGGGGGCATCCGGTTCCCGGACCCAACCGCCGCGCCACCACACACCGGCCACCGGCGCCTCGGCAAGCCGCCCGCCGGAGAGCCGCAGGGGATCCTCGCGGTAGAGGACGAATCCGTCGGGAGCCCGTTCCCACCAGCCCGCTCGCAGGCCGGCGGCCGGGTGGCGTTGATCACAGCCGAGGTAGACGGACAGGGCCTCACTCGGATCCAACCGAGAAGCGGGCTCCGGGTGATGGACCGCGCCGGAGAGTCCCAGCGCGGGATCGAGCGGCATGCAATCGGAACCGAACGTGAGGGGAATGCCGCGCCGCCGGACTTCCGCGAACGGATTCATCCGGCGCCGTCGCACGACGCCGAGCGCTTCGTCGTAGAGCCCGCCCGGTCCGTCCCACTGGGACACGAAGTTCGGTTGCATCGAGAGCGTGAGACCGATCCGCTTCGATACCTCCAGCAGCTTCTCGTCCACGAGTTCGGCATGTTCGACCGAAGCCCATCCAGCGGGAAGGGGCGCATCGCCGGCCAGCCGGGCCAACTCGCCGATCACCTGATCCAGCGCGCGGTCACCGATGGCGTGGATCGCTACCGGCAGCTCATGCTCCCGGCAGCGGCGCAGGCAGTCGCGCAGATCCGCATCGCTCATCAGCAACAGGCCGCGCTCATCGCGCCTGTCCGCATAGGGGTCGCGCAGCGCAGCGGTCCGTGCGCCGATCGAGCCATCGGTAAAGATCTTGATGCCGCCCACCCGCAACGCCGACGGTGACCTTCGCGTCTCTTCGCGCAGATCGAGAGCCTCCTCGATCTGGGTGGGACGCAGGTAGAGGAGCACGGTGAGCCGTAGTTCGCCACTGCGTGCCAGGGCCCGGTAGGTCTCGAGCGCACCGGTGCCGCCCATCTCGCTCACGCGGGTGATTCCGAGGCCGAAGGCGGTCTCCTGAGCGGCGAGCAGCGCGTCCCTTCGTTCAGTGGGCGAGGGCGGCCACAGCTTCGCCAAGCCCCAAGCCTGCTCCTCGACCAACTGCCCGCCGGGATCGAGCGGGCCGAGGGATGCCGACGCCACACGTAGGGCTTCGGAGTTGAGCGCCGCCCGGTGTCCACAAATGCGCCGAAGTACGACCGGACGCCGGCTCTCGATGCGATCGAGCTCTTCGGGGCCCGGGGCCCGTCGTTCGGGCCAAAGACTCTCGTCCCACCGCTCCCCCCAGATGGCGGTGATCTCCTCCGGCGCAGCGCTGCAGTAGTCGCCCAGGCGCTCGAGGGCCTCGGTCAAGGAACGGCAGCCGGAGAAGTCGCAGCGCGTGCGGGCCAGCCCCTCGTGCAGCAAGTGAACATGAGCGTCGTGGAAGCCAGGCGTGAGGTAGAGGCACCTGGCACGGGAATCCCCCGACGGCCGCCGCTGCGTCAAGTGGCCGTCCCGTACATCGAAATCCCACCGGTCGGGATAGATCCCGCTGGCGTCACGGAGCATCACGCCGCGGAGCGTGAAGTCAGAGCTCATGGACCGCTAGTGCCTTTCTGCGCTCCCTAGAGCCAGTAGAGAATCCGGCCGCAGCTCTCACAGGTCGGCAAGGGATCTCCATCGGCAACCTCCGGTGTGCGGGAGGTAGGCAACTCCTGGAAGCAGCCCAGGCAGATGCGGTTCATGACCGGTACGACCGCCCGGTCGTAGCGCCGCCGCACCCGCTGATAGACGCGCAGATCTTGCTTGCTGATGATCTTGAGCAACCGGTCGTGGGCCTTGCGCAGCTGTGCCAGGCCGTTGACTGAGAAACCCAGCGCCTCTTCCCGTTCCTTGCTGTCCGGATCCTCGACCTCACGGATCATCAACTCGAGATCCTGCAGCTGCGCCAGTCTCTGCACTCGCTCACTCACCGAAGACCTCCCGCACCGCCGACTGAAAATCCTCGAACGTCTCCACCCCGATCAACTTCTCCCGCGTGGCGTCGTTGGCCACGGTCTCGACAATCTTGCCCAACAGGGGCAAGTACTCCTGACGCTGATCCTCGTAGGGGGCGACGATCAGGAAGAAGAGCTGACATGGGTCGCCATCCATGGCGTCGAAATCAATGCCCCTCGTCGAGCGAGCAAAGACGACCTTCGTTTGCATGGCCGCCGTACTTCGTCCATGGGGAATGGCTACCCCCTTGCCGACGCCCGTGCTGCCCAGACTCTCACGGCGACGGATCATCTCGATCAGTAGGCCCGGATCTCGGATGTCGCCGTCCTGGGCCAGGACGCGGCTGAGCTCGGTCAGGACGCCGTCTTTCGATCGGGCACGCAGGTCAGGTATGAATCGTTCGCGACTGAAGTAAGAAAGGAACTGCTCGGCGGTCATCGTGCTGTCGGGCCCCCCTTGTGGAAACACGGTTCGGAGACGCTTCGGCCAATCTTGACCGAACTTAAGCCCAATCGGCAGCCGCTGACAACTGTAGATTGAGTAAACTTGGAGTCTAAGGCCGCCAGCGAGGGCCGTGCAACTCGGTCACCTTCGCCTTGGGGACCCAGCCGCGCATGTCCTCACCGAGGTAGGCTTCCCGCCACTCCCCGGTCTGGCGGCCTAGATGGAGCATTGCGCCGGCGTGCAGGACGAACTGCACGGTTTCGCCTTCGCGGGGACCGGTCAGGACCTGAACCTCCTCGGCCACGACGACACCACTGGGCGCGGTCTGCATCTGGTACAGCTTGAGGGCGAGGGCGGCGACGAGCACCGCGGCAACGATCAGGAGGCCGCGCAAAGCCCCCCGGGCGACCCGGCGCCAGGAACGCGGCCCCAGCCATTGGGCGGCGACGAGCAGTGTGAAGATCCAGAAGGCCCCCAGGGCCCACCGCACGAGGTCGGCGGGGGCGAACGCATCGAGCACCCCGGCCATTGCGCCCAGCAACCAGGAGGGACGCTGGTCGGGCAGGCGATCCTGGAGACGGCTGCGGACCTGGCGCAGGTTGTGACGAATGTCGCCATCCCGCGGGCTCAGACGTCGCGCCTCCTCGAAGTAGGCCACCGCCCAGCCGGGCTCGCCGGCACGGTAGGCGGCACAACCCAAATTGTAGTACAGGCCGGCGGAGACCCACCCCGCGTCCAGAAGCGCTCGATACTCTGCGAGCGCCTCGTCGTAGTTTTCTGACTCGAAGGCCTGCCGGGCATTCTGCAGGGCTTGCACGACGCCGTGGGGCGCCGACTCGCCCCGAGCCTCGGCCCAGGCCTCGGCCCGAGCTTCGAACCAGCCCTCGGCCCGAGCTTCGAACCAGCCCTCGGCCCGGGCCTCGACCGCTCCAAACGACGGCCACCCCCCCAGGCCCGGGCCGAACCCCGTACTCGATGCCAACACCACAGCCAGCCCAACAAGCAATCTCGAAACCAGGCACACGGTCGCACTCGCGGCCGAGCGCGTGCCCCAGTTCGCGGCCGAGGTCCCAGTTAGCCTCACGCACGAGCGCGTGCCCGCGCGCTCAGCCAAGCTCATTCTCCGCAGCGAGGTCATGACTGCACCTCCCGCCTCGCACGGAGGCCATCACGTAGCTGCTTGTCGAGCACCGGCAACAACCGCTCGAGGCGGCGTTTCTGCTCGGGCAGGAGGGCCGGATCCCCAGCCCCGAACCGAACGTCATCGGCCCACGCGAAGAGCTCCATGAGATCGCCGCGTGCTTCATCGCCGGCTCCAGCGGCCGCCAGCATCCGGTCCAGCTCGGGGCGGCGAAGACCGCGGGCTTCCACATCCAGCCAGTCGCTCACGTACTCCTCGGCCGTCGCCGCCAGAGCCGCCGCTCCCGACGCATCCGACTCTCGCAGGCCGGCAAGATCCTTCTGCGCAAGGGCCAGTGCCCGTGAACGCCGCGCCAGCACGGGGTCTTTCTCGATCGCCTGGCGCCGGCGGCGGATCATCGCGGCACCTATCAGGATCACGACCGGCAATAAGTGCACCCAACGGCCGCCCTCCAACAGCCCCTCGGCCGGACGGCCGAGTTCCCCGGCCAGCTGTGTCCGGATGTAGAGAATGTCCTCCCCAAGCGCTACGACATCACGGCGCCCCGGACCACCCGGAACTGTCCCAGGCGGCGCGACCGGAATCTGCAACGGATCGGTCTCGACCCGCCGGTACCGGCCGGTTTGCGGGTCGAAAAAGTCGAAGCCGATCGGCGGAATCTGGATACGGCCGCTCCGGTTGGGCACGAGCACCTGGGTAAAGGTCTTCTCACCGCTGACGCGCTCCCCCGACTTGCGGATCGAGACCGCCTCGCCCGAATCGAATACCCGGAAATCATCCCAGGCGGGCCAGCGTGGCACCCCGATCGTTTGGATGTGACCAGTGCCCGAGACGGTGACCGTCAGCGTCAGTGGCTCTCCCTGCTGGGCGGCGGCCGGTTCGTAGCTCGCCGAGATCCGGTAATCGCCCACGCTACCGGTAAAGCCGTCGGGGCGCCCCTCCCGCGGCAGCGGCCGGACGTCGATCGTCACCGGCTCGGTCGACAGACGCAGCGGCTGGGAATCGAACAGGCTTCGGCCGAAGAAGTCTCCGAAGCCTCGCTGACGAGAACTCCGCGCCGGGACCATGCAGACCAGGCTTCCCTCTCCGATGAGCCGCTGGCCAGTGGTGGTGGGAAAGAGTGCCCAGCTGAGTTCGCGAACATGATACTCCTCTCCGTCAATGATCACGCGGTACTCCTGCTGCGGACCGAGATCCTCCTTCCAGAAGCCTTCGGTCGGGGGCGGCACGAAATCGGTGATGTCGAGCACGCGCACTCCCGGGCGCTGGTAAAGCCTGAAATGGAGCGTCAGCTGTTCGTCTTGATACACCTGCCGTTTGTCGACCTCGACCCGCGCGAAGACGCCACGATCCTGCTCGGTATCGCTGGCCCGTGTCTCCCGCCTCGACCCGCGCTGTTGCCCCGGCGTCGGTACGCCGCCGGCCGGGAGTGCCGTCAGAGAAACAGTGTCCGACCGGTAGGTGGTGCCGTCGTCCTCCACGACCACGGGCCCGAACTCGTAGTCGCCCGCCTTGCGCGCCAGCAACTGATACGTGTAGGTCGTCCGCTTCGACAGGTGACCATTGATGAGGCTGATGTTCGTGCTGCGCCCGGCGTCATAGACATCGAAGCCATCGGTGCTAGGCAGCTGGGGTTCGCTGGCTCCGCGCGAGAACCCCTCGAGGTTGACCGTGAGGATGATGACCCCGCCGGTGCGCACCTCGTGCCGGTCGACCTCCACGGTCAAGGTGGGATCACCAGCCGCCGGCGACGTGAACAGCGCGAGAAGGAATGGGAGCACCACGAGCCCGGCGGCCCGCGCGGATCCCCACCCCGCACGCGCACGGCTTGGACTCACGGTCCCGTAGCCCGAGCGAGCCCGCCCGAACTTCAGTCGCAGATCTATTCTGCGCATGCGTCCTCCGCATCCCGTCGCCGCCGCTGGCTGCCGGTCGCTACCTCTGCCTACCGGTGGCTACCTCTGCCTACCGGTGGCTACCTCTGCCTACCGGTGGCTACCAGTCCTTCTCGACCTTCTCATTGCGAGACCGAGCTTGGAAGCGTTTCTCGAGCAGTTCCTTCTCCGAGGCTTCCAGGGCTTTCAACAGCTGAAGCAGCTGCGGATCGGTCCTCTGCATCAGACTGTCGGCCGCCTCCTGCCCGTCCTGATCCTGCTGGTCCTGTTGGTCCTGTTGGTCCTGCTGATCCTGTTGGTCCTGCTGATCCTGTT
>CAZNJE010000016.1:23128-25070 GCA_964573295.1 uncultured bacterium | reverse complement strand
GTTGGTCCTGTTGGTCCTGCTGATCCTGTTGGTCCTGCTGATCCTGTTGGTCCTGCTGATCCTGTTGGTCCTGTTGGTCCTGCTGATCCTGTTGGTCCTGTTGGTGCGAGGTCGAATCCGGTTGCGGCTGCATCTGGTCGAGCATGCGTTGGGTGACCTCTAGATTCACCTTCGCGGCCTCGAAGGTCGGGTCGCGGACGATCGCCTGCGCAAACGCGTCGCGTGCTTCGGGTAAGCGCCCCATCTTGTAGAGCGTGTTGCCCCGGTTGTAGGCCGCCCGGGCTGCAAGGTGCTCACTGGAACGGCCTTCGGCGATGTCGTAGAACCCGGCGGCATCTTCGAATTCACCCTTCAGATGATAAAGGTTACCCAGGTTATACAACGGCCGTGGATCCTGTGGATGCTCGTTGCGGTAGACCTCGTTGCGCGTCAAGAGCTCAGTCCAGGTCTCTTCGTCGAGGACCTCTTCCTGTGGACTGCCTGGAGGCAACTCCGGCCCGCCGCCCGGCATCCCCTGTACTACACCCGGAGGCATACCTCCGCCGGGGGCCGTGCCGACGGCACCCGAAGGCATGCCTCCGCCGGGGGCACTGACGACGGCACTCGGAGGTACACCTCCACTGTTCTCCGTAGGGGCAGTGCCAGTCTCGGCGGTGGCAGCGCCAATCCAGGAGGCGGCCATCAGGGCCGCGGATAGGATCACGGCCGGGCCGGTCTTTGCTGTTCGGGCAGCTAGGTGGCCGGGGCGCATACCGCGCCGGCGACCCGGCAACCACCCCAGCAGAAGCAGCAATACCACGGCCGGCCAGACGAAGTAGTGGTAGCGATCCTCGTAGAGCATGCGGATGCCGCCGCTCAGTTCCTTCTTCTCCATTCCCTCGATCTCGCTGATGATGCGATCGAGCCCCAACGTGCCGCCCGCGCGAGCATAGAGCCCGCCGGTGGCATCGGCCGCCTGTTGCAGTGGTGCTTCATTCAAGCGGGTCATGACGACCCGGTCCTCACGGTCGCGCTTGTAGCCGGCGACCTCACCGGACTCATCGCGCTCGGGAATGGGTTCACCGCTCTCGCTTCCGATACCAACCGAGAAGATGCGCACCCCCAGGTCACGGGCATCATCAAGGGCATCTTCGAGACCGCCCCTGTGGTCCTCGCCATCACTGATCACAATCAGCGCCTTGAACTCGTCGCCCTCGCTCTCGAAGGCGCGCGTCGCCACCGAGATCGCCTGGGCGAGATTGGTGCCCGGCTCGGGGATGAGCGGAGGGGCCATGTAGTCCAGAAACATGCGCGCCGCGGCGTAGTCGAGCGTTAGGGGACACTGCACGAAGGCCGCTCCCGCGAAGGCCACTAGACCGATGCGGTCGCCCTTCAACCGGTCGATGATGCCGCCGATTTCCTGACGCGCCCGCAACAGACGGTTGGGTCTCAGATCCTCGGCCAGCATGCTTTCGGATACGTCGAGGGCCACGATGACGTCGATCCCCTCGCGCGTGGCGGTGACGTACTGCGTGCCGCGCTGCGGGCGAGCACCGCCCAGAATCAGCAAAGCAGCGACCAGCAAGATCACGGCGGCCGTCCAGGGCCTGCGTCCGTGCGCCACGTGCGCCGTCAAACGTGTAGCCATCCGCGATCCCATGGCCCTGCGCAGCCGGTGGTCCGCCGCCCGCAAGCGCCACCACGCGACGACGGCCAGCACTGGAAGCGCCAGTAGCAACCACAGTAGTTCCGGATGTGCGAATCGCATCGTCGCTTCGAATCCTTTTCCTACGGCAAGCCTACGTGCCAGCTCACTCGCAAGCCCACTAGCAGCCCCACTAGCAAACCGACTCACAAGCTCACTAGCAGGCCCAGTGGTGACGCGAGCATTGGTACGCGCGCTACCTTCGCACGCTACCGTCACGCGGTACCTTCGCGCGCTACCGTCACGCGCTACCTTCGC
>CAZNJE010000016.1:19844-23028 GCA_964573295.1 uncultured bacterium | reverse complement strand
ACCTTCGCGCGCTACCGTCACGCGCTACCTTCGCACGCTACCGTCACGCGGTACCATCGGCGTCTTGCAGTGCCCCTACGGCACGCGTCGCAGCCAGGTCACCCTGGCTAGCAGTTCGAGAATGACCAGGCCCAGGGCCGGCCACAGCAAGACCGCGCCCAGGTCCCGATACTCTACATACTCCTCGGTTTCAACACGGGTTCGTTCGAGCGCGTCGATCCGCTCGTAGATCCGCGCCAACGACTCCCGGTCTTGGGCGCGGAAGTAGAGACCGCCGGTGAGATCGGCGATCTTCTGGAGCGTCTCTTCATCAAGGTCCACCTCAACATACTGGGTCTGGCGCCCGAAGAAAGGGTGCTCCACCGGATAGGGCGCCTTGCCCTTGGTACCGGCGCCGATGGTGTAGATGCGCACCCCCATGTCCCGAGCCAGTCCAGCCGCGGTCAACGGATCCAGGACCCCGGTGTTGTTCATGCCGTCGGTGAGCAGAATAACGACACGGCTCTCACCCGGGATCTCCTTCACGCGGTTGAGGGCATTGCCGATGGCCATCCCCACCGCGGTGCCGTCCTTGATATCCCCAATCTGGATCTCGTCCAAGAGACTCGTGAGCACCTGGTAATCGGTCGTCAACGGGCACTGCGTGTAGCTGTTCGATGCGAAGACGACGAGTCCGATCCGATCGCCCGTCCGGCCCGCGATGAACTCGCGCGCAACGTCCTTCGCCGCGTCCAGTCGATTGCCCGGCTGGAAATCGAGCGCCTTCATGCTGCCCGAGATGTCCAGCGCCAGAACGATGTCGATCCCATCCGAATAGGAGGTCACCTTGGTGCGCCCCAATCGTGGGGCAGCCAGGGACAGGATCAGCAACGCCAAGACGATGGCACGCACCAGCGGCAAGGCACGGTAGCCGACAGTACGCGGGCTCACGAAGCGACCCGTCCCGGGCGGCGTGGCGAATCCGAGCCCCCCCTCGAGCCGCTCGCGCAAGAGATGCCGCACATACCAAGCGGCGGGAATCGCCAAGAGTAACAACAGCATCCAGGGATGGGCCAGGCTCACGATGCACCCCTCCCCTGATCCGTTCGTGCGGCCCGGGCTGAAGAGGCCGTCGTCCCAGCCGCGCCGTGCCGTCCGGTCGCACCTGATGAACCGGCCACAGGTGCTGATCCGGCCGTGCCGCGCGATCCGGCCGTGCCGGTCGAGCGGGTGAAAGTACGAGGATCGGCCGCGGAGGCGAGGGTATCCGGGGCTCCCTCTCCGAGGTGTTCCTGGAAGGCCGCTTCGCTGCGCGCGACGATTCGCCGCGCTTCGGCGGTCAGCTCTTCGGTCTCGCTCAGCAAGGGAGTCACGCCCGCGAATTTGATCGCGTCGGTGCGGGCCAGCCAATCGGCCAATACCCGCTGATCCTTCACGGCCAGAACCGTTCTTGGCAGCCAGCGCAGGATCTCGGGCCGGGTGGCCTCGACGGCCGGCTCTTCGAAGCGCCGGCCCAAGTAGCGGCGCAGCACCCAGGAAAGCTGCTGCACATAGACGCGCATTTCACCCCGCGCCGGCAGGCCCCGCAGTTCGAGGGCCTCCAGGCGCTCGGCGAACTCCACGGCCGGCGGCGGCAGCGGGATGGCAGCAACCTCCTCACCCATCCTGCGGCGGCGCAACCACCACCATAGCGTGCCCGCGGCGGCCACCAGCAGCGCAACGGCCGCGGCCATCCACACCACGGGGAAACGGTCCAGGGACACCATCTCGGCCAGGGGCCTCAGTTGGACATCCTCGTCGGGCGCCAGACGCCCACCCACGACCAGCGCGTGCGTCTCGGTCATGGAAAGCGTATCGCCCGCAGCATCCACCAGTGCCACCGGGGGTAGCGTGAATCGTCCCGACCGCGTGGCCAAGAAGCGCAAGCGGTAGTCGGCCCCCGCCCAAACCGAGTCGGATTCGGCACGCGCCGAGTCGCGGGAGACCAGCAAGAGCGTATCGGCGGGCAAGCCCCATGCCAGATGCGCCGGCCCGCCCTCTTGGGGCCAGCGCCCCGATACTTCCAGCGTGAGCAGATCGCCCACCGAAGCCGAGTCGGCCGATACCCGGCTGGTCCACTCGGTGTGGCCCATAGCCGGTGGGGTCTCCCGACATCCGCCCCCGAGCAGTATCGGCCCGACGAGGAGAGTAGCCAACAGGGTGGCCGAAAGAGTGATTCGCAGGATGCCCCGCGCCGCGGACCGCGCCGTGGGAAGCGCATCCGCACTCAATCTGCCCCCTACTGGTACCGGCCGTCCGCTCATCCCATGCGCCCCAGTCTTCGCTCACGCATCCGGAAGAAGCGCATGAGCGGCTCCACCGGATCCGTGCCCACGGTCAACTCGACCTGATCGATACTGTGTCGCCGCAGGATCGCCGTCACACGCTCGCGCTGAACGCGAAAGGCGGCCGCAAGTCCCTCGCGCGTGCGGCGGTCCCCGGTGTCGACCAGCGCGCGCCGTCCGGTTTCCAGGTCCTCCCATTCGACGAGACCGAGATCGGGCAACCCATCTTCGAACGGATCCCGCAGCGTCAGGACCACCACATCGTGCTTGCGAGCCAGGCGGCCCAGCGGGCGATCGAGATCGTCGAGGGCCATCAGGAAATCGCTCAGGACGAAAACCGTGCTTCGCCGACGTAGCACGTGGATGGCCGTCTCGCAGGCAGCGACCAAGTCGGTACCCCGGCCCTCGGGCTGGTGGTAGAGGATGTCGCGAATGAGACGCAGGCCATGGGAGCGTCCCTTGCGAGGCGGGATAAGGCGTTCGTCCCGGTCGGTGAAGATGAGAAGGCCTACCTTGTCCTGATTGCCCATGGCGGAGAAGGCCAGCAGCGCGCAGGTCTCGGCCGCCTGTTCCATCTTGCTGCGGCCCACGCTGCCGAAGGCCTGTGAGGCACTGGCATCGACGAGGAAGAAGACGGTGAGTTCGCGTTCCTCGGCGTACTTCTTGATGAAGGGGGCTCCAAAGCGGGCCGTCACGTTCCAGTCGATCGTGCGGATGTCGTCCCCGGGAACATACTCCCGGACTTCGGCGAACTCCATGCCCTGGCCCTTGAAGACCGAGTGGTATTCGCCGGCGAAGACCTCGTTGACCAGCGCCTTCGTGCGGATCTCGATCCGGCGGACACGCGCGAGCATCTCGGCCGGCAGGATCCCGGCCGGTGC
>CAZNJE010000016.1:14854-19744 GCA_964573295.1 uncultured bacterium | reverse complement strand
CTGCGTGGCAGGTCCGACGCGGTGCTCGCTTCTCGGCGACGATTAAGGAACCCGAACATGATCCAGAATCTGTTGGACGATATCCTCGGAGGTCACTTCACGCGCCTCGGCCTCGTAGGTCACGAGCACCCGGTGGCGCAGTACGTCGGGGGCGACCTCTTTGACGTCTTCCCCATAGACCGATCCACGTCCCATCAGAAGCGCCATGGCCTTGCCGGCCATCGCCAGGGCCAGCGTCGCGCGCGGTGAAGCGCCGTAGCGAATCAGCGGCGCCAGCTCCTCCAGTTGGGGACTGATCTTACCCGGCAGGCGGGTCGCCAGAACCAGGTCTACAATGTAGTCTCTCACCGATTGAGCCATGGGAATCCGTCGCACCACCTCACGCGCCTTGAGGATGTGATCGCACTCGAGCACCGTATTGGCCACCGGCACGGTCTGCCCGGTCATCCGTTCCAAGATACCGGCCTCCATGCTGCGGTGATCCTCGAGCCGCGCGGGGTAATCCAGCTTGACCTTCAGAAGGAACCGGTCGACCTGCGCCTCCGGCAGCGGATAGGTCCCTTCCTGCTCGATGGGATTCTGCGTGGCCAGAACCATGTAGGGCTCGACCAGGCGATGGGTCTCTTCGCCGATCGTAATCTGGCGTTCCTGCATGGCCTCCAAGAGGGCGCTCTGCACCTTCGCCGGGGCGCGGTTGATCTCATCGGCCAGCACGATGTGCGCGAACAGCGGTCCCTTACGTGGGTTGAAGCTGCCGGTGGAAGGATCGTAGATGAGCGTGCCGGTGAGATCGGCCGGCAGCAGGTCGGGCGTGAACTGGATCCGGGAGAAGTGAGCCCGGATGCTGGCGGCCAGTGACTTGACCGCCAGGGTCTTGGCCAAACCCGGTACTCCTTCGAGAAGCACATGGCCGTCGGCCAGCAATCCCACGAGCAGGCGGCGGGTCAACTCCTCGCGCCCGACGACGACACGGCCGACTTCTTCGAACACCCCCCGTAGGGGTGGCGACACCTCCTCGACCTCCTCGCGACTGCGTGCTACGGCCTCGGTGAACTCGACCGGCTGTTGCTCCATTCCTCACATCCTCCCTCATCACCCTAAGCGTTCCCCCGCGTCACCACCGCGGGCGCGACCTTACGCTTCCTTTCATGTCAGTAGTTGCCCGCAGGTTCCCATACAAGCGGCGCGGACAAGCCGACGCACGTCCGGGACACGTCGTACCTGGGCGCACGCCTCAGAGCCGAGCATACGGCAGACCCGAGCACACGGCAGCCCCGGGCACGCGGCAGCCCCGGGCACACGGCAGACCCGAGCACACGGCAGACCAAGCGACGCACAGTCAACCGGTTGCGCGGATACCCGTGCGCGCGAGATCAACCGGGCGGCCAGGTCAGTCGCCGGCCTCCGATCAGGTGCACATGCAGATGAAACACCGCCTGGCCGGCCTCTTTACCGCAGTTGACCACCAGTCGATAGGCCCCCTCGATCCCCTCCTGCCGGGCTACCGTCTGTGCGGCGCGCGTGAGGGCGGTCAGCACGTCGGCATGCGCCTCGGTGAGATCGTCGGCGGTGGGCACGTGCTCTTTGGGAATCAGCAATACGTGTGTCGGGGCCGCCGGCGAGATGTCGCGGAATGCCAACACCAGGTCATCCTCATAGATGCGCTCGGACGGGATCTCTCCGGCGACGATCTTGCAGAAGATGCAGTCGTTACTCATCAACTCATCCTTCTTGCCTTCTTACCTGCTTGCCTGCTTGCCTGCTTGCTTGCTTGCTTGCTTGCCTGCTTGCTTGCCTGCTTGCCTGCTTGCTTGCTTGCCTGCTTGCTTGCCTGCTTACCCGTCTCCAGCCGTGATCAACAGCGGGCCGTCACCTCGCCGGCGCTGATCTTCTCAACTCGACGGGCATGACGCCCGCCTTCGAAGGAGGCTTCCAGCCAGGCTTCGAGGATCGCCTGGTTCTTCTCGGGCGCCAGGTTGTCGGCCCCCAGGGCCAGAACGTTGGCGTCGTTGTGACGCCGCGACTGGCTGGCCATCGCGGGCGTGACGCACAGGGCCGCCCGCACACCAGGCACCTTGTTGGCAGCCATGGACATGCCTACGCCGTTCGAGCAGATCAGCACCCCCAGGTCATCGTCACTCGCGGCCACCGTGCGGGCGACGGCGTAGGCGTGATCCGGGTAATCGGTAGCTTCAGCGCTGTTACATCCGTGATCGACGACTTCGTACCCCTTTTCGTTCAACCAGGCCGACAATCGCCGCTTGAGCTCGAAGCCGCGGTGGTCACTGCCAATCTGTATCCGCATGGGTCGATCTCCTTCCTATCCGGGGCCACCGGATACTTCGTCCCTACCGCCAACCACCACTCGGCCAAAGGCACTCTCAACGCCCAAAACCGTCCCGCCAACCACTACTGGCACCTCTGGCGACCACCCAGCTGCTGAATGATCCTTCCGCCAGCCACCGCCCCGAGGACGAGAATTCGTTCTAGATCGGCGTCATCCCTCAGCGGCTATCCCGGGTCGGATGCACGATCCCGCATCAGCGTCACGATCCTGGGCACCGCGCGCTTCAAGAGTTCTTCGAGCTGGGCGAAGGTCTCCCGGTACCGGTTCTCGTCACCGCCGATCGGATCGCCCACTCCACGAGTCGGCAACAGCCCCGCCAGCTCGGCCAGGGTCGTGATCCGGTCAGCGCATTCGGGCATGAGCCGCACCGCAGCCTGCCGGTGATGTTCTTCCATTGCCACGATCAGGTCGGCATTCAGGATCATCTCGGGGGTCAGACCCCGCGACCGATGGGCCGACAAGTCCAATCCCTGCTGTTCGCTAACTGCGCACGCCTCCGGCGTGGCCGGCATCCCCTCGCCAGCGGCCACCCCCGCAGAGCTCACCTCAATGGGCGTGCGGATCATGTCTCCGTTCCCACCCAGCTTCTCGGCGGAGAGAAGCATCGACAGAATGCTCTCGGCCATAGGGCTCCGGCAGGTATTGCCGGTGCAGATGAGCACGACCCGGAACACGATCAGCCCCCTCTCGCATTGCACGTCCGGTTCCCGCATCCCTACACGCGGAGATCCGCGCAACTTGGCTCGTATTCTAGAGTTGCCCCCAGCAGGTGTCAACGAACGGACCGGATGGAACATCGGATCCCTCCGGTTGCACCGCCAAACGTGCTCGGCGGCGCCCCCGCCGCACCGGCTGGCCCTCCGGCTCGTTCGGCGGCGCCCCGAACGCGCTCGAGGGCCCCGCCGCGCTTGATGCCATTGCAGCTCAAACCTATGCTATGGTTGTTTCTTGGGGGCCCGAAGCTGGGGAGCCCTTTCTTGTCGGGAGGAAACCAAGCACGGACGCTTATCGCGAGGACAAGACCATGAAGATGCAACGGCTCTGGATGCTGGCGGGCTGCCTGCTCGTCGGGGCACTGGCCTGTTCCTGTTCAGACGACCAGGAGCGCAGTTCCAGCCAGCCCGATACCACGCCGCCCGAGGTCAACCTCACCTACCCGGAGAACGGCGCCATGCTATCCGACGACGTCACGCTGACGGCCGAAGCCACCGACAACGAGGCCGTCGCTTACGTGGACTTCTACATCGACCGCGGGATTGCCGGCACCGACTCGATCCCGCCGTACGAATACGACTGGACCATCAACCCCGTGCTTCACGCCGGGGAACACGTGCTTCAGGCCCGCGCCTACGACCTTGTGGGCAACGAGGGCATCAGCGAGAGCGTCACGGTTGAGGTCACCGAGGAGCCCGATACCACGCCGCCCGAGGTCAACCTCACCTACCCGGAGAACGGCGCCATGCTATCCGACGACGTCACGCTGACGGCCGAAGCCACCGACAACGAGGCCGTCGCTTACGTGGACTTCTACATCGACCGCGGGATTGCCGGCACCGACTCGATCCCGCCGTACGAATACGACTGGACCATCAACCCCGTGCTTCACGCCGGGGAACACGTGCTTCAGGCCCGCGCCTACGACCTTGTGGGCAATGAGGGCATCAGCGAGACCATCACCGTCGAGGTCGAGGATTCCGACGATCTCGACTTGCGCGACGCACTGGCCGCGGCCGGGATGGGCGAACACAATGGGGTGTTCTTCGAGCATCTGGTCGATCTGGATCCCAACAAGCGCTACCACGCCACGGGCGAGATCCTCATTAACACCGACACCTGCATTCGCGGCCACGGGGCGACGATCGACTTCGAGCTGAGCGGCCATATCCTGGTGCAGTCGGCCTTCATGGACACCACTCGGTTCGATATCGAGTTCTGCCTGATCATGAACGGCATGCGTCCGGTCCCCACGGGCACGCTGGGGGGCACGATCGAGTACTTCTCCAACACGGAGGGCTGGGTGGTCAACAACACCCTCTACAACAATAGCCCCGCGGCGATCTACCTGCATGAGACCCACCCCGACCTCAACCTTCAGGTCCGCAACAACATCGTCTATCGGAACGGTCATGGCATCGTCTGGCACGAGGACCAGCCGTTCGTCACGATCGTGCACAACAATTCGACCGGCAGCATGTCGGGCCCCAACTACGGCGAGCATTGCGCCTGTCCCGAAGACCCAATTGCCACCCCGATCTACCCGGGCAGCGTTGACCTGCCGGTCTCGAACCTGACGGTCAATCCCGGTTTCGTCCAGGAGCCCCAACCGCCGCGGCTCGAAGGCGACTTCCACCTGCGAGCCGACAGCCCCTGTATCGGCACGGCCGACGACGGCGGCGATATGGGGGCCTTGCCCTACGAAGGAAACTAGAGGCGAGATCAACCACATGAGTGGTCGGGCTAGCCGCCGCTCGCCTCAACCCTCGGCCGTCTCAACCCTCGGCCGTCTCAACCCTCGGCCGTCTCAACCCTCGGCCGTCTCAACC
>CAZNJE010000016.1:10512-14754 GCA_964573295.1 uncultured bacterium | reverse complement strand
CTCAACCCTCGGCCGTCTCAACCCTCGGCCGTCTCAACCCTCGGCCGTCTCAACCCCCGCTCGCCCCAACGCCCGGCGGTCTAGACGCGCGGGTTACCCCGCGATCCGATCGGGGGGCGGTCGCCTCGCCAGAGGCCTTCGCGCAACACGGTCCAGCCGCCCGTGCGGGTGAGACGCGCCACTGTTGACCCTTGCCCTCCCAGACGGCCCCCGTCGACGATGAGCGCCGCGGCACGCCGGACGGAGGGATCCAGATCGCTGACGGCCGCCGGGGGCGCTGCTCCGGCACGGTTCGCGCTGGTGCTGAGCAGGGGTTCGTCGCAGGCAGATGCCACTGAACGCAGCCAAGGGCTGTCTGGACAGCGGAGGGCGACCTGTCCCTCCCGCGCCAGTGCGGCGGGTAGCTGCGGGGATGCCGGCAGCACGAGGGTGAGCGGCGCGGGCCATACCGAAGCAATCCAGTCCATCAACTCGTCCGGTAGGTCGGACGTATACCTTTGCACGTCGGCGGGTTCGGCCAGGAGCACGATAAACGGCTTGCCGGCCCGATCGCCCTTGGCGGCAATCAGGCGCCGGCGTCCAGCCTCCCCCGTGGCGTGCAGCCCGTAGAGACCTTCGGCGGGCAGGATCAGCAGCTCGCCGTCGCGCAGGAGCCCCGACGCCCTCGTCCGAAGGACTGTCCAGGCTCTGGAACCCTCCTCGGGCAGCCCAATCCGTTCGCCCGGATCCTCGACCGGCTCGGTCGGCTCGCCCGACTCCTCGACCGCCTCAACCGGCTCGACCGGCTCGATCGACTCGCCCGACTCCTCGACCGCCTCAACCGGCTCGATCGACTCGCCTGGCCCCTCGGTCGGCTCATCCGGCTCCCCGATCGACTCGACCCGCCGCAGCATCGGTTCGTCTCGCCGTTCGATTGGTTCGTCCGCCATCGGTGTTCCCTCCCTTGCGTACCGGGCACCGGTTGCCTAGCATCACGGAGCCGGACACCGAACGGGCACTAGAAGCCCTTCGTCCGATCCGGCGTTAGGAGTTGTCATGGAGTCGCGCGGGGATCACTCCCAGCCGGAGCCCGCTCGGAGCGTCCGGCCCATCGAAATCGGAATGAGCGCCACGGCGCTGTTCCAGACCCATTTCCGCGGCGCGACCGCCGGGCGGTTGGCGCTAGCGGCCCGCCGCCTCGCCGACCAGTTGCTCGATCAGCCCGAACGCACCGTGGGCCTCAGCCTGGACGCGCCGATGACCGTCACCGGTCTGGCCGTGACAGCCCTGGTTCCCCTGCTTCGACACGGCTACATCGACTGGCTCGCGGTGACCGGCACCAATCTCTACTACGATGCGTTGCTCGCCCTGCGCAAGCCGGTCCTGGCATCGGTTCCCGAGGGCTCCGAGTTCCAAAGCGCCGCCCGCCACATTTCGGCAGCCGATCGCGAGGCCACCGAAAGCACGCTTCGGGAGTTCCTCGCGGGGCCTGATCTCCAGAAGACGATGGGCTCAGCCGAGCTACACGACCGGATCGGGCGCGAGCTTCGTCAGCGCGAGAAGGATCTGGGGGTCGAGTACCCGGGCCTGCTGTCGACGGCGCATGAGCTCGGCATCCCCATCATCAACCCATCGCCGGCCGAGGGACCATTCGGATCGATCATCGCCCAGCTGGCTCAGGTCGGCAACCGTCTCTCGATCGATGCCAGCCTGGACTTGAACCTGTCGGCAGGGATCCTCAATGCGGCCGCCTCAACGAGCGAACGCTCATCGTGTGCATTCTGGTGCCTCGGCGCAGGCGTCGGAGCCAATCTGATGCTGGGGTCTCCCGCGCACCTGCAGCGGATTCTGGGACGGAAGGAACGAGGTCACCGGCCATTCAGCCTGCGCATGGCCGGGCACGCCCATATGCACCCGGCCGGCGGGACCGAACCGATCAATCCAGATGCGCTCTGGCCCACTGACCCGACCGCGGCCGGCTCGACGAACAGACCCGCAGCTGATCAAGGCCCCGCGTCTGGCAATCCCGACCTGCCGCAGCAGGCCCATTCGGGCGCCCTGATGCCGCAGACCGAGGACCTGGCGCTGGCAACGGATCTCAGCATGGCCTTGCCGCTGATGACGGCTTTCCTGCTGGACAGGGTCCCTCCGCGGCCTCTCAAACGGCTCGGACAGCGGCGAGACGATCTGCTCGACGGCCTGCGTCAGGTCCAGCTCAGCTCCACACTACGGCGACCGACGCTATAGCTTGGCGCCCTTCTCCATCTGGCGCTTGAAATCGTCGAGCTTGCGCTGCAGCGTTGGTTCGCGATGCGCCAGAATCTGCGCGGCCAGCAGCGCGGCGTTCTTCGCCCCAGCCTTGCCGACCGCTACGGTGGCCACCGGCACACCGGCCGGCATCTGGACCATCGAGAGCAAGGAATCGTAGCCTTCAAAGGCTGAGCCACACAGCGGTACCCCGATCACCGGCAGCGTGGTCATCGACGCCAGGACCCCGGGCAGGTGCGCGGCCATGCCCGCCCCGGCGATCAGCACGCGCAAGCCCCGCTTCCGAGCGCTCTTGGCGTAGGTGGCCGTGAACTCAGGCTGCCGGTGGGCCGAGAACATGTGGGTCTCGAATGGAATCCCGAAACGTTCGAGCACCGCCCAGCACTCCTTCAGGACGGGCTCGTCGCTGGTACTGGCGTAGATCACCCCCACTTGGGGCTTGCCGGCACCGGCTTTCCTGGCCGCCGGCTTCTTGCGGGCGGCGGGGGGCTTCTTCGTTTTCTTTCCGGTCGCGACCATGTTCGAGAATCTCCCGTGTTTCCAGAGGATGCACCGACTCTCTTGCTACTCTCAGGATCGAGGCGACAACGACTCGCCGAGCGCTTCCATCCCGCGCCAGGCAATATCGCCCCGGTGGAACGTCCCGTCAAACCGAATCCGCCCAACTCCTTCATAGGCGCGCTCGCGCGCTCGAGGGAGGTCGTCCCCGACCCCGACCACGCCCAGCACACGGCCACCCGAGGCGATCAAGTCCGGTCCCTGACGGCGGGTACCGGCGTGAAAGACAAGCACATCCTCCAGCTCCCGAGCCTCGGCGATGCCGCTGATCACCCCTCCGGTCCGCGGCCGGCCCGGATAGCCTTCGGAGGCCACCACGACGCAGACCGCGGTCCGACCACCGTGCTCACAGGCCGGCAACCCCTCCTGGCGGTCCGGATCCGAGGCCTTCCAGAGAAGGTCCAGCAAGTCGCCACCGGCAACGGGCAAGACGACCTGGGTCTCGGGATCCCCGAAACGGCAGTTGAACTCCACGACCCGCGGCTCATCGCCGACCACCATGAGTCCCGCGTAGAGCAGGCCGTTATAGGGGGTGCCGCGGGCGGCCATCGCGTGCAGGGTCGGCTCGATCACCTTGCGACGCACGTTCGCCTCCAGGGCGGGGTTCCAGCGGACGACGGGGGCGTAAGCGCCCATGCCGCCGGTGTTGCCTCCCTGGTCGCCATCGCGCGCCCGCTTGTAGTCCTGCGAGGGTGGCATGAGCACGTACTGCTCGCCTGATGCTACCGCGAAGACGCTCATCTCCTCGCCCTCGAGGTACTCCTCGAAGACCACGCGGTCGCCCGCCGTGCCGAAGGCACGCGCAACCATCAGGGTCTCGACAGCTTCGGCCGCTTGCTCGCGGTTCTCGATGATGAGCGCTCCCTTACCGCCCGCCAGCCCGTCGGCCTTGAAGACGTGGGGGTACTCGATTTGATCGAGAAGGATCCGGGCCTCTTCCGCGCTTCCGACCACGTGGTATCCGGCCGTGGGAATGCCGTGCTCGCGCATCAGGTCCTTGGCGAAGACCTTGCTCCCTTCGAGCGCCGCGGCCGCCGCCGAGGGCCCGAAGACCCGAACGCCGGCCTGGCCGAGCGCACCGCGGAGCGCATCGCCGAGCCCCCCGACCAGCGGAGCTTCGGGACCGATGATCACCAGCTCGACATCGTGCTCCCGCACGGCTTCGATCACATCCTCGTGCTGCGCCGGGTCACCGGTAAGGCAGGTTCCCAACTCTGCGAGCCCCGGATTGCCGGGCATGCTCAGGATCTCGGGGCTCTGTGGCGAATGGGCCAGCGCCCAGCCGAGCGTGTGCTCCCGTCCACCCGAGCCGATCAGTAGCACCTTCATGGGATCGTCTCCCTCCGCGTGATGGGGGTGATTGGATGACGGAGCCACGGGCGACGAGAGCCCGTGGTGCCGATCCACTCTATGTCACCGGACCCAAGGCCGACCTGG
>CAZNJE010000016.1:7030-10412 GCA_964573295.1 uncultured bacterium | reverse complement strand
TCGAAGTAGTCGGCCGTATCCCGCCGGGCGGTCAGACGAGCGGCCGTCTCGGTGCTGATCCCCGGCAGCCGGGCGAGTCGTCGCGCCCGGTCGGTGGGCAGCTCCGGCACGGCGGCCCGCGCCTCCGCAAGGTCGCCGCTGGTCACCCGCAAAGCCGGCAGGTCGGGCTCGGGGAAGTAGCGGTAGTCCGGGCGCGTCTCCTTGCTGCGCATGAGACGGGTGCAGCCGGCCATCTCGTCCCATAGCAACGTGGCGGGGGTGACCGCTCTGCCCTCCGAGAGAACTTCGGATTGTCTGGAGATTTCCGCTGCAAGTGCCTTCTCCAAAGAACGAAACGAGTTCAGGTTCTTGATCTCGGTCGGAAC
The DNA here is from genome assembly GCA_964573295.1 of uncultured bacterium. Taxonomy (GTDB): domain Bacteria; phylum Eisenbacteria; class RBG-16-71-46; order CAIMUX01; family WJJG01; genus CAYQJL01. The sequence continues at coordinate 10,047 of CAZNJE010000016.1, read as the reverse complement.
TCCGAGATCGTGTTCCCCGGGCCTGCGCAAAGAGACGTTCGCGTCACAGCGCAGGTGGCCCAGCTCCATCCGCCCCTTGCAAACCTCGCAATACTGCAGCAACTGGCGGCAGGCGGTCGCGAAATCGCGCGCTTCCCGTGGCGAGGCCAGGGTAGGGACCGTCACGATCTCGAGCAGTGCCGTACCGCAGCGGTTCAAATCCACGAGCGTGCCGGCGGATTCGTGCCGGAGGCGCCCGGCATCTTCCTCCAGATGCATCCGAATGAGATCAGACGTTCTCTCCCGTCCGGCGCTCATGAAAGCCAACCGGCCGCCTCGCGCCAGGGGATGCTCGTACTGCGTGATCTGATAGCCTTTGGGCAGATCCGGGTAGAAGTAGTTCTTTCGAGCCCATGCGCTGATGGGCAGAACCTCTGCCTCCACCGAGACGGCCACGCGAAGCCCCAGGCGCACAGCCTCGCGATTGACCACCGGCAGCACGCCCGGATGGCCCATGCAGACCGGGCAACAGCAGCTGTTCGGCTCGGCCTCCGGGTCGACCGGACAGGCGCAGAAGAGCTTGCTGTCGGTGGCGAGCTGGGCATGGATCTCCAGCCCGATGGCCACCTCGAAGGCGGGCCGGCCGCACGCCGGTCGAGCGTCCGGTCGAGCGTCCGGTCGATCGTCCGGTCGATCGTCCGGTCGATCGTGATGATCGCGCGTGTTCATCATGGCCTCGATGGCCTCCCGCCCACGAGGGACCCCGCACTGTCCGCAAGGGGAGCAAATGGCACGTCCTCGTCGAGAAGCCGGGCGAAGGCGAGCAGCATCGCATCGCTCCCGGCCGGCCCCCAGAGTTGCGCCCCAATCGGCAGCCCCGAATCAGTTTCTCCAACCGGCACCGATAGAGCTGGATAGCCGGTCAGATTCGCTCCGATCGTGAACTGATCGCTGCCATACATCGCCACCGGATCGGCGAGCCGTTCGCCCAGACCGAAGGCCGCCGTGCTCGTCGTGGGCAGCAGGAGGATATCCACGTCGGCAAACAATGCTTCGAGGGCGGCCGTCCAGGCCCGGCGCACCCGCTGGGCGCGACGGTACTGCCGTTCATAGTAGCCCGCCGACAGCACGTGGGTCCCCAGGAGGATCCGCCGCTTGACCTCGGTGCCGAACAAGGCCGACCGCCCGGCTTTGTAATACTCGGCCAGGGTGACAGCGGGCGGAAACGCCGCTGGGTAGTGTAGACCGTCGTAGCGCGCCAGGTTCGAGGAGGCTTCGGCTGCAGCCAGAATGTAGTACACTGCCACTGCTTCCTCAGCCGCCGGCAGCTCCACCTCTTCGAGCTCGAGCCCCAGCCGCTGGCAACGACCCAAGAATGCCTCGAAGGCGTCCGCGACCTGAGGCTCGCATTGCGATGCGTAGCCAGCGACCACTCCGGCCCGCCGCGGCCGGCGGCCGTCCTCGTCATGGGCAGAAGCCCGTCGGGAGGTGGCGTCTCGCGGGTCGTATCCGCGCATTGCTTTGAAGAACCGGGCGCAATCATCCGCTGTCGACGCCATCGGACCGATCTGGTCCATAGAACTGGCGTAGGCTACGAGGCCGTATCGTGACACCGAACCGTAGGTGGGTTTGAGGCCCGTCAGGCCGCAGAAGGCAGCCGGCTGGCGGATCGACCCACCCGTGTCGCTGCCCAGAGCCGCCTGGCAGAAGCCGCCGGCCACGGCCGCGGCCGACCCACCACTCGAGCCACCGGGTACCCGGTCGGTGGCAAAGGGATTGCGGGTCAGCTGGTAAGCGCTGTGCTCGGTCGAAGAACCCATCCCGAACTCGTCGAGGTTGGTCTTGCCCACCACCAGCGCCCCACGTTCGATAAGCCGCCTCAGCGCGGTCGCCGTCTCGAGGGGCTGGTAGCCAGCCAAAATCCGACTTCCCGCCGTAAGCGGGGTCGTGGCGAGGGCGATGTTGTCCTTGACCGCGACGACCGAGCCGGTCAGCTCTCCCGGCCAGTCCCCTGCCTCCACGCGAAGCTGCAACCGGTGGGACTGCTCGCGCAGATGCTCGGAGTTCACATGAAGAAACGCGCCGATCTCATTGTCATGACGTGCGATGGCTTCCAGGTATCCCTCGACGATAACGAGCAGGCTCGTATCGCCGCGACGCAGGCGGCGCTGGATCTGCTCCAGGCGACCGCCCCGCGTGCTCATGTCCGGCTCTCCGGCTCGTCCGCAAGATCCTGGGTATCGGGTTCACCCGAGGTCCCCGGCGCTTCGGGCGTGGCCGGCTCAGACGAGGTCCCCGGCGCTTCGGGCGTGGCCGGCTCAGACGAGGTCCCCGGCGCTTCGGGCGTGGGCACGTCGCGGGGATTGGGTGGATCACTCAGAATCGGGGGGGCGACGTAGAAGCCGTCCATCTGGCGCGGGGCCTGGTGGAGCGCGGTCTCGGCCGGCCATCCCGGCCGGGGCCGATCGGGCCGTAACTCATCCACGGAAAGGGCGGCGATAGGGGCTGCGGAGCGCCTGTCCGCTGCGGCGTGGCCGTCCGCTGCGGCGTGGCCGTCCGCTGCGGCGTGGCCGTCTGCTGCGGAGCGGCCGTCTGCTGCGGAGCCTCCGTCTGTGGAGCCGGCTGCCTCTGACTGGCCCTGATCCGGCCTGAGATCTTCCCGAGCCCGGATGAGCTCGGCCATTCTCAGGATCGCCTCGAGATCCCGTTCGAACGCGGCACGTTCCTCCCCTGCGAGCCTGAGGCGCGATAAGCGACAGAGCGTGTCGATGTCGGCAGCGTCCATTCCCGGCGACTCTCCTCACGCACCAGGCGCACGCACGAGGCACACCCACGAGACGCTCGCACGAGGCGCACCCAGGAGACACACGCACGAGGTACACCCACGAGACGCTCGCACGAGGCGCACCCAGGAGACACACGCACGAGGCACACCCACGAGACGCTCGCACAAGGCGCACCCAGGAGACACACGCACGAGGCGCACCCACGAGACGCTCGCACAAGGCGCACCCAGGAGACACACGCACGAGGCGCAC
>CAZNJE010000016.1:2210-6930 GCA_964573295.1 uncultured bacterium | reverse complement strand
CACCCACGAGACGCTCGCACAAGGCGCACCCAGGAGACACACGCACGAGGCGCACCCAGGAGCCCGATTTAGGCTTCCCACTCCAGATAACCGCTGATCACCTTGCGCGTCTGGCCCGAGTTGAACCGGACCGTCACCCGCGCGCGATCGCCCTTCCCCTCGGCTGTCACCACGATTCCGGGGCCGAAGGTGGCGTGGAAGACCCGGCGGCCCACGAGCGGGTGGTCCAGGGAGTCGGTAGCCCCGCCGAAGGTGTCGACCGACTCGCCCTTCGAGGGCGCCCAGCCCTTCGAGGACACGCCGCCCTTCGAGGACACCCCGCCTTTCGAGGACGCCCAGCTCTTCGAGGACGCCCCACCCTTCAGACCGCTTCCTGAACGGCGGAGCAGATCCGACGATGGCCACGATGCGGACCCAGTCGAATGCCCTCCTGGCCCCACTCCGGACCGCCCCCCCCTGTCATCGAATCGGCCACGACCGCCCATCCGCGATCCCGAAGACCATGGCGCGGTGACCTCGGACTCCTCATACAGGTCCGCGGCCACCTCGCTCATGAAGCGCGAAACGCCCCCGGCGGCCGTGTTGAACCGCCGGCGCAGCAGGCTGGCCGAAAGGTGGAGCGTATCCCTCGCACGTGTGGAGGCCACGTAGAAGAGCCGCCGCTCTTCCTCGAGTTCGGCGTCGTCCTCGAAGGCCGAAACGTGGGGAAAGAGCCCCTCCTCGAGCCCGCACACGAAGACGTGCGGAAACTCGAGTCCCTTGGCGTTGTGCACCGTCATCAGCGTGACGCGATCGGCCGCTCGGTCCAAATCATCGACGCTGGTGAGCAAGCTGACTTGGTCCAAGTACTCGGGCACGCCCCCCTCGCGCGAGCTGCTGAAGGAACGGGCGCTCTCGACAAGCTCGTCGACATTCGCCGCGCGTTCTTCCCATTCGCCGCCCTGGGACTCGAGATAGCGCTTGAAAGAGATGCGCTCGATGATCTCTCCCAGGATCCGCTCGGGCGGCTCGGCGAGTCGCTCGCGCAAACCCAGCATCAACGCACCAAACTCGGCCAGCGCCTTCCGCGCCTTGCCGCGAACCAGATCGGGACCTCCCTCGGCCGCCAGATCGAGAGGATCGCATCCGCGCGACTGGGCCGTTTCGAGCAGCCGGTCGACCGAGGTCTCTCCCACCCCGCGCCTGGGCACGCTCAGTGCACGGCGCAGGCTGACCTCGTCGCGGGGATTGGCCAGCACCCGCAGGTAGCTCAACAGATCTTTCACTTCCCGACGCTGGTAGAAGTAGACCCCACCCACCAAGACATAGGGAATGTGGCTGCGCAGGAACGCATCTTCCAGAGGGCGCGACTGCGCATGCGTTCGGTAGAAGACGGCGATCGATCCATACGGGCAATCTGCGCTGCCGGTCAGTGCCGCAATGCGCCGGGCGATCTCCTCGGCCTCCTCGTCCTCATCGGAGGTCACCACCAGCTGCGGCTTCGGGCCTTCCTCGCGCTCGGTCCACAGCTCCTTCTCCCAACGCGACTCGTTGTGGCGAATGACCGCGTTGGCAAAGCTTAGGATCGCGCCCGTGCTGCGATAGTTCTGTTCCAACCGATACACGGCCGCATCGGGGAAGTGCTCGCGGAAGTCGATGATGTTCTTCACGTCCGCCCCACGCCAACCGTAGATCGACTGGTCATCGTCGCCCACCACAAAGATATTGCGGTGCGTACGGGCCAACCGCTCTACCAGAAGGAACTGGACGCGGTTGGTATCCTGGTACTCATCAACCAGAACGTGGCGGAAGCGCTCGGCGTAGCGGTCGGCCACATCGGGGTGCTCGCGCATCAGGCGCAGTGCTTGAAGGAGCAGGTCGTCGAAGTCGGCGGCGTTCTGGGTCCGCAGAGCGTTCTCGTAGCGCTCGTAGACCGTGGCCGCCACACGCTGGGCGGGCGTGCGAGCTTGCTCGCGAAACGCCTCGGCGCCGAGGCCGGCCGTCTTGGCGCGGCTGATGATTCCCAATAGGTCTCGCGCCCGGCGCGCCCCTTCCTCCAGTCCCTCCTCCTTGAGTAGCCGGCGGACGAGCCCGCGCTGGTCATCCGCGTCGAAGACCGACAGGCTCGGCCCGTAGCCAAGCAGCGCGCCGTGACGCCGCAGCAGGCGCAAGCAGATCGAGTGGAACGTGCCGATCCACAGCCCGCGCACTGGCATGCCCAGAAGCTGTTCGACCCGGCCAGCCATCTCCCCGGCAGCTTTGTTCGTGAAGGTGAGCGCAAGAATCCGCTCGGGCGCTAGGCCCTCCTCGTGCACCAGGTAGGCGATGCGACGCGTGAGCACACGGGTCTTCCCGCTGCCGGCGCCGGCGAGAATGAGCAGGGGGCCGTCGCCGTGGGTAACCGAATCTCGCTGGGGATCGTTCAGGTCACCGAGGAGCGACTGGCTCATGATCTGGTCCTCAAACATGCTGACTCCGCAAGGATGTGGGGGGCCGATGGCGCGTAAGATCTCACTCGTACTCGAAGCGAAACTTGAGGTCAAGGCTGTACTCGTCGATGAACGGCCCCGCGCGTTCCGGATCGTTGGCTACCCCAGCACGTAGATACAGAATTCGGCTCAGACGATAGTGCAACGAGAAGTCCCAGGCCGGATCGAGCGAGAGCTCCTGGGAGTAGCTGCCGGTGATGCCCGGGGAGATCATCGGCCGCACCCTCAAACGCATGTCCTGAGCAGTGGCCCCGTGCTCGAGACCCACGTGCGCGAAGATCGGGAATTGCTCGGCCAAGCTGCTCTCGATGCTGCCGCCCATCGTCCCGAGCAAGAGGGTCGGTGTTTCGGTGGCTGCCTCCCAGGCGCTGCGCGGTAGCCGGCCGTAGCTCAGGAGCTCGACGATCTGCTCTTGGCTGTAAGGCGGCTCCGAGGACAGGGAAACCTGCAACTCATCGGGCTCACCCTCGACGCTCACCATGACGCGGATGTCTTCGGCCGAGGTGTCGGTCGTGTCGGCTGGGATCACGTAGGTTTCGGCCGCGATACTGACCTCTGCTTCGGGCCCCTGTCCGGTGTCGCGGAACTCGACCATGCCCTCGGTGATCGAGAAGTTGTTGTTGAGCAACCGGTAGGTTCCGCTCAGTACAGCGATGCTCCCACTCACATTCCAGTACGGCCAGCGGTAGCTGAGCCGGAGCTGGCCGTCACCGAGTTCGGCGGTTGCGTTCGGCTGGGTCACCCGGATGTTACCGGGCGCGGTCACCTCCACATCCACGCGCCAGGGCGAAGGCGTCTGGCTGCGTGTGGGGGCCGCCTCTGATCCTCCCAGATCGGGCATGTACTGCCCCCGCAGCACCTCCACCCGGCCGATCAGATGCGGGCCGGCGTGCGCATCACCTTCCAGCACCCCGCCGAGGTCGGCCTGGGGCCCCGTGACCGCCCGCAGGGAATCCGTGCTCACCAGGAACTCGTAACTGCCCTGCTCGAAAACGCGCACCTGCTCGGCCCGCGCGGTCAGATCGAACTCGTCATCATCCCGTACCCAGCCCTCCATGGACAGGCGACCGTTGTCCCCTGTGCGGGCCGTGAACTGCTCGATATGCAGGCCGAGTGAATCGAGCCGGGCCATCGCTTCGGCCTCGTAGATCCGCTCGCTCCGTCCAGGCACCCGGACCCCTCCGTCACGAAGCAACATGCTGCCGGTGACACGCGGAGCCGTGCCGAGGCCGCCGATGGTAACCGCCCCGCTCAAGCGACCGTGTGCATCGGGTGCGTGGCGGGTGAATCCGGAGAGCAACCTCACATCCAGATTCTCGAACAGGCCCGACATATCCACCGGTGCCGCTCGCCGCTGTGCCCGCGGAGGCAGGAGCTGAAGATGGTACGGATACCGTCCCTTGATCCAGCTCTGGGAGGATTCCCCAGTGAGCGTGCACTTGCGCACGACGAAGGTCGAGTCGGCATAGGAAAGATCGAGCTCGAGAGACCCGGTGGGCACGCCCGCCACGATGACATCGGCAACCTCCCCGGCAAGCGTCACCGAAGGTGCACCGGGTCGGCCGGCCAAGACGAGCTCACCCTGGAACTCACCGCCGAAGCCACCCGCACCCGCGGGTGTGGTCGTCGCCTCACCCACTGTTTCTACTCGGATCGTCACCGGGCGCCCACCGATGTTGCGGGTGACGTTGATGGCCTGATCCGAGGCAGGATCCGCACCTTGGAGTCCCAGGACCGGAGCCCATTCAGCCCAATCCAGCCGGTCGATTCTGATACGCCCTTCCCAGCGCGCCTGCGCCAGCGGCGCGATCGCCGAGGCACCGCTGTCGCCTCCGGCAGCCGGCCACAGACTCTCGAGCAGCGGTTCCGCAGACATCAGCGTGACGCCGGGGCACAGGATCTGGTGGGCATCGCTCTGAAGGGAAATCGGGGCCACCGTCAGTGTGCTCTCTTGCCAACCCGCCGCCAGATCCACCCGACCCAGGTAGGCCCGGCCGATCCGCACGCTGTCGGCCGCCACCTGCAGACGCACCTCGGGGTCGGGCAAGCGGCCGGTTACCGTAAGCTCCAGGTCACCGCGGCCGCCCCAGTCACGCCTGCCTCGCACGGGATCGGCAAGCCGCGCCAGATCGAACTGCTCAAGCTTCAAATCGAGACGCACGTCGCCCTCGCGAACCGCACCGCCCTCGCGAACCGCACCGCCCTCGCGAACCGCACCGCCCTCGCGAACCGCACCGCCCTCGCGAACCGCA
>CAZNJE010000016.1:0-2110 GCA_964573295.1 uncultured bacterium | reverse complement strand
ACCGCCCTCGCGAACCGCACCGCCCTCGCGAACCGCACCGCCCTCGCGAACCGCATCACCCACATTCCGCAACCATTCGCCCGAGACCGCCAAGCGCGAGTCTCCGCTACTCACCCGCAGCGAGTCGACTCGCAGGGAATCTCCCCTCCAGCCGAACCGAAGCGGCGCATCGAGCCGCCAGCGTCCCCACCGTTGGCTGAAGAGGTTCACCTGCCGCAGATCCAGTCGCCCGTCCAAATCCACCTGCCCCTGGGCGTGCATCTCCAGGCCCGGAACTCGCAGGTCGGTGGCCAGCGAGATCGACTCATCCCAACGTGAGGCCCGGGCGCTCAGCCGCATAGGGGGACCCTCATCGCCGTGCGCATCGTCGCGGCGTAGGTCATAGAACTCGAGCGTGGCGGAGCCGCGCTGGTCCCTCGGCCACAGCAGCAAGGGCGCCACGGTGACGCGCTGGGCCTCCCAGGGGTCACGCGTCAGATCGGCGATACGGCAACTGCCCTCGATCACCGGATCCTCGGCTGGGCCCGAAAGATCGAACGTGCCCCACAGGCGTCCCGATGTACCCGAACGCCACTGGCCGGGCAACGCGTGGAGCGGGAAGGAGTCAACCTGGGCGTGAATCTCCACGTCGCCTCGGCCGAGCGGCCAGCGGCCGTCAGCCACGATGGTTCCCCCGCCACCCAGGATCCGCACCTCGCTCGCGCCGAGCGCATCGCCCGGTTCCACGTAGCCTCGGAAGAGAATCGTCTCGGTGTCGATCTCCAGCGGCCGGGCGCCATAGAGCTCCACCTCGCCCTCGACGCGAACCGGAAACCCGTATGGGACCGAAACCACTACATTGCCGGCCCCGGAGAAGGGACGAGTCACCGGCGCCTCCTCCAACCACGGCAGCCATCGAGTTGTCGGATCAAGCCGCTCGAAACGCACTCGTCCCCGGGCTTGGCGCTGCGGCCCGTCCCACTGGCCCTCCCCGGTCACGCGGCCGGACTGGCCCTCGACGATCATGTTACGCACGAAAACCCGTCCGTCGCGGCTCTCGATCTCCGCCGTGAGCAGGTCGAATGTCTCGCCCTTCAACGTCCCGTTGAGCACGAAGTCGATCAGTGCCGCCTTCCCAATCCGGATACCCACGCTTCCGGCGAGGCCATCATCCTGACGCAACCGGATGCTCGGCACGAAGCTGCGCGAGAGGACTCGAGGATCGATGTGCTCAACGACCATGTCGGCTGTCAGCGGACTGTCGGCGGCCTGATCGTAGCGGGCACGCACCCGCCCGCGCAGGCGTGGCCCTTCGATTCGCAGCCCCGAGAGCTCGCCCCCCCGGTTTCCGCGCCAGACCCATACCCCGTCACCCATCTGCAACCCGATGCCATAGCGATCGATCGCCAGCCAACCCTGCTGCAGGAACAGGGTCAGTTCGCGCCCGGAGGCGACGAATTCCGCATCGGTGACTCCGAAGCGCACCAGCGATCCACCCGCATCGTAGACCTCGACCGGCCCCAGGCTGACCTCGTCAACGCTGATGGGGAGACGGCTGGTGAGCGGTCCGCGGCGGGCGCTCTCGGGGCCGCGGGGACCAGGATCCCCCGTGCGGGTTCCGCGAGGCAGTCGATGGGTGTGAACTGTGACCGCACCGGCCTGGAAGCTGGAGACCACCACCTCACCCAGCATCAGGCGGGTCAGCGACCACTCGGCGGCCAGGTGTCTCAAACGCACGGCGGGCTCGTAGGTCCCGGTCGAATCGCGGACCTCTAACGTTACCCCTCCCAGATGGAATCCCAGTGGACCGAAACGGCGCACGCTCTCGACCGTGACCCGGTAGTCCTCGGTCAATCCGGCCCGTTCGGTCGCCAGCCGCAGCATGGCCGATCGCACGAAACCGAATCGCACCACCAGAAACGGGCTGGCGACGATCAGCACGAGCACCAGCGCCGCCAGCAAACGCCGGCGCAGCCGCAGACGGCGCTGCCCGGCGCCGGCTGGCGCCGGGGCGGCCGTACGACGCTCTGACTCGTATGCGGGTTCGTCGGTCATGCTTCGATCATCCGTCAATCATCCGTCGATCATCTGTCGGTCATCCGTCGAGTATCTGCCGAGTATCTGCCGAGTA
>CAZNJE010000015.1:3652-82443 GCA_964573295.1 uncultured bacterium | reverse complement strand
AAACCCGAGCACAGCCTCTGCAACCTCAATGACCCGCGCCGGAGCGCCGCCAGGGTTTTTTGCCCCGGGGCAAAAACCCGAGCACAGCCTCTGCAACCTCAATGACCCGCGCCGGAGCGCCGCCAGGGGTTTTTGCCCCGGGGCAAAAACGCACAGGTGGCCCTGGTTCATCCCGACCTCGCTCGATCAAAAGGATCATCTGTGCCAACCTCACCCCACCTCTTTCTGCTTCACCCCGCCACTTTCCGCCTCACCCCACCTCTTTCCGCTTCACCCCGCCACTTTCCACCCTTCCCAGTCGCCGTAAGGAATCGGTGTGAGCAGTGGGTGCGAGAACGGGCCGAACCGAAGTGTGCCCTCAAAGCCAAGCCTCCCCCGGGTGATCCCGGAGGAGGCTTGATGATGCTTGCTCGACTCTCGTCTCGACGCGGTCTCGTCTGTACGGGTTCTCGTCTCGACGCGGTCTCGTCTGTACGGGTTCTCGTCTCGACGCGGTCTCGTCTGTACGGGTTCCCGTCTGGACGAGTTCTCGTCCGAATCCGTCTCTACTGGATCCGGACCACCTTCGAGGTTACCGAGACGTTCCCGGAACTCGCGCGGCAGAAGTAGCTGCCCGCCGGCACGTTCTGGCCCGCATCGTCGGTGCCCGTCCACGTGAAGGTGTGGCTGCCCGGCGTGATGGTCCCCTCGTGCACGGTGCGGACCACGCGGCCGCCGGCGTCGTAGATCACGACCCGAGCCGAGGTCAGCTCCGGCGGAATCGAGAGCCGCAGGTGCGTCATGGGCGAGAAGGGATTCGGGTGCGATGAAACCGACAGACTCATCCGCGGCTGCATCTGCGGATCGCCCGCGTCGGCATAGTCGGCGTCGGTGGCCAGGATGGCGAACTCGTCGATGTTCCAGCCGCCGAACTGCAGGGCGGCATCGCTCTGGAGTTCGAAGCGAACCTGCACGTCGTCCTCGTCCGCGAAGGCGGAGATATCCAACACCTGGGTGACCCAGTAGGGGTCGACCAGGTTCTCGTTCGACGGATTGCTCCAGATCTCGTTGCCGTCGACCAGGATCCGGGCCACGTCGTAGATGCCCTCTTCCACCGTCAGGCAGCGCTTGAACCGCAGGTACACACCGGTGTGCGCGGAGCAGTCGATCACCGGCGACTGCAGGTAGTTGTTGGCATTCGGCGAGTAGAGCACATCCCAGCTGCCGGACTCCTCGTTGATGTCGTTGCCGTAGAGGCGTGAGCCCGAGGCCGCCGCGTAGGGATCCAGATGGCCCTGCAGCGAGCCGGCCACGCCGCGGCGCCAGTCGTTGTTGGCGCCACCGCTGGTCCAGCCCGGGTCGGTCTCGAAATCGGTTTCGTAGACGACGTTGACCGGCGAGATGAAGTCATAGAAGACGCTGGTCTCGGTGTGCGTACCGGAGTTGACCTCCAGCTCGAAGGAGACCAGCGAGCCCACCTCCGCGCTCGGCGCGACCTCGACGGTGAAGTGCGGATCGAGGGTGGTCGCGCTCGCGCCGTTGGCGATCACCGGGAAGGTGGCCGTACTATCGCTGACCAGGATGTCCGGACTCAGCGAACGCAGGATCGCGGTGACCGAGCCGGTGGGATCGAACCCGTAGTTCTTGGCCGAGATGGCCACCTGGGCCGTCTCGCCGGGATCGAGCGCGCCGTTGAAGGCGTCGAGCACCTGATGGGACTGGTAGGCCACGCGGTCGGCCGGGAAGGGCGTGTAGTCGAAGGTGTGGCCGCCCACGCCGACGCTGCAGGTGCCGTACTGGATCCACCCATAGCCGCCCTCACCCCAGCCGGCGCCCCAGCTGTTCTTGATGAGCCAGGCGCCCTGGCCGCCGCACGCGTTGTCATCCCAGCCGCACAAGCAGACGGCGTGATTCGTGCCGCCGCTCGGGCCGGCATAGCAGCCCCCTCCGTAGGAGTACATGGGGCCGGTGACATAGATCGTCACGTAGATCGGATGCTGCATGACGGCCGTCTTGAGGTGCTCTTCGGTGAAGGGCACCACGTTCCACCCGTCGAGGCGGGCGACCACCTCGCACTGGTCCTGAATGCAGGGGTAATTGTCGTTGCCGTAATAGGGCAGGCACGCTTCGGCGATTGCTCCGAAGCCACCCCATAGATAGTAGCATCCGTCGCTGTTGCCGCCGTCGCAGCCGTAGCCGAATTCGTTGCAGGAGAGGCACTGCTGTTCCGACAGGTTCAGCGCCTCGCCGGTCAGAATGGCGTGGTAGGACTCCAGAGCGGCCACCGCCGCAAAGGCCCAGCAGGATCCGCAGCCGCCCTGATTGCGCACGCCGGTCATCCCGCCCAGCGCGCGCCAGTCCCAGAACTCGGGGAGATCGCGGACCGGCAGGGCCTCGATCGTGCTCGAGCTCTTCGCCACGAAGTCGGGGGAGAGTGGCGGCAGGGGATTGAGCGGGGGGCGCTCGGAGGGCGGCAATGCATTGACCGACGTGGGGCCGGCGATCCAGTGCAGGCCCTCGGCCTCGATCATGGCCTGGATTTCGGCGATCTCCGCCTCGCGATCCCAGCCTTCATCCGTGGCGGCCGCGGAGGGGGCAATCTGCGCGAGGAGCCCCGCGAGCACAAACAGAAACGCCGTCGCCAGGGGCGAGCGGCGCGGGTTTCGATCCAGATGATACGGCCGGCAGCGAAACATGAGCTGTTCCTCCTTGTTGAGTTGCTTAGGATAGAAGGTGACCCATGCGCCCGGAGGGGAGTAGTGTGGGCCGACTTCATGCTGAGGATCAAGCATAGCACACCCGCGCCAGGGTTGGGAAACACGGCGCGAGAGCATTCGGCACGGGAGCATTCGGGACGGGAGCATTCGGCACGGGAGCGTCCGGCGCGGTCCGGATCTGACCGGCAGCGAAGGGATTCGGCGAAGCGGCGGGCCGGCGATGCTCACCGCCTACTTGCAAAGAGGCAGTCATGCGGTTTTCTTGGCCCAAAGAGCCGAGGGAGCGGGCCGCTCCCCGGCTGCTCTACAGCACTGAAGAGGGCACGATTCTCGAGCACCCGTTTTTGCTGGCGACCGGCGACGGTGGCGGGGACGCCGTGATGCTGGCCGATGGCGAGACGATTCCTCTACCGCGGGGCAGCGACCTGTTCATGCTGCCCGGCCGCCAGCCCCTGGGGATCGACCCGGACACCGGCGATGAGATCGTCCTGACTGCCGATGAGGCGGGCCGGCCGGTGCACGCCGTGGCCGCGTTTCTGGCGCCCGCCCACACGGCCACCCTGCTGGCGGCCTACGAGACCCGTGGCGGCGCCCCGACACTGCCTCTGTTTTCCTATGCGGCCGTGGGGTATGCGGAGGATGGCTACCGCGTGGCCGCGCTGCGCGTGGACGAAGACCCGCGGCAGGATCCCTGGCGTTTCGACCTGGAGGCGATCGAGGCATCGGTGCGGGCCGAGGTGGACCGGGCCGGTGACAACCGCCTCCTCCAGCAGCTGCAGCGCTGCGCACTCGAGTACCAGTGCCGGGCGGCCCAGAACTACTTCCTGCACCGGTGGGAGGCGCCCCTGCCGACCAGCATCGTTTGCAACTCTCGCTGCCTGGGCTGCATCAGCCTCCAGTCCGACGGACAGTTCAAGGCGGCCCACGACCGCCTGCGCGAACCGCCCCGCCCGGAGGAGGTGGCCGCCGTGGCGCTCCGGCACATCCATCGGGTGCCAGACGGGGTGGTTAGTTTCGGGCAAGGCTGCGAGGGCGAACCGCTCTTGATGCGACGGGTGTTGACCGAAGCGGTGCACCTGATCCGCAGCGAGACCGACCGGGGCACCATCAACCTGAACACCAATGCCAGCCTGCCTGATGTGGTCGGCGAATTGATCGAGTGCGGTCTCGACAGCATGCGCGTGAGCTTGAACAGCGTACAAGAGTCCTTGTACAACGCCTACTACCGTCCCCGTGGTTATCGATTCGCCGACGTCGTCGAGTCGATGCAGCGCATCCGCGGCGCCGACCGGTTCCTGAGCCTCAATCTGCTCTACCTGCCGGGGGTGACCGACCGGGACGAGGAACTCGTCGCGTTGATCCGGCTCTTCGACGAGGTGGGCCTCGACATGATTCAGCTTCGCAATCTGAACGTGGATCCACAGTTCTACCGCGGGCACCTGCCACCTGATCGGATCGGGGCCGGCATGGGGCTCGGGCCATTCGTGCTGGCCCTGCAGGAGCATTTTCCGCGGTTACACTTCGGCTACTTCAATCCCGCCAAGGAGACCTACCGCCGCTGGCAGCAAGGGGAGGAGTAGGCTGATCCGGTGTGCCGAGAGGCGGGTCGGTTCCGCCCAAGCGCGGCGAGCTCGCCGGCGATTGAACTCATGGACGGCTCAGTCCGTGGACGGCTCGGCTCGCTGAGGGATTGGCTCGTGGTCGGCCTGGCTCGCTGAGGGCTTAGCTCGCGTATGGCTCATGACCCGTACGATCCAGCTCGTGGTCCGACCAGCGGCGGTGTCCCAAGATCAGAAACGGCGTCAGCAAGGGCAGGACCCAAGAGAGATTCCACCAGTGCAGCCCGCTTTCGGCGAATCCGCCGTAGGCCCAGATGGCCCAGGCTGCACAGGAGAACAGAATCCCGTAGAGCGGGAGTATGAGCCGCCACTGGCGCGTGTGGGGGTGCCGCCACGGGGCGGCCCAGGGGATCGCGATGGCGGCTGCGGTCCCCAGGCCCAAGCCGACGAGGCCGGGCAGCAACTTGCCTTGCGCCAGGATGATGATGGCCAGAAGAACGGCCCACAGGAAGCTACCTGTCCAGCCTGCGATCCAGCCGATCTTCTCACCGCGGCGCCGATCGTGCCTTGCGTTCACGCCATCCGTTCCTGCGTCTACACGTCCTCGAACGACTTGATCAGTTGCCGGGCGATGACCACCTTCTGCACCTCGCTCGTGCCCTCGCCGATCTGGCAGAGCTTTGCGTCGCGGAAGTAGCGTTCGACCGGATAGTCCTTGGTGTAACCATACCCCCCGTGAATCTGAATCGCCAAGGTCGTGGCCCGCATGGCGACCTCCGACGCGTAGTACTTGGCCATGGCCGATTCCATCGTGTGCGGGCGTCCCAGATCCTTCAGGCGGGCGGAGTGGTAGGTGAGATGGCGGGCCGCCGTGACCTCGGTCTGCATGTCGGCCAGGTAGGACTGGATCATCTGGAAGTTCGCGATCGGCTGGCCGAACTGCTTGCGCTGCATAGCGTAGGGGACTGCGGCATCCAGCGCGCCCTGCGCGATGCCCAGACTCAAGGCGGCAATCGAGATCCGCCCGCCGTCGAGCGTCTTCATGAAGATCGGAAATCCCCGGCCCTCTTCACCCAGCAGGGCGTCGGCCGGAATGCGGCAGTCCTCGAAGATGAGCTCGCGCGTATCCGAGGCGCGGAAGCCGAGCTTGTTCTCCTTCTTGCCCAGGCTGAATCCGGGCGCATCGGTCTCGACCAGGAAGGCCGAGATGCCGCGAGAGCCCTTGGCCTCCTTGTCGGTCTTGGCCGTGCATACCAAGACGCCGGCGTAGGTGGCGTTGGTGATGAACTGCTTCGTGCCGTTCAGGACCCAGTGGTCGCCGTCGAGCACGGCGGTCGTTCGCGTGCCGCCCGCGTCGGAACCGGCCCCCGGCTCGGTCAGCCCGAAGGAGGAGAGGTACTCCCCCGAACAGACCTTGGGCATGTACTTCGCCTTCTGCTCGGGGGTACCGAAGGCCCAGATGGGCCAGACACCCAAGGAACAGTGGGCCGCGAGGGTGATGCCGTGCGATCCGTCGATTCGGGAAAGCTCTTCGACGGCAATGATGTAGCTGAGCGTGTCGAAGCCCGAGCCGCCCTCTTCTTCGGGAAAGCCGATGCCGAAGATGCCCATCTCGCTCAGCTCTTTGATCGTCTCCTCGGGGAACTTCTGCTCTTCATCGTACTCGGCGGCGATCGGTGCGATCTTCTCACGGGCGAAACGGCGGACGTTGTCCCTGATGGCCAGCTGATCTTCCGTCAAATCGAAATTGGTGAACATCATAACCCTCCCTTGGAAATCGCAGGATCCGAGTGCGCCAGAAGAGCGAATGTGAAGGAGAGCATAGGCTGATGTTCCAAGAGCGGTCAAGCGGACGCTCGCGCGCCTCGTTGCGTAACGGACAGTCCGACCGGGCCGTTCCGACTCGAGTTCGCCTCCTTGGCTTTGACGTTGACCCGACCGGCACGCCGCGATAGGCTCAAATCTCCCATGAAGGCCACCGGCTCACTGGATGCTCGCTATCCGTCGACCAGCCTCAGGCGGCGGCGCGTGGGTACCGGCCGGGCTGCCACCGGATTCGGTGGAGGGGACCGGGGGGGGACGGGTTGGGTTCGCGCGCGTCTTCAACCTCCTGTGTCAGCCAGAGCTTCGCGCATGAACCTTCCGCCCGCGGGGCGTGAAGGTCCAGATAGAGGCGATGTGCGTCCGCGACGGACGAACAAGTGCCACGCGGATTCCGCGGGTGTGTGACCGGGCGGCCGGCAACGGCTTTCGTGCACGGCACCCCGACGCCCGAGTGCTCGCGATAGGCGGCGTCCGTTGTGTATGGGACGGGACGGTACGGGTAGGAAGGAGGAGCGAAGCATGGCCGTTGGCATCATCGGCTATGGCGCGCACCTTCCCAGACGGCGGATCAAGGTCGAGGAGATCGCCAAGGTCTGGGGAGCCGACGCGCCCAGCTACAAGAAGGGACTCGAGCTTCTACAGAAGTCGGTTCCCGGTCTGGACGAGGATACCATCACCCTCTCGGTCGAGGCCGCGCGCAATGCCGTGACCCGGGCCGGGATCGATCCGGTCGACCTCGGATGCGTCTACGTGGGCTCGGAATCGCATCCCTACGCCGTCAAACCCTCGGGGGTGACGGTGGCCGAAGCGCTCGGTGCTACGCCGGACTGCCACTGCGCGGATTTCGAGTTCGCGTGCAAGGCCGGCTCGGAGGGCATGTTCGTCGCTCACGGTCTGGTCAAGGCGGGGCTGATCAAGTACGGGCTCGGCATCGGCGGCGATACCTCGCAAGGCGCCCCGGGCGACGCCCTCGAGTACTCGGCGGCAGCGGGGGCGGCGGCGTTCATCTTCGGCGCCGACGACGACAAGCTGCTCGCCACGGTGGACGAGACCTTCTCGTTCATGACCGACACGCCGGACTTCTGGCGTCGCGAGCATCAGTTCTATCCCTCCCACGGTGGACGCTTTACCGGAGAACCGGCCTACTTCCGCACGGTCGTGGGGGCCGTCAATGGCCTGCTCGAGAAGGCGAACATGAAGCCGGAGGATTTCCAGTACGCGATTTTCCACCAGCCGAACGGCAAGTTCCCCAAGCGGGTCGGCAAGATGCTCGGGTTCACCTTCGAGCAGATCGACGTGGGCCGCGTGGTGCCCCATCTGGGCAACACCTACTCGGGTGCCTCTCCCATCGGTCTTACCGCGGTTCTGGACGTCGCCAAGCCGGGCGACAAAATCATGATGTGTTCATACGGCTCGGGTGCGGGGAGTGACGCCTTCGTCTTCACCGTGCAGAAACGTATCGCCGAGGTTCAGGATCTGGCGCCCAAGACGCGCTGGATGCTGGATGAGAACATTCGCTTCGTCGAGTACGGCGAGTACGCCAAGCTCCGGCGCAAGATCCGTATGCGCGGTGAGTAGGAGGGAAGGATCATGAGAGACGTAGCTGTGATCGGCGTCGGCATGCAGAAGTGGGGCGAACTCTGGAACCATTCGATTCGCGACATCTTCGTCGAGTCTGCCCTCATGGCCATGGATGACGCCGGCGTGGATAAGTTCGACTCGTTCTACGTAGGCAGCATGAGCCCGGGTATCTTCGCCTCCCAGGAGCACCTGGAGTCGGTGATGGCCGACTATCTGGGCATGGTGCCGGTGTCCGGCACGCGTGTCGAATCGGCCTGTGCCTCGGGTGGCCTGGCCTTCCGCCTCGGATGGATGGAGGTCGCCAGCGGTGTCAGTGACATCGTCCTGGCCGGCGGGGTCGAGAAGATGACCGATGTGAGTGGCGGGGAGGCTACCTACGCACTCTCCACCGCGGCCGACATGACGTGGGAAGGTATCGGTGGAGTCACCTTTCCCGGTCTCTACGCCATGATGGCCGTCGCCCACATGCACCAGTACGGCACGAAGCGCGAACACCTGGCGCAGGTGGCGGTCAAGAACCACGAGAACGGGAGCAAGAACGCGCGGGCCCAGTTCCCAATGAAGGTCACGGTGGAACAGGTGATGGGCTCGGTCAAGGTCGCTGATCCACTCAACATTCTCGACTGCTCACCCATCACCGATGGCGCGGCGGCCGTGATCATGGTGCCGGCCGACCGGGTCAAGGAGTTCACCAAGAAGCCCGCGGCGAGGATCATCGGCAGCGGTCACGCCACCAACACGATCGCGCTGCACAGCCGCGACGACATCGCCGCGATCGACGCGGCGCGGGTTGCCGGTGAGCGTGCCTACCAGATGGCCGGCAAGAGGCCGGAGGACATCGATCTGGCCGAGGTGCACGACTGTTTCACCATCGCCGAGCTGCTCATCATGGAAGCCCTGGGCTTCTGCGAGAAGGGCCAGTCGGGACCGATGGTCGAGGCCGGTGAGACCCGCATCGGCGGCAAGATCCCGATCAATGCGAGCGGCGGCCTGAAGTCGAAGGGCCACCCGGTCGGGGCGACCGGCATCGCGCAGGTCGTCGAGCTGATCGAGCAGCTCCGTGGTGAGGCCGGTGAGCGGCAGGTGAAGGATGCCCGGGTGGGCTTGGCACAAAACATGGGTGGCAGTGGCGGAAGCTGCACCGTTCACATTCTGGAGGTGATGTAATGCCCCCTGCGAGATCATGGCGTACATACCCGCAGACGTATCGGTTGGAAGCCGCCCGTTGCAAAGGGTGCGGCAAGGTGTTCTTCCCGCCGCGACTCATTTGTGACAAGTGCAAGGCGCGGGAGTTCGAGACCTTTCGAATGAAGCGCACCGGGACGGTGGTCACCCACACGGTCATCCGCACGCCCGGCGACGCGTTCACCGGACAGGCCCCGTTCGCGGTGGGTATCGTGGAGATGGATGACGGCCCTCGTCTGACGGCTCAGATCGTGGACGTCGATTTCGAGGAGGTCAAGATCGGGCTGCCCGTGCTGCTCGAGTTCCGGCGCATCTACTCGGAAGGCGAGTCCGGGGTCATCCACTACGGCTACAAGGCCGTTCCCGTTCGCAACTAGTCGCGGACCGCCGCCGGGTGCGGGGGCGCACCCGGCGGCCGCCGCGCGGATCACCGGGGAATGACTCACGAAATGACCCATGGAACCGTTCGGCTTCAGTACGATGGCCCCGTAGCCCGGGTGACCCTGGCGCGGCCCGAGATTCGCAATGCGTTCAACGATCAGATGCTGGCCGACCTGCTCGAGGCCTTTGGCCGGCTGCGCGAGCGCGACGATGCCCGGGTGGTGGTTCTGACCGGCGAGGGCAAGGCGTTCTGCGCCGGCGCCGATCTGAACTGGATGAAGCGGGTCGTCGACTACACCTACGAAGAGAACTTCGCCGATTCGCTCGAGCTGGCCCGCATGCTCCGGGCGATCCACGACTGTCCCAAGCCGGTGATCGGCCGCATCAATGGCGCCGCGATCGGAGGCGGCACCGGGGTGGTGGCCGCGTGCGACATCACCCTGGGCGCCGAAGAGGCGGTCTTTGCCTTCTCCGAAACCAAGCTGGGGCTCACACCCGCCGCGATCTCTCCCTATCTGCTGAGGCGCATGGGGGAGCGCAATCTCAGAGAGTACTTCCTGACCGGAGAGCGTTTCTCCGCCCCGCGGGCGGTGGAGCTCGGTTTGCTGAACGCGGCGGTTCCCGCATCCGAGCTGGACGCGCGCGTGGAGGCGACGATCCGGTTGATTCTCTCGGGCGGTCCCGAGGCGCTGCGGGTCTCGAAGGAGCTCATTGCCGGGATCGGTGAGCGCACGCTCGACGAGAACGGCCCTTACACAGCCGAGGTCATCGCCCGGCTGCGGATGAGCGAGGAGGGGCAAGAGGGGATGAACGCCTTCCTCGAGAAACGCAAGCCGCGCTGGAATGGGTAATGGATCGCGCATGAGGCCGCCGGTGGGCGTGAACGATCCTGGTTGACCGAGGCCCGACGCGAAAGGGATCAAGCCGATGCTGAAGCGAATACTGATCGCCAACCGGGGGGAGATCGCGCTGCGTGTGATTCGCGCGGCGCACAGCCTGGGCGTCGAGGCCGTCGCGGTCTACTCTCAGGCCGACAGTGATTCCCCGCACCTGGAGGAAGCCGACCAGCGGGTCTGCATCGGACCGGCCAAGAGTGCCGAGAGCTATCTGCAGATGGAGCGGATCATCCAGGCCGCCGAGCAGACCGATTGCTGTGCTGTTCATCCCGGATATGGTTTTCTGGCCGAGAACGCGCTCTTCGCCGAGCTGTGCGAGCAGGCCAAGATGACCTTCATCGGCCCGACCGCCGGCGCCATTCGCGCCATGGGCGACAAGGCCACGGCCCGGGAGACCATGCGTGCCGCGGGTCTGCCGGTCATACCGGGTTCGCAGGGCACCCTGCCGAACGTGAAGACCGGGCTGGAACTGGCCCGGGAGATCGGCTTCCCCGTGCTGCTCAAGGCCACCGCCGGTGGGGGCGGCAAGGGGATGCGCATCGTCCGGGAGGAGGGCGAGTTCGAGGCGAAGTACCGCGAAGCCTCGCTGGAGGCGGAGAAGGCGTTCAACAACCCGGGCCTGTACCTGGAGAAGTTCATCGTCGACGGCCGTCACATCGAGTTTCAGGTCATGGCCGACGCGTTCGGCAACGTCGTGCACCTGGGCGAGCGCGAGTGCTCCGCCCAGCGCCGGCACCAGAAGCTGGTGGAAGAATCGCCCTCGCCGGTCGTCGACGCCCAGACCCGTCACGACCTCGGGGAGCGTATCCGCCATGCACTGCGGGTGATCGGTTACCGCAACGCCGGCACGGTCGAGTTCTTCCGCGATCAGGACGGCAAGCTCTACTTCATGGAGATGAACGCCCGCCTTCAGGTGGAGCACCCGGTGACCGAGATGGTCTCGGGCCGCGACCTGGTAGCCGAGCAGATCCGTGTGGCGGCGGGTGAGCAGCTCAGCTTCACGCAGGAAGAGATCGAGCTCGAGGGCCACGCGATCGAGTGCCGCATCAACGCGGAAGATCCCTACGAAGACTTCCGCCCCTCCCCCGGACTGGTGAGCGGGTTCGTGCCGCCGGAGAGCCTTCCGGCGGGCAAGGTGCGCGTCGACAGCCACGTGCGGCCCGGCTACCGCATCCCGGTCTACTACGATTCGCTCATTGCCAAGCTCATCGTATGGGGCGCGGACCGGGACCAGGCGCGCCGCAGCATGATCACCGCGCTCGAGGGGTTCACCGTCGAGGGCGTGAAGACGACGATCGGCGTGCATGTGCAGATCATGAAGAGCGAGGGGTTCGCATCCGGTGACTACGACACCGGGTTCATCGAGCGGTTGCTGGGATAAGCAAACGAAAGGATCGAATCGATGGCGAAGGTCATCCTGCATCCCATCGGGACGTCGGTCGAGGAAGCGCTCGACGAACGCACCTACTCGGAGAACCGGGAGCGGATGGAGCGGCTCAACCGGGTACTCGAGGAGCGCCGCGCCGAGCTGCGGCAGGGGTGGGGCGAGAAGTATGTCGATCGCGTCCACGCCAAGGGCAAGCTGACGACCTGGGAGCGGATCGAAGAGCTCAAGGACCCCGGGTCGTGCGTCTTTCCCCTCAATACGTTTGTCAACTTCGGCAAGACCTTTGGAGATCCGCCGCGCACGTCGCCGTCGGCGGGTGTCATCACCGCCTTCGTCCGTGTGCACGGCAAGCTGACGGTGGTGATCGCCAACGACAACACCGTCGCCTCCGGATCTTGGTGGCCGCTCACGCCGGAGAAGATCGAGCGGGCACAGGAAGTCGCCCTGCGCCTGAAGCTGCCGGTCATCTACCTCGTGGACTGTTCGGGGCTGTTCCTGCCCGAGCAAGCCAATACCTTTCCGGGCAAGACCGGCGCCGGCTACATCTTCAAGATGAACTCGCTGCTCTCCTCCAGCGGCGTACCGCAGATCGCTGGTGTTCTGGGAGATTGCATCGCCGGGGGCGGCTACATGCCGATCATCTCCGACAAGCTGTTCATGACCGAGCAAGCCTACATGGTCATCGCGGGCGCCGCGCTCATCAAGGGGGCCAAGTCGCAGAAGATCACCTCGCTCACGATCGGCGGCCCCAACGTTCATGTGCATGCCTCGAACTGCGCCGACGAACGGGTCCCCGACGACGAGACCATGATTCTGAGGATCCGCCAGGAGATCGCCAAGCTCCCCACGACCGGCATCGATTACTACCGGCACGCGTTCGATCCCGCCGAGCCGCGCTTTCCAACCGGCGAGCTCAACGGCCTCTTGCCGACCGATCACCGCGTGGTCTACGACATGCGGCAGATCATCGCCCGACTCGTCGATGCCTCCCTCTTCTGGGAGCTCATGCCGCACACCGGCGAGGAGATGGTGACCGGCGTAGCCCGCATCGGCGGCTTGTACGTGGGGATCATCGCCAACAACCAGCAGCTCACCCCGCATCCGGAGATGCGCCAGCGCAACCGGCCGGGCGGGATTCTGTACCGGGAAGGGATCGCGAAGATCTCCCAGTTCTCCCGGTCCTGCAACAGCGACGGCATTCCGATCATCTGGTTGCAAGACATCTCCGGATTCGACATCGGACTCGAGGCCGAGAAGCACGGGCTCTTGGGTTTCGGGTCCAATTTGCTCTACACGAACTCGACCAATACGGTGCCCATGATCACGGTGCTGTTGCGCAAGGCCTCCGGGGCCGGCTACTACGCCATGACCGGACGGCCTTACGAGCCGTTCGTGCAGCTCTCGACGCCGCTCACGCGGCTCGCGGTGATGGAGGGGCGCACGCTCGCCATCGGCACCTATCGCACACGGTTGGACGACAATTTCCAGATCATCTCGGACGATCCGAAGGAGCGGGCCAAGGTCGAGGCGGGCATGAAGGAGGTCGAGAACCGGATCGAGCAGGACATGGATCCCTACAAGGCGGCGAGCCAGATGGACACCGACGAGATCGTTGCCGCCCACGAGCTGCGGGACTACCTGCTGACCCTGGTCGAGATGAGTTACCAGGCCATCGGATACCGGCGGGTGAAGAACCCGCGGATCTGGTCGATGCACGATCTGCAGGTCCTGACCGACCAGATCGGTTGATGCCGACCTGCACGAGCGCATGAGGCGCAGGTTCCCGGCACGGCGAGCCGGTGGGCGCGCGGCGGGCGAGCCGGTAGGCGTGCGGCGGGCGAGCCGGTGGGCGCGCGGCGGGCGAGCCGGTAGCTGGCCGCAAGCAGCGGGAGACAAGAGAAGGGGAGCAAGCATGGCGGAGAAGACGCTCTTGGCGCGGGTGCGTGAGGATGAAGAGAACCCGGGGACGCTGCTGGTCAGCTCACCGGTAGTGGGTCTGGCCGACAGCCGGCCGGACGAGAAGATCTTCCTCAATGCCCTGGATCGCGTGCTCACCGTCAAGGTGCTGGGAGAACGGTATGTCTTGCGTTTGCCCCGTGACCGGCACGGCCGGGTGGTGGCCGCCTTGATTCCCAATGCGTTGACGCCGGTGGAGTTTGATCAACCACTGCTGCGCATCGATCCACGCGCACTCGAGGCGGCCGAAGGGGTCGCCGGGGTGGCCGCCGGAGCTGCCGCGGCCGGAGAGGATCCAGCCTCGAATCTCGTGACGATCACCTCACCCTCCGACGGCATCTTCTACCGGCGGCCGTCGCCGGATGCGCCGCCCTACGTCGATGAAGGCACCGAGGTCGGCCCCGGAACGGTGCTCGGTCTGGTGGAGGTCATGAAGTGCTTCAACCAGATCACCTACGGAGGCGCGCAGTACCCCCTCAAGGGCAAGATCACGAAGGTGATGGTGGGAGATTCGGAGGAGATCTCCTACGGGCATCCTTTGTTCAAGGTCATGCCACTCGGGGAATGAGCTCGCCGGCTATTCGTCCGGCGCTTCGTCGCGCATGGCCGCGGGCGTATCCCGGTCGCTAGGCCGCGTTCCGGCTGTCCTGGCGGGCATCTCGCTCCGCGCGCTTCAGCGGCACCGTGAACCAGAATGTGGACCCTTCGCCGGGCCGGCTGCTCACGCCGATCTGCCCGCCCATGAACTCCACGAGCTGCTTGCAGATCGCGAGGCCGAGCCCGGTTCCCCCATACCGGCGGGTCGTGGACGTATCCACCTGTGAGAAAGACTTGAAGAGGCGGTCGAGGCGGTCGGCCGGGATGCCGATCCCGGTGTCGACTACCTCCACCCGCAGGCTCTCGTGCTTTCCCCGCGGCTCCTCGAGATAGGCCAGCACCGAGACCCGACCGGCCTCGGTGAACTTCACGGCATTGCCGGCCAGATTCAAGATGACCTGGCGGATGCGGGCGGGGTCGCCCACCAGGGCTTCGGGAACCTCGTCGTCGACGTGCCACTCGAGATCGAGTTGCCTCTCCTCGGCACGGGGCTTCATCAGCTTGCCGACGTGCTCGATCGTATCTCGCACGTCGAAGGCGGTTTCTTCCAGCTCGAGCTTGCCGGCCTCGATCTTCGAGAAGTCCAGAATCTCATTGATGATCGTCAAGAGGTTCTGGCCGGAGTTCTGTACGACCCGCAGGTACTCGGCCTGTTCCTCATTGACGCCGGACTCGAGCAATACGTCGGTCATCCCGATCACCCCGTTGAGCGGCGTGCGGATCTCGTGGCTCATGAGTGCCAGGAATTCCGACTTCGCCTGGTCGGCTTCTTCGGCCGCCTGCTTGGCCCGCACGAGTTCGGTCATGTCGGTGATGAAACCCTCGAGCAACGGGATTCCGTCGGGGCTCGTCTCGGCGCTCACCCCTTGTTCCCACACCCAGCGGTCGCGGCCATCGGCGGTGACCATGCGGTACAGATGCTGGTAGGGTCGCCCCTCGCGCAGGGCGGCATCGACTTCCTCGGTCAGGGCGGCGCGATCAGATTCGTGCAGCAGGTCGCCGAAGGAGAGGGCGCCATCGTGCAGCATCTCTTCGGGCGCATAGCCGGTCAGCGTCTGCCAGCCCTCGCTGACGAACTCGCAGCTTCTGCGCTCATCGTGGCGAATGCGGTAGGCGGCGCCCGGGATGTTGCTCAGAAGGGTGCGTAGTGTGCGACGGCTTTCGCGCAGGGCATTTTCGGTCTCGATGCGACGGGTGATGTCCGACAGGAAGTTGAGCGTGCCCGGCCGGCCCTCCCAGGTGATGGCCACCGCGTTGATCTGTACCCAGATGACCCCGTCGTCTTTGGTGACCGCTCGGAAAGAGTAGATCGGCTCGATCGAATCGCCCCGTAGCCGCGCCACGTGGCGCTCGGCCACCAGGCGGCGGTCTTCGGGATGGATCAGTTCGAGGAACGGGATCTGCAAGAGTTCGCGCTCCGAGTAGCCCAGGATTTGCTCCATCATCGGGTTGACGAAGGTGAGCGTCCCTTCCTGGGCGACGCAGATCCCCTCGGTGGCGTTCTCGATGAGCTGGCGGTAGCGCTCTTCCGACGCGATCCGGGCGGCTTCCTGACGCTTGTGCTCGGTGATGTCCTGAATCAGCATGTCGTAGGATTCGAGCTGCCCCTGGTTGTCGAACTGACGGATGACCGATACTCGTACCCAGCGGATCTGGCCGTCCTTGCAGCGAATGCGATGCTCGAGGGGCCAGACCTCCTGGCGGCATGGAATCGCCGCCAGCCAGTCGCGCGTTTGCTGACGGTCCTCCTCCAGCGTGATGAGCAGATAGAGGTCGGGGACCTGCTCGAACTCCTCCGGCCGGTAACCGGTCACCGCCTCGCTGGCGGCGCCGTGGACGACCGCGACCGCCTTCCCGTCGCGCACGTCCACCCGGCACACGTAGTCGGTCACGCTGCTCGTAATGAGCCGGTAGCGCTCCTGGCTCTGCCGCAGTGCCTCGAGCGCCTCGACGCGTTCGGTGATGTCCTCGATCGCGAGCCCGACGCGTTCGCCCGACATGGGGAAGAAGCGGATGCGATAGATCGAGCGGCGCTCGCCGGTCTCATAGGTCGTGTCGGGGGGTGTGTAGACCTCCCCGGTCTCGATCACCCGCTCGAGCCCGGCCTCGAGCCCAAGGCTTTGCGCCTCCGGCCATAGCCCGTCCAGCGACTCTCCCCGATAGGGCGCCAGGCGGTGGCCGCACAGCGTCTCGGCCTGCGGATTCAGCTCCTGCAGGTAGAAGCGGCCGGGTGCCGCGTGCTTGAAGATCAGCAGCCCGGCGGGGATTGCGCTCACGATGTCGTAGGAACTGCGCAGCGTATCGCGGAGCTCCTGCTCGGTGAGGATGCGGGCCAGACCCCCGCCGATCTGTGTCACCAAGGACTCGAGCGCGGCCTGGTTCTCGGGGTTGTGCCGTGATTCCCGCCGGGAGGCGACCAGCACGAGAGCGATGAGGTTGGATTCGTGCTGAACCGGCAATACCGCGAACGAGCAGATGCCCGCCTGGCGCACCCACCCGGCCCGGCAGTTCTGGAGGGCGTCCTCGTTGGCGAAGAGGGCCGTGCGCTTCTGAAGCAACTCGAGCAGCCCCGGCATCTCCTGAAGGGAGAACGCCTGGCGGGCGTGTCGTCGCTCGAGACCTTCCACGGAAACGAGGTCGAAGTTGCCCGAGAGCCCGTCGACCAGACTCACCGCGCCACACTCGTAGCCCGAGACGCGCAGAGCGGACGACAGGCACAGCTCGAGAGCTTTGTGGAGGTCGGAGATCTCGCCGAGCGCCCGGGTGAGCTCCCGTTGCACCTGGAGGAAGTTGCGCGCGATGGTGCTTTCGGTCACGTCCAAGAGGGAAGCCACGCTCAGGCGGCTGCCCGGGAGCATGTCCACCGTCAGGCGTACCCGGCGCAGCGCTCCGTTGCACCGCCGGAAGGCGAACTCGTACTGGCGGGGCGCGCGGGATTGCTCGTCACCCTCCGAGCGCCGCTGGGCGTGGTACTGCTTCATCCGAGCGAGGTCTTCCTCGGCGACGCACTGAGACCACTTCAAGCGGCCATCGATCTCCTCGGGCGGATAGCCGGAGAGCTTGTGGAACTCCGAGTTCGAAAGGATGATCGTGTGGTCGGTATCGAGGACGGCCATGGCCGTGCCGGTCTTCTCCAGGATGGTCCGGTAGGTCGAGAGCGCCGCGGGCATGGCGCCGGCGGCCTGGCTCGCGGACTCGGCCGAAGGCTCGATCAGAATCTGGTAGCCGCCGTCCGGGAGGCGCAGGCAGTGGAGGTTGACGTTCTCGGAGAGCGTCTCATCCGGGCGTCTGTCATCGGTGCACTTCTCATCCGGGCGTCTGTCATCGGTGCGCCCGTCATCCGGGCGCCTGTCCGGTTCAAGGATCCCGGCGGCTGTCCGGGGCTCGCCGCAGTCGGCCAGCGTCGATAGACGCCAGTCGATGGGCCGAGGTTCGTGAGACAGCTGGATGGGCCGGATCCATTCCTGAACCTGCCGGCCGAGCAACGTGTCACGCGGCGCGTTCAATAGCATCAGAGCGGCCGGACTGACATCGACGATCAGGCCATCGGGATCACAGAGCAGGACCGCGGCGTCCAGCTGCACGAGTAGACCGGCGTAGCTGCCGGTGATCTGATTGTCCGGTAGGAAGCTGGCCATTGATTCGCTCTCGGTCGCCCCGGGTACGCGCTGCCCATTTGGATGTACTCGTAGCTTATCGGCCTTGCGCCGCGTCTTCTCCACCGAAAGCGAAAGGAACGAACAAGGCGGAACGCTCGGAAGAACAAGTAGTTCGGCCAACTTACGCGGTGGTCACCGGCGGAGGGCATTCCAGATGACGGCCTCGCTCTCCCGGGCCATCCTCTCGGCCGTGAACTCACCGAGGATCCGGCTTCGGGCGGCCCGGCCGGCTCGCGCCAGCTCGCCGGCATCGGAAAGCAGGTCCAGCATGGCGCCGGCCAGCGCCTCCGGATCACCCGGTGGGACGAGCCGGCCTTCCACTCCGTCGCTCACGAGTTCGTGCAATGCCCCCACCCGGGTGGCCACCACCGGGATGCCCAGCGACATCGCCTCCATCTGGGAGAGAGGCAAGGTCTCCACCCGTGGATGCGAGGCCAGCACCGAGAGATCCAGCGAGGGCAGGATCTGGGGGACGTCACGTCGCATGCCCAGGAACTTGACGCGCTCGGCGATGCCGAGCGCGGCGGCCAGGGCTTCGAGCTCGGTCTGGCGGGGGCCTCCGCCGATGACGACAAACAGCGCGCGCGGCAGCCGCTCGAGCACCTGGCGCGCGGCGGCCAAGAAGTTCTCGTGCGCCTTCTCGGGGCGCAGCACCGCCAGGATCCCGACCACCGGCCCCTCGTTCGGATCGATGCCGAGAGCCTGGCGGGCCTGGGCCGGTGACGGCAGCGCATCGGGATCCAGCGGCGGAATCCCGTTGCGGATGACCGAGATCTGCGTGGGGGGGATACGCTCGTCTTCGACGAGGTACTGCTTCTGGGCTTCGGCGATGGCGAGGATGCGCGTGATCCGGCCCACGACCATGCGCATCGGGCGGGGGATCGAGTCGCGGCCCCACTGGCCCGTCGTGTGGACCGGCATCAGCAGCGGCATGCGGCCGCACAGCCGGGCGGCCAGCGCACCGACCACCACCGCGTTGGTGTGGTCCAAGCAGTAGAGCACGTCCACGTTGTCACGCCGGAAACAGCGGGCCAGCCCGAGGGGAACCCAGGGCATGGGCGGACGGCCGGGCCCCAGGTTCGTGCGAGCGGGGATGCCTTCGGCGGTGAGGATCTCGCCCACCGGGCCGAGACCGCGCAAGCAATAGAGCCTCGGGCGGAAGCGCTCTCGATCCAGGTGCAGGATGAGGTGTTGCAGCACGCGCTCCGCGCCGCCGGTGACGAGCGTCGAGACCAGGAAGCCCACCGTGACCGGGGAGGTGCGCGGCAGAGGATCCGGTGGCGTGAGCCAGGGATCCGCCGGAGCCGCCGGTCGCTGGCCGTCGCGGGAACGGGGGCCGGGGGATGATTCGGCCGCGGTCATGGGGCGCCTCCCTCTTCGAGAATCCGGCGGATCGTGGCCAGCCGCCGCGGCCGCAGCACGGCGGGGCTGTGGCGGTCGGAACACCAGGCGCGGCCCGCCTCGCCGAGCCCCCGGGCGCGATCCGCATCGGCGAGCAGACCGATGATCTCCTCCGCGAACGCATCGGCCCCGTCGGCTACCGCCAGGTGCGTGCCGCCTTCCAGGGTCAGGCCGGCCACCGCGACCCGGGTGGCCACCACCGGGACCGCCGCGGCCAGCGCTTCGAGAATCCGGATGCGCACGCCGCCGCCGAAGCGCAGCGGAACGATGAGCAGGTCGATCCCCTCGAAGTAGCCGGCCAACTCGTCCACGTAGCCCAGCCAGCGGGCCCCGGCCGCGACGGCGCGCGACTTGAGTTCCCCTTCGTACCCGTTGCCGGCGATGTGGAGCTCGGAGCGCGGCTCGCGTTGCCTCACCCGGGGCCAGATCTCCTCGAGAATGAACGCCAGCGCGTCCTGGTTGAAGTCGGCCCGGAAACTGCCCATGAAACCGATGCGCAGGCCTGGCTCAGGCGGTCGGGTGGCCTCGAACAACGCGCCCGGCACGGGTACCTCGAGGTGCTGGATGAGCGGCACGCCTGCGCCTGTCTGGCTGAGGCCTGCGGCCGCCCCGCCGTAGGCGGCGAGTTCCCGCCGGATCGTGGCCTCATCATCGCGGGTCAAGCACAGGATGTTGGGAAACCGCGCCCAGGCCGCCACCTCGAGGTCTTTGTAGCGCCGGGCGGTGTCGGCCAGCGCCGCGTGGCGCGGCGTGCCTTCGGCCGCCTGCGCGGCCCGTTCCAGGATCTGGAAAGCCGCATCATGCGCCAGAAGCGCGGGGATGCCGATCGTGACCGCATCACGCAGGCGGAAGGTCTCCCAGTTCTCGAGGATCGTCAGATCCGGCCGGAACTCGTCCATCAAGCGGTGAAGCCCCGCGCGCAGAACCCGGTTCGACCAGTAGTAGCAGAGAGCCGGGACGCCGGTGCAGCGGCTCTGGACGAGATTCTGCACCTTGTAGCAGACCTTGTGGGCCGGGGACCGATGGTTGGGCATGAGCGGCGCGACGACGCGGGCGCCCAGGGCCTCGATCCTGCCGATGTGCTCGGCTTCGGCCTCGTTCTCGCGCTGGCACAGATAGACGACCTCATGTTCGGTCGCCAGGTCCTCGAGCAGCGCCAGCGACACCCGGCGCGTGCCCTGCGTGGGCGGATAGGGAAACAGCGGTTTGACGAGGAGGACCTTCGCCATCGCAGCCTGCGCCCTTTCTACCCGCTCACCCGGATCCGGGCATCCACCACCGCGCAGTCCTTGGGATCAGGATTCATGATGAACGGATTCAGGTCGAGCTCGACAATCTCGGGAAAGTCGATCACGAGCTGCGACAAGCGCAAGAGCGACTGCTTGAGCAAGTCGAAGTCCACGCTCTCCTCACCCCGCACGCCGCTGAGGAGCCGGTAGCCGGCAATCGACTTCAGCATGTCCTCGGCATCGGCATCGGTGATCGGCGGGACCCGCAGCGTGACGTCGTTCATGACCTCGACGTACTTGCCGCCCATGCCGAAGAGCAGCGTCGGCCCCATCTTCGGATCGGTGCTCACCCCGAGGATGACCTCCTTGCCGGGCTTGACCATCTTCTGCACCAGGCCCTTCTCCTCGTCCGGGTCCTGGTCCATCTTCTCGATCAAGCGCTTGATCTGGGCATAGGCGCCCTGCAGCTCGAGATCATTCTTGATGTTCAGGATCACGCCGCCCATGTCGGACTTGTGCACGTACTTGTGGCCCCCGACCTTGAAGGTCACCGGGTAACCGAGCTTCTGGGCCGCCTCGAGCGCTTCCTCGGGGCCCTCGGTCTCGAGCAACGGGGCGATCGGGAACCCGTAGCAATCCAGCAGGCGCATGCACTGGACCGTCGGGAGGTAACCGCCGCCCTGCTGGACGTGGCGTTGCACGATGCGCTGCGCTTCACGCTTCTTGACCTTGTACTCCACCAGCTGGCCGCGCGGACGCTGCTGGCGCTGCGCGTAATTGTACATCTCGACCATGGCCTTGACCGCCATCTCGGGGAACGCGTAGATCGGCGGGCAGCCCGGGATCTCGCGCGGCAGCATCTGATAGGAGGATTCCTCGGCCATGATCACACCGTAGACGGGCTTCTCGTGATCCTGGGACGATTCGGCGATCGCGCGGGCCGCGTCGGCCGGATTGACCATCATCGGCGGGACGAACATGGCCAGGATGATGTCCACGTTGGGATCTTCGAAGAGGATGGGAAGGATCTCCCGGTAGGTGTTGGCCACACCCCAGGCCGTCAAATCGATCGGGTTGGCCGCGCTGGCCTCGAGCGGGAGCATCTCTGAGAGAATCTTCTGCGTCTTCTCACTGAACTGGGCGATCTCCATGCCGCCGGTGACCAGGGCGTCGGTGGCGATGATCCCCGGACCACCGGAATTGGTGAGGATGGCGACCCGCTTCCCCTTGGGCAGGGGAGTGCGCGAGAAGCCGACCAAGAGGCCCAGCATCTCCTCGATCGATTGGGCCCGGATCAGACCGCACTGGCGCAGGAAGGCATCGACCGTGGCGTCGGCCGCGGCCAGCGCGCCGGTGTGGGAGGATGCCGCGCGGGCGCCGGCCGCCGTGCGGCCGGACTTGACGACCACGATCGGCTTCTTGCGCGACGCACGGCGCAGCAACGGTCCCAGCGTTCGCGGATCGCCGAACGATTCCATGTAGAGGGCGATGACGTCGGTGTGGGGGTCGTCTTCCCAGTAGGCGATCAGGTCTGTGCCCTTGACATCGGCACTGTTGCCGATCGAGACGAAGTAGCTGAATCCGATGTTGAGGCGCTCCATGTTTCCCAGGATCGAGACGCCCAGTGCCCCGCTCTGGGAGAGAAACGCGAGCCGCCCGCTGACCGGACGGCCGGGGGCGAAAGTGCCGTTGAGCCGCACCTCGGGGGTCATGTTGACGAGCCCGAGGCAGTTCGGTCCCACCATGCGCATGTTGTACTTGCGAGCCAGCGCGAGAAGCTTCTCCTCGCGCTTGACCCCTTCACCGCCGATTTCCTTGAAACCCGCACTGATGACGCACAGACCCTTGACGCCTGTCCGGCCGCACTCTTCCACCACCGGCAGGACGTAATCACGCGGCACGATCACGTAGGCGAGGTCGATCTCGTCGGGCACCTCACGAATCGACGGATAGGTCCGGATGCTGTTGATCGATTTGGCCTTGGGGTGGACCGGGTAGAGGATGCCGTTGAAGTCCGAACCCATGATGTTCGACAGCACGACCTTGCCGATCGAGCCCGGCCGGGGTGAAGCTCCGATGATGGCCACGGTTCGGGGCTTGAGGATCGGATCCAGCGTCGCCGGGTCCATCAAATCGCCCACCGGGAGCTCGGTGCTGAACACGGGCTCTTCAGCCGCCGTGACCGGACGGGGGGCGGAGGACTTCTCCTTGTTCGTGGAACGGGCGCTCTTCGCGCTGGCAGGCTTCTTCTTCGCCGGCATTGCTCTCTCCCTGCGGGTCGCGTGCATCGAGCACGACCCAAGATGGATAAACGTGCGAATGAACCTGGGGAGACTACCACACGGCAGAGCCGCGATGACACCTTCGACTCGGACTCGGCCGTCGACGGGTTGCGCCGGGATGGTGAACGGGTCGCGCCTCGACCGTGAGCCGGTTGTACCCCGGTTCTTGAAGCGGTTGCACCCCGGTTCGCAAACCGGGATCCCCGCCCGCCAACCTTCTCGGGGTGACGTTGGTATCTTTTTGGGGCGTACAGAATTGCAAGTGTGGGATCAGTTTCAGCCCGACCCGTGGCGGAGCGGGTACGTCTGGTGCTGCTCCCCATTTACGGTTCATGCCTGACCCGCTGGGCGGCGGCGCCGGGCATCTGTCAACGTTAGCCCAAGAGCCGGTCCTGCCCTGTTCCTGGGCTTCCATGCGGGGGCAGTGTCGTCGCGGAGCACGGACTCCGGATCGTGTACCGGCCAAGAATGCGATTCCGCCAAAAATTAGGGAGGAGGTTTGCGATGCAGGTTCATCCATCGACTCATCATGGTCGCGCGAATTGTCGCACTCGCGCGAATGACCGCGCCCGTGGGATCCGCCATTCTGACGTGCCCCAACGAGAGCCGCTCGAGCAGAGTCCGAATCCAGCGTCGAGCCGAAGAGCGGCTCTTGCGCTGCGATTGATGATGGTGCCGGCGTTTGTGCTTGTCCTGGCGCTGAGCGGATGCAGCGACGATGACGCTCCCTACACCCCCGTCGACAGCACGCCACCGACGGTCAACTCGGTGAATCCGCCGCCGGGGACCAAGAACGTAGGACTACACGGACCGATCCGCGTCACATTTTCCGAAGCCATGAGTACATCGTCGTACAGTCCGGCCACCGTGTCGGCCACCAGTCTCGGCCCCGCGACGATGTCCGGTGCGGCGGTTTCTCAGGAGACGCTACCGCTCGAATACATCTTCGCCGAAGACGCAGATACGTTGACGATTGTCCCGGATAGTCTCTTTCTGCCCGAGCGGGAGTGGGCCCTGACCATTGAGGGCGTTACCGATCTGGCCGGCAATGAAGCGGAGACTTTCGTCACCACCTTCGAGACCGGGCCTTTCGACGCCGAGCACCTGGTCGATTGGATGGAACCGAACGACGATCTGACGCTGAGCGCTTATCTCTTGGCAGACGCGGAGTATCCTTCTCTGTCCACGTGCGAAGACGACGCGGATGTCTACTCGGTCACGCTGATGGATACGTTTATGCTGAGGGCGACGACGACGATCAAACATGCCGTTGGCAACGAGTGGGTGCTGAGCTGGTTGCGCCCGGATGGAAGCCTCTACGCCACCCACCTGTCGAATGTACGCTCCGGGGACGTCGCGTCGCTCCAGCACACCTTCTTGCCGGGCCTTTACTGCCTCCAGATTCACAGTCCTGACGACGAAGGGATGATTCTATACGACTTGCACATCGAGACCTCGGAGCCATGCTCCGTCGACCCCTATGAGGACAATGACTTCCAGGACGAAGCCTACGAGCTGGAGCGCGACGGGCTCTACACCGGCTTGACCGGATGCTATCTCGACGCCGACTGGTTCATGATCGATGTGCTGGAAGGACATCACATCACCATCACCGCCGACATGCAAGGCTACCTGGGTACCCGCAAGATTGAGATTCTAGAGCCCGGGGGGCGCTCGGCCGTGCTCCAGACCGACGGAGAGTCATCATCGGAGCTCAACCTGGAGGCGACCGACTTCGGCACGGCCCATATCATGGTCATGACTTGGGCGGACGGCATCGACTACAACTTGGGCGTCGCGCTGGACCGGTAGCGGATCCAACGGATCTGGTGGGACCGCTGGAGATGCGTCGCCGGGCGTGATAAGCTGGCGCCTCCTTGCTCACGGAACAACGGAAGCACGGAGGAGACCACTATCTCGTTCGGGGGAGCCGCCTGATGGGGCCAAGACCGGGTTTTCAGCACCGCACCTTCATCTCTATCCTCTTGGCGGTATCCGCTGTGGCGTTGGTCGTGAGCGGGGTTGCCGTCTACATCAAGCCCGAAGGAAGCGTGGCGCGCGCACTGGGGTGGACCTTTCTGGGCCTGACGAAAGGTAGCTGGGAAGCGGTTCACACCACGCTGAGCCTGTGCTTCGTCATCGTCTGTGGCTTGCACCTGTGGGTCAACTGGGCTGCCTTCGTCCAACACCTTCGCCGGGCCTGCGCTCGCGGGGCCATCGCCCGCAGGGAAGGCCTGTTGGCCGTGATCGTGGTCGCGCTCGTCATCGCGCTTACCCTGGCGTCGGTGCCTCCGTTCAGCTCCATCCTCGATCTGGGAGATCGCATCAAGGACAGATGGGCGTCGCAGGTCGGTGACTCTCCGTAGGCGCCTGCGTCGCGAATGCCCTGCGGGCCTAGGCCGGCAGTTGAGCTTCGGAAGAGCGACGGCCAATATGCCTCATCCCATTCCCACATCCCATTCCAAGCCTGTAACTTGCTGAAAGAGAAAATGTTGAGCGCGAGAGCCCCCATGGATCGCATTCCAGCGAGCCTCTGGCTGCAACCTGTTGGCCGGGGACCTCTTGCGGGTCAAGTGTTCCCGCGCCGGGCCGATATATCTCCTCAGAGGGGCCCGCGAGATCGTGGGTGCGACTGCCTTCATATAAGCGAGTGTTCCATGTCGTGTCATTCGAGAAGACAGCCACCTAGATGAGGCAATGGTTGGCTCCCGACCTTGAACGGTCTCCTCCCCGAGAGAACGTGAATCGAGCGTTCGCGCGGCTGGACGAGCCGTGCTTGGCTCGAACTGAGGAAGCCTGGTTGACCAGAGAGGATCGGCGTCGCTCATGAACGATCGACCGTGCATCTTGATTGTCGGAAGACCTGAGGCTCTCGACAACTACGCCGTCTGGCTCCAGCGCGACGCGCATCATGAGGTTCACACCGCGCACTCCCGGGCCCAAGCCCTGCAGGCGGCCGGAACCTTCCGCCCCCACGTTGTCGTCACGGTCGGAGGCGACTGCAATGGGCCGGCGGATGATCAACTGCGCGATCTCAAATCCGTACCCGGCGTGGATGCTTTCACCATCTGGATCCTGGACGAACTCGAAGCCCGGGATGATGGCGCCGCCGGCGGCCCTCTCGAACCCGAAGCCGGGGCGCAGGTGAACGGGCTGGCCGATGTCTGCTTGCAAGCGCCTGTCGCCCGGGCCCAGCTCATGGCCCTGGTGAGGGCCGGTCATCGAGCGATCACCGCCGAACGGCGCATGAAGGCCGGTGAGCTCCGCCTGCAGGAATCCGAAGAACTGCTTCGGCTCCTGCGGGAACACATTCAAACCGGCGTCGTCGTGGTCGACGCCGCGTCGTTGACCATCGCCGAAGCCAACCGCGCCGCCGCGGAGATGCTTGGATTGACGCGCGAGGAGTTGCGCGGACGGAACTGCAAACAGTATCTGTGCGACGAGTCGGCCGAAGGTTGCCCGGCGCACCAGGCCGGCCGCGGTGTTCTCAACCTGCGCAGTCGAATTCGTCCGGCGCAGGGTGATCCGATTCCCGTGCTCAAGACGGCCGTGCCCGTGGAGTTCCAAGGCCGGCCCGCGTATCTGGACTGCTTCGTGGACCTTCGCGACCAGCTTGCCTACGAACGAGAGATTCAGCAGCGGGAAGCCATGCTCAGTACGATCCTCGACGGCATCACCGATGTGGTGGCTCTTCAGAGGCCGGATCACTCGATTCTAATGTACAATCAAGCCGGCTATCGGGCTCTGAACAAGAAGCCGCACGAGGCCATCGGACGGAAGTGCTGGGAGCTGATCGGACGCACCGGGCCATGCGAGGAGTGTGGTACGCGCCGGGCCCTGCAAAGCAAGCAGCCCGAGCGTCTCGAGAAGTATGTCCCCGAGTTCGACGCCTGGTTCGCCACCTGCAGCATCCCGATTCTCGATGACCACGGAGAGGTGACGCTCATCGTCGAGCAGCTACGTGACATCACCGAGAGCAAACGGGCCGCGACCGCGCTTCAGGAAAGTGAAGCTACCTTGCGGGCGATGATGGAGGGTGCCCAGGACGGCATCATCATGATGGGCCCCACGGGTGAGATCGAGACGTGGAACGCGGCGGCCGAACGCATCTTCGGTTGGCGTGAGGCGGAGGCTGTGGGGCAGGACCTTCATGAACTGCTGGCTCCGCCACGCCTCCGGGCAGCCCACCAGAATGCCTTCGAACGCTTTCGCCAAACCGGGACGGGCGATGCCGTCGGTGGAAACGTGGAACTGAGCGCTCTGCACCGGGACGGTCACGAGCTGCCCGTCGAGCTGGCCCTCTCCGCGCTGCGGTTGGGGGAGGAGTGGTGCGCGGTGGGGATCGTGCGAGACATCAGCGCACGGAAGGCGGTGGAGGAGAGGCTGGAGTCGGCCCTGCGCGAGCAAGAGGCGATCTTCGAAAGCAGTCTGGTCGGGATCGCCGTGATGCGCGACCGGATCGTCACGAAGCTCAACCGCCGGATGACCGAGATGCTCGGCTACGAGGCCGATGAACTGCTCGGCCGGGGGCCGGAGAACCTGCACTTGTCCCCCGAGCATGCGCGGGAGTTCGGTGAGAAGTACTACTGGCGTCTGGCCCAGAGCGACATCGTGCATGTGGAGTACCCACTGAAGCACAAGAGCGGCCGGGTCGTTTGGTGCCAGTTCAGCGGCCGGGCTATCGATCCGCCCGATCTGGGTAAGGGCGCGGTCTGGGTGATCGAAGACATCACCGAGTCGCGGCTGCAGAAGCAGGCCTTGCGCGATGCCCTGGACCATCAGCAGCGCATTCTGGACGCCGCCGCGACCGCGGTGTTCACGGTGGATGCCAACCGCACGATCACCTCAGTCAACCGTGAGTTCTGTGACATCACGGGCTTCACGGAGGACGAGGCGGTCGGCGCCCGATGCGACCTGTTGCGTGGGACTGAATGCACGCGGGAGTGTGGCCTTTTCGGCCGCCCGGCGAATGAGCCGATTCGCCGCAAGTACTGCACGATCCAGGCCAAGGACGGCCGGCCGCTTCACATCCTGAAGAATGCGAACGCCTACGATCCAGGCAGCGGGCGTATCGAGCAGGGCATCGAGTCGTTCATCGACGTCAGTGAGGTGGTCGAGGCGCGTGAGGCAGCCGAGCAATCCACCCGGGCCAAGGCGGAGTTCCTGGCGAACATGAGTCACGAAATCCGTACGCCGATGAACGGTATCATGGGCATGACCGGCCTGCTGCTGGGCAGTGACCTGTCCACCGAACAGCGCGACCACGCCGAGCGGATCTCGGCGTGCTCCGAGTCACTGCTTACCCTGGTCAACGACATCCTGGACTTCTCGAAGATCGAAGCGGGGCGCATGGAGCTCGAGATGAGCGAGTTCGACCTGTGGGAAGTCGTGGAGGAGACCGGTGATATTCTTGCGTTGCGGGCGCAAGCGAAAGGCCTCGAGTATGTCTGTGGCGTGGACCCTGCGGTCCCGCGGTTCGTACGGGGCGATGCGGGCCGGCTGAGACAGGTGCTGGTGAACCTGGTCGGCAACGCGATCAAGTTCACCGAAGACGGCGAGGTGGTGTTGGAGGTGCGGGCCGAGCACGTCTTGAATCCGGCGAATGACACCGAATCGCAGCCGCCGGGCTGGGCACTTCGCTTCGAGATCCGCGATACCGGCATCGGCATCCCGCCGGAGAAGCGCGCGACGCTCTTCGACTCCTTCACGCAGGCCGATGCTTCCATCTCCAGACGGTATGGGGGCACCGGTCTGGGGCTGGCGATCTCGAAGCAGCTGGTGGAGTTGATGGGCGGCGCCATCGGTGTCGAGAGCCAACCGGGCGAGGGTTCGGTGTTCTGGTTCACCGCCCGCTTCGATTCGGTCAAGACCGCTTCGGTCGACTTCACCGAGCAGGAGGGCGTGTGCCTGATCGGGCGCGTCTTGCTCGTGGATGACAACGCCAGTCACCTCGCGGCAATGGGGCGCCTGGCCGAATCGGTGGGCCTCGAGCCCGTCGTGGCCACCAGTGCCGCACAGGCGCTGGCGCTGCTGCGGGAGGCCGCCCAGACGGAACGAGCCTTTGACCTGGCGCTCGTCGATCATCATCTGCCCGAGGCGTCCGGGGACGAGATCGCCCGCCGAATCAAGTCCGATGAGCGGATTCGGGACGTCCGCCTGGTTCTACTCTCCACGATGAGCGGGCATCGCGATCCGGCGGCCTGGAAGCGAGCCGGCTTCGAGGCCGTCTTGACCAAGCCGCTCACGCGGTCACGCCTTCTCCGCTGCGTGATCTCACTGTCCGGAGGAGTATTGGGCATGGCGGTATCGGGAAGCTCGTCGGCGCCGACGCCCCCGTGGTCGCTGACGTCAGCGGAGGATGTGGCCGATGGCCCATCCACCGACAGCCTGAAACGGGCCCGGGTCTTGCTCGTGGAAGACAATGCCACCAACCAGCTCGTGGTGCTGGGAGTGCTGAAGAAGCACGTCGGACGGATCGACATCGCAGGCAATGGCCAGGAAGCTCTTGAGGCGCTGGCCGCCTTCCCCTACGACCTGGTGCTCATGGACGTTCAGATGCCCGAGTTGGACGGGTGGGAAGCCACCCATCGCATCCGATCCGGGCAGGCACAGGTGATCGATCCCGGTGTTCCGATCATCGCGATGACCGCCCATGCTTTGGCCGGCGATCGGGAGAAGTGCCTCGAGGTGGGCATGAACGACTACGTCACCAAGCCCGTTCGGACGGAAGAGCTGTTCAGGGCGATGCGGAAGTGGTACCGCGCACGACCGCCGGCCTTCGATCCGTCGATTCTGATGGAGCAATTGGACAATGATCAGGAGATGATCCGCGGCGTGATGGATCTCTTCATCCAAGATGGTCCCAAGACACTCCGGGCCATCCGTGAGGCGGTCGAACGTGGCGACGACGCCAAGGCCCGGTTCCACGCCCATGCGCTCAAGGGAGCCGCAGGTAACATCGGAGCCGAGGGGCTCCGTCAGGCCACCCTGCGAATCGAAGAAGCGGCTCGTGAGAATCGCGCGAGCGAACTGTCCAATTTGATGGGTGAAGCCGAGTCCTGGTTCGACGAACTCCGCGACGAGTGGGAAGGCCGCCAGGCGGCTTGAGCGCGAAGACCTCGGCCGGCGGTACGAGCCGGCCGAGGCCGGTCGGCTGGGCGCCCGAGGCCGGTAGGCGGAGTGGCCGTCGGATAAGTGTTCTAGTGCCCGATCAAGAACTTCCCGTTGCGATGGATCGGCTTGTCATCGCCGTAGACCGTGAACCCCTTGCGCGTGTCGCACACCATGTCCCAGTGGATGGCCGACTTGTTTTTGCCGCCCGACTCGGGGATCGAGGCCCCGAGAGCCACGTGCATCGTGCCGCCGATCTTCTCGTCGAAGAGCGTATTGCGGGTGAAGGTCTTGACGGCCGTATTCGTTCCGAAGGCCAGCTCGCCCACCCGGCGGGCGCCGGGGTCCGAGTCGATCATCTGATGGAGGAAATCCTGGCCCTTCTCGGCGGTGGCTTCCACGACCCGGCCCCGGCGGAAGCTGAGCCGCACGCCGGTGACCTCGCGAGCGCCCATGACGGCCGGAAACGCGTAGTGAATGCGGCCCTCGACCGAGTTCTCGATCGGGGCCGTGAAGACCTCCCCGTCGGGGAAGTTGGCTTTTCCGTCGCAGTTGACCCAGGTGCGGCCCCGCACGCCGAAGCGAATGTCGGTCTCCGGTCCGGTGATGCGAATCTCATCGAGCTTGCTGAGATCCCGGCATATCTTCGCCTGTCTGGCCGAGATCTTCTTCCACTCCCCAACCGGATCCTTCTTGTCGAGCAAGCACCCCCGGAAGACGAACTCCTGGTACTCGGCCAACGACATCTCGGCGTCCTGCGCGGCGGCATGGGTGGGGAAGAGCGTGCCGACCCAGGCGGCCTGGCCGGTCGAAGAGCGCTGCATGAGTGTCTTGAAGAAGATGCGGCGCGCCTTCTGGCTGGCCACCATCTTGGCCGGATCGACCCGGGTCATCGCCCGCGTGTTCCAGCCGCCCATGACGAAGAGAAACTTGTCCGCCTTCTTGAACT
Source organism: uncultured bacterium (assembly GCA_964573295.1). Classification (GTDB taxonomy): domain Bacteria; phylum Eisenbacteria; class RBG-16-71-46; order CAIMUX01; family WJJG01; genus CAYQJL01. Next base: position 51,751 of record CAZNJE010000015.1, on the reverse strand, counting down.
CGAGAAGCAGCGAGGGGGCGATGAAGTCCATCTGGTCCTGGCTGGCTTCGTTGAGGAAGATGCGTCCCACGTCGTCGATGCTGGTCCGCAGAGTGGGATGGCCGCCGGCCGCCAGTACCTCCCGGTAGGCCTCACGGAGGAGTTCTTCGGCGAGGTAGGCGCCGTCGATCACGACCCAGTCGCCCTTCTGAACGTTCAAGCTATAATGAACCAGTACTTTGGCAAGCTTGGTGATCCTCGGATCCATGGGCGACCTCCTAAGGTTTTGTCCGCTCGATGATCGCATGGCCTTCGTGCCCGTCACCGGGAGAAGCGACAGGAGGCCCCAACGCCCGACCATACCGGCGAGCTAGCGCCCAGGCAAGCGAGAGGGCCCCTGTGCGATCGCGGGCCGTGGGTCGCCGGCCGCCAGTCGCGGGCCGCCGGCCGCCGGTCGCGGGCCGCCGGCCGCGAGGGGATCGTCGCTCGGCAGCCCGGAGGGACCTTCCCGTGCGCCGACGGGTTCCTGTGAAGTTGGCAGACAGGGGGCCGATCCTGTAAAGTGTGCGATCAGTGGATTCTCCCGGTTCCGCCCTTGCGACGGCTTGGCCGGAACGCGTGGCGTGCCGAGGTGTGCCGGGGGGGGAGGATCCCGATGGGTGCGATCCAGGTGGGGGAGTAGAAACCCGTGTACATCCTAGGCATCTCATGCTTCTACCATGACAGTGCCGCGGCGCTGATCCGCGACGGCGAGATCATGGCCGCCGCCCAGGAGGAGCGCTTCACGCGCAAGAAGCACGATCCGTCCTTCCCTCACAACGCGGTGCACTACTGCCTGCGTGAAGCCGGTATCCGCGACGGCCAGCTCGACGCGGTCGTCTTCTACGAGAAGCCGTTCATCAAGTTCGAGCGCATTCTCGAGACCTACATGACCTTCGCGCCGCGCGGCTTCCGCTCCTTCCTGATGGCCATGCCGCTCTGGTTGAAGCAGAAGCTGTGGATGAAGGAGCAGATCGCTCATGACTTGCCGAACTACCACGGCAAGATCCTCTTCGCCGAGCACCACGAATCCCACGCCGCGTCGGCGTTCTTCCCGTCGCCCTACCGCGAGGCCGCCGTACTCACCCTCGACGGGGCGGGCGAGTGGACCACCACGACCTATGGTGAGGGCCGTGGCCACGAGGTCCATATCATGCGGGAGATGCGTTTCCCCCACTCGCTCGGGCTCCTGTACTCGGCGTTCACCTACTTCACCGGATTCAAGGTCAACTCGGCCGAGTACAAGATCATGGGACTGGCGCCCTATGGAGAGCCGCGCTACGTCGATACGATCCTCGAGCACCTGATGGATCTGAAGGATGACGGCTCCTTCCGGATGAACATGGAGTACTTCGACTACTGCGCCGGCCTGCGGATGACCTCGGATAAGTTCGGCGATCTCTTCGGCGGCCCGCCCCGGAATCCAAAAGACGATTTGACCCAGCGGGAGATGGATCTGGCGCGCTCGGTGCAGGTCGTGACCGAGGAGGTCGTCCTTCGCATGGCGCGCCACGTCCACCGCGTGACCGGACATGAGAACGCCTGCTTCGCCGGCGGTGTGGCGCTCAACTGCGTTGCGAACGGACGCGTCCTGCGGGAAGGGCCGTTCAAGGACATCTGGATCCAGCCGGCTGCCGGAGATGCCGGCGGCGCCCTGGGTGCGGCCCTGCTTGCCTGGCACCGCTGGGCGGGGCAGCCGCGGAAGGTCAACGGCCACCGCGATGGGCAGAAGGCCAGCTACTTGGGGCCGGCCTACAGCGATGCCGAGATGGAGCGTTTCCTGCAACGCTACGATTTGCCCTACGAGATACTCTCCCGGGAGGAGATCCCCGGGCGGATCGCGGGGCTGATCGAGGATCAACACGTGATCGGCTGGTTCCAAGGCCGCATGGAATACGGTCCCCGCGCGCTGGGGGCGCGCAGCATCCTGGGCGATCCGCGGTCGCCCAAGATGCAGGCGGTCATGAATCTGAAGATCAAGTACCGGGAGTCGTTCCGGCCGTTCGCTCCCTCGGTCATGGAGGATCGAGCCTCGGAGACCTTCGGCATCGACCGGGCCAGCCCCTACATGCTTCTGGTCGCACCGGTGCGCGAGGAGCATCGCATCGAGATGACCGAGGAGGAGCAGCGTCTCTTCGGCATCGCGAAGCTCAACGTGCCGCGGTCGAGCATCCCGGCCATCACGCACGTCGATTACACGGCGCGCCTGCAAACCGTCTCGAAGAGCGATAACCCGCTCTATTACGATATGATCGATGCCTTCCGGCAACGCACCGGCGTGCCGCTGGTGATCAACACCTCCTTCAACGTGCGCGGCGAGCCGATCGTCTGCACGCCGGAGGATGCGTACAAGTGCTTCATGCGGACCGAAATGGACTATCTGCTCCTGGGCTCGTTCCTGCTCGAGAAGAAGCAGCAGCCCACGAGCCACGCACAGCTGGATTGGAATCAGACCTTTGAGCTCGACTGATCCCAGATCGATGAAGCCCGGGGATGCCGCCGGAAGCGAGGTCGCCGGAAGCGAGGTCGCCGGAAGCGAGGTCGCCGGGAACGAGATCGCCCGGACCGGTGCTGCCCGCACGGATGCCGCCGCGGACGCGGCCGCCCGCGAAGCCCGGGCGCGGGCGCAGGAGCGGCGACGGCTGCGCAGCTTCGGCCTCACCGTGGGCGCGGCCTTCGTGATCCTGGCCGGCTTCCTGCTCTGGAAGGAGAGGGCCCCGTACCCGTACTTCGGCGGCGCGGGAATCCTGCTGATTCTGAGCGGGCTTCTGGTACCTTGGGTGCTGCGGCCGATCGAGCGTGTCTGGATGATCGTCGCGCTGGCGATGGGGTATGTCATGACCCGGGTCATCCTGGGTCTGGTTTTCCTGCTCGTGTTTGCCCCCGCGGGCCTCGTCATCCGCCTGCTGCGGAAAGACCCGATGGAGTTGCGTTTCGATTCCCAAGCGTCGAGCTACTGGCATGAGCGCGAGGAGAAGATTGATCCAGAGCGCATGGAACGGATGTTCTGACCCATAGACCAGGAGAAACATGAGCAAGGCAAGCATACTCAAAGAGATGTGGATGTTCTTGCGGGTGCGCAAGAAGTGGTGGCTGGGCCCGGTCATTGTGCTTCTGGTGCTGCTGAGCGTGCTGATCGTCTTCGCCGGAAGCTCGCCCCTGGCACCATTCATCTACGCGTTGTTCTAGCCAAGGAGCGTTGATGTCCGATTCCAGCGCCACGAAGCCGGCGGTCCAGACCTCCCTGGGGGCCAAGTTCCTGCTGATCGGGCTGGGGATCGTCGTGTTGGTCTTGCTGCTGGCCGCCACCGAGGGGATCTTGGGGCTGGTCGGCTACGGCCCACCGAAGGATCTCTTCCTCGAGCAGGACCTGGCCGGCGAGCCGACTTACTTTTTCAACCGCCGCATCAGTGAGCTCTTCTTCCCCTCCTGGGCCACGAAACCGCCGGGCTACGAGCTGCTGCCCGCCGAGGCCACGCCCGACCAGTTCCGTTTGATCGCGCTGGGCGCCTCGACCACCGTGGGCGACCCCTTCGGGGCGCAGGTTGCCTATCCCCGTCTGGTAGAAGCGATGCTCGCCGACGTCGCGCCCGGGCCGCGCTACGAGGTGGCCAACTGCGGCGTGGTGGCGATCTCGAGCCTCGATGTTCTGCTGCTCGCCAAGAAGGCGCTCGACTACGAGCCCGACGCTCTTCTGATCTACACGGGCCACAACGAGGCCTACGGGGCCGACGGGGTCGACACACCCGTACAGACGGCCTTCACCTCCCGCAACGCGGCCAAGTTCTGGCTCTGGTTTCGCAATCTCAGGTTCGTGCGTGCGGTGCGCGATGCGGTGGCTTCCGTGCGGACGTCCGGTGATGGCGCCGGTGTGGAGGGCGAGGCGGGAGCAGGCGACGAGAAGTCCTTCGGCATGTGGCTGATGAAGGATCGCTACGTTCCGGCGTGCAGCGAGAAGCATGAGTGCCTACTGCGGTTCTACCGCGAGAACCTGATCGAGATGCTGGAAGCGGCCCGGGAGAAGGGCGTGGATGTGATCCTCTGCACGCTTCTCAGCAACCGGCGCGACCAGTCACCCATGGGGTCGGTGCACGGATGCGATTTCGACGCGGCCCAGGAGTCGGCCTGGAGGGCTGCCTTCGACGAGGGCCAGCGCCACATGCGTGACCAGGCCTGGGATGCGGCCATCGAAGCCTTCGAACGATGCCGCGAGCTCGATCCCGAATACGCGGAGGTACGCTTCCGTCTGGGCCGGTGCCTCGACGCCGTGGGGGATTCCAGCGCGGCGGTGGCCGAATATCGCGCTGCCCGGGACACCGATGCCGTTCGTTTCCGGGCTGGCTCGCAGCAGAACCAGGTCGTGCGTGAGATCGCCCGCCAGTGGGATTCTCGGGGACGCCACGAACTCATCTTCGTCGATTTGGCCGAGCGGCTCGATGAGGAATACCCGTTGGGGCCCGGCCGGGAATTCTTCACCGAGCACGTGCATCCACACGCCTGGGGCCACGCCTGGATCGCCGCGCAGATCGTCGAGGCGTTGTCGGAGAGCCAAGCTGGGCAGCGCCTCGGGCCGTGGAACCTGTCCGCCCTGAGGCCTCTGGGCGCCTACACGACCGGTGTCGGGATGTTGCCGATGGACTTCGCGGCCGGGCTTCACCTGACCGACCGATACAAGCTGGCCAAGTGGCCGTTTCCCAATTGCTACGACAACGAACAGGCCCGGGCCCACCTGCGCGAGGAGATTGGCCGCTTCGAGTCGGTCATGGGCCCGCTCGAGAAGCCCATCTTCGACGCGCTGGTTCGAGGCGGGTCGGCGGATCTCTACGATTTCGGTCACCGTCACTACCGCTTGTTCCAGGCGTACCGCCAAGCGCGCCGGGGCGCCGAGGCGCTGCGGGAACTCGATGTTCTTCAGGAGTATTTCTGGCCCTCGGCCGGCCTGGCGACCGATCGGGCCCAGATCCTGCTAGGGACGGGCAAGCCACAACAGGCAGCCGAGTGGGTCGAGCGCGCGCGCCGCCTCGATCCCGACCATGCGCCGGTGCACTTCGTGGCCGGGGCCCTCTATCATGCCCAGGGGCGTCTACCGGAGGCCGCCGCCGAGTTCGAAGCCTATCTCGAAGCCGAGCCGCGGGGTGATTACGCGGCGGCCGTGGCGCGTGCGCTGCAGACGATTCGAACGCAGCAGCGCGGACGGTGATGTCCATGTCGGGGTGGACCTGCATCTCGGAACACTGGCAAGAGCCAGCGAAAGAGCCCCCCCCGCACCGGCAGATGCCAGGTTGTGCTTGCCGTGATCCCGTTGCCAGGCTGCGTACTTCTCCTGCGCCTTGCGCTGGATCGGTTCCAGGTTGCCGTAGGTCGGATTCTCCGGCAGGCCATTGAAATCCGGCTTCTCGAGCAAGACGTAGATCGAGTGGAGGCCGCCGAGCTGATCGAGGCCATGGACGTTCGCGTTCTTGTGGCCCTCCTTCTTTAGCTGTTTGACGCGTTCCTGGGCCCGCTCGTACAGGGCGGTCTTCTCACCGTAGCGGATCGACTTGGTCGGGCAGGTCTTGGCGCAGGCGGGCAGCATGTCGTTCGCCACCCGGTCAAAGCAGCCCGTGCACTTGCGGGACTTCTCGATCTCGAGGAATGCCTTGTACTCGGGGATCATCGTGTTGGCGTCGCCCACGTGAGGCGTCAGCGCGTTGGCACTTTCACCGACCGCAAGCCCCGAGTATCCCCAGTGCCAGGGAAGTCCGATTTGATGGACTGTTTTGCCGCTCACCTTGAACGGCTGGAAGCGCGGCGTCACGACCGCGAAGGCGGATATGCCCCCGCGGGCAGTGGTGATCCGCACCCGGTCGCCGTTGCCGATGCCCTTCTCGCGGGCCAGCTCCTCACTCAGCTCGATGAACATGTCGGGCATCAGCTCGGAGACCCAGGTCAGGTTCCGGGTCATCTGTCCGGCCTGCCAGTGCTCGACAACCCGGTAGGTGGTACATACGATCGGGAACTTGTCCGGCGTGCCGATGTCGTTCATGTCCGACACCCAGGTCTTGATCGAAGGATTGTTCTGCTGCCGGTAGAGCGCATTGCGCACCGGCGACTCGACCGCCTCGTAATGGGACGGGAACGGTCCGTCGGCCAGCCCGTTACCGAAAAGCTGGGCGTGGCCATGCGGCTTCATGATGAAGGCGTACTTCGTGCCGGGGGCCCAACCGCCGTCGGGGACGTCGCCTTCCCACTTCTTTTCGCTCTCGTTCCAGCGAATCACCCACTGGTCCTGGTCCCACGGCTTGCCCGTCAGATCGACCGAGGCGCGGTTGTAGATGATCCGCCGGTTGACCGGCCAGCACCAGGCCCACTCCGGATATAGGCCGATGTTGTTCGGCGCATCCATCGCGTTGCGACGGGCTGCCTTGTTGCCGGCCTCGGTGTAGGAGCCGCAGTAGAGCCAGTTGCCGCTGCAGGTCGAGCCATCGTCGGCCAAGTGCGCGAAGCTGGGGATCTGCTCGCCGCGTTTGATCGACTTGCCCGGCCCGGAGGTGTAGTCGCCCATGGCGTAGCCGTTGCACTCCTTGGCCATCCCCGGCGGATCGACCGCCTTGCGCTCCTTGAGGGCATTGGGCCCGCCCACCGCCGGGTTCTGCCCGAAGCAGAAGAGGCCCTTCATGCCGCCTTCATACATGCGTTCGAACAGGCCGATGTGCGTGTAGATCGTCTTCTCGTCCAGCTTGGGCAGGTAGTGGTAGGCGAACTCGTTGTTCTTCGTGGCCGCGTCGCCCCAGTAGGCCTTCAGGAGGCTGACCATTTACTTGGGCGTGTGCTGCCACCAGTTGGCGGATTTGTCACCATAGTTGCCCTTGGGTGTCCACTTCTCGAGGTAGCCGTCCAAACTGGTATCGAAGGCCCGCGGGGTCTTCAGGTAGCCGGGCAGGATGTGGTAGAGCAAAGCGTAGTCGGTCGAGTCCTGCACGTTCGACTCTCCGCGCAATGCATTGATACCGCCGCCGGCCACGCCGATGTTGCCCAGGAGAAGCTGGAGCATGGCGTAGCTGCGTACGTTCTGGGTGCCGACCGTGTGCTGGGTCGTGCCCATGGCGTACATGATGGTGGCGGACTTGCCTGGCTTACCCGTGGCGGTGTAGGCCTCGGCCACCTTCTTGAAGGTCTCGACCGGCATCGCGGTGATCTCAGAAACCTTCTCGGGGGTGTAGGCGGCATAGTGCTTCTTCATGAGCTGATAGACACAGCGTTCGTGCTTCAGGTTCTTATCGCGCTTGGGATTGCCGTCCTCGTCGCGTTCATAGCCCCAAGAGCTTCTGTTGTAACTACGTTTGGAGGGGTCGAAGCCGCTGGAGAGTCCATCGTCGAAGGCGAACTTCTCACTGACAATCATCGACGTATCGTTGTACTCGACGACGTACTCCTGGTGAATCAGATCGTTCGAGAGGACGTAGTTGAATAGCCCACCCAAGAAGACGATGTCGGTTCCCGAACGAAGCGGAGCGTAGATGTGCGTCTTGGAGCAGGTGCGGGTGAATCGCGGATCGACTATCATCCAAAGAAGATGGACGCATCGTCCACTCCAGGAATGGCCAAGTCAAGATTGTTTTCTCTGTAACTTGTTGCAGGACAGTAAAATGCCAGGATTGGCACAATTCGCAATCAGGGTTCCAAGACGGACATGAACATGGACGGCTACGGCGGGGTCTACTCGAGGTTGGTCGTGTCTCGTTTCAGGATGGCGGCGTAGGTTTCATCGGCGCAGCGATGGAGCGCGTCGCGAAGCCGGCCATAGATCTCCATGAGGGCTTTGCCATGAGCGGTGAGCGAGGAGCCCGAGTTCGGCCGGCGGCCGGCATGGGACTCGAGTAGCTGGAAGCCTAAGCGCCTCTCCGAGATCCGGATCCGACCCGACAGGCCGCGGTAAGCCATGCCCAGGTCCGACGCGGCCGCGGCGAGCGTGCCGTCGTGCGCTACGGCCTCGAGGATCTGCTGGCGACCCGCGCCATAGACGATCTCTCCCTTCTCGTTCTCGAGCCAGACGTTCACACGGATGTGGACCTTCTGCGGATTGATGAGTTTTTCGTTGAATAACCAGGGACCTCCTGGGCTTGCGAACCGGTCGATGTCGCCGGGGTCGGTGTGGGCGATCCCGAATCGACCGTCAGTGTGTACAATAGGTCGCTACCGTCGCCGCTGAGCTGCGAAGGCCGGTTGCACGGGAGAGGCCTGGGGAAGATCGACGGATTCGGTGGTGTCGGCAAAGCGGATCTCGCCGTTCTCGCCGAGCTCGACCCCGTAGGCCCGATCGTCTTCGCTACCCCCGAAGTGGGAGCTGTAGAGCAACTCGCTTCCATCGGGCGACAGGATCGCGATGAAGGCGTCCGTGAAGGTGTAGGAGTTGCCGTTGAGGTGATCCTGGTACGCATCGACCGTGGGAAACTCCATCGAGGCCGTCGATCCGGTCAGGTAGATGTTGCCGCCGGGACCAATGGCGATATCGCCGCCTTCATCTGTGTACTCGCCACCCAGATAGGTCGAGTAGAGCAGACTGCCGTCGTCGGCGGCGAGTTCCATGACGAACGCCTCACGGAAGCCGGTCCGAGCTTCGTGGACACGCACCCCTTCGCGGGGTAGTGTGATGGGCGAGCGGCGCCTCCAGGAGGAGGCTGTTTGGAGGTGGTGACGAAACGACGAAACGATGATGCCATGAGCGCAAAACCTTCTCCGAGGGGGGCGAAGATGTGTGCGATCACCATCGACCAGAGAACCGACGCCTTGCTGGTCGTGGACATCCAGAACGACTTCTGCCCGGGCGGCGCGCTGGCCGTGCCCGGCGGAGAGATGATCACTCCGGCGGTGAACGCCTTGATGAAGCGGTTCGAGACGGTCGTCCTCACCCAGGACTGGCATCCCGCCGGACACCTGTCATTCGCCTCGAGCCATCCGCAGGCCGAGCCGTTCGCGCAGATCGAGGTCGGGTATGGGCCCCAGACGCTGTGGCCGGACCACTGCGTCCAGGGAACCCCAGGGGCCGACTTCCACCCCTCGCTCCACACCGCCCCGGCCCGGCTCATCGTGCGCAAGGGCATGAATCCCCATCTGGATTCCTATTCGGGGTTCTACGAGAACGACCGCACGACCCCGACCGGACTCGGTCCGGCGATCCGCGATCTGGGCGTCAGACGCGTCTTCTTGAGCGGCCTGGCGACCGACTTTTGTGTACTCTACACGGCGCTCGATGCTCGTCGGCTCGGATTCGAGGTGGGCCTGGTCCGCGACGCCACGCGCGGCATCGATCTGGATGGATCGGTGGAGACGGCGCTGGAGGACATGCGCGCGGCCGGGGTGAGCGAGGTCACATCGGGCGATCTGCTCTGAAAGCGAGAGACCCCATGAGCGATCCGATGAACTCGGGTGTTGCGCGGACCGGCAGCGGAGCGACGGGCTCCGGCGGCTGGTATCCGCCCGCCTCGGGCCTGCGCGCCGACCTCTATGAACTCACGATGATGAACGGGTACCTGCACGCCGGTCTGTCCGAGCGTCGGGTGCTCTTCGATCTCTTCGTACGCTCGATTCCCGAACAGGGCGGCTACCTGGTGGCCGCCGGGCTCGGCGACGCCGTGCGCTTCATGCAAGAGGTTCGCTTCAGGTCTGAAGAAATCGCCTACCTTCGATCGCTCGAGCTCTTCGACGAGGCTTTTCTCGATCGTCTTTCACGTTTCCGGTTCACGGGAGATCTCGACGCGGTGCCCGAGGGATCGCTCATCTTCCCGATGGAGCCGATCCTTCGCGTGCGCGCCCCCTTGATCGAGGCGCAGTTTTTCGAGAGCGCGCTGCTGAACCTGATCAACTTCCAGACCTTGATCGCCACGAAGGCGGCCCGGATCTGTCAGGAAGCCGGCGAGGACAACGTGATCGAGTTCGGGATGCGGCGTGCCCACGGTGTCGACGGCGCGCTGTCGGCCACGCGAGCGGCTTATGTGGGCGGCGTGGAGTCGACCTCGAACGTCGAGGCGGGGCAGCGTCTGGGCCTTCCGGTCCGCGGCACGCAGGCCCACAGCTGGATCATGGCCTTCGATGACGAGCTGACTGCCTTTCGGACCTATGCCGAGCAATATCCCCAGGCGTGCATCCTGCTGGTCGACACCTACGACACCCTCCGCAGGGGCCTGCCCAACGCCATCCGGGTGGGCCGCGAGCTCAAACGCAAAGGGCGGAAGCTGCACGGGATACGACTCGACTCCGGCGATCTGGCCTACCTCTCCATCAAGGCCCGGGCGATGCTCGATGAGGCCGGCTTGCAGGAGACCCAGATCGTGGCGTCGGGCGACCTGGACGAATGGATCATCCACGACCTTCGGGTCCAAGGAGCGCGGATCGACGTCTGGGGAGTGGGGACGCGCCTGGTCACCTCGTACAATGAGCCGGCGCTGAGCGGCGTGTACAAGCTGGCGGCCATGGAGTCGGACGGGGGGTGGGTGCCGCGGATCAAGATCTCCGAGGGGGCGAAAGGCACCCTGCCTGGAGCCAAGCAGATCTGGCGGCTGATCGGGGAGAACGGCTGGTTCGAGGGGGACATCATTGCCGAGGAAGGCGAGATCATCGAGCCCCGGCCGGCACCCGTGGGCTACCATCCCCAGATCGAGTACGAGAAGAAGACCTACCAGGGCATCGGCCATTGCATGCCGCTCCTGGAGCCGATGATTGCCTCCGGAGAAACCGCCTCATCGCCCCCGTCGTTGACCGATGCGCGCCGGCGCCTGCGGGAGCAACTCGGCCATCTGCACCCCACCTCGCGCCGGTTGCTCAATCCCCACATCTACAAGGTGAGCATTTCGAAGCGCATGCTCGCCATGCGCCGAGCGTTGCGCGGGCGGATGGGAGCGGGCTAGCAAGCCGCTTTTTCCGCTCTCCAGATGAAACTCAGAAGCGTTACGACGTTATGGCGTGGGGGATTCTCCCATGAAAAGGACCGCATCCCATGGGATTGCCCCCTGACGCCGGATGGGCCACACTACGCGCTCCGGTTTCGGCCGGCCCGCGCGGTCCCGTCGAACCGGCGAGTTGAACCGTTGCTAGCGCAACATAGGAGCAGAATATGTCCCGCCAGCATTCACAGACGCACGATCGAACGTCGCAGGATTCCCAGCAGTCCGCCGAGCGGTCCGCCGAGCAGGTCGCTGAGCCGTCCGCTGAGCCGTCCGCCCAGCAGGCCTCCCTGGAAGAGCGTACCTTCGAGAATCGCGAGTGGCTCGAGTCGCTCGACTACGTGCTCCGAAGCCAGGGCCCCGAGCGGGTGCAGGATCTGCTGCGCCGTCTACACACGCGCGCCCAGGAACGAGGCGTTTCGGCGCCCTTCACCGCCAACACGCCCTACATCAATACGATTCCCGCCGCCGACCAGTCGGCCTTCCCGGGCAGTCGTGAAATCGAGCGGCGCATCAAGAGCATCATCCGCTGGAACGCGATGGCGATGGTGGTGCGGGCCAACCGGGAAGAGAGCGGCATCGGCGGCCACATCTCGAGCTACGCCTCCAGCGCCACCCTCCTGGAGGTGGGCTTCAATCACTTTTTCCGGGCGCGCAGCGAGGATCACTACGGCGATGCCATCTACTTCCAGGGGCACGCCTCGCCGGGTGTCTACGCCCGGGCCTTTGTCGAAGGGCGCATTTCCGAGGAACAGCTTCGCAACTTCCGCCGGGAACTGCGCGGGGAAGGTGGCCTGCCATCCTACCCGCATCCGCGTCTCATGCCCGACTTCTGGGAGTTCCCCACCGTCTCGATGGGCCTCTCGCCGATCATGGCGATCTACCATGCCCGCTTCAATCGGTACCTGCAGGATCGCGGGATCCGTGACACCTCCGACCAGAAGGTCTGGGCCTTCCTGGGTGACGGCGAGACCGATGAACCCGAATCCTTGGGCGCGATCACGCTGGCCTCGCGCGAGAAACTCGACAACCTGATCTTCGTCATCAACTGCAACCTGCAACGGCTGGATGGGCCGGTGCGCGGCAACGGCAAGATCATCCAGGAGCTCGAGGCCGCCTTCCGGGGCGCCGGCTGGAACGTGATCAAGGTCATCTGGGGGTCGGATTGGGATCCCCTGCTGGCGGCCGATCAGGAATCGGTGCTGGCCCATCGGATGGAGGAGGTTCCCGACGGCCAGTACCAGAAGTACGTGGTCGCCGGTGGGGACTTCATCCGCAAGGACTTCTTCGGCGCCGACCCCCGGCTGAAGGAGCTGGTGAAGAACTACTCGGACGAGCAGCTGGCGCGCCTGAAGCGCGGCGGGCACGATCCGGAGAAGGTCTACGCCGCCTACCAGGCGGCCGTCTCGCACAAGGGTCAGCCGACCGTGATCCTGGCCAAGACGATCAAGGGCTACGGCCTCGGCGAGGCCGGCGAGGGGCGCAACGTCACGCACCAGCAGAAGAAGCTCAACGAGCAGGAGCTGCGCGAGTTCCGCAGCCGGTTCGGCATTCCCATCTCCGACGACGACTTGCAGGAGATGCCCTTCTACCGGCCGCCCGAGGACAGCGAGGAGATGGCCTATTTGCGGGAACGGCGGAAGCAGTTGGGTGGGCCACTGCCGAGCCGCACGGTGTGCTCTGATCCGATGACCGCTGTGCCCGAGAAGCTGTTCGAAGAGTTCTACGCCGGTTCGGACGACCGTCAGGTCGCGACCACGATGGCCTTCGTCCACCTGCTGTCGAAGCTGATGGCGGATCCGTCGCTGGGCAAGCTCATCGTGCCGATCGTGCCTGACGAGGCGCGCACCTTCGGCATGGAGGCGCTCTTCCGCCGCTACGGCATCTACTCCCATGTGGGGCAGATCTACGAGCCGGTCGACAAGGAGAGCCTGCTCTACTACAAGGAGGCCAAGGACGGGCAGATCCTGGAGGAAGGCATCACCGAGGCCGGGTCGATGTCCTCCTTCATTGCCGCCGGGACGGCGCATAGGACCCACTGCGTCAACACGATCCCATTCTTCATCTTCTATTCGATGTTCGGATTTCAGCGGATCGGCGATTTGATCTGGGCGGCGGGCGACATCCAGGCGCGAGGCTTCCTCGCGGGAGGTACCGCCGGACGGACGACGCTGGCGGGTGAGGGATTGCAGCACCAGGACGGCCACAGCCACCTACTGGCCTACCCGTTGCCGAGCCTGCGCGCCTATGACCCGGCCTTCGCCTACGAGATCGCCGTGATCGTTCGTGACGGACTCAAGCGGATGTATGTGGACCAGGAGAATCTGTTCTACTACCTCACGGTCATGAACGAGTTCTACCGCATGCCCAAGATGCCCAAGGGTGCCGAGGAAGGGATCCTGCGCGGTCTCTACCGTTTCCGCGCCGCCGAGCAGAAGCGCGGCCGGCCACGCGCCCACCTGCTCGGAAGCGGGAGCATCCTGAACGAAGCGCTCGAGGCGCAGGAGATTCTGGATGCCGACTACGGTGTCTCGGCCGATGTGTGGAGTGCCACCAGCTATCAGCAGCTCTATCGGGACGCGATCTCGACCGAACGGCACAATCGCCTGCACTTCGGCAAGAAGCCCAAGGCGAGCTATCTCGAGGAGATCCTGGGCGGCGAGAGCGGTGTCTTCCTGGCAGGGTCGGATTATCTCAAGGCGTTGCCGGCCTCGATTGCCAGCTGGGTTCCCGGCAAGCTGACCAGTCTGGGCACCGACGGGTTCGGACGAAGCGACGGCCGAACGGCTCTGAGGGAGTACTTCGAAGTCAATGCCCGCCACCTTGCCTACGCGACGCTATGTGCCCTGGCCGAAGAGGAGAAGATCAAGCCCGGCGTGGTGAAGAAGGCGGCGAAGGACTTGGAGATTGATCCCGAGAAGGCCGATCCCATGTCGATCTGATCTCGCGGACTTCATCGGTTGTGGATAAGCCATCAGAGTGGGCGCGATGGATGAGGGCCACCAAGGAGCGGCACCAGGGAACGATACCAAGGAGCGATACCAAGGAGCGATCATGATTCGAGAAATCAAGATTCCGGAAATCGGCGAAAACGTTAGCTCGGGCACGGTCGTGAACGTGCTGGTGTCGAAGGGCGATCGCATCGAAGCCGATCAGCCGGTTCTCGAGGTCGAGACCGAGAAGGCGGTCGTGGAGATTCCGTCTCCTGCCGAAGGCACCATCCAGGAGATCTTGGTCTCCACCGGCGATGAAGTGGAGATCGGCCAGGTCATCGGGAAGCTCGATACCGAAGGTGCCGGCGCTGAAGGAGAACAAGAGCGGGAGGAGGGGCCGAAGGAAGAGCCCGAGGAGCCGGGGGAACCCGAGGAGCCGGAGGAGGCCGAGGAGCCGGAGGAACCTGAGGAACCTGCGGAAGGGCCCAAGGACGCCGAAGAACGGGAGCAGAGACGCCAGCCGGCGCCCGAGAAGGCGGCTGGCGAGAGAGCGGCTCGTGAGAAGAAGCCTGAGGCGGCAAGAGCTCGGGCAGACGGCAGCAAGCGGGAGGAACCGGCCCCGGAAGAGCCGGAGGAACCCTCCGAGGTCGCGCCCGCGGCCCCATCGGTCAGGCGCCTGGCCCGCGAGCTCGGCGCTGACATCCACGCCATCGAGGGAACGGGTCCAGGAGGACGGATTACGGCCGACGACGTGAAGGCCTATGTAAAAGCCGAGATGCGAGCGACCGGCGGCGCCGATGAGCCAAGGCGTCCGGCCGCCGGCAAGACCGCGGGGACCGGAGCTCCCGGGCGCCCGGAGGACGAGCTTCCCGACTTCTCCCGCTGGGGCGAGATCGAGCGGCAGAAGATGAACCGTGTGCGCCAGACGATCGCCGCCAACACGGCCCATGCCTGGCAGGTTGTGCCGCACGTGACCCAGTTCGACAAGGCCGACCTGAGCGGCGTGCAGCGCTTCTTGCAGCGGTACGCCAAGACGGCCGAGCGGGCGAGCACGAAGCTCACCTTGACCGCCGTCCTGACCAAGGTACTGGCGCTGGGGCTCGAGCGCTTTCCCCGCTTCAACGCAAGCATCGATGTGGGTGCCGGGGAGTTGATCCTCAAACACTACGTCCACATCGGTCTGGCGGTCGATACCGAGCATGGCCTCATGGTGCCGGTGATCCGCGACGCGGATCAGAAGAGCATCTTGGAGCTGGCGGCCGAGGTAGTGGATCTGGCCCAGAAGGCCCGCGATCGCAAACTGGCGCTCGAAGACTTCGAGGGCGGGACCTTCACCATCTCGAACCAAGGCGGGATTGGAGGTACGCAGTTCACCCCGGTCGTCTTCTGGCCCCAGGTGGCGATCCTGGGGGTAAGCCGGACGCGGACGGAAGCCGTCTATGAGGACGAGGCCTTCGTGCCGCGGCCGATGCTGCCGCTCAGCCTTTCCTATGATCACCGGATCATCGACGGTGCCGACGCCGCCCGTTTCCTGCGCTGGGTGGCCGAGGCGATCGAAGACCCTCTGCTCATCCATCTGGAACGTGCATAAGGAGACAATGGTATGGCCAACGATTCGCGTACCGAAGTGCTGGTCATCGGCGCCGGCCCGGGGGGATACGCGGCCGCCTTTGCCGCGGCCGACCACGGGAAGCAAGTCACGCTCGTCGATCCGGCCGAGAACCCGGGCGGGGTGTGTCTGTACCGCGGCTGCATCCCCTCGAAAGCGCTGCTGCATGCCGCCAAGATCATCCATGAAGCGCGCGGTGCGCGCGAGATCGGCATCCGCTACCCGGAGCCCGAGATCGATCTCGACGGTCTACGAAGCTGGAAGCAGGAGGTCGTCGGCAAGCTGACCGGCGGGCTGGGGCACCTTGGCAAACAGCGTAAGGTGCGCCGCATCCGGGGTACCGCCCGTTTCCAGGACTCCGGTTCGGTGGAGATCACACCGCACGAGGGGGAGCCGTTTGAACTCGCCTTCGAGCACGCCATCCTGGCGAGCGGGTCGAAGGCGGTGCAGCTGCCCATCGCCCCCGAGGTGTCCGACCGAGTGTGGGACTCGCGCCGCGCGCTGGAGCTTCCCCGCCTTCCCAAGACGCTGCTGGTCGTGGGAGGTGGCTACATCGGTCTCGAGCTGGGGTCGGTCTACGCCGCGCTCGGCACAAAGGTCACGGTGGTCGAGATGATGCCGACCCTCTTGCCGGGCGTCGACCGTGATCTGCTATCGGTCTACAAGCGCCGGGCCGAGGAGACCTTCGCCGATGTGCTCACCCGGACGAAGGTCTCGGAGATCAAGGAGCAGAAGAACGGCGTGTCGGTGCGGATCGAGACGCAAGGCGAGGACCCGGTCTCCCGGCGGTTTGATGCGGTGCTGATCGCCGTTGGCCGCCGCCCGGTCACCGACGGCCTGGACCTGGGACGCACCGGCGTGGAGGTGGGCGAGGACGGCTTCGTCAAGATCGACAAGCAGCGCCGCACCGCCGATGAGCGGATCTTCGCCATCGGCGATGTCGCCGGGGAACCGATGCTGGCGCATAAGGCCACCCACGAGGGCCGTGTGGCGGCCGATGTGATCGCGGGTGAGAAAGCCGCCTTCGAGCCGCGGGCGATTCCGGCGGTGGTCTTCACCGACCCCGAAATCGCCTGGTGTGGCCTGACCGAGGCCGAGGCTCGGGAGCAGAAGCGTGAGATCAAGGTGGCCCGCTTCCCGTGGGGGGCATCCGGCCGGGCCGTCACCCTGACCCGAACCGATGGACTGACCAAGCTCCTCATGGATCCTTCGAATGAGCGGATCTTGGGCGTGGGCATCGTGGGATCCGGCGCCGGCGAGCTGATTGCCGAGGGGGTGCTCGCTATCGAGATGGCCGCGGTAAGTAGCGATCTGCGCATGTCGATCCACCCGCATCCCACGCTGTCCGAAACGGTCATGGAAGCGGCCGATTTGCTCCACGGCGAGAGCACGCACTACTTCATGCCGCGCCGCGAGAAGCGCGGCTAACCCACCGGCCTGGATCCCGGAACGCCCCCCGTGCGATCGCGCATGATCCCGCGGGATCGCGCGCGGGTTGGGGCTTGCCCCCAGAGTCTTGCCCCGGCCTCCCCGCTTACTCTCCGCCTACCGATACGAGATCCTTGCCCGCTGAGGACGAGACGAACCCCTATTCGCAACCGATCCGCCGGCGCACGCCGCTTCTGGGCGAGCCGGTTGGAGCAGCGCGAGGAGGAAGGAATGGCCGACCTGTTGACCAAGACGTTCTACTTGGGACTAGGACTCTACTCGATGACCAAAGACCGTGCTGAAGAGGTGATCGACGAGCTCATCGAGAGCGGCCGGATGCGCCGGGAGGAAGGATCCCAGGCGGTCGACGAGCTGCTGGAGCGTGCCGAGCGCGAGAAAGCGGCGTTCGACCGCAAGGTGCACGACGCGATGGAGGAAGCAATCAAGAATCTGCACCTGGCCCGCCAGTCCGACATCGAGGAGATAAGCCGCAAGCTGGACCGGCTTCTCGAAGCTCAGAGCGAGAGCGGCACAAGCTCGGGCAAGACTGGACGGAAGGCCGCAAGCAAGGCCGGTCGTAAGACGGGAAGCGAGCCCGGGAACAAGGCCGGCGCCGAGGCCGGCGCCGAGGCCGGTTCCGAGTCCGGTTCGAAGTCCTAGCCGGCCGCGGCAGCCTCCATGTCAATCCTTCGCTTGCGGAAGCCGCTTCGCAACATCGGCCGCCTCCGGGAAATCGCGGCGGTCATGCTGAGATATGGCTTCGGAGACATCGCCCGGCATCTCAATGTCGAGTCGGCTCTTCAGAAACTACGCCTGCAATCCCGCCGGAAGGGCGATCGGGGTGTCACCGACCGGCCCCGGCACGAGCGGGTCCGTCTGGCCCTCGAAGAGCTCGGTCCCACGTTCGTCAAGCTCGGCCAGATGCTGAGCACGCGGCCCGACCTGATCCCGCTGCAGTACACCGAGGAGTTCCGGAAGCTTCAGGATGAGGTCGCGCCGATCGAAGCCCGGGAGTGCATCCGGATCATCGAGGCCGAGCTCGACGCGCCGCTGGATCAACTCTTCCCTGAGTTCGACCAAGAACCGGAGGCCGCCGCCTCGCTTGCTCAGGTGCACCGGGCCGTGACCCACGAGGGGGCGAGCGTGGCCGTCAAGGTCCAGCGCCCCGGGATCGAATCGCTGATCGAAACCGATCTCCAGATCCTGGGCGAACTGGCCGCGCTGCTGGAGAAGCACGTGCCGGCGAGCCTCGTGTTCGATCCCACCGGACTGGTCCAGGAGTTCGAGGGCTGGATCGAGGACGAACTCGATTTTCTACAGGAAGCGCGCAACATCCACCGTTTCCGGAAGCAGTTCGAAGACGACGAGACCATCTATGTCCCGGCCGTCTACTGGGATCTGACCACGCCGAAGGTGCTCACGATCGAGTTCATCGACGGCATTCCGATCGATCACGTCGGCGCCCTGCGGGAAGCCGGACTCGACCCCACGCAGATAGCCCGCCGCGGAACGATGGCCGTCCTGCACCAGATCTTCGAGAACCGGTTCTTTCACGGGGATCCGCATCCGGGCAACTTGCTCATTCGGCCCGGAGGCGTCATCGCTCCGCTGGACTACGGTCTCATGGGCCGGCTGGATGAGATCCTGGTGGGCCAGATCGGAGATCTGCTGCAGGGGATCCTGCGCAAGGACAGCCGCTTGATCGTGCGCACCCTGGTTCGGCTCAATCGCCGCCGGACCGATGTGGATCAGGACGGATTGCGTCTCGGGGTTTCCGATCTGCTCGACCGCTATCACGCCGTGCCGGTCCACATGATGAGGATCGAGCAGTTCTACTGGGACCTGGTCGAGCTGATCCGCGCGTTCGACATCCGTTTCCCCCGCGACCTCTACCTCATGGGCAAGGCGGTGGTGGTCATGGAGAGCATCGCGCAGAAGCTGGATCCGCGCTTCGACGTCGTGGCGACGGCGCGCACCTACTTCACGCACACCGTGGTCGGGCGGGCCGAGGCTCAGAAGACCTTGCGCGGGCTCAATCGATTGATAGAGGACTACACCGACCTCATCGCCACAACACCGCGCGTGCTGCGTCAGATCTTGAACAAGGCACGCTGGGGCGAGATGAGCGTCAATCTCCACCACAAGCGGGTGGACGAGGTCATGGGTACCCTGGAACGGTCGGCCAACCGGCTATCCTTCAGCGCGATCATCGCTTCGCTGATCATCGGATCTTCACTGATCATCCGTGCCGACCTGGGTGCCCAGATGTGGGGCGTGCCCGTGCTGGGACTGGTGGGATTTCTCTTGGCAGGATTGCTTGGCCTGTGGTTGTCATTTGTTATCCTGCGGTCGGGAAAACTCTAGAAGGAGGTCGATCGTGAAACGTTGGCGATGCGAAGTGTGCGGCTACATCCACGAGGGCGAGGCGCCGCCCGAGACCTGTCCGGTGTGCGGCGCGCCCAAGGAGAAGTTCGTCGAGATCGAGAGAGAGGAAGACTTCGACGGGTCCGGCAGTTCCACAGCGGCCGAGCAGGGCAGCGAAGGCGAGCAGGGCGGCGAACGCGAGCGAGGCTTGCTCGGCTGGATGGCCCGCGAACACAGTCACGCCATCGCGGTCCACGTACCCAACGGTGTGTTGCCGGTGGCCACGCTCTTCCTCGTCCTGGGCAGCCTGTTTGCGGCCGCCGGTATGAGCACGGCTGCGACGTACAACATGATCGCCGTTCTGCTGGCGATGCCCTTCGTCATGTTCAGCGGCTACGTCGACTGGCAAGCGCATTACGGCGGGGTCATGACCCGGCCCATCCTGATCAAGATCATCTGCGGCGGCATTGTCCTGGGTGTGTCCCTGCTCATCGTGCTGTGGTGGCAACGCGACGCCGATTCGATCCGGGCCGACTGGATGCTGACCAGCATCTTCGTGTTGCTTCATCTGGTCGCGTTGGGCGCCGCCGCCGTGGCCGGCTACTTCGGAGGACGGCTCGCGTTTGGCACGGGGCGATCCAAACGGTGACCACGGCGCTGCCGAGCCCAGCACGGTGCACGGTCCGAGCGCTACTCCTTCGTCACCTTCCAGTAGTGCGGACGCCCGTAGTAGTCGTAGAGCACTTCCTCGTAGCCTCGGTTGACCGGCTCGGAGGGGTCGAACGGGGGGCTCTTCTCGATTGATTCGCGGGTGAGATCCACGCGCACCTTGCCGACGGCCCAGTCGATGGCATCCATCCATGGAATCGAGATCAGCACCGTCTTTCCCGGCAGCCAGTTGCGCGTGTCGACCACGGCGTGGCGAACGGTCCAGGTGCCGTCCTCGACGATGAAGTCCTCGATGTGACCGATCTCGCCGTCGCGGGCCTGAATGTGGTAGCCGATGACTTCGTTGGCGCTGCGAAGGTGCGGGTCGCCGCCGCGATCGGCGATCTCGTCGACGACCTCGGCTTCGTCATCCGCCTGGGCCACGTGGCCCTGCTGTTCCTTGTGTGTCGGCTCCATGGGCTGTCCGTAGAGGCCATGGCCGGCCCAGTAGGGTTGTAGGCTCAGGTGCCGCATCAACCGCCGCTGCGCCTGTTGGGAGACCGGTTCATCGGCTTGAATGGGGGGCGAGGCTTCGACCTCTTCCTTCGTGAGGTTGACGGGAAAGGTCCGCTCCAACCACTTCGGTGTGAGCAGGACTCCGGGGGGGAGGATGACCTGACGCCCCGAAAGCCAGCCGCCGGTATCGAGCACCAGATAGCGGACCCTCCAGTTCTGGTCGTCGAAGAAGAAGTCCTGGACGCGACCGAACTCCTCGCCGTCGCGGCTGATGATCGAATAGCCCTCGAGTTCCTTGAGTTTGCGAAGCATGGTGTCCTGTCTCCTTCCCGGTCTACAGAGCCATCAGAGCAGTCTGTAGACGCGGATGCCCAGGATCAGGCTGAGCACGTAGGTGATGATTCCCGAGAAAATCATGAAGAGCACCGCGATCCCGATCCCACGGATGAAGCCGGTGCCCAGGATGGCCGCGAAGGCCAGTGCCGACAGCAGGAAGGCCACGACCGTGCCGTAGACGGGGACGCTCAGGCCGATGCCGTGGACGAGGCTGGCGCCCACGAGTGCGAGCAGGCAGGCGATGAGCCCGGTGCGCTCGGCACCCATCGCCGCCGCCGCGAGCTTCAAGGGAATCAAGAGCGTGATGATGACGACAGCGGCGGCCAGGAGCAGGATCAGGATTCCGCCGGAGGCCTGGTGCATGGCTCGTCTCCTAGGTTCTAAGGGCGTACGCCACGAAAATGGCGGCAATGAGCGTGAGGATTAGAATCCAGAAGAACCCCCCGAAGAGCACGTTGGCGTTGACCCGCTTCTCGGCCTCCGCGTGACGGCCCTGGAACGTGGGACGCTGGCGTGGATGGTCCTCGACCGGCGGCCGCCGCGCCGGCGCGGCCGCCACGATGATGAATGCGATCAGGATGCCGGCGACGAGCGGCGGGATCCAGTAGGTCCCCCATAGCAAGGGGCCCGCGGGATTGAGCCACAGGCCGCCGGCCCAGGCGGCCAGGAAGATGATGAAGAAGACGAAGAACCAGGCCACCGGCGCGCTCTCGGAGCGGGCGGGGTGACGCCAGCCGAACAACCAGACCAGAACCATGCTCGCGGCAATGCCAATGAACAGGGCGACGAGCAGATCAACGAGCAGCATGTTGCCTCCTGTTGGATCGGTGGATGTCCCTACCCGACGTGGATGCTCCTACTTGACCTCGAGATCGTTGACCACCCACGTGGCGCCGCCCTCGAAGGCATTGTTGACCGCGGCACGGCGTTCGCTCCAGGAATCGACCACGCCGGTAAGCGTGGCGGTGCCGTTGTCCACGCTGACCTCGACCTCCCCGGCGTCCACGAAGGGGCTCCAGAAGAGTTCGTCCTTGATGTTGGCGGCGATCTCCTCATCATCGCCCGTGGTTGCCGCCGGCGGCACATAGGGGTGCCACGTGTAGTAGTAGGGGTAGTAGTCGTAGACGTAGGGGTCATAGGTCGACACGTTCAGATGGTCCTCGACGGTGATCGTGTTGACCACCTTCCGAACGCCGGCGATTCGCGCAGCCACGTCCTCGGCCCGTCCACGCTCGAAGAACGAGTCCACTGTTCCGGCCAGACGGGCGGTGCCGTCGACGACGGTGACAGCAATCTCGAATCGCTCCAGATGGGGATCGCGCAGGAATGCCTGCCGGATCCTATCGGCCAGGCGCGGATCCGCCACGGCCTCGGGACGCACCCGGAGACGATTCTCCACTCGGCTCACCCCGACCGTATAGCGAGCGGCCTGTTCGGCGGCGTGCTTCGCCTTGACCGTACCGACCTTGCCCCGCAGGGTGACGACGTTGCCGGTAGCCGAGACCGACACCTGGTAGGAGGCCACCCGCGGATCGTAGAGCAGGGCGTCCTCGACGGCCTTCACCAGCTCCTTCTCATCCTTGACCACGAAGAGTTTCTTGCGGCGGTTGACGTTTTCGGCCCAGTCCTCGACGGTGAGTTCGTCGGTATCGACCGAGATCACGCCACGAACCCACGCATCGATAGCGGCCAGACGCTTCTCGGCGGCGCTGCCGACCACGCCCGACAACGTCACGCCGCCGTCGGCGACGGTGACATCGATCAGCTCGTGATCTACGAGGACATCCCAGCGCAGCGCCTCGACAACCTCTGCCCGGATGGCGGCATCCGTCCGCTCCCCCTGCTGATGGACATCGATGCGGTTGTCGACATCGGTGACGCTGCGCACACCTTTGGCAATCTTGCCCGCCAGCTGCTTCTCCTGCCATGAATCCACCATGCCGCGCAAGGTGGCCACCTTATCATTGACGGCGACATCGATCTCGAAGGCCTCGGTGGCCTGGTCATAGAGCAGAGCGTCCTCGATGTCGCGCTGGATTCTCCAGTCCGATCGGTCCCACGGGTCCGTGACCTCGATCAGATTGACGACGGCGCGCACCCCGCGAACCGTCTCGGCGATTCGGGCGGCGCGTTCCTTGGCCAGCAGGTTGTCGACCGTGCCGCTCAAGGTGACGATTCCGTCATGGGTGCGGACGTCGATTCCGCTGAATCGCACTGAACGATCGAAGATGAGCTCATCTTCGACCGCGTCGCTGATGCCCTGGTCGGTGATCGTGGCGGCACTGACCTCCGGGGCGGCAACCACTGCCAAGCCCAGGGCTACGAGCAGCCCGGCCGCCAGGGCGGCCGAGGGCGGACGCCCATCGGTCCACCGGGATGATTGCCTTGCTCTGTGGGCGGTCATGGCGAGTGTCTCCTTCCAGAGTCTGGTGAGAGTCTGGTGATTGCGGTCCGGTTCGAATGTCCGCGATGCGCACGGGCATTCGGCCCATCGCGTTCGGGTACCGGCCGTGCCGAGCGCGCGGGCATGCTTCCCAAGCGCGCGGGCATGCTTCGAAGCTGATACCTCCCTGGGCCGTCGCCTTCCGGTACCGCAAGACCCTAACCGGCGCCGGCGGCCGGCTGCATCAGGCGGGTGAACGAAGGCCTGTTGGGATGGGGACCGAACCGCCCCGTCGGGAGATCCCCCACGGGGCGGTGGTGGTAGAGAGGGGCGAGCGTCAAGCGACCTGAACGAACTTCTCGGCCTTGACGTTGCAGATCGGACAGCCTTCGGGCGGACTGCCCAGTTCGATGTGACCGCAAGAGGGGCACAGGTAGAACGCGGTGTCCTCGAGATCACGTCCCTGCTTGGCGGCTTCCAGAGCGAGGCTGTACAGACGGGCGTGCACCTCTTCGGCTCGCACGGCGAATCCGAACATGCGCTCGGCCTCTACGGCCTCTGCGGTGTCGTCAACCGCTCGAAGTCCGGGTGACTCCGCAGCACCGCCAGATCCGGATCCTGCCGGGCGGCCGCCAGATTGGCGTAGCCGCGCTCTCGGGCGCCGGCGAGCGCCTGGAGCGCTTCCTCGAGGCGGCCGGCGCGGGCGAGGGTGCAGGCCAGGTTGTAGTGGAGCCAGCCGGCGGGATCATCGTACTTTCGTATGCTGTTCTCCAACACCTGCGACGCGTCGTCGAAGGCCTCCAGATGCACCAGCGCCATTGCCCGCCGGAGTGCGTTTTCAGGGGTCCACTCGGCGCCCAGCCGGTCGGCGTGTTCATACGCCTCACGCGCCTCGCCCCATTCCTTATCCGCGCCGGCGACATCGCCGCGCAGCATCATCAGCAGCGCGGGGGCGAAGCCGCCCCGGGCCTGTTCGATCAGCTCGCGCGCTTCGTCGTGGAGGCCGAGTTGCGCGAGTGATCGGATCTGCTGCGTGAATGCCTCGGGCGATGCGGCCGGCTGGTCGAGTGGCCGCGGGGGAAGGCGGCGCGCGGCCGCGACCCAGGCATCCCAGGCCCGGCGGTCGTCGGGCTCGGCCAGGGCGGCGCCCTCGCTCAGGCGCCCCTGTGCTTGCGCGAGCTGCCCGAGACGGAGCAGGGCCATTGCCTCCTTCCACAGACGTCGCGGCGAGGGCACCAGCCGCGACGCTTGCCGGTAGGCCTCCAGCGCTTCATCGGTTCGCCCGAGGTCGGTCAGCGCGTCACCACTGAACTCGTGGGCGGCGGCTTTCTGTGAGCCCGCTTCCAGGTGCTTGCCGAACCAGATGAGCGCTTCCTGAGGGCGTTCGAGGGCCAGCAAGGCCTGCCCCATGGCGAGTGTGGCGGTGGGGTCCTCACCCAGTTCCATGTGTCGTTCGAGCCAGTGGAGCGCCTCGGCGGGGCGGTCTTCCTTGAGCAGCGCCAGGCCCATCAGGTAGGTGGCGGTGTGGTTGTCCGGGTAGACGGCCAGTAGGGCCTCGAACTCCTCGATCGCATCGCCGGGCCGGCCGCCGGCTACGGCCAGCTTGCCCTTCTCGAAGTGCTCGTGGTAGCGGATCACGGCCTTCGGATCCGGCAGGCTGTCGGGCGGCGTGGTCGTCTTCTTCGAACCCGACCACACGTAACCCAGACTGGCGAGCTTTTCGGCTACGGCCGGATCGATCGACTCATCGGCGGGGGCATTCTCCGGTCCACTGCCGCGCAGCTTGGTGGTGCGCAGGTACTTCGCGAGCTGCTCGCGCTGGTCCTCGTGCGTGACGGCCAGATTGGTCAACTCCTTCGGATCGGCGACCAGATCGTAGAGCTCCGGCTCGGGGGCCTCGATGAATTTCCACCGGTCGGTGCACCACGCGTAGAGCGGACTCCAGTCGTAGCTGTAGTAGGGGTAGAGCGTCTCGGCGTAGAGGCCGGCACGCGCCGGGGCCGCGCCCCCGGTGAGCAGATCCCGCAGCGACTCGCCGTCGGTCTGCGCCGGGGGCTCCAATCCCACGAAGTCGAGCAGGGTCGGGACGATGTCGACCGTGCCGACCAGCGGCTGAATCGTCGAACCTTCCGCCGAGCCCGGCAGCTTCCACAGGAAGGGAATCCGCAGGCACTCGTCGTACAGGAAGATGCCGTGCTCGTACTCCCGGTGATCGCCCAGGCCCTCCCCATGATCGGCCAGCATCAGGATGTGGGCGTCGTCGTAATGGCCGAGCCGTTGCAGCGAGCTCATGAGATCGCCGATCCCGGCGTCCATGGCGCTCACCTCAGCGTCGTAGGGCGAACCGCGCGTCTGGGATGCGAACGGCTCGATCGGCTCGTACGGGGAATGCGGGTCGAAGTAGTGGACCCAGAGGAAGAAGGGTGTCTCGGGCGCGGACTCGAGCCACTCGATCGCCCGGAGCGTGGTCTCATGGGCACGGCGTTCTTCGGCGACGAGTTCATCATCGTAGACCTGGAAACCTTGAGCTATGCCGAACTGGCGATGAAGGACGAAGCAGCTCACGAAGGCCGCGGTGGTGTAGCCGTGGGCGGCCAAATCCTCGGTCAACGTCTGTGCCCCGGACTGCAGGACAAATGCCCCGTTGTTGCGCACGCCGTGCGTCGGCGGGTTCTGGCCGGTCAGGATCGACGCGTGTGACGGCAGGGTGAGCGGGACGGTCGTGATCGCGTGATGGAAGCGCACGGCCTCCTCTGCGAAGCGATCCAGGTGCGGCGTGCTCGCCAGCGGATAGCCATAGCAGCCCAATCGGTCGGCCCGGGTGGTATCGAGGGTGACGAGGATGATGTTCGGTGCCGCCGGGCCGGGGCTACAGTGAAGCAGACCGATCGCGCCGGCGATGAGCAACGCGGCTCCGAGCCATGCATAGGGCCGGGTCTGGATTCGGTGCGCCATCGTGGTCCTCGTTTCGCCCGGACGCGGTTGCCGAACGCACTGCACCCCCTGTCGACCTAGCGCTCGGCGGCACGTAGTGCCGCCCACTCCCTGGCCAGCATACCGTAGATGACGAGGTCGGCAAACCGATCGGTTAGCTTCTCGGCCAAACGACGAAGGCTCTTCTCGATGAACTCGCGCGAGTCGGCTTCGCTGGTCGTGCGGTCCACCCATGGAAGGTAGGTTCTCAAACGCTGACGGTCCGAATCGATGGCGGCATAGAGGTCGGCCGCATGGTAGAGCCGGGGCAGCTCGAGCCAGAGGTCGTCGGTGAGCCGGCGGCGCAGCATGGCTCAGTCCCTTCGCTTCGGCTTCGTGCCGAAGCACCCCAGCTGGCAGTTGACGATGCGGATGCCGTGCTGGTTACAGATCTTGCCGATGCGAGCCGGGTTGATCTCCAAACGGGCGGCGAGTTCGAGGGCCTGCTTGCAGACCAGGTGGCTGTGTTCATCGACCAGGGGCTGGATGGCTTCGCGGACTTCATCGTCAGTCACGAGGTACCTCGCCGGGAGAAGCCGGGCGGCCGGGACCGGAGCTTGCCCGCTCTCCGGTCCCGTCGCCGGCAGTGTTGTGACCGCCTAGAGCGTGCGCTCCTTGCAGACGATGTTCATCGATTCGAGCTCGTTGAGCACCGGCTCATACACGGCCGGGTCGACCGGGATGTGCACTCCGGTCTTGTCGATCTTGCCCTCCAGGATGAGCTTGGTCGCCACGGCGGCCGGCAGACTCACCGTGCGGGCCATCGCGCTGTCACCGCCCGGGATGCCGTAATCGACCAGGGTCGAGGTGATCGTCTCGCGCTTGCCGGGCAGCTCCACGTCAAACTCGTGGTGCAAGACGATCATGTCGCGTTCACCGGGTTCGTAAGGCATCTTCTTATCCATCTGCGCCACGAGCACGTCCATCACCGAGGGCGCGTCGGGCAAGGGCTCATCGCTGAACAGGCCCAGCCATTCCATGCGATGGATCATGTCGGAGTCGAGCGACCAGCCCAGATGATCGGCAACGGCCTGCTTGGGGTCTTTGCCCTCCGATCCGGGGATGAGCAGGTGGATCAGGTCGGCGAAGGTCTTGCCCTTCAGATCCTCGCGCGGCATGTCGTCGGGGAAACCGAGATCGACGATGCCCTTCATCGTGTTGCACCACCCCGGGTAGCGCAGTGTGCCGCGGAACATGTTCTTTGCCTTGGGCAGGTTGTAGAGCTCGACGTAGCCCAAGCAGTCGCGATTGGTGTAGCCCTCGAAGGTGCCGGCGTCGGGCACCTCGACCGATTCGAAGTGGGAGAAGAGCTCCGGACCGGGGATCTCGACGACCTCGCCGTCCTGCAGGAACTTGCCGGGATTCTTGCCGGCCATCACCACCGCGCGCGGACTCCAGGAGAACTTGTAGCCCCACGGGTTGGTGTTCGCTTCCGGGGCGGGCAGGCCGCCGCAGTAGGAAGAGAAGCCCACCACCGCGCCGCCACGCTTCTCGACATCGTGGATCACACGCATCGCCGACATGTGATCGATGCCGGGGTCGAGGCCGATCTCGTTCAGGATCAGGATGCCGGCCTCGCGCGCGGGGCCGTCGAGCGCCTTCATCGCCGGGCTGACGTAGCTGGTCGTGACCATCTGCTTCCGGTGCTCGATGCAGAGATGGGCGACCTGCACGTGGTAGGTGTAGGGCAACAGGCTGATCGTCAGGTCGTGTTCGCTGACGAGCTTCTCGAGTGCGGCCTTGTCGTCCACGAGAAGCTGAAGCGCGGTGCCGCGCTCATGACCCTCGAGCAGTTTCTCGGCCTTCGCGACCGTACGCGTGGCGATCGTCAGGTGGAGATCGGGCATCTCCAGCAGGTACTTGACCAGGGGACGGGTGACCATCCCGGCGCCAAGCAACAATACCCGGCTCATCTCGGTTACTCCTTCTCCCACGGACCCCGCGACCCCCAAGCCCGTCCTGGGTGCCGCCGATCATGTCCGCCTGCCTAGTGCACGTACTCCTTCAAGAACTCGAACGGCGCAACGAGGTTGCCGCGACGCACGATCATGGCCTTCTTGAGCGGTTCGGGCAGCTTGGCGACGAAGTCGCCCGACGCAGGATCCAGCTTGCCCATCTCGGCAATGAACCCGCGCAACGACGCGCTGAAGTGCTGACTGGCCTCGAGAGGAATCTCGCAGGGCAGATTGTCCACCGCCATGATCACGGGGCCCTTGCCCTCGTAGCCCTCGCTCACGGTGCGCGATTCGGGATCGAACACGTAGCAGGGCGCGTCCGAGGTGGTGGCCTTGACGGTAGCCTCGATGCTGCCCTCGATGTCGCACGAGATGTCGCCGATCACGCGCAGGTGCGGCTGCCCATCGGCGTAGAGTTCTTGCAGGAAGTCGTTCGTGACCAGCCGCGGGTATCTCTCGGTCCAGTAGATGCAGTTGACGAGCACATTCAAGTGGGGGGTGTGGAAGTCGAAGATCGACTCGTAGTTCTCGGGATTGCGGTAGTAGTCCTGCAGCTCGAAATCGAGCAGGTCCTCGGTTGGTTTGACCATGTGCTCTTCTTTGAAGACGACCTTGTAGATGTGGCGGTTCGACAGGTCGTCCTGCGAACGCAGGATGGCGAGTTCTTCGGGACTGATCTCGTGAATGGGCAAGAGGTCCAGGATCTCCTGCGCGCCGATCGAGACGTTGCCGTAGCCGGCCAGGCCGATCACGAGCGGGGTGATGCGTTCATCGAGACCCTTGGCGTTGATCTTGCCGCCGATTTCGAGCAGCGCGGCCTTGGCCTCGGTCAGGCTGTCGTACTCGTGGGCCATCTTCACTTCGCCGAAGACGCTGTCGATGCCTTCGGCCTCGAATCTGCGGCCCAGGGCCGCGAGGGTGTCGATCATGCCGGCGAGGCCGGCGTACTTGCCGAAGAAAACGAGCCGGCGGTTTTCGCTGTCGGCAATGAGCTCATAGTCGAAGAGCGTGCAGCCCTTGTCCATGATCGTCTTGAGCATGGGCATGTTGTACGGCTGCGCCTTGACGGTGTGCGAGAAGAACATGTACATGTGATTCTCGAGGAACAGCTCGCGGGGAATCTCCTTGACGCCCAGGATTAGATCGCAGGGTGACAGGTCGTCGGTGACCTCGGCGCCGGCGTTGGCGTAGGCGTGATCGGGGAAGACCCGTTTCGGGGTCTCGGACGAGGGCTCTACCCGGAAGGCATGGTCACTCTCCTCGATCAATGTGCCGACGTCCTCGGGGGTCAGCGGTGCCCTGCGTTCCCACGGGTTCTTGTCTTCGCGACGGATGCCGATGATCATGCCGCCCGACTCCTCTCTGTCCGCCGGCCTCCCCTGGGCCGGAATTCGCAACTTCTTCGGGGAAAACGGATTAGCGATCAGTTGCCGGATCGGCCGGCCCCGCCTCCATCAGCGGCTGTCTGTGCCGGCTCCCGGCCGGGAGCAGCTCGGCTGCAGCTCGGGATCGCTCCTCGGTCAGGCTCTGCGCTCGTTGGCTCCTGCCGCCGACGGCCCCCTCCTTCCGTTTCCAGAGCATGGGATGATACCACAGTCACCCAAAGCGGCCTAGACGGGATCGTTGAGGCTGGCCAACCTTATGCGGTATACTCAGTTAGAAATGCGGCTGGCCGGCCGCCCTCCGGATGTCCCTAGCTGGAAGGAGAGATCAATGCGCCCATCGAGGGCTCGCGCCCAAGCCACGCTCGCCGGTTTCCTTTTCGCAGGTCTCGGCTTCTTGATGTGTACAGGTGTCATTCCCGATGGCATCGCATGGGCCGACCCGGCCGCAGGGCTGGGTGGCGAAGATCGCGGCACCGTGCTGATCGACTTCGAAAGCGGGACGATCGACCTCTTCAGCTACGACGGCGAGGATAATGAACCTTACGCCTGGGAGGTCCAATCCGAGAACACCTACAACGGCACCGATTACGCGCTGCGCCTGTGGGGCAACACCTGGAAGGAGTATGCCCTCGATCCCTATACGATCGAGGCCCGTACGGTGCTGCAGGCGGCCATGTACTCTGGTGAGCGCGGCGAGATCCAGGCGATCGGCTTCGGCGACGGCGGCGAGAACATGCTCTTCTACGTGTTCTCGGGCGAACAGCACATGCTCGACGACCGCTGGAACGTCGTCTACCAAGGCGCCTATCCCCAGGAACAGTGGCAGGCCTACCTCTTGCCGCTGGGCCAGGACTGGTACGACACCTGGGGCTACGTACCCGTGATCACCCGGGTCGTCTTCGTCAACGATCGCGATCAGAGCCCTGATGGCGAGAGCTTCTTCGACGAGATCCTCGACGTGACCGCTGACCTCGCGATCGCGCCGCAGGTGTCGGCCGAGGTTCTGCCCGGCCGGGCGGAAGAGGTCGCGGGCGAGCTCTCCGAGGCCGGCGAGCGGCTCTACCGGATCGAGGTGCAGTTCTTGAGCCAGGTCTACGATCCGGACAGCGACTCGCACGACTTCCTCTGGGACTTCGGCGACGGGAGCTACAGCGAGGAGCCCGACCCGGTCCACACCTTCACGGCCACCGCCGACTACACCTTCACGGTGGGTCTCGACGTGGTCGACGATACGGGCCTCTTCGGGCGGGACGCGGTGCAGGTGGCCGTCGATCCCGGAAGCGGTCCCGGTCTCATGAGCATCAATTTCGCCGGCGACATCTTCATGGGCCGCGGCTACGACCAACCCGGCGGACCCATCGAGACCTACGGCGTCGAGTCGCTCTTCGAGCCCACCCTGGGCATGCTCGGCGAGGCGGCCGACATCACCTGGGTCAATGCGGAGTGCCCCTTCACCGATCAGGGAACACCGCACCCCACCAAGAGCGTGGTTTTCCGCACGCGGCCGGAGAACATCGCCGGCCTCACCTACGCCGGTATCGACGTTGCTTCACTCGGCAACAATCACATCTGGGACTATCTGGATGAAGGACTGATCCAGACCGAGCAGATCTTCGACTCGGTCGGGATCGTCCATGGCGGGTCGGGAATCAATGCCTACCTGGCGGATCAGCCATCCTACTACTCAAAGAACGGCGTGCGGTTGGGATTCGTCAACGCCTGCAACCGCACGGGCCGCGAGTACAATTACTACCCCTTCCTCGACGCGGGCTACGAGAAGGCCGGTTTCTCCTACTGGAACCGACCGGTGCTCGAGCGCGCGATCACCCAGGCCGACAGTCTGGCCGACATCGTCATCGCCTGCCCGCACAGCGGCATCGAGTATGAACCGGCGCCCGATCCGCGCGGTGGCGCGCCCATCGATCCTGAGCTGTGCCCGCCCTACGTCGATGCGGCCGAGGCGCCCGATGTGCGCTTCCGCATCTGGCCCGGCATGAGCGACCGCGAGCTGCGCTGGCATGCCGTCGACATGGGCGCCGACGCGGTCATCAACGCGCACCCTCACGTGTTGCAAGGGTTCGAGGTGTACAACGGCGTGTTGATCGCCCATAGCCTGGGCAATTTCATGTTCGATCTCTACTATCCCGAGACGATGCCCACCATCGTCCTGAAGGCCCTCTTCGACAAGGAGGGCATCCATCGCTGGACCTTCCGGCCGGCGTTCATCGACGACTGGATCCCAGTGCCGGCCCGCGGACGGCTCGGCCACGAGATCCTGAGTCGCATGGCCGACTACTCGCGTCAGCTCGGCACGCTGGTCTCGGTGGATCCGGAGCTCATGACCGGCGTGATCTATCTCGATCCCGGACAGGCCGAGCCGCAGGTCACGGCGGGAAGCGGCACGGCGCAGCTCTACCAGTCCGGGGATCACTGGATGAGTCGCCCCATCGAGCTGGCCGGCGAGGGCGGCCTGTCGCGCATTCTCGAGGCCTCGGGCATCGCGCTTCAGGACGCCGAGGTGGCCTACGGGCGGGAACTGCTGTGGTTCGGCCGGTTTGAGCAGGAGGAAGAAGGCCACCACATGTGGAATCTCAACAGCAGCGGGGAGTGGCTGAGCGAGGAGGTCTTCTACGAGGGTGCCCACTCCTTGGCCCTACAACGAGAGCACAATGCGGGTGACAACGTCATGACCCTGGTCAAGCGTCACTGGCCGGCGAAAGCCGAGGGCGACTACAGCGTTTGCGGTTGGATGAAGACCGAGAATGCCAACGAGGCCATGTTCTCGCTGCGATTCTACAACTCCCGATACAACTGGAACCCGATTCTGCAGCACGATATGGACGAGCCGGTGGACGGCACGACCGACTGGACCTTCTACACCGCCGATTGCCAGGCGCCCGAGAATGCGGCCTACTTCAACGTGCGTTGCAGCCTCGACCGGCCGCAGAGCGGCGATGCCTACGCCTACTTCGATGATCTGAAGGTCATCGAGTGGCTTCCCTGGGAATCGCTGACGCTGCCGCACGAGGTGCCCCACCCGAACAACTATCGCTTCGTGCGAGTGCGCGTTCCCGGGCAGGCGGATCTGGTCGAGCTGGCCTATGAAGAGACGCGCTTCAGCGACGGCGGGTTCTCCTCGATTCCGGTGGGTGAGGAGGCCGGCGAGTGGCCGGTGAGCGTCATGCTGCGCGGCGCCGCCCCCAATCCGATTCGCGGGGCGACGACGCTGAGCTACCGGCTCGGCGGGGCCGCCGAGGTCACGCTGGAGATCTTCGACGTCGGCGGCCGGATGGTGAGCCGCCTGGTCGATCACGAGCGGCAACGCCCCGGCTGGCATCGCATCGACTGGGACGCGCGCGGCGCCGACGCCGGTGTCTACTTCAGTCGGCTCTCGGTCAACGGGGACGTGCACGCGAAGAAGATGGTCGTGGTCGATTAGTGGGCAATTGTTCCGGCGCGACGTGTCCGACGTGCGCGTGACCGCCGGCTACCTGGCTTCATCAAACAAAGAACGGCTCCGCCTGGGGTGGCGGAGCCGTTGCATGAACTGCGCTAGAACCGGTACCCGAAGTGGGCGCTGATGCTGTTGGCGTCGGAGATGATGTTGAAGCGTCCCTCGATCCCCATCTTCTCATCGATCTGGAACCCGCCGCCGAAGGAGAGGGCGACATCGGTTTCGGTGTCGCTGCTTTCAGCATCCACCCCGAAGCCACCGATTGTTTCGGTTCCCCAGTCGACCTTAACGTGAGTGAAGGCCAACCCGAGTCCGGCGAGACCATAGAACTGAGACTCGGGGAACGTGTACTGTGCGAAGAACTGCACTGGAACCTGCCAGATGGTCACGTCCGGATCCGCGTCGAGGCCCACGGGCTCCTCGAAATCGTCCAGGTAGTAGAGGAAGGATGCCTCTCCGCGGAAAGACAGTTCCTCGTTGTGTGGCACTACCAGGCCGAGGCCGGCGCCGAAGCCGAACTTGGCCAAGTCCCCGAAGTCTCCGATCGGCAGCGCGAAGACGCCCTGCCCGTAGAACTGCTTCTGATCGAAATCAAACGCGTTCGCCGGAGCGGCGAACAGGGCCCCCAAGACCACGACAAAGGCAATCAGGACGCAAACAAAGCGCATGACGAACTCCTTATGGTTGAAAGTACTTGCCTATCGCTATCCAATGATGGCGCAAACTAGCACACTTTCGCCGAATGACAAGCGGAAGAGGTTCCGAAATGCCACAGGCCAGAGTGCCGACGCCGACACCGGGGAATCCACCGTGACCGGCATGAGCCCCCAAAGCGCATGACCTGGCGCGGATCGCCCAGGCTACCGCTCTTGCGGCCGCTGCTCGGGTTCTTGGCCCGAGCCCGGCTGTGGGTCTGGACGTGCCTGCTGGTTCTGCTCTTCTCCCTGGCTCTGCTCTTCTCCCTGGCTCTGCTCCTGGCCCGTGCCGCCGCCCGGGCGGAAGAGCGAACGCAAGCGGCCCCAGGAGGGTTTTTCGGTTTCGGTCGGGCATGGGTTCGGATCGCAGCTCGTCCGCTCGGCCCAGAAGTCGCCTCCCGCCGCGGTGCATTCATCTTGGAAGAGGATCTGACAATTCGTATCGAAGCAGCACACTCGCCGGTTCGCGCACAGCACGCCGGCGCAGGAGTCCAGAGACTCGTGCCAGGTGCCGCCCAGTCCACTGCACTCGTCCTCGGCGATCACCTGGCAGGTGTTGTTCGGTAGGCAGCAGACGGCGGTGGGCTCAGGCTGCGGACAGGGGTTGGGGTCGCAACTCGCGTCGCCCTCGCGCCAGGTTCCGCTCGCGGCCAGGCATTCGGCCTCCCTCCTGACCAAGCAGCCGCCGTCATCGAAGCAGCAGGCGGCCAGAGGCAGCGGATCCTCACACGGATTGGGGTCGCAGCTGTCTTCGGATTCATCCCAGGTGCCGCCGGCGGCCACGCAGTCTGCCTCCGAGAGGATCTCACAGGAGTCATCCGCATGGCAGCACACGGCCAGTGTGGTGCTTACCCCGGTCACGGTGATCGAGGTGGCATTGGTGCCGAAATCACAGTTGGCCGTGTAGGAGATCCAACACGTGCCGTCTCCTTCGGGACCGGTCAGACCCCAGCTGTTCTTGATGCGCCAGGCGCTCTTGGCGTCGTCGTAGCCGATCAGCAGCACCGCGTGCCCGCCCATGAGGACCCCGGAACTGTGCGTATAGACGTCGCCCGGGCTACCCGCATTCCAAAACGTCTCGAAATCAGAATACACATAGTAGCCGAGCCATACCGGCCCGGTCTGCAGGGCCGATTTGAGCTGGGCCTCGGACGCCACACCGCCCGATAGGAGGGTCCAGGAGTCCACATAGATCCCCGTTCCGCCCGGGTGCGGACTCGGGCAGGGTACGGTGTTCCACGGCGGGCTCGCCGTGCAGCTGCGCACGCCCGTACCATCGAAGTCACCGACCTGCCAGTTGAAGTCGGCTTCGGCGACAGCGTCATTCATCGATAGAAACTCGAAGACGGTGGCGGTGCCCCCACAGCATCCATCGTTCTCCACACCCCAGAACTCGGCCGTATCGCACGAGAGTTGATACTGCTCGGAGAGGTCGATCGATGAGGATGCGCCGGCCTGGATCGCCCGGGCTTCGACCAGAGCGATAGCGGCGAACGACCAGCAGCCACCGCAGATCGTCTGATTCTTGATGGGGGTGATGATGCCGTAGTCTCGCCAGTCGAGACTGCCGCGCAGCACCTGGGGCGGAGTCTCCCTGGGCTGGGCGAACTGCACGGCCAACTCGGGCGGCAGGGGGCGCCAACCCAGACGCCCTTCGACGGAGATGTCTTCTGCGAATGCCTCAATCGGAACACTGAGCATCCACACGAGACCGAGCACTGCTGGGAGAATCCAAACTCGCAATGCACGTATCCGCGCAAGGGATGAGGTCGGGCTCAGACCTCGGCGCGGAGGACGAATCGGGCTGCTGGGAACCATCTGTCTTCCTCCAACCTGCCATGGGGTGAGGATACAGGTACACCTCTTCACACTCATCATCGGCGCCGGGTGCGCTTTGGTAAGCCGGTTGTGCTCTGGGAAGCGGATTTCGCTCGACGCGAAGACCTCGGGTAGCTGGCCCGCCGACCACCGGCCGCCGATCCCGACTTCCGCAGCCCTGGCGCTCGAACTGCATTCAACTGAGTCAGTTGCGGTGTTCAAGCCGTTCCGCTTGCAGCGAAATCCAATGACAACCAACTCCGGGGCTTCCGCGTAAGGTTCTGCCAGATATCCACTACGGCGCGATCCGCTTGACCCGCCTCCCGCCCGGGAGTTCAATGCGGCCGTTCGATCGGGATCCGCCGCCAGCGTTCGAAGGGGAGGCTACCATGACTGACAACCTGCGTCCGCCCGAAGGTCGAGAACCGGATAGGACACCGCAGGTCCCGGAGGAGCCGCCCCGCGGGGATACCGGGGCGACCGGCCTACCGTCCATGACCGGCCAGCGCCCCGGCTATGGCGCCGGCGCCATGGGGCTCGGGTCCGATGCCTGGGACGGTTGGTTCGGACGCTTGGTCATCCCCGTGCAGGAGAGCAAGGGATGGCTGAAGTTCATGGGGGTCGTGCTCATCGCCTCGGGTATCTTGACGGCCCTCACGCTGGTGGGCATCATCGTCGCCTGGCTCTACATCTGGCTCGGTGTACTCCTGTGGCAGGCGGGTGAGCGGGCCAATCAGGCGGTGCAGCTGCGCGAGCCGGTGATGCTCGAGCAGTATCTCCAGAAGATCAAGACCGTCGCCGTGATTGCCGGCGTGACCACGGCGGTGAGCATCATCCTTTCGGTCTTCGCATTCATCATCACGCTGGCCCTGGGGTGGACCGCCACCTGGATGGAGATGATGAAGTATTAGCTTTGGAGCTCCGGACTGCTGAAAGAGGCTGAAAGAGAAGGTCCATCGGCCCGATGGCGCTGATGGGCCTTTTCGCTGTCCCCCCGCATCCCCTCGGATCAGCGATTATCAAAGAAACCGTCCCGGTCTCCCGATTCTCGTTCATGGAAGCGAGAAGCCAATCCTTCTGGGCCGGACGGCAGTCTGCCTTCGCATGCCCTGCAACAGGCCCTTCGGCCTCGGCACTCGGTTCCTCATGCCCGCTGGCAGGTGAGCGCCACCCGCGGGACTGCTTCATGACAGGCAAGACAGGCAAGGCATCGGAGCACAAGGAGGACGATCTTGGAGAACCAACCGCAGTTTCAACAAGGTAACCCCGCATGGACTGGGTCGGCCGGACCGCAGCCCCAGCAGGGTCATCCCTATCCGCAAGGGGCGCCCTACCCGCAGGGTCAGTACGGACCGCCCCCGCAGTACGGACAGCCGCAGGCCCAGCCGGGCAACTGCCCGCAGGGCGCCTGGCCCCAGGGCACCTGGCCACAGGGCACCTGGCCACAGGGTCCCACCTGGGGAAATCAGTCACCGGGCTGGCATCCCCCAACCAGTTCAAGCGGACAGAAGCACGAGGCAACGGAGGGCACCGTGGAAAACGAGGAAGACAAGGATCAGACCCAGACGAACAATCAGCAGCAACCCAGCTGGCAGCATCACTATCAGGGCCAGCCGCCGGGCCAGTGGGGTTGGCCTCAGTACGGCCAGCCGGGTCAGTACGGTGGCTACGGCTACGGTCAGCCGAGCCAGTGGGGTTGGCCTCAGTACGGCCAGCCGGGTCAGTACGGTGGCTACGGCTACGGTCAGCCGAGCCAGTGGGGTTGGCCGCAGTACGGCCAGTATGGCCAGTACGGACACCATGGGGCGTACGGGTACGGTCAGTCCTTCCCCTGGAATGCGTGGCGGCCGCGGCCATGGCACGCTCGTGCCTATCCTGGCTGGCAGGGATTCCCCTACGGCGCCAATCAGCAGAGTCCTGAGTACGGATCTCCCTGGTATCCCCATGGAGCGGTGCAGTGGGGCTATGGTCCAATGCCGTCACGGTTTCAGAGTACGTGGGGGTACCGCCCGTCTCATTGGGGTCAGACCTGGAACAGCTATCCCAGCAACTACTTCGGGGAGAGCAACCATGGGTGGCCCTTCGGCCTCGGGTACGGTCGGTCCAGCCACTACGGCTGGGGTCCTGAGTACGGAATGCCGCATGGGCAGGTGTTTGGGCCGGGAACCTACCGCCCCTATGGAGAGTATGCACATATACCGGGGGCGGAATTCCCGGCAGCGGCCTAATTCTCCCTAGGCCAACGGCTTACAGAACCAAATTGTCGTGCATTGGGCCGACCTTCCTGAGCGAGCCCTCGATGCCGGTCACAGCGCCACAGCTGGGCACGGATGCCAAGAGGGCACGGAGGGAAAGAGGCTTACAATTTGATATAGTTGAGGGCCTGCGCCACTAGCGGGCCTTCAATTGGTTAAACGAGGAGAATCGAATCGATGGCCACGGTGATCGCCAAGCCCCAAGCAACGAGCCGCTGGCTCGGAGGCGGGATGTTCGAGCATCGGATGGAGGGATCGGTTTCCTACAAGAGCGATGCGCCCATGGATGGGAAGACGGCGGCGGACATGGAAGGGCCCAAGCCGATGGAGATGCTGCTCGGGGCCCTGGCCGGATGCACTGGTGTCGACGTGGTCTCGATGCTGGAGAAGATGCGCGTCAAGCTCACCGACTTCCGCATCAGCATGACCTTTCGCCAGGCGGAAACCCCACCGAAGATCTACGAGCACATCCATGTCGACTACTATGTCGAAAGCGAGACGCCAGACCTGCGCAAGGTGGTAAGGGCCGTCCGTCTATCCGCCAACAAGTACTGCTCGGTCTCGGCCATGCTCACCGGCAAGGTCAAGCTGACCTACGCCGTCCATCATGGCGGCGAAATCGCCGAAGGTGTTATGCATGAAGAGGATCAGCACTAGCACGATCAAGATGGCGCCCGATGTCGAACCGCCGTCCGGGCGTTTTGCCCCGGGGCAAAAGGGCGGTGCCGGCGGGGAATTTGCCCCGGGGCAAAAGCGTGATGCGGGCGGGGAATTTGCCCCGGGGCAAAAGCGTGATGCGGGCGGTGAATTTGCCCCGGGGCAAAAAGCCGATGCCGACGGAGAGTTTGTCCCGGGACGAGAGAACGAGACTGAGCCGGATTTTGCATCCATTCCCATCGAGGATGCTCTCGATCTCCATTTCATCGCGCCGCGTGACGTACCGATCGTGGTGGAAGAGTACCTGTGGGAGGCATCTGCTGCGGGCTTCGCGGAAGTCCGCATCATTCATGGAAAGGGAATCGGCGTGCAGCGCCGCCGGGTGGCCGGCGTGCTGGAGAAGCACCCGGTCGTCATCTCCTACCAGCTGGCGGCGGCCGACCGGGGCCACTACGGGGCAACCATCGCCCGGCTACGAACAGATATCGAGCGGCCTCCTGATCAGGGTGACTGATCCGACGGTTCAAAGCCCTCGATTGACAGCTCCAGAAGCGCACGGGTGTAGAGATAGTTGTGCGCGCCGCGGCTGCCGTCCTTCTCGATCAGCGTGGCGTTGTAGAGGGCGTACCAGTAGTTCGCGTAGAGCTTGTCCTCGTCGGTTGCCCGGGCCAGCTCGTCGCGGAGCTCGGCCAGCAGGTCTTCGATCGTATCCATCTGACTGTCGACGAAGTCGAAGTCCTCGCCCGATGCCTCATCGTGGCACGACTGGCAACTCACCGGATCCGCCGCGAACGTGTGGCCGCCCAGAAGGGAAGAAGCCGGGTAGTGGCAGGTGACACAGCCGCGTTCTTCCACCTGGGCCGCGTGCGGGGTGCTGTTGACGATCAAGCCCCACTCGAAGCCGTCCTCCCCGTTCAGCAGATTGGCCTGCGGGGCGTGAAGCGTTTCGGGAAACTGCGGATCGAGATTCTCGTCCCGATGGCAGTTCGCACAAGACTCCAGCACGAAGTCGCCGGTGGCGAGCTCGGCGTGATTCTCCAACACGGTGCCGGAGTGGTCGGCGAGTGGCCCATGGCAGTTCTCGCATTGCACTCCTTGCAGTGCGGCCACCGGTTTTTCGTCGAAGCCGCCGTTGTGGCGAATCCAGCCTTCTTCATTCACGTCGCCGTAGCCTACCGTGTGACAGGAGAAGCAGTCATGGGAGAAGTCGTCACTGGTCTCGACACCGTCGTAGGCGGTGGCATGGGCTGTGGTGACCCACGCTTCATAGTTCCTGCCGTGTCCGGCCTCGCCGTGGCATTCCAGTCCGCAGTACCCGGCGCCGGTGTAGGTGGGCTCGTGGCCCTCGCGCGGCACATACGGGTTGATCGGTACTTCGATCGTGTAGGCATCACTGCCCTGATCGTTGAAGGCGACGACCGAGACCGACAGGATGGTTGGCTCGTCGGGCGCCTTGACCATCGCATAGTTCGTCACACGGTTCAGAAAGCGACCTCCGTCGATGATGTAGTCGAACGTGACGTCGGTGCCCTGGCCCTCGGCCCAGAACTGCAACGTGTCGCCGACGGTGGTGGATTCCGGATAGGCGTCGATGCCGGTGATGTCGACCGGGCTGCCCGGACAGGCCGGACAGTCGTCATCTTCGGAACACCCGTTGCCGAGCGCAATCGCAACCGCGAGCGCCAGGACCAGGGCCAATAGCCGCTGAATCATCAAACAACCCCCATCGGTCGTCGTGTCCGCGAAGCCGCGCGCCGGTGGGCGCGCAGGTTTGTTATCATCAGGTCCCCGGTGAGCCCTGGCGGTGCCCGATGGGGAGCGCGATGGCCAAGCGATTCTATCTATTGCGACTGGGCGGCGATAGTACTCATTCTCAACCCTGGGTTGGAGACGGGGTTCCTGGGAGAGAGGTCCGGATTCCCATGAAAGCGAGGTTGAGTTGAGACCACGTCCTAAGGCCCTCGGAGAAGAGGGCGCCTGGCCGGTCGATCACACGGCGGATGTGGCGCTACGGGTCAAGGCGCCGACATTGCCGGCACTCTTCACGCATGCCGCGCTGGGGATGGCGCGTCTGGCGTTGGGCGAGGGGTGGCCGGGTGATTCCGGATCCGGCCGGCAGGACGAAGCGCGGCCGGTGACCGTCGAAGGACTCGACTGCGAAGAGCTTCTGGTCTGCTGGCTGAACGAGCTGCTCTACCTCGGCGATAGCGAGGGGCTCTGGGTGGTTGAAGTCCGCTCGCTCGAGATCGGCTCCGGCGGCACTCCTGTGCCGGCAGCCCAGCCGCAGAAGGATCTGGGGGACGCGAGTGAGCCGGGATACTGGTTGCGGGCCGAGTGCCGTTTCCGTCCCGGCGACCTCGGCGACGGCGGTGGTGGCGGCGGATCGTCGATCAAGGCAGTGACCTATCACCAGTTGCGCATCGATCCGCGTGCACGAGGCGGCTATGATCAGCTGATCGTGTTCGATACGTGAGAGCCGCGGATCGGCGAAGAGGATTAGATCATGGCACGCAAGGGAAAGCACCGGGGAAGATCTCGCAGCGGACCGGACACAGCCAAACGCGCCCGAGGTCGTCTCCGTCGCGAGGCGCAGAGCGGCAGCGGTCAAACCGGCGATGGCCCGTCCGGTAGCGAGCCGGCAGGCGGTCGGCTTGAACCACCGCGGGGCTGGAAGCTGCGCCAGATCGAACCCTATCTCTACGAGATCGAGCCCACCGGCGCCATGCGGGTACCCGGGCGGGTCTACCTGAGCGAGGCGCTGCTCGATCAAGCGCGCAGCGAGGGCGGGCTCGATCAGGTGGCCAATGTGGCCTGTCTACCCGGCATCGTGGGCTACTCGATGGCGATGCCCGACATCCACTGGGGGTACGGATTCCCCATCGGCGGCGTGGCGGCCACCGATC
Organism: uncultured bacterium; assembly: GCA_964573295.1. GTDB lineage: Bacteria > Eisenbacteria > RBG-16-71-46 > CAIMUX01 > WJJG01 > CAYQJL01. The sequence goes on along the minus strand of CAZNJE010000015.1, from coordinate 10,499 downwards.
CCGAGGAGGGTGGCGTCATCTCGCCGGGTGGCGTGGGCTATGACATCAACTGCGGCGTGCGGGTCGCCACCACCAACCTCGACTATCGCGATGTGCAAACGAAGCTGGAACCGGTCGTCCAGGCCCTCTTCCGGCATATCCCCACCGGCGTCGGGTCGGCGGATGCCATCGAGAAGGTCTCGCGCCAGGATCTGCGCGGCGTGATGACCCGCGGCGCGCGATGGGCCGTCGAGCGGGGATACGGTTCGGCGAGCGATCTGGAGCATACCGAGGAAGACGGCACGCTGGCCGGCGCGGACCCGGACGCGGTGAGCGAGCGGGCGCATGAGCGCGGCGCCAGGCAGCTCGGCACCCTGGGCTCGGGCAATCACTTCGCCGAGATCGACCGCGTGGAGGAGATCTATCACCCCGAGGCGGCCGAGGAGTTCGGGCTGCGCGAGGGGCAGATCGCGCTCCAGATCCACACCGGATCGCGGGGGTTCGGTTACCAGGTATGCGACGACTACCTCAAGGTGATGGCGCGGGCCGGCCGTCGCTATGACCTGGCGCTTCCGGACCGCCAGCTCGCCTGTGCGCCGGTCGACTCCGACGAGGGCTGCCGCTACATTGCGGCGATGGCGTGCGCCGCCAACTATGCCTGGGCCAACCGGCAGACGATCATGGCCCTGGGCGAACGGGCGCTGCTGGAGGCCTTGGGCGTGACGCCGCGCGAACTGGGGATGCGTCTGCTCTACGATGTGTGTCATAACATCGCCAAGCTCGAGGACCACGAGGTCTCGCCCGGCCGGGTGAAGCGCCTGTGTGTCCACCGCAAGGGCGCCACCCGGGCCTACCCGCCGCACAACGCGAAGCACAAGTGGCGGACCGGGCAACCTGTTCTGGTGCCTGGAGATATGGGCACCGAGTCATACATCTGCGTCGGCCAGCCGGCATCGTTGGGCCTGACCTGGGGATCGACCTGCCACGGGGCGGGACGGGTCATGTCCCGCCGGAAGGCGAAGGGATTCTTCCGGGGCCGGGATTTGATCGGGGAGCTCAAAGAGCGCAATGTCCTCGTGATGGCGAAAGAGCGCGGCACAGTGGCCGAAGAAATGAGTGGGGCCTACAAGGAGGTCAGCCAGGTGGTCGAGGTGATGCACCGCGCGGGTGTGAGTCTCAAGGTGGCGCGACTGCGGCCGCTGGCGGTGATCAAGGGGTAACAGGGGTAACGGGGCTAACGGGCCGGCCCAAGAAGGTCGGCGGGAGAGGATGGAGGATAAGGTGGCCGAGAAGACCTACACGGTGGATGAGCAGCTCGAGATCTTGATGCGCGGCACGCGGTTCGCGGACGAGGCCGACGACTGGGGGGATCTGGGGGAGGCCGGTGCGCTGCGCAAGCAGATGACCGAGGAGCTGCGCGAGAGGCTCAAGCTCGGCCGGCCGCTGCGCGTCTATCTCGGCGTCGATCCCACCAGCACCAACCTGCACGTGGGTCACTTCGTGCCACTGCAGAAGCTGCGCAAGTTCCAGGAGCTGGGCCACCAGGTCATCTTCCTGATCGGCGACTATACCGCCACGATCGGCGACCCCAGCGGGCAGGCCTCGGAGCGCAAGCGCTTCACACACGAAGAGGTGCTCGAGCTCGCGAAAACCTACCAGGAGCAGGCGTTTCGGGTGCTGGACGCCGAGAAGACCGAGGTCCGCTACAATGGGGACTGGTTGGCGAAGCTCTCCTTCGCCGACATCATCGACCTGGCGTCGATCTTCCCGATGAAGCAGATCATCGCGCGGCGCGACTTCCAGCAGCGAATGGAGCGCGGCGAGTCGCTGCGCTTCCACGAGGCGCTCTACGCCTTGATGCAGGGATACGATGCCGAGGCCCTCGAGTGCGACGTGCAGGTAGGCGCCTACGACCAGCACTTCAACATGCTGGCCGGCCGCGCCATTCAGGAGCACTTCGGCCATCCGCCCCACACGATGGTCACGAATCCGATCATCATCGGCACCGACGGGCGCAAGATGTCGAAGAGCTACGGCAATACGATCAATATCAACGAGGAGCCCTTCGACATGTACGGCAAAGCCATGCGCGTGGCCGATGAGCACGTGCCCGAGTACCTCGAGCTCACCAGCTCGTTCACCGGGCCCGAGATCGATCAGCTCGTCGCCGAGCTCAGAGGCGCTGGCAACCCGATGGACGTGAAGAAGAAGCTGGCGTTCAACCTCGTCGAGCAATACCACGGCGCCGAAGCCGCGCGGCAGGCCGAGGAGCGGTTCCGCCAGGTCGTCCAGCAGCGCGAGGCGCCGGCGGAAGTACCCGAGCAACAGGTGCCGGCCGACCTGGACGGTTCGACCTGGGTGGATGTGATCTCGGGCCTGGGGCTGGTCAAGTCGAAGGGTGAGCTTCGCCGGCTGATGAAGCAGGGCGGCTTCTACGTGGAGCAGACGCCGGTGACCGATACCGACGCGGTCGCCGAGATCGCCGGCGATGGCGTGCTCGTACGGCTGGGCAAGCGCCGCTACTACCGGCTGGTGCGCTGAGCCGGCGGCGCCATTCGCTCGAGCAGTTCCCCAAAGGCAGCGTAGGGGTGAAGCGGACGCAGCTCGGGGTCGCAGGCCACGCGATCCCGGGCGCGCTCGCCCTTCAGAACTCCTGTCTGCAAGCCGCTGCGCAGCACATCAAGGGCCTCTTCGTGGCGGTCTGAGGTAGCCAGAAGCCGGGCCAGCTCGAGATGCACGTCCCCCTTCTGATCGGGAGCCGTTGCGAGCGCGTGGCGCACGATTGCTTCGGCCTCTGCGTTTCTCCCTTCACGTCGCAGGACGTCCGCGTGGGCCAGGAAGATCAATGGCGCGTCTTCACCCAGTGTCTCAGCCAGCGTGAACGACTCGAGCGCCTCGGATTCATGGCCTTCCGCCACCTGGAGAAGCCCCTCGACGGCCGCCTGCGCGGCGGGCCCGTGATGGCCGCGGTCTTTCGCTTCGAGGGCGACCGCCAGGGGCAGCAGACCGATGTCGATCAGGGCCTGCACCTGCTTCTCGTAGCCCCGACTCGACGAAGCCGGGTGGGTCAGACCGTATCGTTCCAAACGTTCGACCGCACGAACCATCGTGTCCCAGGGCTCCACCTGATGAAAGGTGAGCGCGTAGGTGCGCCGGTCGAGTACGACGGCTCGCGCCTCTGGGTAGCGGCCCAAGCGAAGCAGACTTTGGACCTTCTGCACAAGCTGATAGCGGGCAAGCTCTCCGAGGGGGACGTGGTCGTAGGCGTTTACCGCATCGTCGTAGCGGCCGAGCCCATGAAGCGCCTCGCCGAGGGCGATGAAACCAGCCTGGCTGTCGGGACTGCCGCTGAGGTGACGATCGATCCAGCCCAAGGCTTGCTCGTACCGGCCGAGACCGTTGAGCGCTTGTGCGAGCCCCAAGGTGGCCAACGGGCTGTCGGGAATCGCCGCGGCGATCTCGCGCCAAGCCTCCAGTGCGGCTTTCCAGCGCTTGCGCTTGATCAGGCTGGCTGCACGGACGAGCTCGTTTTCGAAGTAGACATGGTCGGCCGGATTGGGAAGGTCGTGATAGATCCTTCGGGTTGCGGGAACCTCGGCCGCGACGTATCCCAAACTTTCGAGCTTCTCGATCTCCAGCTCGCTGAGGTGACGCAACTCACCAACGTCATTCCCTTCCCATTGCTTGCGGTACTCTTCCAAGCGTCCTACCTGGGCTCGCAGCCGCCCGGCCCGTGCCGAGGCGAGATTCGTGGCCTCGCCGGGGTCGGTTTCGAGATCGTAGAGTTCGGGGGTCGGGGCCTCGATGTACTTCCAGCGCTCGCCGCGCCAGGCGAACAGCGGGCTCCATCGGTAACAGATCCACGGCAGCATGCTCTCCATGTAGATGCCGCTCCTGGCTTCGAGCGGGCGTCCCTCGAGCAGTTCCGCCAAGGAGAGCCCCTCGTACGCGGCCGGGGGATGCCCCCCTTCTTCTGCGGTGCCCGTCAGCGCGAGCACGGTGGGGAAGATGTCGACCGACCCCACGAGCGTCGATTCCCGCCGCGCCTCCTGGGATTCGGGCGTCCGCCACAGGAACGGGATATGGCAGTCGTCTTCGTACAGGAGCAAGCCATGGTCGTAGTACCCGTGCTCACCGAAACTCTCCCCGTGATCGGCCAACATGATGATGTGAGCGCGCGGGCTGATCCCGTTTCGATCGAGAGCTGCCAACAACTGCCCCACGCTGGCGTCCATGGCGCTGATCTCGGCGTCGTAGGCGTCGCCCCGGGTGGTGGAAGCGTAGGGTTCGATCGGTTCCAGCGGCTGGTGGGGATCGAAGTAGTGCACCCAGAGGAACAGAGGTTGTTCGCCGCCCACCGAGTCCAGATAGGCGACGGCGCGCTCGGTCGTAGCTTGAGCGCGCCGCTCGACATCGTAGTCGTCATCGTATCGATCGAAGCCTTGGGCGAGTCCGGCTTTGCGATCGAGTACGAAGCAGCTCACGAAGGCCGCCGTGCGGTAACCGGCCGTCCGCAGTCGCTCCGCCAAGGTTACGCTCTCGGAGGAGACCTGGAAGACGCCGTTGGCGCGCACGGCATGGCGCAGGGGGGTCAGGCCGGTCAGGATCGTTGTGTGGGCGGGCAGCGTGCTGGCCATCGGGGTGACGGCGTTGTCGAACTGCACGGCCGCCTTGGCGAAGCGGTCGATATGGGGGGTCGAGGCCAACTCATAGCCGTAGCATCCAAGCCTATCCGGGCGGGTCGTGTCCAGCGTGATGAGCACGATATGGGGAGGAGGTGTATCGAATCCGCCGCATGATAGAAACAGAAGTAGGAGGAGTGGGATCAACAGAACGGGCAGGAGTGCAGGGACTCGCCAACCGGCAGCAACACGCCGGCACGCCCTCTGGCACAGGATCCTGATGCGATCCACTCTTCCCGTTTGATTCCCCACCTTCGCGACCCTCACCACTGCTGAGACCTTCGCGATCTTCGCTACGCTCGACGCCCTCACCGCTGTCGCTGCCTCAGCAACTCCCTCGCCGCCGTTGCTGCCTCAGCTACTCTGGCTGTCGCCGCTGTCGCTGCCTCCACCACCCTCACTATCGCCGCCGTTGCGGCTTGCGTCTGTCCCGCGCGAGCCTTCGCTCGCATCATCGTCTCTTGACCGCCTACCTATAGAGATGACGCTCACGCTAGACCGATGATACGCCTCCCACGTAGTTCTAAGGGCGGGTTTCGACGCCGCAGCCTCGCGCCGTTCGAATCCGGCCCGGCCGGCTGACCGCAGCCACCTATAGGCAAGTAGTTTCGACGATGGTGCTTGGCGGCGTGGACCGTTGACTTGGACCGGGTAGCTTCTCATAGTGGTGGGTGGTCAACGTGCGTGCGGGTACGTGCGGACAGGGTGCATCGGCAAGCGGTACAAGCCATCCGCGGTGGTGCCGAATGTCTTTGACGGAAGCTGCTTCAAGCACCGCGGATTTCAAGAGAAAGGAACGATCATGCGTGCGATAGCCCCATTGGGCACGGTGCTTCTGATGATGGTTCTGCTGGCTGGATGTGCTCCGAGCCCGAATCCCTACGGCGAAACGCTCGATGGCGTGCCCGGCGAAGCGCCCGGCGAGATGGCCGGCGAAGGGCGCGGTGGCGTGCCCGGTGAAATACCCGGCGACGTGCTTGGCAGGGAGCCGGGTGACGAACCCGCCGTGGAAGCTTCCGGGGAGCCGAAGGATGAGGACCGTGCCGGATTCTGGAAAGGCCTCTGGCACGGCTTCATCGTCTTCTTCACTGTGGTGATCTCGATCTTCTCCGACAAGGTCGGTATCTACGAGGTGAACAACAGCGGTACCTGGTACCACATCGGCTACCTGCTCGGGATCATGATCTTCTTCGGCGGCAGCGGCCGGGGATCCTCGCACAAGAAGAAGTAGGGCGGGTCGCCGCAATTCGCACCCGACGATCCTTCTGCGCGAAGGCTGGTGCGAAGGCAAGCACGTGCGCTCACCCTGGCCCATTGGCCGGCCGCACAGCTCGAGGCCCTGCGGGCGGTCTTCGTGGGCAGGACCGTCGGGTCGATCGGGGGGACTTTCTCATCGAAGTTGGCGACCACGCGGCTGTGGCACACGAGCACGCCGGCCGAGGCGTTGTTGGTTTCACGACACGCTTGAAGTCGCTGGCGACGCAATGCCGCCATCGGTGCCGCATGGCATCGGGCGGCGCCCTCCGGCGCCACACTCGATCAAGTCACCGCGTTGACGGCCCGGGTGCGCCAGTGGCTTCAGATGTGGCACTGAGACGCCGCTTCGGTTCCTTGTCGAGCATTGATCAGAAGCCAACGTGCTCGGGACACAACTTCCCCTGCGTTGAGCGAACGCGATTGCCGATAATCCAATCCTAATGATCCTCTGCTGAGCAATCGCAGCATTTCCTGGTGTCTGCCAAATCGCGCCAAACAGGAAATGTCCAGCAGTGTGCCTGGACTGCGCTGATCCAGCAGCGTGCTCAGAACAAGCATGATATGATCTTAGAGATTCGAGCGAGTCAGCCATCACCGGTCGATATCATCCGCCATTGGTCAAGGCACCTTCACATAGCGTGGCTGTTTCAGGATTGTGACGACCTGCTTCACAACCGCTTTCCTGGAGTGGTTGACAGTGCTGAAGGCATCATCTATCCTGATTATGTGAGTGAGCGATGCCCGATATGCCAGCCATTGCAGCATTGCATAGCGAACATGAAGACCAGGATCTAAGCAGCCTAGCGTTTGGAGGTTTTTGGGTGCGCTGCGGGTGGCTATTGTCGGTTCTTTCCTCTGTTTCCCGAGTCCCTGCTCGATTCCGGGTGATTCGGATGCACGTGTCTGCCCCCCCCCCCCCCCCCCCCCCC
>CAZNJE010000015.1:0-3642 GCA_964573295.1 uncultured bacterium | reverse complement strand
ACACACACACCAGGACGGCGGCTCCTTCTAGGGTTTCCCGGTTCCTGCTAGACCGGACAGCCGCCAACAAGCCGCAAGTGTCTGCGCGCGAGGCACGTGCGGTTTATGAATCGTACCCCAGATGCTCCGTGCCCTACCATCCGGAAGTTCTTATTGAGCTCTTGAATCTCCTCCACCTTGATCTTCAAGCCAGTCTTTCCCTGGCTGGCCCGGTTTCTGTTTGTAACCCACACGGGCCGAGTGGCCCGCCAAGGCGACCGCGGGCCTGGTGGCCGCTTCCGACAAGGTCAAGGCAGAGATGCAGCGGCGACGAGTGCGAAGGTCAAGTATGTAGTCCTGGGTACTGTGAGCGGATCCTGAGGCAAGTCGAATGAGTCGAAGTCGAGCAAATCAGGACGTGCGGATTGGACGGACTTGCTCATGGGATGGGAGCACACGAGCGGTGCTCTGCACGCGAGATGGTTAGTGAGTCGAGGTTGACTGTGCACCAACACATGGTGAAGAAGGAGGCATGCATGCACTTTCGGGAGACAGGACGGACTCCGGGTTTCCATCACACGGCCAACAAACTACTTACAACGGTAGTGCTCATCCTTGTGGCCGGCCTTCCCGCAGTAGCGCAGGAGTTCAGCCACGCCTTCCGCTATCATGCCGAGCATGTCGAGATTGTCGACGCCGGCGCGTATGATCGGGTCAAATACGACGGGGCCCGCGCGGACTACGACCCGAGGCTGTATGGATATCCCGAGCTTCCAGTCTTCATCCATCGCTTTCTTCTGCCACCCGAGACACGAATCGAGGAGCTGCAATTCACCAATATCGAGACCGAGGCGCTCGAAGGCGAGTTCCTGCCGCGTCCCATCGAGCCGGAGAGTCTTCCTGGCGAGGAGCCAGAACCGCATGGGCCGCTCCCCGAAATCTACGAGTCGGAGAATCCCTACCCGGAGCAGCCGATCACGATTACAACCGAGGGGGAGTTCCGCGGCTATCACCTGGTGACGGTGAAGGTCTATCCGGTGCAGTTCGTGGGAGCCTCCGGTACCCTTCGTGTGATCACGAACATGCAAGTCGGCGCCAGCTTGCGGCCCATGACCACAGTAGAGCTGGAGAACCTTCACCGCAGAGAGCGGATCGATACCCGCCCGCCAGAGCAGCGTGAGGACCTACAGTGGCTCAAGGGGGCTGTCCTCAACCCCGAGGATCTGTTCAGCTACTCGCCCCAGCCGGAGAACCCCCAAGGTCCATTTACGATGTCGGTCGAGGAGGATAACCCGTTCGGAGGCTTTGTCCCGACCGAATTCCCGTCTCTTGAAGGTCCGCCCGTGCGGTATGTCATCATCACCGATTCGCTCGACACGGCCGGACACAACCTGGGTGGCGGCCTGATCGACGAGTTCCAGCGTCTGGCTGACTGGAAGACGGAGAAGGGCGTTCCGGCGGTCGTCAAGAGTGTCACGTGGATCGAGGAGAACTACGAAGGGATCGATCCCCCCGAGAAGATGCGCGAGTTCATCAAGGACGCTTCCGCCAAATGGGGAACGGACTACATCCTACTGGGCGGCAGCGAGGAGGTCGTACCGACGCGGATTCTGGGTGCTCCTGACTCCTACAGGAAGTACTATCTTGGTCGCCCCGATCCTCCCGCGGACATGTACTTCGCCGAGCTGGACACGGACTGGAACGATGACGGGGATGCCTACTTTGGAGAGTACGCCGATCCTCTCGATGAAGTTGGGTTGTATACGTTCCAAGACATCAGCATCGGGCGGCTGACCGTAAGAGACAGTCTTGAGGCCTTCGTCGTGGTCGACAAGATCCTCGAGTACGAGTGTGATCCCGACGAAGACAGCAGGCCTGATCCAGGTTTCTGGAATGACGTGGCCTTGGCCACTGGCTTCGTCTTCGAGGCTGACATGAGCAACAGCAACGGCATCTACTTTGCAGAGCAAGAGCTGGTTCCGCGCGCCGACTCCTGTTCGACATCACTGGACTACACACGGCTATATCCGGATATGCCCGCCACATCGCGAATGTGCGGTCAAACAAGCATGGAGTGCTATGGTGACATGCGAGAGCTACTGAACGGAATCACACCCGCACCCGTGACATACACGCCCAGTGCCCTGCACAACGAACTGGAAGACGGCATCCACTTCCTATTCCACTACGAGCACTCGTTCTTCCAGATCCTGGGTGGCGCAACCATGGAGCGGGACAGCAGTTGCACCTACCAAGGTTCCACATGGATTGAGGACTGCTTCTCTGATCTCAAGAGCGTCAATCCGAATCGAGGCCACTACCTCAGCGATGTGGTTGACCATCTCGAGAATGGCGCCAACACACCTGTTGTCTTCAGCATTGGATGCGACACGAACTGGTGGGACAAGGACTCCATTAGTGAGCACTTCATCCGGGCCCCCGGTGGGGGTGCCATTGCATACTGCGGAGCCAGCTACAGCAGTCTGGCAGGATACGGCCGTCCCTACTCAGAACTCGTGTTCGACGAACTCTTCGTGAACGAAGTTGCAAATCTAGGCGACGTACTGCGCAACGCGACAAATGAGATGAACCGCCCCGCGGTCACAGGGATCCTCTATCCGCTCCTTGGCGATCCCGAACTGCCGCTCTCCTGGGAGCAGCCGGGCGCATTCGCGATCGCGAGGTTCCCGACGGCCTTCGACTACATTGGCCCGCGCAGTGTGACGATCACCGTGACTGATTCGGTTAGCTCTAGTGCCGTAGCAGGGGCCCGGGTATGTCTGAAGCAGGGAGACAACGCCTACGCGATTTCGTGGACAGATGCTTCGGGGGAGGCGGTGTTTGAGGCATTCGCGCCGACTGACAGCACCGCCACACAGGTCATGGTCACGGCACGCAACTACTACCCGAAGCGGGATTCGATTCTCGTGGGCACGGGGCGAACGTGGAACTTCGTTGGCTATGATGGGCATACTCGGGATGACAACATCACGGGTGGGGATGGTGATGACATCCTCGAGGCGGGCGAGACCGCCGAACTCAGCATTACTGTCCGCAACGAGAGTCCGACAGGTGTGGCGGATCTCACCGGGCTCTGGGCGGAACTCTGGGTGACAGCGCCGGTTGTGCTTGAGTTGGAGATGACCGGAGCGAATGACGACGACTATGAGCCCGAAGACATCTTCATCGGCAAACAGGGAGCCCACCCACATCCGTCCGTCGAGAGCGGAGGGTTGACGACGCCAGGGTGGGGTGACGAGTTCCGGATTCCAAGCAACTGGGAGGCCATTCGAACGGAAGAACCTTATGAGTCGCTCTCCATCCCAAGTGAGAGCCGCATGCTATTGTGGAGGCAGCTCGACGGAAGCTATGTGCTTCGGACCGACTACTACTCTGGTGATGACAGCAGCTTCGCAGGTACCCTTACTACGGAGGGCGAGTTCAGTAGCGTCTCCATCTCGGGGGAGAGTGCAGATAGCCTCTTCTATGATGCCCAGGCTGATCCGAACACGATAGGATTCAGATTCGACGGGGATGCGACGGACGATTCGCTCTTCTTCCGGGCCGAGGCCAGTGAGTGGCTAGATGTCAGCCCGGACAGTGTCTATATGTCGCAGACCGCCACATCTGTCCGGATAACAGGTCCGAAACATGTCCCACTCG
>CAZNJE010000014.1:71116-84978 GCA_964573295.1 uncultured bacterium | reverse complement strand
TCTTGCAGAACTGCGCCGAGCCCGACCGAAAGACAAGTAGGAAGCTCAGGCTAGCGCCGCCTCTCCAGGCGGTGGCGCCTGCCGCGGCGGACCGAACGCCGTCTTTCCCAGCGGTATCGTCCGCCGTCTCGGTGAGCCTGTTCCGCGGGGCGTATGCCGGCTGTGACGAGCTGGCGTCCTTGCGGTTCGGCGCCCTGGCCTCCTCGAGGACCGAGGCCGAACAGGTGGTGGACGCTTGCCGGCGGTGGTTCGAGCAGCAGGGCGAGGATGCGCTGACCGTGCACCTCTTCACCGGCGCGGACGCGAACGAGGCCGCCTTCAAGCAGTGGGCACCCCGTTGCCGGCTCCTACACGTCGCGACGCACGGCTTCCTGCTCGATCCTGCCTGCTCCCGCCGCGACACCGGTGCTCCCGCGCGCCTCACAACGGCCGCCAACCCGCTCCTCTACTCGGGCCTTGCCCTTGCAGGCGCCAATCACCGTGCCGAGGCCGTTGCGGGCGAGGAGGACGGCCTGCTGACGGCGCAGGAGATCGCGGCCCTCGACTTGTCGGGCGTCGAACAGGCGGTCTTGTCGGCTTGTGATTCCCAGGGGCGTGAGATCGTGCCCGACGAAGGCGTCTTCGGCCTGCAGCGCGCCTTCCGGATCGCCGGCGCCCGCACCGTCATCGCTACGCTCTGGCCCGTGGAAGACATGGCCACGAGCGCGTGGATGGACGCATTCTACGAGGCCAATCTCGACCGGGGACTGGAGTCGGCTTGGGCCCTACGGGAAGCCAGCTTGTCGGTCCTTCGCCAACGGCGCGCACGAGGGGAGGACACGCATCCCTTCTACTGGGGCGCTTTCGTCGGATCGGGCGACTGGAAGTAGACCGCGCTGACTACGGTTGAGCGGATTCGAAAGCTTGAAGCGTCGAGCGAGCAACCTCCTCCGTGCCCTGCAGGCCCAACACCCGCCAGTACCGAGCCGCCGCGGGGAAACGCGGTTCGTGATCAGCCGATGCCGCCAGCTGCAGCTGATGTTCCCGGGTCACCTCGTGCCGAACGAGTTCGCTCAGGTCGGCGGCGTAGAGAATCACCACCGCTCGATCGGTTTCCGAAGGAAGCCGCCACTCGAGCAGCCAACCGCCATCGGCGAGGGCGGTGGTCGCGGTCGCGATGAAGTCGTGGGCGTCGCCGGTGTCTTCGGGGGCCGTCTCGGAGGAGGCCCCACGATACTGAGGCGCCGGCTCGGTAGGCGTGCGTCCCGGGATCAGCAGGATGGCAAGCACCACGACGGCACCCGCCAAGGCCGGCGCAAGGACTGGAGGGCGCAGAAGGCCGGCCAGATGCTCCCGCCAGCTTCGCCGGTTCGGCCCGGCCAGATGCTCCCGCCAGCTTCGCCGGTTCGGCCCGGCCAGATGCTCCCGCCAACTCTGCCGGTTCGGCCCGGCGGGGTCGGCGGCAGCTTCGGGCGCGGCGTCCGGAGATGGCGAACCGAGAATCTCGCGTTGCAGGACACGCTCGAGATGCTTGCTGGCCAGCTTGGGCCTCGCGCCTTCCGGTAGCGGTTCGGCAGCCAGGAACTCCTGGAAGGAAAGCAGGACGGCCTGGCAGCGCGGACAGGCATCCACGTGTGCCCGGCGCGGATCGCCCGGCTCGAGTTCGGCCAGCGCCGTGATCTCTTCCGGTGTGTGGCACCGCTGCTTCATGGTGACCCCTCCGAAGCCAGTCCCCGGCGTCGCAATGCCTCTCGAAGCCGCCGCCGGGCCCGCTGCAATACACCACGCGCTCCCGAGGCCTCCTCGATGCCGAGGACGGCGGTGATCCGGTCGACCGCCATGTGCTCGAAACAGCGGAGCCACAGCACTTGCTGCTCCAGGGGTTCGAGTTCGCGGCGGATCAGATCCAGCACTTCTTCCTCAGAGCGCCCCTCGAGATAGAGCGTGGCTGGATCCTTGGTCTGGCTGCGCAGGTCATCCGGGTGCGACTCCTCGTCGATGAGCAGCCGCGCCCTGCGCATCTCGCTCATGCAACGGTTGCGAGCGATGACAAACAACCAGGAGCTGAACGCCGACCGACCATGGAAGGTCCTCAGACCGCGATACGCGTTCAGGAGCACCTCTTGCGTGACATCGAGCGCATGGTCGGCATCGCCCAGGCGCTGGAAGCACCAGGCGTAGACCCGAATCCGGTGCCGGGACAGCAACTCGCAGGCAGCCCGCCGGCCGCTTTCCCCGTCGGGATCGGCGCGGACAGTGTCCACTAGGGCAGCATCGGGCAGGTCGGCCAAAGATCCTCTTCCCGTCATGTGAGACGCTCGCCGCGGCCACAAATCATGGAAAATCTGGCGAGACTCCTCCTTCCCGTGGAGGCGAGGGTGGGCACGTTTTGATTGGCCGAGCCTAGCATGTCCCGAATCCCAGGACAGCTATGGCTTCGGACAGGCTGAACTCCGTTCGCAGCGGATGTCGATCCGCACACGCCGCTACTGCACGGATCGCATGATTTCGAGCACCTCTTCGGGCCCCTTGAAGCCGGTGAAGCGGCGCGCTTCGTTGCCCCGGCCGTCGAAGAAGATGACCGTCGGACGCGCGCCGGCCGGCACCTGGTAGCGCCGGTCGGACTCGGTCTTGAACTCGCTGCGGTTGGTGCCGTCCATCTTGATGAGCGCGAACCGTTGGGCTTCCTCGTACACGGCCGGATCCGACCAGGTCTTGTGATCGAGCTCGATGCACGCGGCACACCAGGTGGCCCAGAAGTCGACGATCGCCGGTTCGCCCCCGGCCTGCGCTTGCGCGAGAAGCTGCTGGTCGATCGGATTCGTCTCGTCGACCACCTGCCAGTCGGGCTCGACCCGGGTGCCCTCGCCGGCGCCGGGAAGCCCCGCGCCGGCAGCGACGATCGGCGCGCCGGTCAGCGTCAGCATCCAGGTGATGAAGACGATGGCGCCGGCGATGAAGAGCAGGAGCCCAAGTGCTTTGCGGATTTGCTGGCTCCAGCTCGGCTCTGCGGGCAGTGGGGCGAAGGCGCCGGTGAACACACCGACGATGACCAAGTAGGTCCCGGTGATCAAGCGCACCACGTTGGGATCCAGGATCCCCTTCAAGTAGAAGATCGCCATGCCGATCAGGATGGCGCCGAAGCCGTGCTTGACCGTGTCCATCCAGCTTCCGGCCCCGGGCAGGCTGTTGATCGCACCCGAGAAGGTGCCCAGCACGAGGAACAGCATGCCCAGGCCGACTGCGAAGGTGAAAAGGACCCAGAAGCCAAGGAACAAGTTGCCGGTTTCGGCCACGAAGGTGAGCAGCACGATCAGAATCGGCCCCACGCAGGGCGAGGCCACCAATCCCGTGGTGGCCCCCATGAGGATGGCCCCGATGATGCCACCGCCCTTCTGCGCTCCCTCGCCGGAGCTGGCGGTGGTCATGCCGGTGGTGACGCTGGAAGGCACGACGATGTCGAAGGCCCCCAGCATGCTGGCGCCCATCACCACGAAGATCGCGGCCACGACGATGAGCGCCGTGGTGCTCTGCATGAGCTCGCCGAAGCCAAGTCCGGCGGCTCCGGCCAATAACCCCAAGATGGCGTAGGTGATCGCCAGACCCAGGACGAAGAAGATCGACAGGAACAGGCCGTGCGCCTTCGAGCGGGCGCGGCCTCCCACGTAGCTGATGGTGATCGGGATCATCGGATAGACGCAGGGCGTGAAGCTCGAGGCAATGCCGCCGACGAAGATGAGCAGGAAGGCCAGCAGAGAGCCCTTGGCCAGCTCGCGCTTGATCAGGGCGCGCAGGCCGCCTTCCTCCGAGGTGACTTCGGTGTCCCCGGCCTCGGCGGCGGCAACCCGCGTGCTTCCACCGGCCTCGGCTGAAGTCACCCCCGGTTGGCTTCCGCCGCCGCTACCCAGGTGCTCGGCAAAGAGGGCTTCGTTGGCGGCCACCGGCCCCTCCCCCAGCGGCAGAATCTCGATCGGGAAGGTGACCTCGATCTCCTCGGGCGGGAAGCAGGCATACACCGGCCCTTCCGAACACCCCTGGTAGCCCACGTAGATCGTTAGCTCGGTTTCGCCGACCGGCGCGTCGGTATTGATGGTGAAGGGCGCCCACATGTGGGATTCGCCCTTCAGGACCGGCTCGAGTTCTTCACCCCAGATCGCATTGGATGTTGCTTGCGCCCGAGAGAGCGCGATGGGCTGGTCCTCGGTCGAGTAGATGTCGAGGAATTCGTTGAACTGGATGTGGAACTCCGGGGGAATGCCCAGAAGCACGAGAACCTTCCCCGAGCCTCCCTGCGGGAGGGCATCATGGGAAAGATAGGCTTCGATCTCGACGGTGGTATCCTGGTCGCCGACCGGGTCTCCCAGGTCGGCGCCGGCATCCCGGCCGGTAGCCAGCACGACCATGGACATCGCGAGGGCCAGCCCCACGAACGTACTCCAACCACCCCGTAGGCCCCATCGATCCCCTCGGTTCGACCACCACGAATCCAGCGCCATCTGTGCCTCCCGATTTGGCGTGTGACTCCCCGTATCTGTTTCGTCCCCCGCGTGGGCGGACACAACCTTGCGGTTGCTGCCTGCTCGCAGTCCGATACCAGACAGGCGCAACGCGGTTCCTGATCTTGGTGGAGCAGGGTACGAAACCGGGAGTGTTCCACAATTGGGTGTCTCATGAAAGCCCTACACGACCCGAGCGAGGCACCGGTTCCTCGCGAGACGCGGGGAGCATTTCCTCAAGATATACAATTTCATAGGGTTACTAGGTGGCGGCTCGCCGCCATCTAGCGCTGCGCTCGCACGGATCTGACGGGAGGGCATGGTATAATTGACGGTGATGCAAGTTCGAAGAGCCACTCAATTGTTCCTGGCCATTGCCACGGCCAGCCTGATGGCCCCGCCCGCGTGGGGCGGCGCAAGCGTGCCGGGTGCCGGGGCGGTGGTCTCGCCGCCGGGTGAGACCGTGGCGAGCCTGCCGGAAGCTTATCCCCTCCCGGCCGGGCCAGCGAACACCGCGTGCCGCTCGGGGGAAGCGCCCGGGGAAGCACCCGGGGATCGCTACGCGCAACGGCTGGCCGAATCGAGCCTCTGCATTGCCCGGTCTTTCATGGCGCCGGAGGACTCGGTGCGGATTTACTGCTCACGCGCCGAGCGCATCCTGCTCGAGATCGAGCCGGCCGGGCCGGACGATCCGGATCTCTTGGTTCGTCTCGGCATCGTCAACGGCCGGCTGGCCGAATTCTGCTCCAAGGGGGAGAAGGTCGAGCGGGTGCGGCGCATGGAGCGCTACTGCCGCGAGGCCATCGCGCAAGACTCGACCGCATCCGACGCCTACCTGCTGCTGGGCACGCTTCACTACCGCCTCTGCCGCCTGAGCTGGCTCGAGCGCATGTTGGCCAAGGCGTTTGTCGGCGAGTTGCCCGATGCCTCATTGGAGGAAGCGGAGGCTTTCTTACGGCGCGCGATCGAGCTGGAGGGAGGTTCGCCGGTTGCGCTCTACGTCCTTGGCCGAACCCTCGATGCCCAGAATCGTCTGCAGGAGGCCATCGATTGCCTCGAGGCCTGCCTGGAGCTGGAACCGGCCAACCCGCTCGACGCCCACTATCAGCAGGAGGCGACCATCCATCTGCCCGAGCTCGAGCGCGAGTGGATGGCGATCGAGGAGCCCTGGAACGTCATCGACGGTTACTAGGTCGGTGTGCTTCTCCCTCACTCGAACAGGCGTTTCAGCCGTCCCCAGGTCACACTCGTTGCCGGGGTCGGGCCGCACGGCTCGTTCGACTCGCCGGGCGAACACGGCATGGGCAGGAAGGTGACGCCGCCGCCGGAGGTGGCATACGAGTAGCCGAGATAGGGCTCGGCGCCGTCGGGGCATCGGCCCAGACATTCGCCGGACCCGAGCTCGGGGGCATCGTGAAAGCCCAGCTGGTCGACCCGGGTTCCATCGGAACGGAACAGGTAGAGCAGCCCGATCTCCTCGAGCTCAAAACCGGCGCTCGTGACCTGCAAGTAGAATCCGCCGGGAGGAATGAACCCGGAGAGAGGATCCAGCGAGTCGCCGTTGATCAGATACCAGCCGTACAGGTGGATCTCATCAGGGCCGGGGTTGTACAGCTCGACCAGGTCGCCGGCTCCGACGTGGCTCGCATCGAATTCGTTGATGACGCCCGAGCTTCCCATTTCCGGCACCGGCGCATCGTTGAGCTCGCCGAAGGTGGGGGTGGTGTCGATGGTCCAGACCAGGCCGTCGGTTGCCGGACCCGGGGGCGGGGGCGTGCCCGCCGATGCGTCCGGCGCCCGGGCCAGCGACATGCCTTCCGGCGGCAGAGGGGCGCTGCCTTCCTCGCCGTAGCTGACCTCGTCGACCGTGGTGCGGGCCAGCAGCTCGCCGTCGAGCACCAGATCGATCAGGCCGGTCACGCCGCCACGCTCGCCCTGCAGGTCGCCGACCTGGAGCGCGATGTACTGCCCCGGCGCGATGAGGGTGGGGGTGGGGATCACGTAGCTGCTCTTGCTGCCCTGGATCGTCCATCCGCTCACGTCAGCGGTATCGGTGCCGGCGTTGTAGAGCTCGACCCGTTCGGAGAGCCCCAGCGGACGCATCTCGAGTTCGTTCAGGTAGACGGGCGATGCTTGCGCCGACATGACGGCCCCACCGCCCAGGAGGGTGAGGGCCAGTGCCAGCCAGAGCAAGGAACCACCGGGGCGATCGGCGTTGGAGCCATGCGGCCGGCGATGGTTTGGATCGGAGGATGGGATGCTGACCTTGCCGTTCATGCGACACCTCCTTCGGTAGCGCGCGGTCCATCGCCCGTCCCTCCTCCGGGTCGAGCGCGCACAGGATCAGGTGAGCTTCATACTACCACGATCGGGCCGGGGAAGGCTGCTCTGCGGTGGTGACTTCATGCGAAGGGCATTCGAAGGGCATGGGAAGATGCCGGCCGGGACATGATCCAAGAGATGCCGGGGTGCGAAGATAGACGGATTGGGGATTGATCTGGTTGCAACCGGCGTGCGATCATTTAGCTGCTTGGACGTCCGTCGTCCGAGGATCCTCACAGGACGCACGTCCGACAGGCCCGCATCCGCAGCGTCGATGGCCCCACGCGGGGGTCGGCAGTCGATCTCTGGATGGCCTGCCGACACCGAGGGAGCTGTCGCCATGAAATCCTTTGTATCAGTATCGATTGTCATGTGGATCGTATCGCTGTTGGTCGTGCCGGCCTCCGCCGACACGCTCATCCGCGCTCGCTTCGAGTCCCCGGACGCCCGGCTGCTGGCGGATGCCTGGTTGGACGCGGGTCTGGACGTGCTCGAACGTACGATCACGGACAATACCCTTGAAGTCATTCTCTCGCGCGAGACGCTCGACGAGCTGGCCCAGCAGGGCCACGTGCCGGTCGAAGTCATCCCCGGCCGACCCTTTGCCGACATCCAGGCGGAGCGGCAGGGCGCGCGTCTGGATCCGGACGCGGTGCCACCAGGGTATCCGGATCTCGCCGAGATCATCGTCGAAATGCAGACCGCGGCGGCGGCGTATCCCTCCATTTGCCAGTTCGTCGACTTGACCGAGCGCTACGGGATCGAGCCGACCTACGAAGGGCGTCACATGTATGCCGTGAAGGTCTCCGACAACGTCGGTGTGGAGGAGGACGAACCCTCCTTCGCGCTGGTCAGTTGCCATCACGCCAGGGAACTCGTCACCCCCGTGATCGCGCTGCACGCCCTCGAGCAATTCACGACCCTCTACGGCAGCGATCCGCAGATCACCTCTCTCGTCGACGAATACGAGATCTGGATCGCACCGATCTGGAACCCGGACGGCTACGAGTACTGCTACTACCAGGACAACTGGTGGCGGAAGAACCGTCACCCTTTCACCGGCGGGACGGGCGTCGATCAGAACCGCAACTACCCGACGGGTTGGTACGGTCAGTGCAGTGGCAGCACCAGCCCGGGCTCGGAAACCTACAAGGGCCCCGGTCCGGCCTCCGAAGCCGAGACCCAGACCCTGTTGACCTGGGCCTATGATCAGCGTTTCGACAAGGTCCTGGACTATCACTCCTCCGGCCGCGAGGTCCTGCACGGCTACGCCTGCTGGAACCATCCGTTCGATGCCTACTACACCAGCATTGCGACCTCGCTGTCGATCGCTTCCGGCTATGGCGGCATCCGTGATCCGAGTGCCGAGGGCGAACACCAGCAGTGGCATTTCGCCAACTTCGGCTCGCACGCCCACCTGATCGAGACGGCGACCGAGTTCCAGCCCACCTATGCCAGCGCGCAGGCCGAAGCCGCGCTGGTCTTCCCCGGGATTTTGTGGCTCTTGGAGGAGCCGATTTCGCTGTCCGGCCGCGTGACCGACGCCATCACCGGCGACCCGGTCGAGGCGACCATCACCATGGTAGGCGTGCCGTTCGAGCATGACGAGACCAACAGCAGTGGTGGCTCCCATGGCCGCTATCACCTCTTCGCCCCAGCGGGATCCTACACCCTGCTCTTCGAAGCCGAGGGGTTCCACTCCGAGACCATCGAGGCGCAGGTGACCGGCTCGGCGACGGTGCGCGATGTGGGGATGATCCCCTTGGGCTATGACCGCGGCACCCTGCAAGGGACCGTCTCGAACGCGACCGCCGGAGGGGCGCCGGTGCCGGGCGCCACGGTGACCGTCGTCGGCGCCGGCGCCACGATGGAAACCGGAGAGAATGGGTTCTACTCCGGATACGTCATCGCCGGCGATTTCCAGGTCGCCGTCACGCATCCGAGCTTCGCGCCCGACACCTCGGGGTTCGTGCCAATTGTGGTTGGCGAAACCACGACGGTGAACTTCGCTCTGACCGACATTGCCGGTCCCGCTATCGCCGGGACCACCGAGTATCCCTCCACTGACGACACCATGGGCCCCTACGAGATCGAATCGACGATCACCGACATGAGCGCTCTCAGCGAGACTGTGCTCTACTACCGCACACCGGGTCAGGGTTACGTCGCGGTGCCGATGGAGGCCCAGGGCGGCGATCTCTTCGGCGCCGGGATTCCGGGCCAGCCGCTGGAGACGCTGGTGACCTACTACGTGCAGGCATCGGATGAGGGCGGCAATGTCACCACCGATCCTCCGGGTGCGCCGGCGGAGGTCTACGAGTTCTACGTGGCGCCCTTCGTCACCGCCTACGACGACGACATGGAAAGCGGCGTGGGTGACTGGCAGCACTACCCCGTGACGGGTGGGTACGGTGACCAGTGGCACCTGTCGGCCCAGCGCAACCACACCCCCGGCGGCACGAGTAGTTGGAAGTGTGGAGCTACCGGGACGGGCAGCTACGGCAACTTGCTCGATGCCGCGCTCGAGTCTCCGGCCTTCACCGTGGGCCTGGCCGCCACCGCCACCTTCTGGCACTGGATCGATGCGGAGGACAGCGGATCCTATCCCGGCACGGCCTACGATGGCGGCTTCGTGGAGATCTCGGCCGACGGCGGGTCTTGGGAACGGATCACCCCGGTGGGCGGATACTCTCACACGGCGCGGACCGGCGAACAGTCGCCCTACCCGCCGGGCACGCCCTTCTTCTCCGGCACGCATGACTGGGAAGAGGTGACGCTGGACCTCGCGGCGTACGAAGGCAGCGACGTGAAGCTGCGCTTCCGTTTCGGAACCGACGGCAACACGGGCGGTGAGGGCTGGTACATCGACGATCTGGTCGTGACCGAGCTGGGTATCACGATGGATGTGGTCGAGCGGGATCCCGAACGGCCGCTCGGGAGGCTCGTCTGTTCGCGTCTGGATTGTGTCCCGTCACCGGTGATCGGACACGATGGGGCGCGGATTCACTACCAGCTGAGCCACCCGGCCGACGTAGATCTGCACATCTACGATGCCGCCGGGCGCTTGATCACGAGGCTGACGTCCCGGGAGGCATCGGCCGAAGGGCGATTGCATTGGGACGGCCGGGACTCGGCCGGACGGCTGGCGGGTTCGGGTTTCTACCTGATGCGACTCAGCTCCGGCGCGCAGCAGCTGGAGGCCCGCAAGGTGATGCTCCTGAGGCGGTAGGTGTGCCCTGCGCGCCGCGCGACTCGTTCACGGCGCCCGCCGCCGGATCCCGTAGAGCTTCATCCGATTGCGAATCTTGCTCTCGGTGATGCCCAGACGCCGTGCGGCCGCCGACTGGTTGCCTCTCTCACGTTCGAGTGCCCACCGGATCAGGTCCGCTTCCAACTCGATCAGGCGCGATTCGAGGGTCTCGCCCTCCGACAGCGCCAGGGAGCCCGACGGGTTCCGCGGGAGCCGCCCGCCCGAGCGATCCAGCGACGCCGCCGTGGTTTCGCCGGGGACGGCTTCCTGGGCGAGCTTCCGGCGCAGTGAGGCGGGAATGTGCCGGGCTTCCAGCGGGCCGCCTTCGCTCAGGGTCAGCATGTGCTCGATCGTGTTGCGCAGCTCGCGCACGTTGCCCGGCCAGCTGTGGGCGCCGAGCTGCTCCATCGCTTCGGCCGTGATCGTGGGGGAGGCGGTCTCGGCGCTCAGTGTGGAAGGGGTGGAAGGGGCGCCTTCCACCGCGCGGCCGTGGAACGTCGCCAGGAAATGGGTGACCAGGAGTGGAATGTCCTCCGCCCGCTGGCGCAGGGGCGGCACCTCGATCGGCACCACATTGAGGCGGTAGTACAAATCCTCCCGAAAGGCTCCATCGCGCATCTCGGCCGACAGGTCGCGGCTGGTGGCCGAGAGAACGCGCACATCCACACGCTTCATCGCCCGGCCGCCCACACGGGTGAACTCACGCTCCTGAAGGAAACGCAGAATCTTCGCCTGGGTGGTCGGCGGCATGTCGCCGATCTCATCCAGGAAGAGCGTGCCGCCGTCGGCCATCTCGATCTTGCCCGGGCGCGCCTCGTGTGCGCCGGTGAAGGCGCCCCGCTCATGGCCGAACAGCTCGCTCTCGAGCAGGTCGCGGGGGATCGATGGGCAGCTGATCGCGATGAACGGTCCCGACCCGCGCCGACTGCGCATGTGGATCGAGCGCGCCACGAGTTCCTTGCCGGTGCCGCTCTCGCCCAGGATCAGCACGTTCGAATCGGTGGGCGCTACCTGGGCGATCAACGTGTAGATCTCCCGCATACGTACCGAGCCGCCCACCATCCCATCCAGGCGCGCATCGCCCGGCGGGGCTTCCAACGGCAAGGGTTGCCGACCCGTGCGTGCGAGGTACAGCTCCAGCCCGAACAGGAGTAGGGAGCCGGCCACATCGGCCTGATGCTGGTCCGCGGTGGTGAAGGTATCGCCCGGGCGCCGCAAACGAAGCGCGCGAACGGCCGACATCTCCGCGGGCCCGTCAGGCGGCTCGATGACCAGGGTCACGAGCGCTGTCTTCTGCGGTTGACCCGCAGCCGAATCCTCCAGCACCAACCGGTCGCCCGAGAGACGGGCACGCACGCGGCGGTTCCCTTCCGTGGTGGCCCACTCCCGTGATCCCGTGCTCTCGTCACCCAGGTCCGGGAACATCCGCGCCGCGATCCGCGCCGCGATCCGCGGCGAGGTGAACTCGATCTCGATCTGAACGGCGGCTAGTTCACGTGCTGCGTACTCGCGGAAGCGTTCGATGAGTTCACGAGGCCCTCCCGACCCGCGCGCCACCACCTGCAGATCCGTGGCCAGCTGCGTCAGCGCCCCTGGATCGCTCCGGACCTCCTCCGCACAGGATACGCTTGCCGCATCCCTCTTCAGCAGGTCTTGCACCCGGCGTTGCCCAAGATCCATCAGTCCGGGCGCTTGGGCCTCGAGTGCGGCGGCCTGGGCCTCCCGGCGGATTTCGATCGCGTCGCGAGGGCTACTCTTGGCAACGACCTCGGCCAGCAACAGGCCGGCCAGCACCTGCCACCGGCGATTGCCGAGCCGCCCGAACGCCGCCCTCACGCGCCGCAAGCGCTCGGCGGCGCCCTCACTTGCTCCCGCCATCGCCAGCAGCAGGCCCTCTTCGAAGCGGATGCGCGCCAGTTCGTAGGAGTCGTCCCATCCGCGCAGGCAACGTGCGGCCCGCGTGAACTGCAGCTTGGCTTCTTCGAGTTCGCCGCGTGAGCGGATCACCACGCCGAGGCAGCGGCAGGCGGTCGCCAGCAGCTCGGGATCGCCGATCTCCTCGGCCAGATCGAGCGCCCGCCGGGCCGTGGTGGCGGCCACCGCGTGCTCGCCGCGCTCGACCTGCACCATGGTGAGAAGCGCGAGCGCCTCGGCCTTCTGGTCGCGCGCCCCGGCCGTCTCGGCCGCCCGCAATGCCTCGCCCGCCGTGTGGGCGGCTTCGTTCAGTTGCTCGAGCTCGAGCAGCGCCAGACCACGGCACACCCAGCCCGGTGCGATCGCATCCTGAAGCCCTGCGCGCTGCAGTAGCGCCAGGCCCTCATCGGCCCGACCCATCGCTTCCTCGGGGCGTCCCCGCGCCAGGGCCAGCAAGCTCAGATTGACGAGCGCATAGGACTCGCCGGCCGTGTCACCCAGAGCTCGGTGGCGCTTCAAGCTCTCGAGGCAGGCGGTCTGGGCCTCGCCCAACCGGCCCCGGCTCTGCGCGAGCAGCCCCAGGTTGAGCAGGATTTTGGCCACCTGGGGGGCGTCGCCCAGCTTCTCGAGTTGGACGCGGCATTGCTCGAAGAGCCGGGTGGCCTCGGCCATCTCGCCCAGGCGCATGTGGGTGGATGCCAGGTTGTTGGCGGTCGCGGCGGCGCCGCGGGCATCGCCCGCCTCTTCCATATGCTCGAGCGCCTGCCGGTAGCAACGAACCGCCTCGGGGTACTGGCCCATGCGGTGCCGCAAGTTGCCAAGCTGATTGAGCACTTTCGCTACACCGGCCGGGTTGTTCTCGGCCTGGCGTTTCTCGAGGGCCTCCTCGTAATAGCGCAGCGCTTGATCGCTGTGGCCGGCCATGGTGTGGGCCACCCCCAGCAGCTCGAGCGTCTCTATGCGTGGGTCGGTGCCATGCCGCATGCGAGCGGCCGGGTCGAGCTCGGTGGTGTGCCCCAGGCTTTCCCGGAGATGATCCAGCGCCGGCAACACCTGTCCCTGGCGCAACAGGATACGCCCCAGGCCGTTGAGCGCCGCGGCGGACAGGGGCGTATCGTCCGCCGCGCGTGCCAGTGCCAAGGCGGATTGGGCGCTCGCCCGGGCCGCCTCGGCCTCGCCGCGCTGCAGTTCGAGAGCCGCGAGGGAAAGCAAGGCCTGAGCCTCGGGCACCGGATCGGCGAGCTCGTGAGCCAGATCCCGGGCCTGCTGGAGGCACTCTGCGGCGCGCGCGGGGTTCTCCGACAGCAGATCGCGGCCCATCGAGAGCAGCAGCTGAAGGGCAGCTCGGGATGGTTCGCCGGTGCGGGCGTTTGGCGCTACGGGTGGATCGTTCTGCGTATTGGCCATGGTCGTCCTCACCGGTCGGGCAACGGTTTCAGTCTAGGCAATCGCCCCGAGACTGCCAACCTGGGAACTGCTCGGCCCATATATAGTTGATGGGAGAGGTGGCGTCCGATCCAACCCGGGGATAGACTCGCCGCTTGCGCGCCGAACGCGGTCTGAGCCGCTCGCGCCGCTCGTAGCGATCGCCGGGCTGGCCGCGGGGCCGGCGCGCTGGATTCCAGAGACGCACGGAATCGTCCGGACATTTCTTCAAGCACAAGAAAGGCAACCGATGACCGCACAAGAGACTACGGCGATGGTCGACGAGTTGGCCGCCGCGCGAAAGAAGATCCTCGAGCAGATCCGCCGTGTCATCGTGGGACAGGACCAGGTGATCGACGAGCTGCTGCTGGCGCTATTCGCCGACGGGCACTGTCTCCTCGTGGGGGTACCGGGACTCGCAAAAACGTTGCTGATCTCCACGTTGGCCCGGGTGCTGGATCTGGATTTCAACCGCA
>CAZNJE010000014.1:70795-71106 GCA_964573295.1 uncultured bacterium | reverse complement strand
TCTCATGCCGTCGGACATCACCGGCACCGAGATCCTGGAGGAGAACCGCTCGACCGGGACCCGGGAGTTCAAGTTCATCCGCGGGCCGGTCTTCGCCAATCTGGTCCTGGCCGACGAGATCAACCGCACGCCGCCGAAGACCCAGGCCGCCCTCTTGCAGGCCATGCAGGAGAAGGAGGTCAGCGCCGCGGGGCAGACCTTCCCGCTGGATTTGCCCTTCTTCGTCCTGGCCACGCAGAATCCGATCGAGCTCGAGGGCACCTATCCGCTGCCCGAGGCCCAGCTCGACCGCTTCATGTTCAACATCTTCG
>CAZNJE010000014.1:0-70785 GCA_964573295.1 uncultured bacterium | reverse complement strand
GCAGGAGCGCGAGATCGTGGGCTCGACCACCGGCGCCACGCTCCCGAAGGTGGAGCGTGTGCTGGCCGCCGCTGACATCGTCCGCCTCCAGAAGGTGGTGCGCAGCGTCCCGGTCTCCGAGCACATCGTCAGCTACGCCGTGCGTCTGAGTCGCGCCACGCGGCCCAGCGGTGAGGTGCCGGCGTTCGTGCGTGACTGGGTGGCCTGGGGCGCCGGCCCGCGCGCCTCGCAGTACCTGGTGCTGGGCGGCAAGGCCCGCGCCATCCTGCACGGACGCGAGACGCCGGCCGCCGAGGACATCCGCGCCGTCGCGCCCGCCGTGCTGCGCCACCGCATCGTCACCAACTTCAACGCCGAAGCCGACGGCATCAAGCCCGACGACATCATTGCGAAGCTCCTGGATGAGGTTCGCGAACCGGACAAGGCGTAAGAGCGCCTGAGGGAGTGCACGCGTGCCGCGACAAGCCGAAGACCGCGCCTTGCTCGATCCGTATTTCGTGAGCAAGCTGCGCCGTCTCGATCTGATCGCCCGGCTGGTGGTCGAAGGATTCATCACGGGGTTGCACAAGAGCCCCTACCACGGGTTCAGCGTGGAGTTCGCTGAGCACCGTCCCTACATGCCCGGCGACCCGATCCGCAGCGTGGATTGGAAGGTCTACGCCAAGAGCGACCGCTTCTTCATCAAGGAGTTCGAGGAGGAAACCAACCTGCGCGGCTATCTGGTGATCGACTCGAGCTCGTCGATGGCCTACCGCTCGCAGGACACCTACCTCCCGAAGCTGGAATACGGCGTGTACCTGGCCGCCGCCCTGGCCTACCTGATGATTCGCCAGCAGGACGCGGTGGGCCTGCTCACCTTCGACGATCAGATCCGCAAGTTCATTCCCGCGCGAAGCGTGGGCTCGCACCTGCGGATCCTGCTAGGTGAACTCAAGCTGCTTCTTCGGCACGCCCGCGGCGCCGAACGCGGGCTCGGCACCCGGATCGGCCAGAGCCTGCACCACCTGGCCGACCGCCTCAGCCGGCGGGGCCTGGTGATCCTGATCTCGGACCTGATGGACCGGCCCGAGGATGTGCTCACGGGCCTCAAGCACTTCCGGCACCGCCAGCACGAGGTGGTCGTCTTCCACCTGCTCGACCCGGCCGAGGTGAGCTTCCCCTTCGAAGAGGAAACCGTTTTCGTGGACCTGGAGTCGGAGCTGCGCCTCAGCACGACCCCGTGGGAGTTCGCCGACGACTACAAGCGCCAGATGGACGCCTGGCGAAAACGCTATCGCCAGATCTGCGCCGAGCACTCGATCGACTACGTGGAGGTCCAGACCGACACACCCTTTGACGTGGCCCTGCTGCGCTACCTCGAGAAGCGGCGGAGGCTGCACTGATGGGACCCTTCACCTTTTTGAACGGCGCCTTCTTGGCGGCTCTGGCCGCGGCGGCCCTGCCGATCCTGATCCACCTTTTCAGCCGGCGCCGGGCGGTCGAGCGGCCCTTCTCCCATCTGGAGATGCTCGATGAGATCACGCGCAAGAAGATCCGCCGGCTGCGACTGCGCCAGTGGATCCTGCTGGCGCTGCGAACGCTGGCGATTGCGTTGATCGCGCTGGCGCTCGCACGGCCCGTCTGGCACGGAGCCGGCACCTACAGCCAACGCGGCTCCTCGACGGTGGCGATCCTGATCGACGACAGCTACAGCATGGGAGCGCTGCTCGACCCGGCCACGGTGCTGCCGGTCGACGCCGAAGGGGAGGCGATGGCCGCGCCGACGCGCTTCGAGGAGGCGCGCCAGCGCGCGTTGCAGATCCTGGACCTCTTGGAAGAAGGCGACCGCGCCGTGCTGGTGTTCACGGCCTCGCCGGTGCGGGTGCCTTACGAGAGCACCGTGCGCGATCCATCGCTGCTGCGCGAAGAAATCCTGCGTGCGAAGCCGCGGGCGACGCGCTCGAACCTGGCCGCGGCCTTCGAACGCGTCTATCCGATCCTCTCCTCGGCCCAGACGCTCAACCGCGAGGTGTTCGTCGTCTCCGACTTCCAGCAGAACCAGATGGAGGAGATCCTGCGCGGTGTCGGCTCCGGCGAGACGGCCGATGAGGGGCCGACGACGCCGGATTCCGCCGCCGTTCTCCCGAGCCTGGTGCCGGTCCCGCCCGAGGCGCAAGTCTACTTGCTGCCGGTGGTGGCGCCCAGCACGCCCAACCTGGCGGTGGTGTGGGCGCTCTTCGAACGCGATCCGGCCGGTCTGGGCGGCCGGCTGACGATCCGATTGCGCAACTACGGTGACACGCCGGTCGAGGATCATCTCGTGCAAGTCGTAGGCGGCCGGTCCGGCCGGCTGCTGGCCGAAGGATTCGTGGATGTCGACGCCGGTGCGGTGACCCAAACGGTCATCTCTATCGAGGAAGCGCCCGAGAGCGGGCTTCTTGGGGTGCGCGGCGGCAATGACCTGCTCGCGATCGACAATACCTACTACCTGAGCACGAGCGCCACCCAGCGATTCAAGGTGCTGATCGTGACCCGCGGTCCCCTGGAGGATCCGGCGGTGCTCGATGAGGCCACCTTCCCGGTCCTGGCGCTCGATCCGTGGGGCGGAGCCGACGTGCTGGCGCGCGCGGCCCAGAGCGGTGGTGCGGGCGCGGTTGGCGAGGGAGAAGGAACCGGAGCCGGAACCGGAGCGGAGGCCGAGATCTCGAGGTCCCCTTTTCCGCCGGCTGGGGCCGTTGACGACTCAGAGGGCCTGCGATTGTTCGAGGTAACGCTCGTGCCCGAGCGGGACCTGGGCCTGCGCGGCGAGATCGATGCCGACGCGGTTTTGCTGCTCAACGTGGGGCGGCTCGGCGCCGCGGCAACCGAGCTGCTCGCGCAGTACCGCTCCGAGGGTGGCGGCATCTTCATCGCCTTGGGAGACCGGATCGACGCCCGCGTCTACAACACCCAGATCTTGCCGGGTATCGCCGAGCTGCGGCTGGAAAACGTCGTGGGCGATGTGACTGGCGATGCGCACTTCTCGCTGCGCCCGGCCGTGACGGGTCACGACATTTTCGACGGATTCCCCGTCGCCCCCGGTGAGGCCCTTTCGAGTGCGCGATTCCGCCGCCTGCTCGAGGTGCGTCCCGGCGAGGCCACCCGCGTGCTGGCCGAGTTCTCGGGCGGGTACCCCGCGCTGGCGGAAGAGCCGGGCGTGCTGCTCTTCACCTCCGCGCTGGATATGAAGTGGAGCGATTTTCCCACGAGTGCCAGCTACCTGCCCTTCTTGCACCGCGGCCTCCTGCACCTGATCCTGGGCGGCAAGGCCGGGCGCGAGGCGCCCACCGTGGGCCGGCCGTTACGACATCCCTTGCCGAAGGAGCTCGAAGGGGAGGCGTTCCGTTGTGTGGGCCCCGATGGCCTGGAAATCCCCGTCGAGGTCGTGCTCGGAGACCGGGGCAGGACGCTGCAGACCGCGCCGGTGCCCGAGCCCGGCTTCTACATGCTCGGCACCGGCCGGGCGGCACTGGGTGTGCCCATGGCGGGCGGCACGACGGAGCAGGCGCTGCAGGGACGGGCGCCGATCGTCACCGAAGCGGTCAACCTGGACGTTCGGGAGTCGGATCTGCAATCGCTCGATGCCGAGCAACTCGATTTCGTCTTCGGGAGTGACGCCCAGCGGCTGGCCCCCGAGGAGACGCTGAGCCGCCAGGTGCTCGAAGCGCGCTATGGGCGGGAGCTGTGGCAGCTTTGCCTGGCCCTGGCGTTTGGCCTGCTGCTCGCCGAGAGCCTTCTCGGGCGCGGACGCATCCGCCGGTAGCTTCCAGGCCGGCACGCGGATTCGCAATCGGTCCCTTGAGGCTCGGCAGACAACCCTCTACACTCCTATGGCTTGCATCGCCCCATCCTTGATGCCCAAAGCGGAGGAAGCATGCGGATCCACATTCGGCCGAAGATGCGTCTTGCGGGCTTTTTGGCTGGAGCCACTCTTGCCGCTGTGGCCGTCTTCGGATTGGCCTGCAGCGACAACTCCACCGGCTCAAACGGCAACGGCAGCACCGATCCGGTGCCGGCCTTCTCGCTCCGCGATATCAACACCGCCTCGGATCGCGCGGGCCAATACGTCGGGGTGCGGAGCTATCAGAACCGGCTGCTGGTCATCTACTTCGTACAGGCTACCTGTCCCATTTGCCGTTCGCAGTGGGCCGGCATGGCCGATGTGGTCGACTCGATGCGGGCCGAGGGATGGACCAACCTGGCCGGCATCGCCGTCAACATCCCCCGGGATGAAGCCAACTGGGGCTTGATCGGCGACATGGGAATCAACATGCCCGTGCTGCAGGATACGCTCACGGTCGAGGGTGGGACGCAAGTGCCCGCCGTCGGCACCATGCTCGACGCGTCATCGAGCTGGCATGATCTTTACATCCTGGACGAGGATCAGGTGATCCGGCGCCGGGCGGGCGCCTATGTCGGCGACGACGTGGATCTCACCACGCCGCAGGGACGGACCACCCTGACCGGCTGGATCGAACAGGTCGATTCGGTCTACTAGCGGCTACGGGCTCCCCATCTCATCGAGACCAAGGAGAAGGCGCACCGGTGCGTTGGTTGCGCGATGACAGACCGATCGGCACGGCCTTGACGGATGCTCTCGGCGAAGCCCGCGCCGTGCGGGAGGTCGCCGCGCTCTTGCTGCGCCCGGATCCGGAGGAGCGGCCCGCCGCCAAAGATCTCCGCGATGCTGGTCTGCATGCGGGCCTCTTGGGCCTCCATGGTTCGGCGCGCACGGTCGTGGCCGCCTACCTGGCCCGCCAAGCCGCCCTGTCCGGACGTAGCCCTCTGGTCTACCTCACCGCCGACGATACCTCGCTGGACGAGGTACGCGAGGACTTCCACTTCCTGCTGGGGCGTGACCAGGTAGCGCACTTTCCCGATCTGGGTGTCGACGCCTACAGCCAGCAGATTCCGCACGCGCGCATCCAGGCCGCCCGGGTCGAGACGCTGGCGCGGCTGGTGACGCGTCCTGATGGAGTCGGGCCGGCCGGCAATGGGCAGGACGCGAATGGGCCGCGCCAGAAAGAGGGAGCGCGCGGGGAGCCGGATCAGAACGACCGGGAAGCCGGCTCGGCCGCGGCGGCCTGGTTTGCCCACCGGCCCGCCGTTTTGATCACCACCCCGCACGCGCTCTTCCAGCGTATTCCGGCCCCCGCGCACTTCTCCCGCTTCCTGACCACGCTCCGGCTGGGACAGCGCATCGAGATCGAGGAGTTGCTCGCCTTCCTCGTGCGCTTGGGATTCCAGAGACAGGTCTTGGTGGGCGAATACGGCGACTTCAGCCGCCGTGGCGGCATCGTCGATGTCTACAGCTTCGGTTGCGAGAACCCGGTCCGCATCGAGTTCGACGACGACGAGATCGTCGCCCTGCGTGAGTTCGACGTCGCCACGCAGCGTTCGCTGCGGGTCCAGTCGGCGATGCCGCTCCTGCCTCTGACCGAGGTCATCATCGATGAAGGAGACTGGGAGCGCTTCGAACAAAGCGGGCTCCGTCCGCCGCAGGGATCGCTACGCGAGCACCTCGATATGCTGCGGGGCGAGGGGAGCTTCGATGGGCTCGAGTGGATGCTGACCCGGTTTGGCGTGCCGCTCGGTTCGCTGCTCGACTACGCGGGCCCCGAGGCCTTGGTCGTGGCCGAGGATCCGCTGCTGCTGGAGCGGCAGCTCGAAGAAGCGCGGCGCGAGGTGCTCGAGCACGTTCCTACCTCCCTGGCCGAGAGGATCCTGCGCGAGCACGCCGGCGCCGGCGCGGCGCCGGCTTCTGCGGACGAAGACGATTCGGTGATCGTCGATTTTACCGGCGACCCCGACGAGGACTTCGAGCTGCTGGCCACGCTCTTCTCGGGGCCGGCCGAGCTCTTCGATCTGGAAGGATCGCTGAGCGACCTGCTGGCCCGCCGTCCCTCGCTCTATGTGGGGATCGGCCTGGCGCAATCCGCCCTGGACCGAGAACCGGCGGAGAAGGGGGAAACGAAGGCGCGCCACTCGCGCTGGACCGCCGGGGAACAGATTCACGGCATCGATCCGCTCGAGTTCGACCCCCGCGGCAAGCGCGGCTCGGCCCAGTGGCGGCAGATGCTGGCCGAGAGCATCCGCCGGCGCAGCCGACAAGAGGATCAGCGGCATGACCGCCGCACGCGGCGGGCGGGGCCGCCATCCTCCGATGCGCGCGATGTGCGCGGTGCTGGCGATGCGCGCGATGCTGGTGGTGTGCGCGGTGGCGGCAGTGTGCGTGGCGCCGGCGGCGTGTCCGAAGATCCGGATGCCCAGGCGGAACGTATCGCCCGGGAGGCCGCACTCGCCGGATGGGGGCCCGATGAGGAGGCCGGTGACGAAGGCATCGATCCCACGCTTCTGGAAGCCGAGATGGAGTGGGCCGATCACGCCGAAGCCTCCAGCCTGCTGGGCTATACGCCGCGACATTTCACCCTGAAGACGAAGGCGCAGGAACACTTCGGGCGCAACCTGGAGCTGGTGCGCGGTTACATCCGGGATCTCATGGGCCGCGGCCTGTCGGTGACGGTCCTGTGCGATACGAGCAATCACCGTGAACGCCTGGAAGAACTGATGGACGACGTGGGCGCCACGTTCGTGGTTGGCAACCTCGCGGCCGGCTTCGAGGTGCCCGAGCTCGAGGTCGCGGTGCTCACCGATCATGAGATCTTCGAGCGCATGCGCCGGCGCAAGGCCGGCCGGCGCTACAGCCGCGGCATCTCCCTCAAGGAACTGCTCGCCATGCGGCCCGGCGATTTCGTCGTGCACATCGAGCATGGGATCGGCGTCTACCGCGGGATCGGCCGGCTCACGGTCAACGGGCACCTCACCGACTGCATGAAGATCGAGTACGCCAAGGGCGACAAACTCTTCATTCCGGTCGACCAACTCAATCTCGTCCAGAAGTACGCCGCCGAAGAAGGGGCTACCCCGGCGCTCAGCCGCCTCGGCACGAACCAGTGGGCGAAGACCAAGGCGCGCGTCAAGCAATCGATCAAGGAAATGGCCGGCGAGCTGATCAAGCTCTATGCCGCGCGCAAGGCCCAGTTGGGTTACGCCTTCCCGCCGGACAACGTCTGGCAGATGGAGATGGAGGCGCGCTTCCCCTACGAGGAGACGCCCGACCAGCTCTCCTCGATCCAGGACGTCAAAGCCGACATGGAGCGGCCTTCGCCGATGGAACGTTTGATCTGCGGCGATGTGGGCTACGGCAAGACCGAAGTGGCCATCCGCGCCGCGTTCAAGGCCGTCACCGATGGAAAGCAGGTCGGCTTCCTGGTACCGACGACGCTCTTGACCCAGCAACACTTCGACACCTTCACCGAGCGCCTGCGGGGCTACCCCATGCGGGTCGACATGCTGAGCCGCTTCCGCACGCGCAAGGAAATCAAGGCGACCCTCGCGGATCTGGCCGCCGGAAAGGTCGACATCATCGTCGGCACCCACCGCCTTCTGTCGAAGGATGTCAGGTTCAAGGACCTGGGTCTGGTCATCATCGACGAGGAGCAGCGCTTCGGGGTGGCGCACAAGGAGCGCCTGAAGCAGATGCGCACGCAGGTCGACGTCTTGACGCTTACCGCCACGCCCATTCCCCGCACGCTCAACATGGCGCTCTTGGGTGTGCGCGACATGAGCACGATCCGGACGCCGCCGCGCGACCGGCGGCCGATCAAGACCGAGATCGCCGAGTTCGGTGACGAGGTCATTACCTATGCATTGATGCACGAGGCCGACCGGGGTGGACAGAGCTTCTTCGTGCACAACCGGGTCGAGACCATCGACGCGATGGCCAACTACATCCGCAGCCTCGTTCCGCACCTGCGTGTGGCGGTGGGTCACGGTCAGATGCGCGAGCGTCAGCTCGAGGACGTCATGCGCAAGTTCCTGGCGGGCGAGTACGATGTGCTGGTGGCCACCATGATCATCGAGTCCGGCCTCGACCTGCCCAACGTCAACACGATCCTGGTCAATCGCACCGACAGCTTCGGGCTGGCCCAGCTCTACCAGCTCCGCGGTCGCGTGGGGCGTTCGGCCCGGCGGGCCTACGCCTATCTCCTGCTGCCGCCCGATCGCGTGATGACCGAGACGGCCATGAAGCGCCTGAAGGCCATGGAGGAGTTCGAGGATCTGGGCAGCGGCTTCCAGCTAGCGATGCGGGACCTGGAGATCCGCGGCGCCGGCAATATCCTGGGCACCGAGCAGCATGGCTTCATCGCCAACGTGGGTTTCGAGATGTACCAGCGTCTGCTGGAAGAGGCCGCCAAGGAGCTGAAGGGCATTCCGGCGCCGAAGGTGATCGAGGCCCGCGTGGTGACCGACCTCGAGGCGTTCCTGCCGCGCAGCTACGTCAGCGACGACCCCGAGAAGATGAACATCTACAAGACCCTGGCCGATGCGGCTACGATCGGACAGGTCGATGAGCTGGCCGCCGAGGTCGCCGACCGCTTCGGCCGTCCGCCGGCGCAGGCGGAAGCCCTCTTCGAGTTCCGCCGACTGCGCATCCGGGCGACCCGCGCGTCCGTAGATACCCTCATCCTGAGAGACGGCGCGGTCGCCCTTGATCTGCGCCGCCCGCTCTCCCGCGACCAGGTGCAGCGTTTGATCCAACAGATGCCCATCCCGGTCTCCTTCAAGACCCACGGTCAGCATCGCGTGGATGCCGCCGCCCGCGAGGTCGGTGGCGAGATGCTCCTCGTGGCCGGACAGATTCTCGATTGCCTGCTCGAGGAAGACGCCGAATCTCCCGAGCCGGCCGTCTCGACCTAGGAGGACGTTGCCGCATGCCGATTCCCACCGCCAAGACACGGCTCACCTCATTGATGTTCGCTGTCCTTCTCGTCGCGGTCTCCGCCGCGACCGCGCTCGGTGTGCCGATCCGGATGCCACGCCACCCCGCGCCCAGCCCGGATGGTTCCGCGATTGCCTTCTCCTACCAGGGCGACATCTGGACCGTTCCGAGCGAGGGCGGAGAAGCCCGGCGCCTGACCGTGCACCCAGCCTACGACGGAGGGCCGATCTGGTCGCCCGACGGCCGCTGGATCGCCTTCTACTCCGAACGAGACGGCAACGCGGATGTCTTCGTGATTCCGGTCGAGGGTGGCGCCGTCCGGCGTCTGACCTGGTACAGCGGCAGCGACATTCCCACCGGCTGGACGCCCGACAGCCGGGCGATCCTCTTCGAGGGGTACCGTCACATTCGCCAGCGCGGCGCGCAGGGGACCTTTCTGGTGCCGCTCGAAGGGGGGCGGCCCGTGGCGGTGCTATCGGTGGGAGCCAAGGAGGCCGTGCTCTCTCCGGCGGGAGACCGGCTGGCGTACCTGCAGGGCTCGGTCCGCTGGTGGCGGCGCGGCTACGAGGGCAACGAGCGCCTGCGCCTGTGGGTGACCGAGCTCGATCCGGCCCTGCATCCGTCCGCGGACCCGCAGCTGGGTATCCGGTCGGACGCGCGGCCGAACTCAGCGCCGGCCGCACCGTCGGCGTTGCCGTGGCCGGAACGGGGCCCCGAGCAGCCTGAACCACGCTGGAAGGATGCCGGCGTCACCGACCAGGTCCGGCACGCGGCCGCTGCCCTCTATCCGCTCACGCCGCACCTGAATCTGACCGCACAGGGGTCGGTCACCACCCTGCCCAATCCCGACCCGAAGCACGGATACCTGGCGACCTACTTGAAGCAGAAGCCCGATTTCTCCCGGCCCGAGATCGAGGTGGGCAGCAATCGCGCCCCGCAGTGGTTCCCCGACGGGGACCACCTCCTCTATCACAGCGAGTTTCGCGGCTACGCGAATCTGAAGGTGATCTCGATCTGCGGCCAGAGCCGGGCCTGGGTGACGCGGTTCGAGGAAGGCCGCCTGCGCTTCCCGCGACTGTCGGCCGATGGCCGGCTGGTGGCCTTCGAGTACGAGGACGGCATCTACACGGTGACCCTGCCGGCCGAGCTTCCGCCGCCCGGCGCGTCCGAGTGGCCGGAGCGGCCGCCGGCGCCGCGCCGCCTTCAGATCACGATCCCGCTGGATCAGAGGATGACGGCCGAGGAACGCCTGCCGGTCAGCGGCGGCGCGGCCGAATTCGCACTCTCCCCCGACGGCAAGCAGATCGCCTTCGTGAAGGAAGGGGAGATCTTCGCCATGCGCAGCGAAGAGGAGCTCGACCGGGCCTACCGCCTGACCGATACCGCCGCCCGGGATGAAGGTCTGGCCTGGTCGCCCGACTCGAAGAGCCTTCTCTTTACCTCGGATCGGGCGGGCAACCGCGACCTCTACGTGATTCGTTCGACCGATGAGGACGAACCCCGTTTGGCCCGATCTCTGCGCCTTCAGATCACGCGGCTCACCGACGATGCGCGCGAGGAGTACGGCGCGGTGTTCTCGCCCGATGGCGAACGAATCGCCTACCGGCGGGGCACCGGCGACCTCATGGTGATGGATGTCGATGGCGGCAATCGCAGGCGGATCATCGAGGGCTGGTCGCAGATCGACTTGTGCTGGTCGCCCGATAGCCGCTGGATCGCCTACGCG
Source organism: uncultured bacterium (assembly GCA_964573295.1). GTDB lineage: Bacteria > Eisenbacteria > RBG-16-71-46 > CAIMUX01 > WJJG01 > CAYQJL01. The sequence goes on along the minus strand of CAZNJE010000014.1, from coordinate 60,259 downwards.
CAGGAGGACAACGAGTTCAACACCGAGATCTGGGTCATCTCGGCCGACGGCAAGGATGGACCGCACAACATCAGCCAGCACCCGGACGACGACTATGCGCCGCGCTGGTCCCCCGACGGAAAGATGCTGGCCTTCTCCTCCGACCGCCGCTATCTCAACGAAACCGACATCTGGTACGTCTGGCTCACGCTCGAGGACGAGCAGATCGCCCGTCAGGACCGCGAGGAGATGCTGCTCGGCGAGAGTGCCTGGCGAGACGGGGAGGGGGAAGATCCGAAGGGGGGCAAGAAGGCCGGTAGTGAGGACGGCGGTGAGGACGGCGGTGAAGAAGTCGAGGAAGAGGAACCGCTGGTCGTCGAGATCGACTTCGAGGACATCCATCTGCGACTCCGCCGTCTGACCAGCTTTCCCGGCGATGAGTCGGGTGTGCTCGTCGCCAAGGACGCCAGCGGGTTCGCCTTCGTCTCGAACACCGATGGCGAACGCGATCTGTGGTACGTGAAATGGACCGGCGAGGATCCGAAGCGCATCACCCACGGCGGCCAGAACCCCGACCACCTGCAACTCGGTGATGACGGGAAGCGCATCTACTATCTGAGTCGCGGCGCGATCAAGTCAGTGCCGTTCGAGGGCGGGGAGGCGAAGTCCTATCCCTACCGGGGCGACATGACGCTCGACCGCCACCAGCAACGCGCATTCGTCTTCGACGAGGCGTGGCGGACGATGCGCGACCGCTTCTATGACGACGACTTTCACGGGGTGGATTGGAAGGCGGTGCGCGAAACGTACCGTCCCTGGGCGCTGGCGGCCTCCACGTATCAGGACTACCAGGATGTCATCAAGATGATGCTGGGCGAGCTCAACTCCTCGCACCAGAACACATGGGGCGGCCCGGGCGATTGGAAGAACCCGCAGCCGGCCGCCGACACCGGGGTGCTGGGGGTTCTCTTCGATCCTCGGTACGAGGGGCCGGGGCTCGAGATCGTACACGTGATCAAGGACACGCCGGCCGACCGGGTGGAAAGTAAGCTCGCCGTTGGTGAGATCATCCACACGATCGACGGCCGGCCGGTGTCGAACGCGGTCAATCTCAGCCGCATCCTGGACCACACCGAGAGCCGCAAGATCCTGCTCGAGGTCGAGAATACCGACGGGGATCGGCGGGAGGTGGTCTTGAGGCCGGCCGACGCCTCGGCGCGCTCGGATGCGGTCTACGAAGAACGCATCCGGACGATGCAGGCCTTCGTGAACGAGAAGAGCGGCGGTAAGGCGGCCTACGTTCACGTGGCCAGCATGAGCACGCCCAACTTCGAGCAGTTCGAACGCGATCTCTACGCGCAGGCCCACGGCAAGGAGGTCTTGATCGTCGACGTGCGTCAGAACAACGGCGGGTGGATCACCGATCTCATGCTGGGCACGCTGATGGCGGGCGATCACGCCGTCACCGTTCCGCGGGGCGGTGGTCCCGGCTATCCGCAGGGGCGGCGCGTGCTCTATGCCTGGACGAAGCCGATCGTGGTGCTCTGCGACCAGCATAGCTTCTCGAACGCGGAGATCTTCTCCTGGGCGGTCAAGGCCACCGGCCGCGGCCCGGTCGTGGGCCAGCGCACCCACGGCGGGGTGATCTCGACAGGCGGTACGCACCTGGGCGACGGCTCCTGGTTGCGCCTGCCGTTCCGCGGATGGTACTCGCGGTTCGACAGCCGGGACCCCGAGGGCCTGGACGGCTCGAACCTGGAGGGCACCGGTTGCCCGCCCGACATCGTGATCGAGAACCACCCGGACGATCTGCTGCGCGGCGTGGACCTGCAGCTCGACCGGGCGTTGCAGGAAGCGTTGCGCCTCGCGCCATAGGCTTGAGCCGCGGGCTCCCATCCTGGACTCGGGACATGGGTTCGTTTCGTGGGGAAGCACGCGCGTGATGAGGCATTGATATGTCGCCGGCAACCGTTCGGGCATTCCTGGTAGCGCTTCTGACGTTCGGGTGGGCCGGGCCGATCCTATCGCCCCATCCGCGGTTCCGGCGAGTGCGGCCGGGCTGTCAGTTTCCACGGAACCGCCGGTATCGAGCTGGCCGGCCCGTCATATCCACGCCTTCTACTACCCCTGGTATGGCACGCCCGAACGCGATGGGGCCTACGTGCACTGGCGCCACGATCAGCTCGGCGTGCCCGATGCCATCCGCGTCGAGGGCTCGCACGATGGAGGCGAATTCGTTCGGTTGTCTGAAACGGGCGAGCTTTCTGAGCCGAGCACATCTCAGCCCGAGCGCCACGAGTTCACGATCGAGTTCCCTACGACCCGGCTTCGTCACATTCGCGTTGCCGTGACCGCCGCCGGAGTCTGTCCCGCGGGGCATCCTGGGGGGGGCGCCCCGGCTTGGACATTCATCGATGAGATCCAGGTCTGGGGAGCGCCCTAGAGGCTTCCGGGGAACGACCAGCCGCCAGATGTTCCTCAGGCTACGGGACCAAGCCCAGTGGTTCTGCTTCTCGTTCCGTCCGCGCCCCGCGTCAGTCGATGTAGCCCAACGAGCGAAGCTGCCGCCGCAGGTTCGGATCCATCTCGACGCGGACCGTATCGGATGAGGCGGTGTAGCCGCTCATGAACTTCAGGAGCGCTGCAAACAACTCCTGTTCGGCCGGACGGGCATCTTCCAGCGGAACGGGGGACACCTCCCCGGGATCCTCGTCTCTGCGGTAGATGCTTGCGTTGGCCGGTTCCGGCTCCGCCGGTGACAGGATGAGCTTGTGAGGGCCCTCCATGATCGCCTTCTGCTCCGAGCCGAACAGCATGCCTTCGGCGAAGAGATGCCGCTTCTGTGAAGCCGCCGGCGGCGTCAACAGAGACCGGCCGAGGAAGGTGTCGGGTGGGTCGACACCCAGAAGCGCCAGGATCGTGGGGCCGATGTCGACGAGTGAGACATGGTCTTCGCGGACCGTGCCCGCCGCCACGCCGCCGGGAAGCTTGACCATCAACGGGACGTGCAGCAACTCGTCGAAGAGTGTGTGACCGTGGTCGTGAGCGCGTCCGCCATGGTCGGTGGGGATGCGGCCTTCGTAAAACTCCTCCCCGTGGTCGGCGGTGATGATGACCAAGAGGTCCTCGAGGAGCTTGCGGCCGCGCAGCTCATCCAGGAGTAGGCCCACATAGTGATCGCAGTAGGTGACCTCGGCCAGATACTGGTCGTGCAGCGTGGAGACGCTCTCGGGACCATGCGGGAAGTGCTCGGGCGCCTGGTACGGAACGTGGGGATCCATGTAATGAGCCAGAATGAAGAACGGCCGCTCGGCCGGTTGCGCCGCATCGATCATGCCGAGAATACGGCTGTTTTGATCACGCCCGATGACATACGGGTGGCTCCGTGTGGCGTAGAGACCCCGGTGGATCAGGCCTTGAAGCAGCGGATGATTGTCCTGGATCGAAAGAAGGTTGCGGTAGGCGTCGAACCCGCGGTTCAGACCGAAGCGGTTGGACAGATAGCCGTTGGTGACGACCGCGCCGGTCCAGTAGCCGTTCTCCGATAGAGCCTCCGCCAGCGTCGGCACCGATGAGTCGAGCGGGGACTTGAAGTGATGGACCGGTTCCCGTTCGGCGCAGTGGTGGCGCGAAGGATAGGTCGCCGTGAGAATGGAGCCGAAGGATGCCCCCGTCCAAGGGGCTGCCGCATAGGCGTGCGGGAAGTCGATGGCTTCCGATCGGAATCCGGTCAGGTGGGGCGCCCGGCGCATCGCCTCGGCGCTGGTGTCCACGGCATCGGCCCGCAACGCATCGATGACGATGAGCAGCACCGAAGGCCGTTGGAGGGATTCATCGTCTGCGGATGGGGCCGGCGAGGTCCCCGGTGCCGCCACCGGCATGAAGAGCAGAACTGCGAAGGCGAGCACGTAGAGCAGCCCGGAGGTCGCCAGCCAGGATGAGCGCCCTCTCCAGACGGCTGCGACCAGGGGCACCGCGAAGAGGAGCCCGCCGCCCAGGGCGACGAGAAGCTCTCGGACTCCCGCGGGACTGATGAGCTGGGCGGCCAACCGGTGGGCGATGAACTGGCAGACGACCGTGAGTCCGGCTATCCCCAGCAGCAGAAGGGCCGCGACCGTCTTGTGCCAGCGGTAGTCGCCCCGCAGACCCCGGCGCACCAGAAGGAAGGTGAGGATCACGAGGCCCAGGACCACGCCGAGCAAGATCGGGGGGGCCGTGAGCAGGCGGCCGGCGACCGGCCGGATCGTGATAAGCGTATTGAACAGGGCCACCGTCATCAGGGCCGTGACCAGGGGCAGAGCGGCCGGGTACCGTGGAACGCGGCCACGGGTCGCGAGCTTCATGCCGGCCCAGGCGATGCCCCCCGGAACCAGAAAGCTCAGGATGTAGAGCAACCACAGTGTGAACGGGGTCGTTCCATTCCGGAGAAAGATCAGGGCATGTGCACCGGAGAGCACCACCACGAGGGCAGTCTCCAGGGTGAGAACCATCGCACCCGTGGCGAAAGAGATGAGCAGAGCCTGTGCCAGACGCATTCGATCGAATTCCACTCTAGCCGGGGGTTATCCGCTACTCGACGCCCAAGTCTAGCACATTTTCGCTTCCTGAGTGGGCATGTCTCGTTCGCGGCGAGGCGGAGCTGTCGGTGTGGATTCCCAGGGGATTCGGCGAAGCACAGCTGCGCGGCGAGGTCGTACCGGTTGGGGTCAGCGTGGATGGGACCAACAGCAGCGTGGCCGGCCGCGCTGCCGCCTACGCTTCTCGAATCGTAGGGCACCAACTGGCCTGGTCCGGGGACGTGCGTCCCGGACAGGTTCACAGCCTGATTCTGTACAATCCCGAGCTTCGTAGCCGTTTCTACATGGTGCCCGGTAACGTGGTGCTCATCGTCACGATCATCTCGGCCCTAATGACCGGCATGGCCGTGCTCTGGTTCCGGTTGCCGTTCGAGGGGTCGGTGCTCTTGCCGGCCGGCTGCGCGCTAGCCGGTTGCCCGCCCCCCGGCCGATGTGTACAGCGGCACGTGTGGGTTGCCTAGTGCCCATTCGTGCCCATCTGCGTCCACTCCCTTCGGCATCGACGCCGGGCGCCCGACCGGCTAGAGTAACGCCCATGCGCAGCCGATTCGTCATGTTGTTGGTGTTTGGCCTGCTGGTTACCGGCCAAGGATTGACCACTCAGGGGACTGCTGCTTGGGCCGTGGCCGAAGCAGGGACCGGATCCGCACGAGCGCGGGAGCAAGATCCCTTCGGCCGGGCAACCCGTCTTGCGCTTCGCTATACGCCTCCGGCGCCTCTGTCGTCCTGGGCCGGGATCGACGATGAGATCCTGCGCCTTGCGGCTCGTGGTGAGCTGCCCATCGAAGCCCACACCTTCCGCCCCGTCGATCGTGGGGAGGTGGCTGCGTGGCTTCTGGCCGGCGAGAAGCCGGTCTCGGTGGCTCATGTCCGTGTCGCTCGAGTGCTGCGTGAGGAGATCGAACGCTATCTCCGCCCCAAGCTGCTTGACACATCGCCCTACCGCCACCCTGCCAAGCTGTACCTCTACGATGAGCGCATCGAGCATGTGGGCGGGAGGCGCAGGAACCACGGTGGCGATCAGCGGCAGCACCTGTGGGTGGCACCCTATGTCCGGATCATGCCTCGGTTCGGCGAAGGCCGGTCTCCCCACTGGACCGACTCGACGCGGGTGGGCTTCCGCGCGGCTTACACCTACGGTTCCCGGTTCACCGTCCAGGCAGGGCTCTTCGCGGCCGAGGTCGCCGAGGGTCGCACCTTCGCCGATCCCCTCGTGGCCGGCACCGATCTCATCCTTCAGGAGGAGGAACTCACCGCGTCGCTGCGCTGGGGGCCGTTCCGGCTGCGGGCCGGCCGTGACCGGCACCGCTGGGGCCCGGGAATCAGCGGCACGCTGCTGCTTTCGGAGGCCGCCGCGCCGTTCAACTTCGCGGAGTACCAGATTCGCCTGGGCTCGCGCTTGCGGGCCATCGCGATCTACGGCGCCACCAGCGTCCACCAGCACCGCTACCTGGCGGCGCACCGATTGACCTGGACGCCGCGCCCGAACCTGAGCGTCTCGCTTTCCGAGGCGGCCCGCTTCCAGTCGGAGGCGAACCACCCGCTCTATGCGATGGGCTTCGTGCCCTACACCCTGGTTGAGCGATTCGACTTCCAGGACAGCCGGGGAGATTCGACCCGGGACGAACAGCGCAACAACGTGATGTGGGATGTCGAGATCATCTGGCGCCCGCGTTGGGCCTGGATGCTCTACACCGAGCTACTGGCCGACGATATCGCCACCGAAACCGCCGAGCAGCCAACCCGCGGTGCCGTACAACTCGGCCTCATCCACGCGCCGCGCTGGCACGGCTGGGACTGGTCGCTCGGGTTCGAGTACACCCGGGTCTCGAACTACACCTACTCGGTCTACTACCAGGATCTGTGCCGATGCGATTGGGAGCATCAGAATGAACCGCTCGGCTACCGGTACGGTCCGGACAGCGAGGTCTGGCTACTGCGCGCCGGACTCGATCTCGACCGTCCCTGGGGAGGAGAGCTGAGAGTCCTTCGCGTGCGCCGCGGGGAAGGCCGGATCGGCGTTCCTTGGCGTCACTCGGACGCGGGGTGCGCCGATGAGGATCCGCACTGCGGTGAGGTCGATGCCTGGTCGCTCTCGGGCACGGTCGAGACGCTCACGACGACCGAGGTCGCCATCCACTATAAGCCGGGCAACCTGCTGCAGGTGAGCCTCTGGGGCGGAGTAGAGCACGCGCGCCATCCCGATCACCAGGCCGAAGCGGCATCGACGAGGCGGGGTGTCGGGGGGTTCAGGCTAAGCCTGGGGTACCATTGAGCGTACCGGCGGCTCCTGGTACTTTTTGTCATTTTGTTGCATCAAAACGGGTTTCCCGCATGCTCGCGAATCTGGATGAACCGCGCCCGCCTGCCGATAATCTGCCCAGGAGTGCATGAGTCGGCGACAACGTCGGAACGCGCGTTTCAGTGCCGGAGGCTGGATTGGCCCTCAAGCGAGTCCTGGTGACACATTCTACTGAGCGGGGCGGCGAGCGATTGGCGTCGCCGCTGGTCCGGTCGGGCAAGTTCGTCGTGAAGACGGCTCATGGCGGCTTCGACGCCGCGGTGCTCCTCCTGCGCGAGATGTTCGATGCCGTCCTGTTGCACCCCCGCACGCCGGGAATGGACCTGCGCCGCACTTTGACCATGATCCGAGGTCAGACCACCTCTCGTGAAGCTGGGATTCTCGTCATTCTCGGCCAGATGGACGATCCCGACCGCAGCGTGCTACGACGCGCCGGCGTCATGGACTTCTGCGGTGAGACCGAGCCCCCCGAGTCATTGCTCGCGAAGGTAAGTCTGGCCGCCGGTATCGAGCCACAACCAAAGCCTCGCTCCGACACGCTGCATGTGACGATCAAGCTCCCCCGCAAGACGGCGATCGCCCCCGTCGCGAGCCGTAAAACTGCCGGGCATCCGCCTTACGCCGCAGACTCCCCCGCCGCCAAGACGACCCCAGCAAAGGCGCCCGAGCCTTCCGCGGTGCCACCGCATCTTCAGGCGTTGTCCTCCACGGCGATGCGGCGGCCGGCGCCGACTCGACCGACGGTCACCCTTCAGGACCGCATGTCAGGTCACCTGTCCCTGGTGGCGCGCGAGGGCAGCGAACTCCTGGGAATGCCCCCACGGGTGACCCGCCTAGACTTCCTCATCCCCGACATGCGCGGTGACCTGGTGCCGAAGGAGGTCTTGGCCATTGACCTCAGTCTGGCGGTGACCGTTCTGCGCATGGCCAACTCGGTCACCTTCGGTACCCGAAGCCCCATTCTGGGGCTAGGCCGGGCGCTCACCCGGCTGGGCCAGAGGACACTGGCCAACCACTACCTCGAGCGGTGGAAGGCGCGCCAGAACATACCCGCGGTGGTGCAGGGGTTCCTGCTTGGCCACGCTTGGCGGCACAATCTCATGGTGGCCTGCCTGGCCGAGGAGATCTCGCGCTTCACCAAGCAGGGGTCGCCCGACGCCTATTTCAGCGCGGGCCTGCTGCACGATGTCGGCAAGCTGCTCATCGCCCAGCACTACCCGGACGTCTTTCTCGACATCCGCTACAAGCGTCGCCTGCTCGAGCGGGAGGAGCCCAACGACGCACTGATTCGCAAGGTAGAGAAGGACAGTGTCGGCCTGGATCACGGCATGCTCGGCTACGAGCTCTGCCATGGCTGGAACATACCACCGGTGGTGTCGGTGGGTTGCCTGCATCATCACGTGGGCACCGAGGGACCGTGGATGAAGCTGCATCCGCGTGTGACACGCACGGTGGCGATTGCGAACCTGATCGATCACCATGTGCAGCGCCGGGAGCGAGCCCGACGCACGACCGACGGACAGGCCTTCGAAATCGTTCCCGAGACCGGAGAGAAACGCATCCCGCGGCCCGAACCCCGGGACATTCCCTATCTGCGGATGACTCCGCTGCCGCGCGCGGTCCGGGGAACGCAGATTCCGGTAGAAGCATTGCACGCCTTCCCGGCCGAAGACTCACCCGAATGGGTCGCTGACTTTCTGAAGGTGACGCGGATCCCAGTGGTCCGCATCTACGAACGTGCTCAGCGCCGGCTTCACAAGGCGAGCGTGCAGGCTGGGCTGACCGCGGCGTGAGGCGCTGGACCCGTGTCATGACGGTGGGAGTACGAACCGGCCCCTCAGGGAACTGGGCCGTAGAGCCGTCAGCCTGATCAGGGCATCGTCTCCGGCGCCGGGCCCAGCACCCGGAGGACGGGATACCGGTTCTGCCATGGTTCGACGTAGGGGGTCTTCTGGAAGAAGAACTCCAGTTTCCTCTCGTCATCCCCGGCGAAACCCGAGTCAACGAGGGCCGCCTCGTACTCGGCCCGGATGGCCGGATCGGCCAGCAGACGGCGCGCGTTTTCTTCGAGAGCCCAGAACTCGAGGATGATGCCCCGCTCGGTGATGGCGTCACACGCATTCCACGTCAGGAGAGCATCCGGGGCCTCGGGCTCGAGCAAGTGCATGGCCGCGCATCCGGCCGGTTGGTCCAGGGGGACCCAGTAGCTGCCGGCGGGGATGGTCACCGACGAACCCTGCCAGCTGCCCTCCACCTGGACACGAACATGGCCCTGGTAGGGAGCGTTCCGGTAGGTCGCCTTCTCGATCCCGTAGCACTCGGTCTCGCCTGAGTAGGCCGCACGAATCGATCGCACCCCGATCCCATGCTCGCGTAGTTTCTGGGCGATGTGCCGGTAGGCCGGCAGGATCAGGTATCCCCGCGGCATCGTTTGCGTGACCCGAGGCGCGAGCTCATCGTAGAAGCGAACCCGGTAGGTCGTGTCCTGCTCCGTGTAGAGCGCGTACTCGTTGCCGGTGACCTCGCTCGTGAGGGTTTCAAACCGTTTGCCGCGCCAGTCGATCATCCGCGAGCGGCTGGTATCGGCGCGGCAGCCCAGCGCCAAGCGGTGGCGTCCGGGTTCGGCGGCCCAGCGCATCGCCCTCTGGCGAGCGCGAGTGACCGTCTGGGTGAGCGTGATCCGATTGCGCACGGCAAACTCCGCCACCGACTGGACGAACGCCAGGCTGGAGGCGACCCGCCGCTCGTACGGCCGGTAGGGATAGGCTTCGGAGAGGATCGAGATGCAGTGGCGGGTGTCGAAGTAGCCGTAGCCGGTTCGTTGATTGAGGCCGTAGGCGAACAGGCCCACTTCGGGATTCATCCGATCGGGGAAGTATCCGATCGGATGACTCAGAAACCCCGCCTCGCTCATGGTCTGGTCGACGAAAGGAATCAGCTCCTCGCGCACCAAACGGTCCCGGTCTCCGGGCAGGGTGGGATTGGGCAGTGCGCTGTAGAGGATGTCATACTGGTGCCCCACGCCGTCGTCGGTGTGCAGGTCGATGTAGACGTCGGGCTGGAGCTGGCTGAACAAGCGCACGACGGCCCGCACCGCCGGGCTGTCGAGCTTGGTGAAATCCCGGTTCAGATCCAGATTGAGGGCGTTACGGCGCGTGCCGAACCCACCCGCCGGCCCATCCTGGGTGAAGCGGTGGTAGACCGATCGATTGCGGTAGCCGTCGACGTTGAAGACCGGCACGAGGACCAGGCGGGTGTGCATGACGAGTTGGGGTTCCGCTCCCTCGGCGATGCGGCGCAGGAGAATGAGGAGCGCATCGGTGCCGCATGGCTCTCCGGCGTGAATCGAGGCCGTGATCATGATCGTGGGCTTGGTCGGATCGGCCTCCCAGCCCGCGCCCGCGCCGGCCCGGTCCCACACGAATACCACCGGGATCGGGTAGCCCTCGGCCGAGAATCCGCACGAGGAGACCACGATGTGATGGGAAGCCTCGGCGAGCTCGCTCAGCCGGCTTCGCACGTCATCGTAGGTGGGAGCTTCCATGGAGCCCGGCGAGGTCTCGTTCTCGGAGGCCGCGGCGGCGAGCGCGACAAGTCCGGGTGTGATGATGCCGGCCGCGATGATCCCGGCCGCCAAGATCCCGGCCGCGATGAGCCCGATCCGCCCAAGCCCCGATACGCATGTAAACATCTCGAGCTCCCTCCCGCGTGCGCTCCATCAATCCAATCGTCCCGACTCGGCGGATGGGCCGAAAGGCTTACATCAAGCTAGATTCCGCCGGCTTTCCTGGCAAGCGGTAGTTGTGGAACTGCAATTGCGGCTCGCGATGACAACCGGAGCGGGGGACTTGTAAGCGGTCACTGGCGGTGGTAGACTGTTTCCTGTTTGCGAGAGTGTGTGTCTGGAAACGGTGAATGGCGTGACTCGGCCTCTCCTGAGGCCAGGAGCCACGCGGGTTGTGTACTGAACGTGCAGCCGCCGGGTGGGCCGGCAGCCGAGGCGAGTTTCGAGTACCCGCGATGGATCTAAGAGGTGTTTCATGGCGTCCGGGCCTGTGCCTGTACAGGGCTCGGCCTGGTCAACGCGACCTCGTCTTTCAGACGAGCCCGCCGTTCCATGTCCATTGTGATTCCCGCCGGTGGCGGCTGGCGCGCGTGTCGGATGTTGACCGTTTCACGCGCCACCGGATGAGTTTCCATGTTCAAGATTCACGAAGGAGGCGAATCCATGCGTAGTTTCAAGTTACTTTGCCTGGGCATTGTCTTCGTGCTGGCGAACGGGGCCGCCTACGCGGCCAATCTGAATGTCTCGGCGCCCCAGCAGGTGACGACCAACGAGTACTACGAACGTGGTCAATCCATCACCTACGACGGGTCGGCCTACTGGCTGTTCTACGGCCGTTCGGCCTCGATGAGCGGTAGCTATTCCACGGGCGATCCCGATATTCACGACTATGTGCTCTACTACCAGAAGGCCGCCTCGATTCCGGATCTGGCTGGCGCAACGGCGACGGCTGTCAACCCGGGCGGCAGCCCGGTGGGGAACTCCTACCTGGGAGAGACCGGCGCGGCCGTGCTCGACTCGAAGGTGTGGACCTTCGCCACGATCGATGACGGTGTCAGTCACGTGGACCTCTACGGCTACTACACCACCGATGGGGGCGCGACCTGGACAACGATCGGGCCGATCGTGGAGGACATGAGCGCAGGGCAAGGCCACCACGACGAAATCGTCTTTGACGGCGAGCTGTGGATCGTCGAAGGGTCGGGCAACTTCACCACGATGCGCTCGGCGACGCCCGAGAACCCCGCTTCCTTCAGCGCCCCCCTGACAGTGGGAACGATGACCGGCGGGCTCTGCCACTTCTTTGCTGAAGACGATGATCTCTACTTGGCGTTGGGATCCTCCGGAACCTACTACATCTACATCTACGACGACGCCGCTACCGAATGGGATCTCGTCGACGAGAAGTCGATCAGTGGATACTACGACCCCACTCTCTTCAAGGTGGGCACCGAATACGCTTTCTACTGCGCTCCCTACACCGGCGGCCGGCAGTGGATCGTCGGCTGGACGGCGGGCTCGCTCGACGGCTCCTTCTTCGACGGCCCCGAGCGTGCCGTCGTGGACGGCCGCTACGGCAGCAACGTCTGGGTCGATATGTGGCCGATCGGCTACACCGACGCGGGCGGCACGACCTATCTCTTCTACTCCTCCGAGCGCAACCCCAGCGATCCGAGCAGCGAGATCGACGGCAACATCTGGTACGTCGAGGTGGGTTGGCCGCTCGATGAGGACCACTACACCTACATCCAGGAGGCCGTGGACGCAGCGGCGGCCGGGGATGAGATCCACATCGGTGCCGGCACCTACGTCGAGCAAGTCCATGTGACGACCGAAGACCTGGCGCTCGCCGGAGCGGACCGTGGCACCACGATCATTCGGTCGCCGGCCGAGTTGCCCGGGTCGTTCAACACTGGGTCGAGCGATAATTACCCGGTGGTATGGGCCGACGGAGTCGATCAGCTGACGGTTCAGAGCTTGACGGTTGATGGCGATCACCAGGGAGACAACAATCACAAGTTTTCGGGTGTCGCCTTCTGGAATGCCGGCGGCACGGTGACCGATGTCAGCGTGCTCAACATCATGAACAGCGTCTTTAGCGGTGCCCAGCATGGTGTGGGTATCTATGCCTACAACAACACGGGCGGGTCCTACACCCTCGCGCTCAATGATGTTCTCGTCGACGAGTACCAGAAGACGGCATTGGCACTCAGTGGGGACGGCCTCACCGTCGATTTGGACAATGTGACGACGATCGGTGAGGGCACCACCAACGTCACCGCACAGAACGGTATTCAGATCGGGTACGGTGCTGGCGGCACCGTCAACGACTGCGTGATCGAAGATGTCCACTGGGACGGGGACCAGTGGGTTGCCAGCGGGTTGCTCCTCTACGCGGGCGCCCCGGTCACGGTCCAGGACGTGACGATCGACCAGTGTCAGGTGAGCGTCTACTGCCAGGATACGGACGGTAGCTTCGACGGCCTGTCGATCACGAACCCGACCTACGATGCGTTCTATGCCTACGCCACCGGGCCGGCCGATGGAGGAAGCGCGCGCGGGAAGGCTGCACCCCTGGCCGAGGAGTACAGCGGCGAGAAGCGCGCCGCGATCGCCGTCTCGGTGACGAACAGCACGTTCACCGGCTTCGACGGCATCGATACCTGGGGGGTTTCGGCCTACGGCGAAGGGACCATCGACTTCACCGTCACCGGGTGCGAGATCAGCCACTGGGATTACGGCCTGGTCTGCTACGACTTCGGCGGCATGACCCTCACCGGCCAGGCTCACCAGAACCATATTCACGACAACCTCTCGTACGGTGCGTATAGCAACTTCACCACGGTCTTCGACGCCGAGAACAACTACTGGGGCGACATGTCCGGCCCCGCGGGCGAGGGTGCGGGCATGGGCGATCCGGTCAGCGCGGGCCTCGACTACAGCCCCTGGCTGGGTGCGCTGCCGGGCTCCTCGCCCATGACCTGGGGAGTCGACAGCAACGGCACCATTCAGGAGGCGATCGACGCCGCGGTGGCGGGAGACGAGATCTATGTTGCCGACGGGACCTATCCCGAGCGGCCGGTCGTGCCGAAGAGCCTCACGATCACCGGCGAAAGCCAGGCCGGGGTGATTGTCGATGCCGGCGCCGCCGCGAGCGGGACCTATGGATTCTCGGTGAGCGCGGACGATGTGTCGATCTCGAAGCTCACGCTGGTGGGCGACACCACGCTCAGTACCCTGCGGTATGGGTTCAAGCCTTCGAACGTAGCGAACTTCGTCCTCGAGGATGTGACGGCGAAGGAGTTCTACCGGACGGGTGTGGATCTGTTGGGGGTCAACACCGGAACCGTCACGCGGGTTTCAAGCCTCGACAACGATGGGCACGGCCTGTCGCTGACCGACTGCAACGACATCACGGTGACCGATCTCACGGTCGTCGGGAACGCCTGGCAGGGCGTCAGTGTGGCCACCTGGGGCCGTTACTCGCCCCTCGGCACCAGCGGCATCGTGTTCCAGGGCACGAACGACTTCACCGACCTCTTCCAGCTCGAGATGGGCGATTACAACAATCCGGGCGCGCCTCCGTCCGGCGATGCCGTCATCACCTACAGCACCGATCCGGGTGATGGAGCCGATGTCACGGTGCTGCCGGCGGACTTCGGCTATGCGCTCCACGGTGCGCAGGACGACGCTCCCGACCAGGTGCGCATCTGGCTCTTCGAGACGCTGGCCGAGGCCGCCCAGGTGCCGGCCTACGGCGGACCGGTGGGCCACTTCACCGGCGAGGACATGTACATCGAGAACCTGACGGTCGACGGCCTTCTGCATGTGACCCCGGGCTGCGAGATTCAGGCCGCCGTCGACGGATCCGAGGACGGCTACGAAATCGACATCGCCGCGGGGACCTACACCGAGAGCGTGAACGTAACCGTACCGGTGAAGTTGACCGGCGCCGGCAGCGGGGACAATCCAGCCGAGGATACGATCATCACGAACGATGACCACGTGATCACGGTGTCGGCTTCGGGTGTCTCGGCCGTTGATCCCGTGCTCTTCCAGGATCTGAGGATTGAGCCGCAGCAGTGCTACGGCTTCAACCTCGGCAACGTCGAGTACGTGAAGCTCGAGCGGGTCGTGGTGGACGGCAATGACCCCGTCGATGACAGCGAAACCAATGTTGGAATGAAGGTCTCCACGGCCACGAGCGTCCATCATCTCGAGATCGTCGACTGTGCATTCGATCATCTCGTGCACGGCTGGTACTTCGCGAAGGACCACGGCTCGGGACCGGGTAGCAGCAACGTCACCGATGTCACGGTGATTGGCACGAGTTTCAGTCACAACAAGCACAAGGGCATCTATGTGGAGAAGCTGGCCAATGCCGTCTTCACCGATTGCGTTGTCCACAACAACGGGAGCGATCCGGGGGACTGGAACTGGACCTGGAATGGCGGGGTCGATATCAACCTCAAGGGTGAGCTGGCGTACGAGAACTACAGCTTCATCAACTGCACGGTGACGGAGAATGGTCTGTATGGCCAGGAGGGTGTGGGCCTGACGGTCAAGGGCCGCGGCACCGGGGATGACTCCGGCTATGCCGCCGATCCGGCCTATGTCGACAACGTCCTGATCCAGGGCGGCCTCTACACCGGCAACGAACGGGGCATCCGCTTCGGCGAGCCGGGCAAGAACAACACGACCCCGACCAATGTCCGGATCGTCGACGCGGTGATTCAAGACAATGTCGGCCTCTACACCGGTGGTGACGGTTCGGCGTATGGCGGACTGGTCAACGCCACCACGGCGCTGGTCGATGCTCGCGGCAACTGGTGGGGTGACCCCAGCGGACCGAGCGGTATCGGCAGCGGCACCGGGGATGCGATCGCTGAGGCCTTTGCCGGCACGGTGCTCTACGATCCCTGGCTGGGCGGCAACGTGGTGTGTGTGCCCGACCCGCAGACGATCAGCTTGGACGACACCGGTGCGGCTGATGAGGTGACGGTCCGCTATCTGGGCGGGGCCTCCGGACCGGTCTACGGCTACTCGATCGACGTCGAGTGGGACGAGGCGGTGATCACCGCCTCCTCCGGCAGCTTCCAGCGTCCGGCCACCGGGCCGTTCGCGGGGGCGGCGCTCTTCCAGGTCGTCGAGCAGGCCGGCAACCACGTCACGATCGACGCGGCCCTCGGTGGCGCGCACGAGGGTACCTACGGTCCCGACGACCTCTTTGTCGCCACCTTCACCGCGGCGGCCGGGGTCACCGACTACGCGACCAGTCCGGTGACGGTGACCATCAGCGAGATGCGCGATGGCCTGAACGTGGACCTGACGGGTGTCTATGATGACGACGGCCTCGTGATCGTGGACCTCGAAGGGCCGGCCATCGCCGATGTCGCCATCGAGAACACGACGCTGGCTCACACCAATGACTACATCAAGAATGGCGACCAAGCGCAGGTGACGGCCACGGTGAGCGATGGCGATCCGCAGGCTCTGACGACGGCCGACATCGAAGCCGATCTCACCGGTTTGGGTGGCGGGGCGGCCGTGCATCCGGACACCTACGACGCCGTCACGGGTCTGGCGACCTGGACGATCGGGGCGCCGGGCGTTACCACGACCCCGGCCGACGGCACGGTGACGGTCACGGTGTCGGCGACCGACGGCTCGGGCAACACCACCGGCGGCGATGACACGATCATCGCGGACAACACGAAGCCGGCTCCTTTGACCGGGCTCGTGGCGATGCCGGGTTACATGAAGGTGGAACTGAGCTGGGATGACGCGTCCGCAGGGGACACCCACTACGACGGCGTGCTGCTGCGCTACAGCCGCTGGAACGACTACCCGCAGTACGACGATTCCGAGCCCGTCTACCCGGATGCGCCGTCGGCCGGTGTGGGCACCGCGTATGAGGGCGGCGGGACGAGCGCTCTTCACGAGTTCGATCCCGCCGACCGCGACATCTACTACTACGCGGGCTTCGTCTACGACATCGCTCGCAACTACAGTGACGCCCCTGGCGCCGGCGAGAATCAAGACCGCAGCACGAACTACTGGCTGGGAGATGTCTCGGGCGACGGGGAAGTCTGGACCGCCGACATCTCCTCCCTGGGCGCGACCTATTACCTCACCGAGGGGGAGAGCGGTTTCGATCCGGCCTGCGACGTGGGTCCCACCGACGACGGCACCCGCCTCGGCATCCCGCTTCCGGATGATGCCGTGGACTTCGACGACCTCATGATCTTTGCCATGAACTTCGGAGTCGTGACTGGTGACATGATGCCGGGCGAGGCACCCGGGGAGATCGTCGCGTTGGGTGAATACGGATCCTCCGGGCCGGCTGGTTCGATTGCGGACGTTTCGCTGAGTCTGGAGATGCCGGACCAGGTGGCGGTGGGCGAGGAGTTCACCGTGACGGTACACCTCACCGATGAGTCGGCGGCGGTCCAAGGTTGCCGCTTCGTGGTCGCGCACGATCCGCAGGTCGTCGCGTTCTGCGGCGCGTCACCGGGAGCGCTCACCGGCCAGCTCGAGGCAAGCTTCTTCAAGGCGCTCGCCCGCGAGAGCGGGAGCGAGGTGACCGGTTCCTTCGGCGCGGCGCTCACCGATGTGAGTGTGGCCGCGATGGGCGCGGAAGAGACCTTCGGCGGCTCCGGCTGCCTGGCCGTGCTGCGTCTCCGCCGGATCGGCGACGGGCCGGTGGCTCTTCGCCTCGCGGAGGTTCAGGCGCGGGATACCCAGAACCAGGAGTTGCTACCCGAGACGATGGATGGAGAGTTCGCGTCAGACGGTGCCGCCGCGGTTCCGACCACGGTCCACCTGCACGGCAGCCGCCCGAACCCGGTCGCGGGCCAGGCAGCGATCTCCTACGGTCTCCCGGCGGACGGCCGCGTCCGTCTGGCGATCTACGACGCCACCGGCCGTGTGGTGCGGATCTTGGCCGAGGGGGTCCAAGCAGCCGGTGAGCATGTCGTCTACTGGGACCGCGCGGCCCAGGACGGTTCGCCGGTTGCCGGCGGTCTTTACTTCTACCGTCTGGAGACGGACGACCGCGTGCTGACGCGCAAGATGGTCGTCTCACGGTAGTGTTGGTTGATCTCGTGATCGCGCGAACCTTCGGAGGGCGGACCCGCCGCCCTCCGAAGGCGAGCGCGATTACCTCAGAGCGGTATCTCGGCCACGACAGACAGGCGAATCGCCGAAAGGACCGACCATGAAGATGCAGCCTCGATCGAAGCCACCCCGGCCGCGGCGGCCTGCCATTTCTCTCATCACGGCGTGCTGGGTCTGGGCCGCGATGACTGCCTGGGCGGGTGCGGACGTGACCATCTCACTCCAGCCGGAGGAGTCCTGCGCGGCTCCGGGGGAGACTTTCGATGTCGTGCTCCACGTTGACGAGCCCGGGAGCGGATTCGATGGATACGAGGCGGTGGTGCTCTACGATCCGGATTACCTCGAGGTCGAAGCTTTGAGCGAAGCCGGCATGCTCATCCAAGGCCTGTGCGGCAATACCTGGTGGTGGATCGAGGTCGGCGACTCGACGATCTTCATCTCTCACGTGGCGCTCTGCGGCGGCGACTCTCTCACCGGACCGGGACCGTTGTCCTCGATTACCTTCTCCGCGGCCGGTCCCCTGGGAACGACCGGCATTACCTTTGAGTCACTGGAGTTCTACCTGGCCGGCGCCGTCGTGCCCTGCGAATGGACCGACGCCACCGCCCGGATCCAGACCGAGCCGTGCGTGGGGGCGTGCTGTTTCCCGGACATGAGCTGTCTGCTCGTCTCCGGCCAAGAGTGCGGCGACCTGGACGGTGATTTCCTCGGCTACGACAGCGTGTGCGATCCGAATCCCTGCGAATTCAGCAGCGCGCCGGATGCTGCGCAGGGCGAGCGCTCATCCTGCCGGCCGCTTCCTCTCCTTTCCCGGCCCAACCCGGCGTTGCACGGTGCAGACATCGGCTTCCGACTCCCCGAGGACGCGCATGTGCGGCTGGAGGTGATCGACCCGGCGGGCCGGCTCGTGGCCACACTGCTCGATGGATGGAGAGAAGCTGGAAGCCATAGCGTGCGTTGGAATGGCGACAACCGAGCCGGGCAGCCCGCCGCCCCGGGCGTCTACTTCGCCCGGTTGCACGCCCTGGGGTCAGGTACCGGGATGGCCGGCCCGGTGACACGCCGCATCATCTTGCTGGATCGCTAGAGATCGGCGAGGCATCCGCCTACCCTGGAGCCGCCGATGGCGGCGACCTCTTTCCATGAAATCCTCCGAATTCGGCGTCCTCGCTGTGTTGACATGAGTAGAGGGGGCCGTCTGCCTTGGCGGTTCTGCCGGACTCATCCACCCAATTGGGTCAGCCATGCAGGATTGGGGTTTGCAGCACCAGGTGGATTGTCTGGACATCGGGGTCCGCCTTACCCGTCTGATGCGGCGGTTCACCGGGAACGGATACGATCGCCTGCTCCTGCTTGGTTACAGCAGCGGATCTTTCACGGGCTATGCCTACCTGAACCAGGAAACCCAGCTTCCGCCGGGGCGACGGCAGATCAAAGGATTCATACCGGTAGACTCAGAGATGAAGACAAACTGGGAGGAACTCATCGAAGAGGACACCGCCTTTGCAGCCCACCTCCAGGGTCTCTATGACGGTGGGCAGTACCAGGACGAGGTCCCGTTCCCTCTCCTAGCGTACTTGGCCCAGAACGATCCCCTTGGGGATTCCCCGGTATTCGACGGCTTCACCAATTGGGAAGCCGCCCTGGGGTATGCCGCGTTCCCTTTGTCTGAGGCGGTGACCGCCCACTACCTCGCCGGCGAGTGGGAGGAAGAGATGCGGGTTCACCAGATCGGCGTACATGGGCGGGATTGTTGCCAGCACCGACTTCAGCGAACACATCGTTTCCCTGGAACCTCCGCAGAACGCAGTGATCGACTTCGGCCACGTTGACATCTTCACGGCCGACAACGCGCCCGAGCTCTGCTGGGAAGCGATTTCGGAGTGGGTCTTCGATCACGGGGGCCAATAGGCCACTTCGTCACGATGAACCGAACACCCGCCGCAGAAGCTCGGAGGTGCGTGCGGCGGGGTTCTCTCGGATCTTCTTCTCTTCCGACGCCAGGGTGATGAAGAGTCCGTCGAGGGCCTTGCGTGTTACATAGGCTTCCAGATTGACGAGGGGCTTGCTGATGAAGGGGAGCGACTCGTAGTAGGCTTGCAGCTCGGTATAGGCCTGATAGAGGCCCACCTCGCGCATCTTCGCCGTGACGATCGGGGTGAACCGGGCCTCGAGCTGCTGCTCGGTCCGGCTACGGAAGTAGCGCGTGGCGGCGTCATCGGGGCCGCGCAAGATCGAGAAGGCTTCCTCGATCGACATCGAGAGAACGGCCCGGTGGAAGATGTTCCAGGCTTCGCCGGAGGCTTCCTCGGCGGCCCGGTTCATCGCGATCTCGAGATCCTCGACCTGCCGGTCCAGGCCGGCCGAGCGCAGCGTGTTCGCCACGGTCTGTAGGCGTTGCGGCAGGGGGATGTGGATCACCGGGTCATCCAGGAAACCGTCACGGGCCGAGGTCGTCTCGATGGCCCGCTGCGTGCCAAGCGCCAGTGCTTCCTTGAGCCCGGCAGCGACGGTGGGTTCGTTGAGCGGAGCGCGGCCGGCGAAGACCTCTTCGAGGCCGCTGCCCCGTAGGCCACCGCAGCCGGCGATGAGGACCGCGCCGCTGAACACCCCTCCCAACAGTGCCAGACAAACCGTCGCGCGCAGACCGGCAAGGCCGGTCCTGCGGGAACCGATCCTGCGGGAACCGATCCTGCGGGAATCGGTCCTACGGGAATCGGATCTACGGGAATCGATCCTGCGCGACCGGGCCATCGTGGCTGGGAGTTGCATCATCCACCGCCTTGGTAGTACTCGTCGCCCATGGGAGCCAGCGTCTCGAATCGGGTGAACTCATTCAGGAAGGCCAGGCGCACGGTGCCGGTGGGGCCGTTACGGTGCTTGCCGATGATGACCTCGGCCAAGCCCTTGGCCTCTTCCTTGTCGGGCTTGTACATCTCCTCGCGGTAGATGAAGCCGACGATGTCGGCGTCCTGCTCGATGGCGCCCGACTCGCGCAGATCGGAGAGAATGGGACGCTTGTTCTCGCGCGCTTCGACGGCGCGCGAGAGCTGTGAGCCGGCCAGGACCGGAATGTTGAGTTCCTTGGCCAGGGCCTTCAGGCCCTGGGAGATCTGCGAGATCTCCTGCTGGCGGCTCTCGACACCGGTCAGACCGTGGGCGAGCTGCAGGTAGTCGACGCAGATCAGGCCCAAACCGTGCCGGGACTTCAAACGGCGGGCCTTGGCCCTCATCTCCGTGAGCCCCATGGCCGGGGTATCATCGACGAAGATCGGGGCTTCGCTCAGGCGGGCTGCCGATTGGGTGAGCAGTGGCCACTCGCTCTCTTTCAGGTACCCGGTGCGCAAGCGTTGCGCGGGGACCCGGGCACGCGAGCACAGGAAACGCTGAACGATCTGCTCCTTCGACATCTCGAGGCTGAAGACGCCCACGGGGATCTTGTAGTCGATCGCCACGTTCTCGGCAATGTTGAGCATGAAGCTGGTCTTGCCCATCGAGGGCCGGCCGGCGATGATGATCAAGTCCGACTTCTGAAGCCCCGAGGTCATACGATCCAGATCGGTGAAGCCGGTCGGAACGCCGGTGACGGATCGCTTGTTCTCATACAGTTCTTCCAGGATCTCGAAGGTGCTCTTGAGGATCGTCTTGATCGGCGTGAACTCGCGTTTCATGCTGCTCTGGCCGACGCCGAAGAGCAGCTGCTCGGCCCGGTCGAGCACCTCGGTCCATGCCTCGGACGCCTCGTAGCTGCTTTCGATGATCGCGTTCGCCACCTCGATCAAGCGGCGCAGAACCGCCTTCTCCAGTACCAAACGGGCATGGAAGGTCACATTGGCCGAGGACGGGACCGAGTCGAGTAGGCTCTGCAGAAACGTCGCGCCACCCACGCTCTCCAGCGCCCCTTGCTTGCGCAGCTCCTCGGTCACCGTGATCAGGTCGGCCGACTCATTCCGGGAGCTGAGGGCAGAGATGGCATGGTAGACCGCCCGGTGGGCGTTGCGATAGAAGTGTTCTTCTTCCAGCAGCTCCTCGACCTTGTCGATAGCGCCCGAGTCGAGCAGCATCGAGGCCAGGACGGCCTGTTCGGCATCGAGGTTCTGGGGAGGGATGCGCCCTCCCACGCCCGCCTTGGCGGCGGAGGATCCGAAGCGAGAGCCGCCCTGGTGGGCCGGGCGGGCCTGAGGCTGGTCGGGATGCCCCTGCTGGGCTTGCGCCTGCTGTGTGTCTTGCGGATTCACGATCTAGTGCCTACTTCTCCTTGTCGGTGATTGCGCATATGCCGGCTGGTTGTCCGCCCAGCATTTTGATTCTGACAGACCAGGCTGTCCCCTGACTACGGATTCATTTCCGGTAGCGTAAGCGCCAGCGGCGATTGCAGATCAAATCCCGAGCCAGCAGGGCTAGCGACCGGAGAAGAGATCGCCCGCACGCGGGCCCTTCGGTGTCTCCCGTTTGGTCGTCAGCTCCACGGCCGGCGCGATGTCGGCGGTTCCCTCGTCCAGGACCTTGCGCAAGAGCTGGACGTCTTCCCACACGGTGCGCTTCAGATTAGGGTTACGCAGCAATGCGGCCGGGTGATAGGTCGGGATCAGGGGGATGCCCTGGTAGTGGAACAGCCGCCCGCGAAGCTTGCCGATCGGCGCTTTCGAATCCAGCAGGAGCTGGGTGGCGAACAGACCCAGGGTGCAGATGACCCGCGGCTTCAGGATCTCCAGCTGCCGTCGCAGAAACGGCGAGCAGGTCTCGATTTCCGAGGGATTCGGATTCCGGTTACCCGGGGGGCGGCACTTGATCACATTGCAGATGTAGACCTCGCGACGTTCCAATCCGATGGCCTCGATGATCTTCGTCAAAAGCTTGCCCGCCCGGCCCACGAAGGCATCGCCTTGGGCATCCTCGTCGGCCCCGGGCGCCTCGCCCACGAAGACGAGCGGTACCTTGCCGCTGCCGGAGTCGACCACCACATTGGTGCGGGTTTCGTGTAGCGGACAAGCTGTGCAGGCGCGCGCCTCGCGCCGCAGATCCTCGAGCTGGCGGTCCCAATCGGGATCGCGCCCTTCGGCCGCCGGCGGCGGGCCGAAGGTGGGAAGCTTCTTCTTGCCGGCCGGTGCCGCAGCGCGGTTTGCGGAGGGCGTCGAGCCCGACACAGAGGGACGAGCTCCGCCTGAAAACCCTGCCGCGGTCTGAGTCTGCTTGCCGGTTGCACCCCCGGCTCCGCTGGCCAGGAACTCGAGTGCGGCGGCGTTCCACTCTGGATCGGGCCACAGGGAAATGCCGCGCTTCATCTCCGACTCGACCTGCAGGACGAGTTCGGCTCGCAGCTGGTCATGGTTCGATCCGCGCGATGTCATGTCAGTGGCCTCTCTGTGCAGGCTGTTCTACCGGTTTCCGTCGCTCGTCTGATCGGGTTGCTCGAGGGTCGCCTGGATCCGTTCCAGAATCGCTTCTGCTCGCTCCAGAATCCCGTCGGCGGCTGCCGCCTTGGTCTGCACCGGCAGCGACTCGAACTCTCCGCCGGCGATCAGCAATGCGACGCGGGTCGTGTCGGCCCCGAATGCCGATTCGGGCCGCGTCGCGTCGTTGAGGACGATCATGTCGAGTCCCTTGGCGTCCAGTTTCTTTCGGGCTCGGGCTTCGCCCCCCGCGCCGACCTCCAGGGCGAATCCCACCGTCACCGCCGCGCGGGCCCGGCGGCGTGGTCCCACCGTGGCCAGGATGTCCGGTGTAGGTTCCAGATCCAGCACCAGCTCTTCCCGCTTCGACGGCAGCTTCCCCGATGCTTCGGTCCGCGGCCGGTAGTCGGCTACCGCGGCGGCCATGACCATGATCTCGGCGCGGGCTTCGTGCTCATCCACCGCCCTTAGCATTTCCGCGGCCGTCGTCACCGGTACGTGCCGCACCCCCGGCGGGACGGGGCAGCGCAAAGGACCGGCAACGAGGGTCACCTGGTACCCGCGGTTGCGGGCCGCGGCGGCCAGCGCCACGCCCATCTTGCCGCTGGAACGGTTCGAGAGCACTCGCACCGCGTCGACCGGCTCCTCGGTCGGACCGGCCGTGATGAGCACCCGCCGTCCCCCGGTTCGCTCCAGGATCAGCGGCAAGGCGGCATCCAGGATCTGGTGGGGAGAGGACATGCGCCCCGCACCGGCTTCGCCGCACGCCAGGTCGCCCGCTTCCGGGCCGACGAAGTGGTAGCCGGCATCGCGCAACCGGGCCACGTTGTTCTGGACGATGGGGTTCTTCCACATCAGAACGTTCATGGCTGGGGCGAAGAGCACGGGAATGCTGCTGGCCACGATGGCGGTCGTGAGGACGTCGTCAGCGATCCCGGCGGCCACCTTCGCGAGCACGTTGGCGGTCGCCGGGGCGATCAGGAAGAGATCCGCCGTGCGCGAAAGCTGGATATGGCTGATGCTGGCCGAAGCCTCGCGGCCGGCCCGCACGAGCGCAGGGTGAAACAGGTGCGTGACAATGGGGCGTTCGGACAGCGTGGCCAGGGCATCGGGGGAGACCAGCAGGGTGGCGGCCTCGGTCATGACCACCTGGACGCCCAGGCCCATGCGCCGCATCTCGCGCACGAGTTCGGTCGTCTTGTAGGCTGCGATTCCGCCGCTGATTCCCAGGGTGACCGAGCAGTCGGTGAGAGCCCGGCCCCTGGGCGCCCCGCGGCTGTCGACTGATGCGGGTGATCCGGGTGTGCCGGGCGTCGCAGGCCTCCGGGGCGTGGTCATGCCGGAACTACTCCTCCTTCGGCTCTTCCTCCTCGACATCCTCTTCGAGGTCCGCCGCCTCGTCGTCCTTGTCCTCGCTCTCGTCCTCGTCCTCGTCCTCGCTCTCGTCCTCGTCCTCGTCCTCGCTCTCGTCCTCGTCCTCGGGTTCTTCGGCGGCGGCATCCTCGTCCGCGGCTTCCGGCTTCGCGGCACCACGCCCGTTCTCGCCCTCCCCGCCAACGGGTGCGGCGGGGCTGGTGTCACCGAAGAGAGGGCTGGCAGGCATCTCGGGGATTGGAGCGGAGGTTTCCTCCTCGAGATCGTAGTCGCGGACAGTTCCTCGCACCTTCCCCTCATCCACGCGCAGCACCGCCTCGATGGTCACCTTGTGATCGAGCTTGATGCCCTTGCGGCGCATCTCCTCGTTGAGGCGCCCGGCTTCCGCGGCGGCCAGCATGATCCGTTCGTACTTGCTGCGCGGCGCGAAGGTCTCTTCGGCCCCGGCGTCTTCGGCCTGCTCGTTCTTGTTCCGTTCGAGTTCGTCGTTCATGATGACCCCATGCCTCCCCATGCTCCAGGCGAGTCTGAGACTCGAAATCAGGCAACCATACCAGGAAACCGTATGCGGAATCCAGGCTGTGCACACGTTCGGTTCCGGGAATCCGGCGCCGGTAGACTCCCGGCGCCGAGGTGAATCGCGCTACTTCGGCATTGTCAGACCGCGGCCCGTCCGGCTGTTCTCGGCCCACAGGATGGCCAGCAGCCGCTTGGTGCAGTCCTTGATCTCGTCGTTGACGACCACGTAGTCGTACTCGGCCGCCACCGCCATCTCTTCGCAAGCCCGGACCAGCCGGCGGGCGATTTCCTCATCACTGTCCGTACCCCGGCCGCGCAGGCGTTGCTCCAAAGCCTCCATCGACGGGGGCAGCACGAAGACGAGCACGGATTCGGGGTAGGATTCCCTGATCGTGAGCCCGCCCTGTACATCGACGTTCAGGACCACCCACTTGCCCTTCTTGAGCAGCTCGTTGATGCTGCTGCGAGGCACGCCATACCAGTGGCCGTGGACCTGGGCGGACTCGGCGAACTGCTTGGCGCGGCGCCTCTTCTCGAACTCCTCCTCCTTCAGGAAGAGGTAGTCCTCGCCGTCGATCTCCCCGTGCCGGGGCGGCCGGGTGGTGGCGGTGATCCCGCGGACGATCCGGCCGTCGGAGGCCAAGAGCTTCTCGACCACCGATGTCTTCCCCGTGCCGGATGCTCCGGAGATCACGATCGGAAATGGCCGCTCGATCAAGCGCGGGCACTCCGGCGTAGCCGAGCCCATTCTCGAAGTTTCCTCGTTATTCCACATTGAGCACCTGCTCTCGGATTTTCTCGACCTCGCCCTTCATAAAGATCACATCCCGGGTGATGTCGGTATCTTGCCCCTTCGAACCGATGGTGTTGATTTCCCGGTGCATTTCCTCGAGCAAGAACTTGAGCTCGCGGCCCGCGGAGCCGTCTTGGTTCAAGTAGTGTTCGAACTGATCGCAGTGGGAGCGCAGGCGAACACACTCCTCGGTCACGTCAGCCCGATCCGCGAAGATCGCCATCTCCATCTCGAGACGGTTTCGGTTGTAGTCCACGTCGCCCGAGATCTCAGCGAAACGTTCCGCCAAGCGCTTCCGGGTTGCATCCACGACCTCGGGCACCCTTTGCGCTACCCGGTCCACGCATTCGCGGATGCCTGCCACCCGGGCCAGCAAATCTTCGGCCAGTTTCGCCCCCTCAGCCGCCCGCATGCCTTGAAAGGCCTGCAGGGCCGTGGTCAGGGGGTCCTGGATCATCTCCCATGCGGCCTCTTCCGAAAGGTCGCTCTCTTCGCGCGCAATGACCCCCGGCAGACCAATCAGCGTGGTTGCGTCGATCTTCCCCGGGAGGCCGTGTTGCGCTTCGAGATTCGTGAGGATCTCCAGGTAGCGCGCCACGACCGCCTCGTCGGCCTTGAGCGAGACCACGGTGTCCAGGTCGCCGTTGAGGGAGACGCTGAGACTGACCTTGCCGCGTACGACGTACTGCTTGAGAAGTTCCTGGATTCGTGGCTCGAGCGCGGAGAGTACCCGTGGGAGACGCATGCCTGTCTCGAGATACCGATGGTTGACCGATCGGATCTCCACACCGATGCGCCGGTTGGCCGCGACTTGTTCCGCCCGGCCGAAACCGGTCATGGAGCGAACCATGAATTCTCCCTCCAGGTTCAAGGCACCCCAGGGTACGCCAGCGGGTGGACAGGTGTCAATTGCCGCAGAGGCGTCCTGATGCTCTCGGTGAGCCGCACTGGCGGCCTTTCCGGGGGATCTTTTATCTACTATATTTGTGGACTACGAGGGGGCGAGCCGGGCTTGAGCAAGAGGACCGGTGCTCGGGATCGGACGCAGTCGAACAGTTTCCAGCCCGCGCCGGGGAGGCCCCCCGGGGATGAAGCCTGTGGGTCTGCACCCAAAAGGTCCTGGCGCTGCCGGGCCTTTCAGACCTAGGCTATGCAGTGTCCCCTCGAGATGCTCTTTCGGAACCAGGGATTGACGCGCCTGTCCGCATGCGGGGAGTCATCGCGTGATGTCAGAGACACACAACTGCAACTGCGACAAAGGATTGCGATACCAGCTCGCACACGAATCTCCGGGGGCCGCCCCGCCCGGGCTGTGGCCACGCCGCCGGCGAGGAGGCCGGCTGCTGGGGGCGGTGACGCTGATCCTCCTGGTTCTCGCCGGTATCCACTGCTCCGGCGATAATACCCAGCCGCCGGTCCTACAGGTCGATCCCGCCGAGATCGAGATCGCACCGGGTGATACGGCGGGCGCGTTCACGGTGAGCAACGCGGGCCAGGGAGACATGTCCTGGTCGGTGGAGAGCGAGGCAGCCTGGCTCACATTTGATCCAAGCTCGGGCACCACGACCTCGAGTGAGTTGGTCTCAGTCGAGGTCGATCGCGCCGCCGTCACCGGTGGGACCTATGAGGCGACGGCCCAGGTGTCCTCGAACGGCGGCAGTGCCGCGATCACGGTGCGTCTCCTGTCGGCGCTGGTCGCTTCGCCTGACCGGCTGGTGGCGGCGGAAGACGACACGACGCTGGTCGTGGAGCTGGTCAACATCGGCGTTGCGAGCGGGACCGACACTCTGCGGTGGACCGCCGGCACTGCCGAGATGTGGATCGAGCTGGTGACCTCCTCGGGCACCCTCACGCAGGTGCCGATGCAGGTGACCCTGAACCTGGAACGTGCCGGTCTGGACGCCGGAGAGCACGAGGGACAGGTCTGGTTCGATGCCGGCCGGGATGGACGGGATACGGTGACCGTCGTCATGGCCGTTGCCTCGGTCAACACCGTATCGGGGCACGTCTACTATCCCGGTACGCGGATTCCCGTCCCACAGGCCACCGTCTCGCTGGGCGACCGCCTGGCGACCTCCGACGATGAGGGCTACTACGAACTGACGGACGTGACGCTGGGGCAGTTGACCCTGCGGGCCGAGCGCGAGGGGTTCGATCCCTACGAGGCCACGCTCCAGCTTCCCGAAGATGGGCTCGAGCAAGACATCTTCCTCGCCACCGACGAATACGTCCACTCGGTCACCGGAACGGTGGAGAACAGCCTGGAGGAGCCGCTGCGTCAGGCGCAGGCCGTATTGCTCAATCCCGACGGCACGGATTCGGCGATCAGCGCGGTGACCGATGCCATGGGGGGCTTTGAACTCACGAAGGTCCCCGACGGTGTTCGCGAGGTGCGTTTCAGTCACCCGGTCTACCAGTCGCGGGTGCTGGAGATCATTGCTGGACCGGGGGGGCAGCCCTTGGGCGTTGTGTTGATGGCCCAGATACTGCCGCCTCCGCTGCCCGAGAGCGGGCCGGTGCTGCGGCGCATCGACTGCTCCACGGTACGGATCCTGTGGGATCGGCGCTACGAGGATACGCTGGCCGGCTATCGCCTGGAGCGGGCGCCCTCCTCGGCCGGCCCCTTCGTCGATGTAGGTGGCCTGATTTCGCCGGCGGTGAGCTCCTTCGATGACGAAGATCTGGAGCTTGCGATCCACACCTACCGCGTTCGATCGGTGACGATCGACGGCGTCCCCGGCGAGCCCTCCCCACCACGCGGCATCGAGCTGGTGCCCTGGGTCCGGCTCACGGAGGGGGGGGGCAGCAACTTGCTCAAGCGCTGGGGACACCAGGCCTTCTACCACGAGGACGGCAACGTGATGCTCGTTCACGCCGGCGTCGATTGCGCGCCGTCGGGGACCTGCGAGTCCTTCCGCGACATGTGGGCGCTGGATCTGGAGACCTACGAGTGGTCGATGTATGACACGGGGTCGAGCGGTCCCACGCGCCGCCACAGCCACTCCCTGATCTACCGCGAGGCTAGTGGCGAGATGGTCGTCTTCGCCGGGCGCAATGAGTTCGTCTTCTACCGCGATCTTCACGCCTTCAACCCGGCTACCCGAGTGTGGCGGCTGCTCGACGGCAACGCCGGGGCGGCCGGCGAGCGATACGGACACTCGGCGATCTACGATCCGGCCGCCGACCGGATGATCATCTACGGCGGCGAAGGCGACGAGGTCCACAACGACGTGTGGGCCTACGATTTCGGTGCGGGGAGCTGGTCGCTGCTCTGGGAGGGAGGGCTGTACGAAGCCGACGGTCCAGGCCGGCGCGCCCGCCATTGCGCGGTCTACGACCCGACCGGCCATCGCATGATCGTCCACGGGGGCTGGACCGGAAGTGGTGGGGAGATCTACGCCGACACCTGGAGCTTCGATCTGGCTGCCTACGCCTGGACCCCGCTCGCCGAGGGGCCTCGTGCCTGGCAAGGGCATTCGGCCACTCTGGTGGACGGACAGATGGTGGTCTGCGGCGAACCCGACTGGGAGAGCGAAAACCTCGCCTGGGCCTATGACCTGGCAACCGATGCCTGGCTTGCGATCGACCAGGACCTCGATGACGCCCCGCCGCTGCGCCAACGCCACAGCGCCATCCACATCCCCGGAGCCCAGGGAATCGTGATCTACGGAGGGTTGGGCATCTTTGATCCGATCGGTACGCTCTCCGATGCCTGGGCCTTCTGCCCGGTTCGCTGACCGCTGACCGCCGACGTCCTCTCCCCGCCCCCCCGGTGATCTGGGCCGGGTCCACCGATCCCGTGCATTCCGAGTTCTGGCCAGGACCGCGCGGATTCGCTAGAATCGCCGGGTGCTGTGCTGGTCTGGCTTTGCTCTGGGCTCGTCCGCTTGCGCGACGATGGCCACGGCACGCTCTGGAGGCCCGCCACGGGGAGGAAGATGTGAAGAAGGTAAAGGTCACCAAGAAAACGCGGGTGAAGACGCCTTGGTACGAACGGCCGCCGCTGCTTTTCGGCGCGATCGCGGTCGTCTTGCTTCTGGGCGGCATCCTGATGGCTCAGCTTCAGTCTCGCAGCGGGGATCAGACTCCACTGGGCGCTGTGCCCGACTCCCTGGCCGGAGGTGCTTCGGACCCCGCGGGTGGGCCCGGGACGAGTGGTGGGGGGAACGCGAAGGACCAACGAGCGGAGTTCTTGCTCGATCTGGACGATCCTCTGCCCGATCCGACCACGGGCGGGATGCTCCCGCCGCTGGTGGCCGTGACGCTGCCGGATGCCGCCACGGCTCGCGGGAAGCTGCGCGAAGCCCGCGGCCTGACTCCGGTTGAGCAGGCCGGATCCCTGGACGCAGGCCACTACGGGTTCGTGGACCTGGGCGCATGGCCGCAGGAGAAGG
The DNA here is from genome assembly GCA_964573295.1 of uncultured bacterium. Taxonomy (GTDB): domain Bacteria; phylum Eisenbacteria; class RBG-16-71-46; order CAIMUX01; family WJJG01; genus CAYQJL01. The sequence continues at coordinate 30,247 of CAZNJE010000014.1, read as the reverse complement.
CCGCAACACCGGTGGCCTGGCCCGAACTCGAAGCTGCACCCGAACCCGGCTACGAGGGCATCGAGCTTCATCGCGACGCGGAGGGCGCGTTCTACGTCATGGGGTTCGTGAGCGAGGAGCTGGCTGGTGCCTTGGGCGAACGAGCTCCGTCGCTCGACCTGGCGCCCATGCCCGAAGAGGAGCGCATTCCGAAGTGGCAGTTCTGGCGAAAGGCCCCCGAGCCCGAGCGCGTGGAGTTGTACCAGGGATCTACGATCAGGGTGTATCCAGACATCCAGCCTGAGGCCACCTGCGCCATCGCGCTTCCCGCGGAGCGGATCGTCGCGGCGCGTGCCGTGGAGCACGCCATTCCGGGCACCCACTCGATCAAAATCCTGGAGATTGATCTGCAATGATGAAGCCGACGAGGAGCTGCTGAGATGTGGCAGATAGTGCTCATCTTCATCCTGGTGGTGGCCTGGATCTACTACCGCTCGGTCTTCCGGGGCAAGCGCAAGGACCTTCACGGCCGGGACCTTCTCAAGGCCCGGTTCAAGGAACGCCGCACCGAACGGCTCGAAGGCGCCGAGACCTGGGACGAGCGACGCCGGCGCAAGGCGATCTGGCAGCCGGAGGTTCGGATCGCGCCGCACCTGCTCGAGGGCTTGAAGGAAGGTGACGGGGAGATGAGGAAGCGCGTGGCGGCCTTCTGCTCGCACGGCGGGTCGAATTTCGCGGCGATCGCCGATGCCGCCGAGCGGGGAGATGTTCCGATCGAGGTCGTGGTGATGGTGCACAACAACGCCAAGGCCGGCGCGAAGGCCAAGGCGAAGGCGCGCCAGATTCCCACCGAGTGGGTTCCGCGCAAGCGCTTCACCGACGAGGAGGCCTATGGCCGCTACCTCCTGGAGCTGCTCGAGCGTTACCAGGTCGACTACATCGCTCTGGCCGGTTTCATGCAGAAGATTCCCGCGAACGTGATTCGCGCCTATCCGAACCGGATCACCAACATCCACCCGGCGCTCTTGCCGGCATTCGGTGGCCCCGGGTTCTATGGAATGAAGGTGCACGAAGCCGTCTTCGCCTCGGGCATGAAGATATCGGGACCGACCGTGCATCTGGTCGACGACCAGTATGATCACGGTCCCATCCTGCTGCAGTGGGGGGTGGATATCTCCGACTGCAAAGAACCGGCCGAGATTGCCGAACGGGTACTGGTAGAGGAGCACAAGCTGTACCCGGAGACACTGGGGTTGCTGGCCATGGAGTGCTTCCACGTGGAAGGACGGCGGGCTACCCTGGTGCGTGACCGGGTGACGATGACGGGATGACGAGGCCGGGATGACGAGGCCGGATGGCCACGATCGGAACGCTGACCGAGGCGCCACACGCTGACGATCACAGGGAGAGAGCATGATCGTATTCTTCGATATCGGGAATTGCCTGTACGATCCCTATAGCACCTTCCGCCAGACGGTCGAGGCCTTGGGACGGGGCGCGGTGGCCGAGAAGATGCTGACCGAGATCGGGACCTATCCCGACCAGCCGGGCCGCCACGATGCGATGCTCGAGACCTTCGGCTTCACGAAGGAGGAGATCGAAGCCTACTTCCAGCAGTTCACCCATCATCCGGTCTTCCACGCCGGCGTACCCGAGCTCCTGAAGGAGCTTCACGAGATCGGAGTGAAACTCGGGGTGATCAGTGATGGCCACTTCGACACGCAGGTCTCGAAGCTGGAGGCCTGGGGCCTCTCCCGGTACCTGGACGCCGAGATGGTCTTCATCGGTTCGTTGCCCGAAGATCAGGGCCGGGCGCCCGGTGTCTATCCGAAAGGAACCCAGCTCAAGGGCTCGAAGCACCAGGTGGAGACCTTCCACCAGATCGTAAAGGCGCTTCAGGAACGCATGGACATCGAGCCGGCGGAGTGTCTGATGGTGGGGGACGATTTCGTGCGCGATGCGCTGCATCCGATCGAGGCCGGTTGGAAGGGCGTGTGGTTCGTGCCCAATCCGCAGGCCGCCAGCACCATGCCCGACGACGAGGATGCCTCGCAGGTGCCGACGATCGTCAACCTGATCGACCTGAAGTCCTACGTGTCCCTCGAGGAGGAATGATCCCAAGGAGCCAGTCGTGATTCAATCATCCGCAGGTGTTCTTCTCGTGCTCGCCGGCATTGTCGGCTTTTTCTTTTTTCTCGAGAAGCAGTTCCGCTGGAAGGTCTTCCAGTTCTTGCCGCCGCTGATCTGGATCTACACGCTCCCGGTGGCCTTGAGCAACACGGGCGTGATCCCTCAGTCGGGCCCGCTCTACGACGCATTGAAGACCTATGCTCTGCCGGTCTTCATCATCCTGATGTTGCTCGAGATCGACATCGCGGCCGTCGTGCGCGTGATCGGCCGCGGCGTCCTGGTCATGCTGATGGGCACGGTGGGCGTGGTGCTGGGTGCGCCGATCGCCTATTTCCTCTTCCGCCACCAGCTCGGTCCCGATGGCTGGCAGGGCTTCGGCGCGCTGGCGGGTAGCTGGATCGGCGGCACCGGCAACATGGCGGCCGTTGCCGGTGGGATTGGTACGCCGCCCGAAGAACTGGGACTGGCGGTGCTGGCGGACAATCTGGTCTATGTCGTCTGGCTGCCGTTGCTCTTGACCTCACGCGTGTGGGCCAAGGGCTTCGAGCGCTTCACCGGCGCCGATCCCGACCGGGTTGCCAAGATGGAGGCGGCCGCCGATTCGCTGAAGAACAAGAGCAAGGAAGTGGAGATGCACCACCTGGTGTACCTGCTCGTGATCGGACTGGCCGGCGCCCTGGTCTGCGACGCGCTCTCGAAGCAGCTCCCGGTCATCGATCCGGTGCTCTCGACCTCGACCTGGAAGGTCCTGTTGGTGACCACGCTCGGCATCCTGCTTTCTTTGACACCCATGCGCAAGATCCCGGGCAGTCACGCGATCGCCATGGCGATCATCTACATCTTCGTTGCCTCGATGGGCGCGAAAGCGGCGCTCGGCGGGCTGGCGCGCGCCCCGTACTTCATCGCGGGCGCCTACGTCTGGATCGCCATTCACGGTCTTTTCTGCTTGTGGGGCGCCAAGCTCTTCCGGGTCGATGTTCACACGGCGGCCATCGCTTCGGCGGCCAACATCGGCGGTGCGGCTTCGGCCCCCATCGTCGCGGCCGTCCACCGTCAGACGCTCGTGCCGATCGCGGTGTTGATGGCCTTGGTGGGCTATGCGCTGGGTAATTACCTGGGCGTCGTGACGGCCTGGCTCTGCAACTGGGCCGGTGGGCTGTAGGCGAAGACCGGCCTAGAGATAGGAATCCATCCCTAGCTCGTCGAAGATGCGCTGCATGAGCTGTGCTCCGGTGACGAGCCGCATCGTGTGATGTACGCAGCCGTTGCGCTCACAAGCCTCGACGAACCCGCCGTGGGGCAGGTTGAGACTGAACATGGGGGCATTGCACTTGCGGCAGGTCGCGTCGGGCTCCTCGAGCGTGATCCCGCAATGTGGGCAGCTGAAGGCCACGACCTCTCCCTCGGGGATCTCCGGGTCGGATTTCTTCGCATACTCGCCGTAGACCGGGTCGAGGTGGATCATCCCCGGCTTACCGTGGTAGGTGAAGGCCAGGCGGATCGACGGGTGGCCGTGGAACTGGACTTCAGGATCCATGAGGTCGCACCCCGCGGGACACTTGGCATGCCCGACGATCAGCTGACCCTGACCGACTTCGAGTTCGATGCGATCACGTTTATCGACCATACTCACCTCCCTGCTTTGGCTGGATCGAGCACATGGCCCCACGATAGCGCAGCCCGGGCAGCGACTCAATCCGACAGAATCACCGGGCTTCGTCCCCGATCCCCTGGCGCGAGCGCCGCGGAGTGGCGTCGGGGATTCGTGGATCCGGCTTCGGCTCCGGCACGCAATCGCTGACATCGCCCAGGGTCCATGATTCGCACAGCCAGCGCTCGAGCAATTCGTAGGCGCCGGCGATACCCTCGGGTTGAACCTCTTGCCAAAGCGGATGATGCGAGTTGAGCATGCCTCGGTCCACTAGATGTCCCTCGGGATCCGCCAGGTAGTAGTGGAGGCCGCCGACCCAGTTGGCGCTTGCGCCGGCCAGGATCTCGACCATGAGGAGGTAGGTCGGGAGTGAAGAAGCGCTCTGCTGGATCGCCGTCTCGGCGATACGCTCGGCGATACGCTCCGCGTAGCGTTCCCCGGTGAAGCGGAACATGCGCGACTGGTTCCAGCTCCACCCGAGCGGAATCTCCATCAGCGCTTCGCTGACCGTGGCCTCGGCGGCCAGATCCTGTCCTTCGAGAAAGCGCGCGAGCCGGCTGGTGAGCATGATCTCGTGACTGAGGTTCTGACCGCGGGCGATGCGTACCGGGAAAAGAACCAATGCCGGCGGATGCTCGCGCGCTTCGAAGATCCGTCGCGCCGCGCGGGCTGCGGGGGATTCGTAGACCCACGGTGCGCGGAAGAAATCCGGGCTCAAGACGCCCGTGAGCAGCAGCGCGGCAAAGAGGCCCGCGCCGCCCGCATGCGCCAGCGCCCACTGCGTGCGCCGCTTCCGCCGGGGGATGCCCTCGGCCTCGTTCCCGGTAGCGCGCATGCCGCTGATCAAATAGAGGACCCCCACCACCGCCGCGCCCGCATAGAAGGCGCCCGGCCAGGGCAGCCCCACGATGATCGCATGGGCGATCCCGCTCGCGGCCGCGCCCGCGAGGATCACGACTCCGCCGGCGGTCATCCTGCGCCAGGCCAGAACCAGGCCGGCCACGATGATCCAGAATCCAGCCGCCAGAAGCGCCTCGCTGGCCGAGAGCATCTGGGGATTCTCGAACTCGAAGACGATGACGACAGCGGCGACGATCAGCAACACCGTGCCCAGAACCCGGGCAGCCCAACGCATCTCCATCCTCCCATTCTCAGGCGGGCCGGTGGGTATCCCACCACTCCCGGGCACGCTGCTCGGTCCAGGGGTGGTCGAACTCGATCGCAACCAGCGCCTGCGCCAGATCACCGGCGGACTGAGGCCGGTCGGCGGGATCCTTCGCCAGACAGCGCTGCACCACCGTCTCGAGCGCCGGCGGAATGGCCAGCTCGGTCCGGTCCGCCATCGGCGGCGGTGCATCCTTGGCGTGCATCACCATTGTCTTCATGGGCGAGTCACTGTCAAAGACAAGCTGCCCGGTGAGAAGGTAGTAGGCCACGCAGCCCAGAGCGTAGATGTCGGCGCGTCCGTCGATCTCCCTCTCGCCCAGGATCATCTCCGGCGACATGAACGCCGGCGTTCCGGTGGCCGCGCCCTGACGGGTCAGCATGGTCTCGTCGGTGGGGGCGGCCGCGCGCTGCTTCACCAGACCGAAATCGAGCACCTTGACGAAATCCACATCCGGTCCGTAGCGGCAGGTGAGAAGGTTGCCGGGCTTGATGTCCCGGTGGATCAGTCCCGCACCATGCGCCTCGTTCAGGGAATGGCAGGCCTGCCGCAGGAGGTGGACCACCCGCTCGGCGGGCAACGGTCCCATGCGCTTGACGAGGGTACTCAGATCCAGACCGCGCAGATACTCCATGACGTAGTAGAAGGTCCCGTCACCGGCGAGCCCGAAGTCGTAGATGGCGATCGTGTGCGGCGATTCGAGCTGCGCGGTGGCCTGCGCTTCACGTTCGAACCGGCTCGAGACGGCGCCGGCGATGGCGCCGTCTTCGGCCCCCAGCAGCTCGGGCCGGATCAGCTTGATGGCCGCCGGGCGTCGCAGGAGACGGTGGCTCGCGAGCCAGACCTCGCCCATGCCTCCCTTGCCCAGCCGCTCGGTCAGGCGGTAGGCCCCCAGCTCCCGAGCCTTGCTCAGCTTGGCGCCCACTCGGAACAGCCCCTGCGACACCGCTACGCCCGCGATGACCGACAGGACATTGGGTGCGAATCGCAAGATCATCTGATCGGATGCGGGCATGGTATGCGCGCCGCTCGCGGCAAGCAGGACCACCGAGATCGGATCCATGGCCGCCGTGAGCGTCGAAGCAATCAGGGTGCGGACCGGAGCGGTGGGAATCATCATGGGGTAGATGAGAACCCACACCGCGACCGGCGACCAGGCCGGCAACAGCATCTCGGGCCAGGGACGGGAGTTGACGAGAAAGGCGATCAGCGACCCGGCGACGAACTGGTAGACCGACGCCACCTTGTGGAGCCGCGGGCACGCGATCCGGTTCGTCCTGGCCAGGATGAACATCGCGCCCGAGACGAGCAGGAAGATGGGGAAGACCGTGTTGCGAATCGCCGGACAGCCCACGTCCATTACGCCGGTGAAGGAGACGATCACGAACATGACCGAGGAGAAGACGAACGAGATGCCGCTGAGCAGCGCCAGGCGCCGGGTGGCTTCATGCAGCAGGTCCTCGGGCATCCGGCTGGGATGGTGGGCGCCGGAAGGGTCCGTGGGCGACGAGCTGGGCAGCGATGCCATGCTCCGCGCGAGCCGGATGACGGGTCTGTTGATCGAGTAAGGGCTCATGCTGGATCCCCTGGGCTTGGGGTCCGGCGTCTCTCGACGGCCCCCGGATGACTGCTCTCTAACGTTCGCGCGAAGGAGCCGGTTCCCCCCTCACGGTGCCGCTCGCGCCGTCTCTTCGGCCCGGGCGCGGCGTTGTCCCTCCTCGACATCCACCTTCGCGAGCAGCAACCCGCCGAAGAGGAAGAAGCCCAGCAAACACAGAATGCCCAGCCGGCTCGAGCCGGCCGCCTGGCTGACGAGGCCGAACAGGAGTGGCCCGGCGATGCCGGCCAACCGGGCACTGGTACTGAAGAACCCGAAGAACTCCGCGTTCTTGTGTCTGGGGATCATGCGCGCATACAGCGAGCGGCTCAAGCCCTGTGCGCCGCCCTGCACCAGACCGACCGCCAGGGCCAGGACGTAGAACTGCCAGACCGCCTGCATGAAGAACCCGCCTACCGTGATGAGGCTGTAAACCGCGAGGGTCAAGAGGATCGTGGTCTTGGCGCCAATGCGGCCGGCCAGCCGTCCCAGCATCAGGGTGGCGGGGATGCCGATCAGCTGCGTGATGAGCAACGCGGCGATCAGGTCGGAAAGGCCGATGCCGATCTCGTCGCCGTAGGCGGTCGCCATCTTGACGATCGTGCCGATGCCATCGTTGTAGAGCCAGAACGCCGCCAGAAAGAGCGCGAGCTGTCGGTAGCGGCGAAGCTCACGAAAGGTACTCGCCAGCCGGCGGAATCCGGCCAAGAGCGGGACCGTGCCGAGCGGGCGGTCCGGCGCTCCTGGAGCCACGTGATGCGGTTCGGGCACCTGGCGCGCGAGGGGAATCGAGAAGACCGCCCACCAGACCCCCACGCTGAGGAAGCAGGCGCGGATCGCGAACCCGGTGCCCGGCATGCCGAAGAGCGCCGGCTTCAGGTACCAGAGCAGGTTGACTGCCAGGAGCAGGCCCCCGCCCACGTATCCAAGCGCGTAGCCGCGGGTGGAGATTCGGTCGAGCTGCCCGGAGGGCGCTACATAGGGAAGCAGGGACTCGTAGAAGATGTTGGCGGTGGCGAAGCCGATGTTGGCGAGGATGAACAGACCGCTCGCCAGCAGGTAGGTGTCGGCGCCGATCAGGGTGAACGCGGCGGTCGCGAGGATGCCGAGCCCGGCGCAGGTCAGCAGATAGCGCTTCTTGGCGCCCGTATGGTCACTGATCGCGCCCAGGATTGGGCCGATCAGGGCGATGATCCCCAGTGCTATGGCGGTGGTGTAGCCCCAGTAGGCGGTGGCCGTGGCCTCGCCCTTGCCGGCGGTGGTGACGAGTGAGCGATAGAAGGGAGGGAAGATGGCCGCCATGACGGTGGTGGCGAAGGCCGAACTGGCCCAATCGTAGAGACACCAGGCGCGGATGCTCCGCGGCGAGGTGGCGGTCGAGTTCACAGCGGCCTCCTGGGTCCGGAGACATCCATCGATCGTTAGGGGCTCGCCCCGGGATGGGCATCGACTGCCCGTGCACGGCCCCACGATAGTCCGGGATTGCCACGGCTCCATCAACACATCAACGCACCAACCCGTCAACCGCTCAACAAACCGGTGTCGGCTGGCCGTGTGATTGCTAGATTGTTAGAGTAAGAAGGGCTAGCGGGTCTGCTCCGGGGCTTGCTCCGGACAGCTCTCGCCTTGTGCGGTGCAGCCACAGATGGCCGCCCGACAGGATCACCCAGCATGGTCGCCCGCCATGGCCGCCTGACATGGCAGGAGGGAGGACAAGTGAGAAAGCCCATCGAGGAGGTTCAACCGTGATGCGACGAAAGGGCTCCGACGAACGGTTCCTCTGTCAGAACTGCGGCGAGGACTTCGCGAAGTGGTACGGCCGCTGTCCGAACTGCAAGGAGTGGAACACGCTGGTGCGCTTTCGAGCGCCCAAGCCCCTGCCCAGCGCCAGTCGCCAGAGCGGACGGTCGGCCCACGCCGGCAGGGGGTTCCCCGGCTCCGGCGCGGGCCAGCCCGATCGCGGTCTGGGCATTCCCGGCAAGCCGCGTGGGCCCCGGGCCGGCCGATCCGGCGAGGCATCGACCGAAGGGGAGGCTGGCAACCCGGGAGGGCCCGGGCCGTGGATCCCCGGCGCGGAGGATGACTTCGCCTCCCGCGTGCTCACACTGGAGGAGGTGCCCAGCCACGGTCCCGAACGCACAGAGTGCGGCATCGCCGAGTTCGACCGGGTTCTGGGCGGCGGCATCGTCCCCGGCTCGGTGGTGCTCCTGGGTGGGGACCCGGGCGTGGGCAAGTCGACCCTGCTGTTGCAGGTGGCCTCCCGTCTCTCCGCCGCCGGGCACGGCGTGCTCTATGTCTCGGGTGAGGAGTCGGCCACGCAAACCAAGCTCCGCGCCCAGCGTCTGGGCGTGACGCCGGGGCTGTCGGTGCTGGCCGAGGCGGACCTGGCTCGGATCTTCGACGCGGTCAGCGACGGCGTGCGCGATGCCCGGCCGGGTCCGGCCGGTGACCCGAGGACCGATGTTCTGGCGGCGGCGGGGGACGATCTCACCCGGCCGGTCGAGGTGCTCGTCATCGACTCGATTCAATCGACCTACCTGCCCGACCTCCCTTCGGCCCCGGGCAGCGTCCTGCAGGTGCGTGAGGGCGCGCTCAGCCTGGCGCGCCTGGCCAAGACCCGGAAGGTGGCCGTTCTCTTGATCGGCCACGTGACGAAGGAAGGCAACCTGGCGGGTCCCCGCACGCTCGAGCACATCGTCGATGCGGTGATGACGATGGAGGGCGATCGGTTCCACGCCCACCGCATCGTGCGTAGTGTCAAGAACCGCTTTGGCAGCGTGCACGAGATCGGCGTCTTCGACATGCGCGAGAACGGTCTGCAAGAGGTGACCAATCCCTCGCGTTTGTTCTTGGGCGAGGAGGCCGGCCAGAGCTCGGGCAGCGTGGTGATCGCGGGGCTGGAGGGTACGCGCTCGCTGCTCATGGAGGTGCAGGCCCTGGTGCATCCCACCCGCTACGGGATCCCGCAGCGGATTGCCACGGGCTTCGACGCCAAGCGGCTGGCGATCCTTCTGGCGGTGCTGGTCAAGCGAGGCGGGCTGGATGTGACCTCGAGCGATGTCTTCGTCAACGTGACCGGTGGTTTGCGGGTGGCCGAGCCGGGGGTGGACTTGGGCGTGCTCCTGGCGATTGCCTCCAGCATGCGCGACCACCCGGCCGGAACCGAGATGGCGGTCTTCGGCGAGGTCGGACTGGGGGGCGAGGTGCGGCGCGCGAGTCATCCCCAGCGTCGGATCGCCGAAGCCGTGCGGCTGGGTTTCCGGCGGGTCATCTTGCCGGCGGCAACGCACAAGGATCTTCGCGATGAGAGCTGGAAGGTCACCACCGGCGCCGAACTGATGCCCGTGGCCACGCTGCGGGAGGCACTCGCCATCGTTCTGGGCGACGCATCCCGAACGGCCCGCCTCCCGCGATGAGACCGGTTACCGGCTCGGTCAGCTTCCAGCGCCAGCGCCATCGCCATCCCCGGGCGCCTCGAGCAACCAGTACGTGTTGCGGCTGCGCCCCATGATTTTCTCGGCAACCAGTTCCCGCCGGAGGGTGCAGAAGTCGTCGTGGAAGTCGGCGATCAGCAGATTGACCTCGCGCTCGGGATAGCGCCGGCCCGGTTCGAACCCGTTGGCGATCTCTTCGAGGATGACCCGCCGCTTCTTGCGCTGCACCGGGATCTTGGTCAGCTTGCCGCGCCGGATGAACGTCTTGAGCACCTTCTGGCGATACCGCCGAAGCCGTTCGGCCTGATCCGCGCGCGCGCGGCCTCCAAGGGACAGCATCTCGAGCAGCCGTTGTTCGAGTAGATCGCGCCTCAAGGAATAGATCACGTAGTATTGCTCTTTGGCCGATTCGACCAATCCGGCCTCCTCCAGCTTCTTCAGGTGGAAGGAGACGGTCGAAGGGGCCAGGGCCAACCCTTCCGAGAGTTCCTCGACATAGGAGGGCTTCTCGATCAGGCTGCTGGCGATCAGCATACGGGATCGGTCGGCCAAGGCCTTGAAGATGCCCACTGCGTCTTCGGCATTCATTCGTCACCCCTTCTCACGCCACGAGTTTGCGGTAGACCGTAGACGGAGGCCACGTTGCCCCGAATCCGGTCCAGCACTGCCTCGAAGTGCTCTCCCTGGTTGGCCTTGTCCTCATGACTGCGCTCGGCGGACTCGATCAACGAGTCCAGCCATTGTAGAAATCGATCTTCAGTCTGTGTTGTTTCATTCATAGAATCACCTTCTGCATATCTATTTCGACAAGTACAGATTTATTTTCAGGTGAAGGCAAGGTTTTTCCTTTTGGCCATCGGTTCTCGGCGGGAGTCGGGTCCGTAACCGCTGTGGGGAGGCAGTGCGAATGAGAGACCCTGGGCCACACGTCGAGACCCCGGTTCCGATAGCCCGGAACCACTGGTAGCCTATTAAGGTAGTCGGCTCACACGGTTGTTTCATCACGGGCGCCGGGAGGCATAGACCATGCGCGAACGTTTGTTGCAGAGCTTGCTGGTCGCATTCTTTGCTTTGGTCCTGGCGGGGTCGGCCACCCTCATGCTCCGCGAGTACACCAAGGTACATACCTTCGTCACCATGGGCGATGTCTGGACCTTCTTCCAACTCGGCGATGAGGCTCCCGCCATCGTGGGGCAGGTGGATCGTAAGGACTACCTCAGCTCCCCGTATCCGGTGCCCGGCGACAGCCTGCTGGCGATCAACGGGCGACCTGCATCCCGCCACACCTACTTCGATGTGTTCGGCCCCGAGGTGCCCGAAGGCCAGCAGGTCGAGTTCACGTTCTGCCACGAAGGCGAGGTCTTTCGCTCGACCGCCGTCACCCGATCGATCCCGGATCTGCTGCGCATCCAGGTCGTCACGCTCTATAGCTTGCGAGGTCTCACGGTGCTGGCGCTCATCCTCGTGGGGCTGTGGGCGTTCTTGCGGCGTCCAGCATCCTCGCCGGTCCGCGTCTTGGCTCTGTTCTGCTGGACCACTGCCAGCGCCATCATCATCACCTACACCGTGCTTCCCAATGACTACGCCACGTTCAATTCCGCTCTCGCGGACCTGTTTTGGACCGTCATGGGCCTTCTGACGCTGTTCGCCCCCGTTTTCTGGGTGAAGCTTCATCTGGTGTTTCCCGACGAGTATCCTCGCTACGCGCGGCGTCGGCTGCTGTGGGACATCCTGCTGTTCGTTCCGGGGGTCATCCTCATCGGCTGGCTGGGTCCGGCCGCACCGCCGAACTACATCTACTACGGCCTCTACACCCTGATCTTGGTCGCAACCGGGTTCTTCTTCCTGATTCGGAACGTGCGCCGCTCTCAGGATTTCCTGCACCGGCGCCAGACCTGGTTGGTGCTGATGGGCTCGGTGCCGGGTCTGTCGCTGTATGCCCTCTATCCGTTCGTGGTCGCGGGTGCGGGTGCGCTGGGCCTCGAGTGGTCGACCACCGCGACGCTCTACTACACCAATGCCGTCGCCCTGCTCATGCTGCTGATCCCGATCACCTTCGCCTACGCCTTCGAGCGCTACCGTCTCCTGGAGGTGCAGGGGCGTCTCAAGCGGGGGACTCGGATCCTCCTCATCAACGCGGCTGTTCTCGCGCTCTTCGTGGGGGTCCTGTACTCGACCGGCGAACTGCTGATCGACAACCTGGAGGTTGACAGCCGCACCTCCACCCTGGCGGTGGGCATCGCGCTGGCGCTGGGCTTCGTGCCCGCCCAGCGTAGGCTGCACGATCTGCTCGAGGCGCATTTCTATCCCGAGCGGCGCCGGCTGCGCGAGTTGCTCCGCGACTTCCTGCACTCGTCCGATACCTTCACCGACCAGGCTCGATTCTGGGGTCAACTGGCCGAGAAACTCATGAGCGGCCTGGCGGCGGGCGATGTCTATCCAATCCTCCGCGGCCGGCAGGTGGTGTGGCAGCAGGATGGTTCCGCAACCGGCTCGAAGGAGATCGGGGTCGAGGACACCGACGCGTTGATCGAGCAGCTCGGGTCGGTCGACCACCCGCTCCTGATCGATGAGATCCTCGCCGCGCAGCGGGTTCAGATGAACAGCCGCCAGTTGCGCTGGCTGGATGATCACGAGGCCGCCATCCTCTTGCCTCTGAAGACGCGTTCGGGCCTGCTCGGTTTCTTGTTGCTGGGACGCAAGACCACCGGAGAGGATTACGCCCCTGAAGAGCTGGAGTTGCTGCGCACGCTGTCGGCCCAGATCGCGCTGGCGGTGGAGAACATCGAGCTTCTGCAGGACCGGCTCGAGCGCCAGCGTCTCGAGGAACAGCTCAGCGTGGCTCGCCAGATCCAGCAGGGCCTATTGCCCCGCCAGTTGCCGCAGTCCGCCGGGCTCGAACTCGCCGCGACGATCCGGTTTTGCCAGGATGTGGCCGGCGATTACTACGACGTGATGGAGTTGCCCGACGGACAAACGCTCCTGGCGGTGGGCGATGTGGCCGGCAAGGGAGTGGGCGCCGCCTTGCTGATGGCCAACCTGCAGGCCTTGCTGCGCGCGGAAAAGGACCGCCGGATGGTGTTGCCCGAGGTGATGCAGAAGATCAACACGCTGATTCACGAAAATACCTCTACCGAGATGTTCATCACGCTCTTCGTCGCCACCTACGATCCGGCCTCCCGCGAGTTCTGTTACGTGAACGCCGGACACGACTACCCGATCCTCATGCGCTCGGGCGGGACCATGGAGTCGTTGTCCGAAGGCGGACTCATTCTAGGCGTGGGCCCCTCGATCCGCTACGAGCAAGCCGCAATCCGGCTCGAACCCGAAGACGTGCTGCTGCTCTATACCGACGGAGCCCGTGAAGCCCGCAACGCCGCCGATGAGGAGTTCGGCGAGAGACGTCTGGAAGCTGCTCTACACCAAGCGCGGATGCTTCCAACCCAGGAGGTCGTGCGGCGTCTCGAGCAGTCCGTGATCGAGTTCACCGGGCGCGAAGAATTCGAGGATGACTTCACGCTGCTGGTGGCGCGCGTGGGCCAGGCAGCGGGTGTGCCCGAGGCCGCGCGTGTGGTTCGTGCGGAGCCATCCCGCCGCCGCGTGCGCTAGAGGTCCTCCGGGTCCACGCCGGTCAGGTCTGCGCTCACCTCCCACAGCCGCCGCTGTAGTTCCCGATCGTAGGAGCGCTCGGAGGTCCCGATCGCTTTTCGGTAGCGGAAGTACCGGCCCGTGACCGCCGCCACCTCGGGCGCCGTGGCGAGGTAGACCGGATTGTCGGCCGAGAGCTCGGGCGGTTTGAAGAAGCGGTGCAGCAGTCTCCAGACCAGATCGAGGGTGCGCGAGTAACGGCGCATGAGACCGGAGAAGGTGACCCCGGGGCCCACGCAGTTCGCCGTGATGCCTGAGCCGTCCAGGCGGCGTGCCAGTTCGTAGGTGAAGAGCACATTGGCCAGCTTGGTGTTCATGTAGGTCTGCCAGGGGCGGTACCGGCGCTCGCCTTGCAGGTTGTCGAAGTCGATCACCCCCCGGCTGTGCCCGGTGGAGGCCACGTTGATGATGCGCGCCGGGGCGCTCGCGCGCAGCAGGTCCATCAGCAGGTGGGTGAGGAGGAAGTAGGCGAGGTGATTGACCGCCAGTTGCATCTCCAGCCCATCCTCGGTGACCTGACGGCGGCGGCTGATCAGGCCCGCATTGTTGATGAGCACATCGAGCCGATCGTAGCGCGCGTGGATCTCCTCACCCAGCCGGCGAATCTCCCGCTGCCGGGATAGATCGGCCAGCAGCAGGTCGATGGCCTCGTTGCCCGTCGCAACACGGATCGCCTCGCGCGCCGCCTCGCCGCGGCCGCGGTCGCGACAGACCATGATCACCCGGGCCCCCCGCTCGGCGAGCCCGGTGGCGATCGCCCGCCCGATGCCGGAATTGGCTCCGGTGACCAGGCAGGTCTCCTTCGGCCTGACGGTTTGTGCGTTGATGACGGCATCCTCCTTGGCGGGTTCGTGGCCATTCGGCGCGCTCGCCAGCATACCGGGCGGTCCGCCGATTGTCGAACCCCGAGCCATGACGATGGGTATCCAGATGTGTATAGTCGCGGAGAGCGTTTGTGCTCGCCGGATTCTACCATCAAGACACAACCATCCGGACATCGTGAGGACATCATGAAGACGAAGGTCGTTGTCATCAACGGATCGCCCCACGGGCGCGAGGGCGGTACCGCCCGGATCGGCGAGTGGGTGCAAGAGCCCTTGCGCGAGGCGGGGGCCGAGGTCGTGCGATTCGACCTGAAAGACCTCGACGTGCACCACTGCAACGGATGCGGTCTGTGCATGCGTGAGGGACACTGCGCGATCGACGATGATATCCCGCGCATCCATGCGACCTGGAAGAGCGCGGACATCCTCTTGGTGGAGAGTCCAACCCACGTATTCGGCACCACGAGCCTGCTCAAGCTCTTCATCGACCGCACCGCCGGCGAGTTTCACCGCCCGGCGCTGGAAGGCAAGTACGCCGGCGTCATCACGACGAGTGCCGGGATGGGGGAGACCGCGGTCTTCCGCTATCTGAGCAATTGCTTCGAAGTGCTGGGGGCCACCGTCGTCGGTTCGGTGTGGGGTACCTACCGGCCGCCGACCCGGCTGTGGACGCCCGAGCAGGTCCGGGAACACGCCCGCAAGTTGGGTGAGGAGTTGCTCCTCTATCACCGGGAGCACCGGACCCGCCCCTTCACCGACGAGGTCATCTCCCAGCGGCGATTCCTGCGCGAACTCATCTGGCGCAACCGAAAGATCTTCAAGGCCGACTTCGCCTATTGGAAGGAGCGTGGCTGGTTCGATGATCAGGCCGACCAGAAGTAGGTACTTCGCCCAAAAGGGGACCGGGCCGAAAATGGACGGCCCGGTCTCTCCCCCGAACTCGAGACAGCTTTGCCTTATGGCGGGGCGCTTCCCTTGGCAGTGGGCCCGACCGTGTCAGCATGCGCAGGTCAGGTGGTCCAGGCCAGGCCGCTTAGCGCGTGAGCGGTCCTTGTGCGCCGCCGCGAACCGTCTCGGTTCTGGCGTGTGGCGGCGTCTCGGCGTCTACTCGCGCGAGAACCTCCGCCGGCGTCTCCAGGTGGGGGCGTGCCCGCGCGCCGATGAGGTTGCCCCGTGGATCGACGGGCGGTGAACGTCCCTGAACCAGAAGGGGACTGCCGGACGATGGTGCGGTGCTTCTGGCACGGCGGGGTCCGGCACGGGTTCCCCGGAGGGCGTTTCGCCTACTCAAAGCATACCCGATTGGGACCCGGTTTGGCGAGATCTGTTTTGCCTCCGAGCCGGGCCGGTAGACCTCCGCGTCCGGGCCGGAAATGGCGGTTGACCGGCCGATTTGGGTGGCGCACGCCCCTCCGGATCGTCATAATTTGTCGAACCAAGCGGCGTGGAACGGGCCGGTTTCCCGCCGCATCTCTATAAGTCTTATATTTGGAGGAAGATATGTCGTTCGAGCCGCTGGATTTCTATCTCCTCGACGACGAACTGACCGAGGAGGAGAAGCTCATCCGCGACACCGCCCGCAAGTTCGTCGACCGGGAGGTCATCCCCGGCATCGCGGAACACTGGGAGGCCGGGACCTTTCCCCGCGAGCTGATCCGAAAGATGGGCGAGATGGGCTTCCTGGGCCCATTCGTTCCCGCCGAGTACGGCGGCGCGGAGTCTTCCTACTCCATGTACGGTCTGATCTGCCATGAGCTCGAACGCGGGGACTCGGGCGTTCGCTCCTTCGCCTCCGTCCAGAGCAGCCTCGTGATGTACCCGATATGGAAGTTCGGCTCCGAGGAGCAGCGCCGCGAGTATCTGCCGCGGCTGGCGTCGGGCGAGATCGTCGGTTGTTTCGGGCTCACCGAGCCGGATGCCGGATCGGATCCCGGTTCGATCACGACGCGGGCCAGGAAGGACGACGGCCACTGGGTTCTGAACGGCGCGAAGATGTGGATCACGAACGGCACCATCGCGGACATCGCGGTCGTTTGGGCGAAGGATGAGACCGGGAAGATTCGCGGCTTCATCGTGCACCGGGAGGACGAGGGTTTCTCCGCCCCCGAACAGAAGCACAAGGTCTCGCTGCGCGCTTCCATAACGTCCGAACTGGTGATGGAGGATGTCCGCATCCCGGCCTCGCGGGAGCTGCCGAACACTTCGGGCCTCAAGAGCCCGCTCATGTGCCTGACCTCGGCCCGCTACGGAATCGCATGGGGGGCGGCCGGAGCGCTGCAGGGCGTATTCGACGAGGTGTTACGGTACGCGCAGGAACGCATCATGTTCGGCAAGCCTATCGGCGCCTTCCAGATCACCCAGGCGAAGCTCGCCGAGCTTGCCACCGATCTCACCTGCTGCCAGCTCATGGCGCACCGGCTCGGCCGTCTGGCCGACTCCGGCCGGATGAAGCACGTCCACGTCTCGATGGCCAAGCGCTACAACGTGAACGCGGCCCTCGAAGGAGCGCGCAAGGCCCGCGCGATGATGGGTGCCAACGGCATCACGCTCGAGTACCAGACGATCCGGCACATGTGCAATCTCGAGTCGGTGCAGACCTACGAGGGCACGTTCGAGATTCACACACTGATCCTGGGCGAGCACATCACCGGCCTCTCCGCTTTCGGAAACGAGAAAGACCAGAAGGAAGAGAAGGAGGCCTGATGGAGGGCTCGAGCGCTGCTTCCCGGAGCAGGGTTCCGATCGACGGCTCGATGCTCATCATGGAAGCCATGCGGTGCGGATGGCGATTCGCCTTCGCACGCCGGTCGTTCTGTTGACGTCGAAGGAAGACGTCATGACGAAGCGATCCTTCGATTTGTCATCGCTCGAGCCCATCGAGCCGGTGGCGCGCCGCTTCTACGAGGGGGAGGACCGCTACATGAGTTACCTGCCGGGCGAGGACCTGGTCCCCCCGTTTCTTCCGGTGGGCAACGACCGGCACCAGGTGCGTCTGAACTCGTCGACCCATGACCAGCTGGGGATACTGCAGAACAGAAGCGCGGAGGCATTGGCCAACACGCGCCGGTTACCCGAGAAGATCGAAAGGAACATCGGCGAATTCACCTTCTATGAACTGGACGAACAGGAGGAGGCGGGGGCGCTGATCGTGTCGTACGGTGCCACCGCGCAGGCGGCCAGGGAGGCGGTCGTGCTGCTGAGGAGCCGGGGAAGCAAGGTCTCTCTTCTGGTCGTCAAGACACTCCTCCCGATTCCATCGGTCTGCCTCTCGATTCTCGAACGCTACGCCAGGATCATCATCGCGGAGGAGAACCTCGGCGGCACCCTGCGGCAGCTTCTCTTTGGTCAAACGGGCAGGAGAGGTGTGAGCGGCGTCAACGCGATAGGCAAGTCGATTCCGCCGGAAGAGATAGCAGCGGAGGTGTCCCGTGGATAGCCGCTTTCTCGTCAAGCGACCGCTTCCCTTCTGCAAGGGTTGCAGCCACCACCTGGTGGCGCGTGCGGTCGACAAGGCCCTGACGGCGCTCGGTCTGGACCCCCTGGATGTTGTCGTTGTCACCGACATCGGTTGCCACGGCATCATCGACGCCAGTCTGTCGACGCACACCGTCCACGGCCAGCATGGCCGCTCGGTGGCCTTGGGCGCCGGAATCTCGATGGGACTCGCCAATCCGGAGAAGAAGATTCTGGTGATGATCGGCGACGGCGGCACGACCATCGGAATGAACCACCTGGTCGGAGCGGCGCACCGGAACATCGATATGACCGTCGTCGTCCACAGCAACATGCTCTACGGCATGACCGGCGGGCAGCGCAGCGATCTCACGCCGGGGTCCTTCCGCACCCGCTCCCCAATCGAGGGCTTCACCCCCGAGCCGCTGGATGTGCTGAAGATCGCACGGGAAGCCGGTGCGGCGTTCACGGCCCGCGTGGCGGCCCGCGGGGGGATCTCCCCTACGATCGCCGAGGCCATCGCTCATCCGGGCTTCGCGCTCGTGGATGTTCTCGAGATCTGCCCCGCCTACGGCACCAAGGAGAATCCGGACCTGAAGATCGCCGGCGTCGAGGAGATGCTCGGTCTTCCGCTCGAGAAGCGCGTCGAAGAGAGATCTTCCGGGGTCACGGCCAGGCCGCGAGAGAAGATCCCTTCGCTCCTCGATTCGCTCGAGCCCGTGGAGGCCGAGTTCAGTCACAGCCTCGATAGACCGCTGACCATTCTGCTCGCCGGCTCGGCGGGGGAGGGGGTGCAGTCGGCGGCCGACGCCTTCGTGATCGCGGCGATGTCATGCGGCCTTGAAAGCACCCAGAAGGGCAACTACCCGGTCACGGTCGGCACCGGGTTCTCGGCCGCGGAGATCATACTCTCTGCGGATCCGATCGAGTTCACCGGCGTACGCAGGATCGACTGGGCCGTTGCCTCCTCGAACGACGGCATGTCCTACCTGACGAGAAAGCTCGAGTCGATGACCGGCGGCGAGATCCTGGCCGACTCGGGTGTTGAGGTTCCCGATGACAACGTGCGACTGAGAGCCGCTGATTTCCGCGGCACCGTTTCCCGGAAGGACGTGAACATCCTGATGCTCTTCACTCTCCTCGCCATCACCGGGATCTTTCCGTCCGAAGCTCTGATCAAGGCGGTCCGGGCCACGAAACTCGGTGCGAAGACCGACCCCGTCGCGCTGGCCGCCTTCGCCGGCGGAATGTCGCCCAGGCAACGGGCCGCTCGCTGAAGCGGCCCGTTCCTTCGCCGGGGGGTGAGAGTGAGCTGCCGGATGCGTGGACGGGGTGATCGCGTCCGCGTGATCGCGTCCGCGGCGTCCTGATACATGTGCCCGGCAGTAGCTACGTGGAGTTGGGCTCGCCGCCGGACGCCTCTGCGGCCTCCGCCTTCTTGGCTTCGGCCTTCCCGGCCGAAGCTGCCTTCTCGGCCTCCGCGGCCTTCTTGGCCTCGGCGGCCTTCTTGGCCTCGGCGGCCTTCTTGGCCCGCTCGGCCTTCTCCCGCGCCCGCTCCTCTACCATTGCGTGGGGATCGTCGATGGTAGCCCCAACGCGGCGCAGGCACACGGTGGGGCACTTGGCCACCGCGGTGTCGATGCCCTCGCCGCCCACGTAGTCCTTCGGCGCGTACTTGACCTCGCAGAGGTTGTTCTCGATGACGAAGACGTCGTCGTTCTGCTTGGCGCAGAGCCCGCAGGCGATACAGCCGACGGTGCAATTGCCGCGGACGACCTTGCCCGGATCCTTCGAGCTGCAGGCGATGACCACCAGCGGGTCCTCGATCATGCTCTCGATGGAGATGATGTTGCGCGGGCAGGCAGCGACGCAGTTGCCGCAGCCAGTGCAGGCGATGATGTCGACGATCGGCAGGCCGCGGTCCAAGCGGATGGCATCGAAGGGGCAGGAACGCTCACAATCGCCGAGCCCCAGGCAGCCGTAGGCGCAACCCTGGACGCCGGCGACCAGGTTCATCTCGGCGCAGGTGGCCACACCGCGATAATCGGCGCGGGCGAGCCGCTCGTCGTCGCGGGCCCCGCAATGGATGACGGCCCGCTTCGGGGCGGCGGTCGAGGCCTTGACGCCCAGGATTGTGGCAATGCTTTGCATCGCATCCGCGCTCAATACCACGCAGCCTCCCGGCTCGGCATCGCCGGCGACCACGGCCTCGGCGAACTGATCGCAGCTGGCGTATCCGCAGCCGCCGCAGTTGGCACTCGGAAGGGCGTCGCGGACCTGGAGCACGCGGGGGTCGACCTCCACCTTGAGCTTACTGTGCGCAATCGTCAGCATGATGGCGAAGAAGAGCCCGATCACCAGCAGGATCAGGGGGGTGTTGACGACCAGGGCGCCCACGATCCAGGCGGGAAGGGTGAGCATCGGCGCCAATGCCATGATCTCCTCCTGTCAGCTGCTTTCTCTTTTCAGCTGCAACCGCTTGGCGGTCACCGCGTGGCGGCCGCATCGTCGCCGCCGCCCGGTTGCCGCGTCCTAGTCCTTAGCGGACCATCCCCGAGAACCCCATGAAGGCCAGCGTCAGGATGCCGGCGGTGACGAGTGTGATGCCGGCGCCCTCCATGGCCTTGGGGAGTTCGGCCATCTCCAGCTGTTCGCGGATTCCGGCCATGATCGAGATCGCCATCGTGAAGCCCAAACCGCCTCCAAAGCCGGCGACGACCGCCTCGATGAAGTTGTACCCCCATAGATCGATGAAAAGACAGGTGCCCAGGATCGCGCAGTTGGTCGTGATGAGCGGCAAGAAGATGCCGAAGCTCTGGTAGAGGGCCGGGTAGAACTTGCGGACGTACATCTCGACGAGCTGGACCATGCTGGCGATGACCAGGATGAAGGCGATGTACTTGGTGAACTCCAGGTTCATCGGGATGAGGACGAGGTTGTTGATGAGCCAGGTCATCGTGGCCGAGAGCGTCAGGACGAAGGTCACTGCCAGTCCCATACCGAAGGCCATATCGATCTTCTTCGAAACACCCAGGTAAGGGCAGATCCCCAGGAATTTCATGAAGACCAGGTTGTTGACCAGCGCGATCGACAGAAACACGACGATCAGATCGGTGATTCCATCCATGTCGCTTCCTTCCTCCCAACTGAGCCCCCGGCGAGGGGGTCTTCTCTGTCAGCTACTGGGCCGTCCGGGCCTTCTTGGCCTGCGAGCGCGCTTGCCGGTGCACGATGAAGGCCAGCATGAAGCCCAACGTGATGAAGGCGCCGGCCGGCAGCTTCATGATCGTCCAGGGTACCCACCAATCGGGGAGTACCCGCACATCGAACCAGGTACCGTTGCCCAGCACCTCACGAATCGTTGCCAGCATCACCAGGGCCAGCGTGAACCCGAACCCGGTGCCGAACCCGTCCATCGCCGAGACGAGGAACCCGTTCTTCGAGGCGCAGGACTCGGCCCGCGCGATGATCATGCAGTTGACGATGATCAGCGGTACGAACGGCCCCAACACCTCGCTCATCGCCGGCAGGAACGCCTTCAGGATGAGGTCGGCGATCGTGACGAAGACCGAGATCGTCAGTGTGAACATCAGGATGCGCAGGTGCGGCGTGAGTGCTTTGCGCATCAGGCTCACCATGATGTTGGCGCAGACCACGACGAAGGTCGCAGCCAGGCCCATGGTGAGGGCCGGCTTGCAGGCGGCCGTCACCGCCAGGATGGGGCACATTCCCAGGAGGGATCGGAAGACCGGGTTTTCTTCCCACAGGTTCTTGACGAATCCTGAGAGGGCCTTGGCCATCTGCCCCGGCTCGGCCGAGGCCGCTGCTGTCTGCGTGGCTTCGGACATGTCCTTGGCTCCTATTGCGACGGCTCCTATTGCGACGCGTCTGCGGGTTCGGCTTGCGGGCTGCCGCCCAGGGCACGCACCTTCGGCCGGATCATCTCGACCCGGCGGTTGATGAGATTCGTTACCGCCTCGGTGGTGATCGTGGCGCCGGTGATCGAGACGATCTCGCTGTCATCGGTCTTGGTTCGGTCGCCGGTCTTGACGACCGTGAGAGGCGGATCCACCGGAGCGCCCACGAACTGGCTCTTGAAGATGGCCGAGTCGCGGATCGCGTCCCCGAAGCCGGGGGTCTCGGCGGCGAAGAGCACGGAGATGCCCCGGTAGGTTGCGAACTCGGGATCGACGCCCACCAGCAGCTCGATCTTGTCCTGGAATCCGGTCCCCTCGGCCCGGAACACATACCCGACCGGTCCTCCGGCCGAGGAGAGGCCGGTGTAGACGATTGCCGGAACGTCCATGCCGGCCTCGCGGACCCGGATCGTGTCGGCCTGGATCGAATCGGCCCGGGCAAGAATGGAGCGGATTCCGCGATTCAGGGTGGCGATGCGATTGGCCTCGATCCTGGGTTCCAAGCTCGAGTAGATCCCGGCCAGGAGAAGGCCGAAGCCGAAGGCGCAGACCAGGACCAGCCAGGAGACGCGCAGAAAACTAAGCATGGGCACCCTCCTGCAGCCCCAGAGGCCGCGTCCGCGTCCAGCGGTCGAGGAAGGGGGAGACCGAGTTCATCAGGAGGACCGCGTACATGACCCCCTCCGGATAGCCGCCCACGATGCGGATCAGCATCGTGAGAAGCCCGACGCCTACCCCGAAGATGAACCGTCCCTTTGGCGATAGGGGGCAGGACACCGGATCGGTCGCAATGATGAAGGCGCCGAAGAGCATGGCCCCCCCGAGCAAGTGAGCCAGGGGGTTGACCACCGCGTCCGGACTCACCAGCCAACTCGGGACCGCGAAGAGGAGGGCGCCTAGCAGCACGCCGGTGGGAATGTGCCAGGTGATCGTCCGCCGCAGCAGCATCCAGCCGCCGCCGAGCAGGATCGCCAGGCTGGAGGTCTCACCCAGCGATCCACCGGTAGTACCGACAAACATCTTGGGCAACAAATTTGCGAGGGCACGGGTCTTCTCCGGATCGCCGCCCGCCTTGAGGATCTCCTTGGCGATCCCGAGCGGCGTCGCCTGCGTCACCGCCTCGAGCCCGATCGTCTGCATCGTGAACGGCTCGGTCCAGGTCGTCATCATCGTGCCGAAGCAGGCCGTGAGGAAAGCGCGCCCCACCATGGCCGGGTTGAAGACGTTGCAGCCCAGACCGCCGAAGACCATTTTGCCGATACCGGTCGAGACCGCCCCGCCCAGGAAGCCGAAGTAGAAGGGAAACGTCGGCGGCAGGCAGAAGGCCAGGATCAGGCCGGTGACCACGGCGCTCAGGTCGCGGGTCGTCTGTGGCCGGCCCATCAGCCGGTTGGCGAAGGCTTCGGCTGCCACGGCGCCGGCGATGCAGGACACCATCAAGAGCAACGCCCAGCCGCCGAACAACCACAGCGCGGCCACGGTGGCCGGCAGCAGCGCGAGCAGCACGTCGAACATCACGCGCGGCGTGGTCAGGTTGCCACTGACATGAGGAGAGCTCTCCACGGCAAAGAGCCCAGAGCCCTTCTTCTCCTCGGCAGCCATGGACATGGACCTCCTTCGCTCGATCCGGTCTTCCCGGGGGGCGGTCTAGTTCTTCTTCGTCTGCAGCGCACGGGCCTGTACTTTGCCCGAACGCATGTACTGCACGAGATGAATCTGGCTGGGGCAGACGTAGCTGCACGTGCCGCATTCCACGCAGGCCATCAGATGATTGTCCAGGGCCTCCTGCACGCGGCGATACTGACAGAGCCGCATCAGGAGTGCGGGCATCAAGCCCAGCGGGCAGACATCGACACACCGTCCGCAGCGGATGCAGGCGTACTCGCGCGCGGCCTTGAGCTCATCGGCGGTCAGGATCGTCACCCCGCTCATGCCCTTCAGCACGGGCAGTTCCAGGGTGGCGGCCGTCGGGCCCATCATGGGGCCGCCCAGAATGGCCATGCCGGCGTTCTCGGTCGTGCCGCCGCGCTGATCGATCAGGAAGGAGAGCGGCGTACCGATCAGGGAGACCAGGTTGCCGGGCTGGCGCAGCCCGTGCCCGGTCAGGGTGACGATGCGCTCGATGAGGGGCCGCCCGCGCGCGACGGCCGCGGCGATCGCGGCGGCAGTGCCCACGTTGAAGATCGCGACGCCCACATCCGGCGGGAAGCCGCCCACGGGAACCTCCCGGCCGGTGATGACCGGGATCAACGTGCGCTCACCGCCCTGCGGATACTTCGTCTTGAGCGTGCAGACCTCGATCCGCTCGCTTATTCCGGCGGCGTTGAGGGTGCGTTTCATCGACTCGATGGCGTCGGGCTTGTTGTCTTCGATGCCGATCGCCCCCCGGGGAGCGCCGGTAGCCTTCATCGCCAGACGCAGACCGGCCAGGATCCGGCCGGGCATCTCCAGCATGGCCCGGTGGTCGGCCGTCAAGTACGGTTCGCACTCGGTACCGTTCAAAATGACGATGTCGATGGGTTTCTCGTCGTTGGGGAGCATCTTGATGAAGGAGGGGAATGCCGCCCCACCCAGGCCAACGATGCCGGCGTCCTTGACCGCGTCGATGATCTGCTGCCCCTCGTACCCGCCCAGATCGAGATCGGCTGGGATCGGTTCGCTTTCTTCGGTGGCGATGGCCTCAGAGGTCTTCTCGGTATCGACCGTGATCACGATGGCCGGGGCCATGCGCCCGCTCTGGTGGGGACGCGGGGCGATCTCCTTGACCGTGCCCCAGACCGGACTGTGGATGGGGGCGGAGACGAATCCGGCGGCCTTGGCCAACAACTGGCCGCGTGAAACATCGTCCTTTTTCGCCACGACCGGTGTGGCGGGGGCCCCGACGTGCATCGAGAGCGGAAGGATGACCTCGGGGGGGATGGGGGCTCGCTCGGTGGCCAGGTGCTCGGTAATCTCCTTGTGCTCGGGGGGATGGACGCCGCCTGTGAATGAGCGTAACCGCCCCTCCAGATGCTCGGGGATCGGCTTTCGGACCGCCATGCAGAATTCTCCTCGTCTGCAGACCACCGGAAAGTCTTCATGGAAGGGCCAAGAATCGCCCATGGAGAAGGGAGGAGTCAAGGACCTTGCAAGCGGGGCCACTGGGCCACGGGGGCTACGAGGCTACGAGGCTACGAGGCCACGAGGCCACGGGGCTACGGGGCTACGGGGCTACGGGGCTACTACGGGTTCGACGGCTGGGAGGGCCCGCTCTCGTTGGCCTCGGGTTCGGTCCCCGCGTCCTCGTCGTTCTCATCGTCGAAGGCGGCGCCGTGGCGCACGATCCAGCCCTCGATCATATAAATGACGTCCTCGGCGATGTTGGTGGCGTGGTCGGCAATCCGTTCGAGCAACCGGCTGCCGCTCATGTAACTGATGAGCACCTCGGTGTCATCCGGTGACTGACGAATCATCTCGAACACCCGTCCGAAGATGTTGCGGTTGATTTCATCGACCTCGTCGTCGAGCGTCAGCACGCGACTGGCGCGGGCGGCATCCATCGTCATGAGGCTGTCGAGGCTGATCCGCAGCATGTCGAGTGTCTTGTGGCAGATCTCGCTGAAGTCGAACGGCGTGACGCGGCGCGGGGCATCGCAGAGGAACAGGGTTCGGCTGGCGATATTGACCGCTAGATCACCGATGCGCTCCAGGTCGTTGTTGATCTTCAGGACCGCGATGATGAAGCGCAGATCCACCGCTACCGGTTGGTACAGCGCCAGGGTCTTCAGACAGGCCTCTTCGACCTCGACCTCGATGCGGTCGATTTCGAGGTCGGTGTCGATCACCTCTTGGGCCAACGTGCGATCCAGCTTCTCGATCGACCATACCGCCTTCTGAACGCTCTCCTCCACGACGGCGCTGAGTGAGAGGATCATGCGCTTGAGGTTGTCAATCTCACGGGTCATATGCATCGACATCGGTCGTGCTCCTTGCCGCGGTCTAACCGAAGCGGCCGGTGATGTAGTCTTCGGTCTGCTTCTTCTCGGGATTGGTGAAGAGTTCCTCGGTGAGCCCGAATTCGATCAACCACCCTTCGTATAGAAACGCGGTGAAATCGGACACGCGGGCCGCCTGTTGCATGTTGTGGGTGACGATACAGATGGTGTACTGGCCGCGCAACTCACCGATCAAGTCCTCGATTCGCGTCGTTGAACGCGGGTCGAGCGCGGAGGTGGGCTCATCCATCAGCAAGACATCCGGGCTGATGGCCAGGGCGCGCGCGATGCACAGACGCTGCTGTTGGCCGCCGGAGAGACCGAGCGCGTTGGCGTTCAAGCGGTCCTTGACCTCTTCGAACAGCGCCGAGCGGATCAGGCTTTGCTCGACGATGTCGTTGAGCTGGGACTTGTTGTTGATGCCCAGGATACGAGGGCCATAGGCCACATTTTCGAAGATCGACTTGGGGAACGGGTTCGGCTTCTGGAAGACCATGCCCACCCGTTGCCGCAGCGTGGTGACATCCACCTTGGCCCCGTAGACGTCCTGCCCGTCGAAGATGAGCTTGCCCTTCGTGTAACAGCCCGGGATCAAGTCGTTCATCCGGTTGATCGCGCGCAGGAACGTGCTCTTACCGCAGCCGCTCGGCCCAATGATCGCCGTGACGAGTTTCTCGGGGATCTTCATGGTCACCTGGCGCACGGCTTCGTTGTCCCCGTAGAAGATCGAAAACTCCTCGGAGATGATGTGCGGGTGCTCTTCGGGCGCCGAGCGCAGGACGTCCGCCTTCTTATCGGGAACCGATAGCTCGAATTTGGGCGTCGACATGGACCTAGCCCCTCAATTTCTTCGCGATCCTCGCGCGCAGGATGATCGCGGTGGTGTTCAGGATCAGCACGAGCATCACCAATACGAAGACCATGCCGAACTGAACGTGGCGAATCTCGTCGACGGCCTCGTGCTCAGTGGCCAGATTGTAGATGTTCCACGGCAGCGCCGGGGTTGGCTGGGAGAGGATCTCCCAGAACTTCGCCTTGAAGAGGTTGAGCGGCTTGCCCACGCTGACCGCCGCCGTGAAGATGATCGGCGCCGTTTCGCCTGCCGCGCGGCCCATGCTGATGACCGTGCCGGTCAAGACGCCCGGCAACGCCGCCGGGAGGATGACGGTCACTACCGCCCGCCAGCGACTGGCCCCCAGGCTCAGGGCCGCCTCCTTGTAGGTGGCCGGGACCGCGCGAATGGCCTCTTCCGAGGCGCGGATCACCGTGGGCAGCACCAGGCAACCCAAGGTCAGCGAACCGGCCAAGAGGCTCTTGCTCTCGGTGAGCTGCAGGGAGTTGATGAAGAAGGCCAGGCCGAAGAGGGCGAAGACGATGCTGGGGACGCCGGCCAGGGTGCTGATGCAGGTACGCAAGAAACTGATGAAGCGTCCCTCGTGGGCGTACTCGACGAGGTAGATGGCCGAGATCACGCCCATCGGCAAGGCGAAGAGCATGGCGCCGAGCGTGAGATACAAGGTGCCCAGCACCTCGGGCCAGATACCGCCGAAGATGTGGGCGTCGATCGAATCGTCGGTGATGAAGCCGCCGTAGAGGGTCAACTTCGGGCGCATCATCTCCTCGACGTGCTCCTCGAGGTAGGGGAAGAAGGGTTCGAGCGCGGTGCCCTCGAACTCGCCGGCACGCGGCACATCGACGGGGATCCCCATTCGATCCGGGTCGGAATAGTCGTACTCGGTGCGGTAGAGCACGTGATGGAGGTGAACCTGCGTGCGGTCCCAGCGGGTCTGTCCGTATTGATCCCGTGGCATGACCGGATCGGGTTCGCCGGGAAAGGGGCCGAGGAGCTCGCGCAAGGCCGACTCGATCTCACCCAGGGCATCGCGATACTTCATGCGCTCGACGATGCCCATCTCGTCCAGCTCCGTCCGGAAGTCGGCAATCATATCGAGCACCGGTTGCCGCGCCGCCCAGGCGGCCGCGACCTCGGCGCCGATTTCCTCGCGGTTACCGCGCTCGAAGCGCTCGAGCTGCATCCGGCGAAACTCGACCGTACCCTTGAAGACAATGGCCCCCATGCCGCGGACGAAGATGGGCGTCAAGATCACGAGCAGCGAGGCCGCCATCAGGAAGATCGACAGGAAGCCAAGACCTGAGAAGGAGCGGTCCAGTAGTTTGCGCGTCGCCAGTTCCATGATCAGCTTCTCGCCTTCTTGCGGGAGCGGACGACGATCCATTCGCTCGCCAGATTGCAGGCGAAGGAGATCGCCAGCAGCGAGAACGCCATGGCGAAGAGCACATGGTAGCGTGAGGAGCCGGTGACATGGTCGGCCTCACCCATGTCCCCGGCGATGGTCGCCGTCAGCGTGCGGATGGGTTCGAGCAGGTTGTACCAGGGCTCGGGGATCTGCGACGCATTGCCCGAGGCCATCCAGACCACCATGGTCTCGCCGATCACGCGCATGATCCCCAGAATGATCGCGGCCATGATCCCGCTGCTCGCCGCCGGGATCACGACCTTGAGGATCGTCTCGGCCCGGGTCGCGCCCAGGGCGTAGCTCCCCTCGCGCAGCTCTCGTCCCACTGCTTGCAGCGCATCTTCCGATACGCTGACGATCGTGGGCAAGGCCATGATGCCGAGGATGATCGAGACGTTGAGTGCATTCGTGCCGCTGGAGATCTGCAGCGCGCCCAGAGTGGCGGCCAACCGGGCCAGGAAGAAAGCAGAGAGTCCGGCCAGAACGAGGAAGCCGGCGCCGCGGGCGATCTGCCGGGCCCCGCCCTGGAAACGATGGGCGAGAAGGTCGCTGGCCACGATCGAGGTCAACCCCAGGATCGGAATGCCCAGGAGCCAGGTGGCGGTTGCCAGGATGCGGCCGCCACTCTCCTGAAGCATGGGGGCGAAGACCACCAGGGCGAAGAAACCGTAGGCCACCGACGGGATGGCGGCCAGGATCTCGATGACCGGCTTGACCGCCTGTCGGACCGAGAACGGCAAGACATCGCTGAGGCACACGGCTGCCGAAACGCCCAGCGGTGTTGCCACGGCGATGGCGCCGAGGGTGACCAAGCCGCTGCCGACGAAGATCGCGAGGCTGCCAAACTCTGGTGGGGTCCCGGAGGGATACCAGCGCGTGCTCGAGAAGAACTCCGCGAAGCCCTGAAGCTGAAAGAAGGGAAGCGCGTCGCGGAAGATGAAGTAGAAGATGAAAAAGACGACAATCGCCGAACTCGATGTCACGGCCAGCAAGAGCCCGTGGCCTAGCAGGGCGGCCACCTTGCGCAGACGGCTGGCGCGCTCGCTCATGAGCAGGTCGCCGCGCAGGTTGTGCAACCCACTGCCGCGCGCATCATCGAGCATCGTTTGTCTGCTGGCCGGATTCACGAACACCCCTCTTGGATGTGTGACCGCGGTTCTTCGCCGGAGGAAGAACCGCGGGTGTCGATATCGTTCGTTTCCAGCCGGCGCCGACTCAACGAACAGACCGGCGCAGGCGATCCGCGGAGCTCTCTAGTAACTCGTGACCGGGACGAAGCCGATGGCCTCGATGATCTCCTGCCCCTTGCGGGACAAGTGCAGGGTCACAAAAGCGTGCACCGTGCCACCCAGCTCGGGGTAGCCGTTGGTGAACATGTACAGAGGTCGCGCGATCGGATAGCGGCCCGACGCCACGGTCTGGGGGGTCGACTCGATGCCGTTGACCACCAGCGCCTTGACCGTGCGGTCCACGAAGCCGAGTCCCACGTAGCCAATGGCGGCCTGGGTGCTCTGGACTTTCTGACGGATCGCCCCGTTGCTTCCCAGGTACTCGACCCTCTCGCCCATTTTCTCTTTGTTCATCACCAGGCCTTCGAAGGTCTCGTAGGTGCCGCTGTTGGTGTCGCGGCTGATGACCACGATTTCCTGGTTCGGGCCGCCGAGCTCATTCCAGTTCTTGATGTTGCCGAGGTAGATGTTGCGGGTCTGTTCAACGGTGATGTTCTTGATGGGGTTGGCGGGGTGCACGATCAATGCGATGCCGTCCATGGCCACCACGTGAGCCACCGGCTGGATCCCCTTCTCCACCGCTGCGCCGAATTCCTTCTCTTTCATGAAGCGGGACATGGCGGCGATGTCGCACGCGCCGTTGATGAGGCTCTTGGCGCCGTTACCACTGCCGGACTCGCTGACGGTGATGTTCACATCTTGATGCAGGCCCATGTAGTATTCGGCGAATGCCTTGGCGATGGGGCCGACCGTGGTGGACCCATCGATGGTAACACTCTCCGCGGCGGTTGCCGGCGTGCCCGCCCCCATGATGCCCAGCAGGGCGAAGAGCCCCGCGAGGGCCACGCTACCGATGCTGACCTTCCACATGACCTGGCTTCCTTTCTTTTCGCTTGGGTGGCGCCAATCTTGCGGTTTGACCAAAAAACCGCCGCATACTCAAGGTTTTTTACTAGCCCATTGTTAGCGATGTGTTAGTTGCCGGCCA
>CAZNJE010000013.1:0-86197 GCA_964573295.1 uncultured bacterium | reverse complement strand
ACAAATGGGTTCATTCTCAAAAGCAGAGGCGGGTCCGTTCTGGTTAGCGTTGAAGAACTCCGAGGCCCTCATCGCCGTCGATATCGCCAATTGCAGGCTGGTGTTCACCCATGCTGTGCTCGTGGGTTCGTCCTGGCACGGGGGTATAGTCAACTACCGTTGTCGTATCAACATCGTTCTGGGTATCGGATAGATCTCCCTCCCAGACAAACATCTCGATCGCATCGAGCAACCATATCCCGCCGACGTGATTCGTTCAATCCTCGGCCGAGAGACGTGAAACCGCTATCTCCAGTTCGTCATTGTCACCGTCAATATTCCCGGTTCCGGTTCCACGAGCTGACGACCCAGTCGCCCCGCTCAATCTGGCTCGCGGTCGAAGGCTCGAAGCTGGCCCCGTCCGACACCCCGGGTGCCACCCAGGTCGCCAGCATGACCGGGCCCTCATTCACGAGCGGTATCACGACCCTACTGGCCTACGCTCCACTGCGTGGGCCGCTGGAGATCGCGGCCCCGCAGCCCGGCGGAAGCAAGGGTTGATGCGGATGGCCGGTCGAGGATGATCGCCTAGGTGCAGCGTGGGTTTCACCCTGTACCGGACAGACTCCCTTGGGGAGGCCGGTGGACTCCGGACGATCCCACCACCGCCCTGGACGTCTTGATGGTGGACAAGGTACTCTGGGAGTCTGTGCTCTTCCTAGGATTGTAGTCGATGACCTTTGGAACTAGGATTGAGCCGATTCATGGCTGTTGGAGGTGTTGATTCATGGAGCTTCTAGATCGCATTACACATAATCCGGAGGTCATGGGCGGTCGGCCCTGCATCCGCGGGATGCGGGTCACTGTTGGCACGATTGTAGGGCTGCTCGCCGCGGGCCGCTCGAGCGAAGAGATCTTGGACGCCTACCCATATCTGGAGCACGACGATATTCGGGCTGCACTGACCTACGCGGCTTGGCGCGCGGAAGAGATCATCCTCCCGCTGAGAGCTTCATGAGAATCCTCATCGACGTGAACCTCTCACCACTTTGGGTAGAGGCTCTTCGAGAGGGGGGCATTGAGGCAGCTCATTGGACCGCCATAGGGGATCCCAGGGCCAAAGACCGCGAGCTGATGGAGTGGGCACGTTCCCATGATCATGTAGTGTTCACCCATGATCTCGATTTCGGGGCCATCCTCGCCATGACGCGGGCCCTGGGTCCTAGCATTATCCAGGTCAGGACCCAAGACCTCTTACCAGATGCGATGGGCGAGAGAGTCCTCACGGTTCTTCGTGAGCATGCAGCCGCCCTTGAGAGTGGAGCTGTCGTCAGCATTGATGAGGCTGCTGCTCGCCTTCGGATTCTGCCCATCAGGCCTCAGGACGGGTGAGACTGGCCCCTCTTGGCTGACAGCCATTGACCATCTACGATGGTTTCGGCAGCGAATCGGATCCGCTGATTTTCAGATTGCATCTTCATTCGCAACTCCGCCCCTTGGGTTGGCGGGATTGACTCCTGGGAGTCGCACCCGACCATCCGCAACTGCACATTGGTGGGCAATTCAGCAAGTGAAGAAGCTGTCTGTCCAGCACGTAGAGACCTCCGCCGGGTGCGGCGCGGACCGCCGGTGACGTCGATCGCGGGTGCCAGGGGCAACGGGTGCCGGAGAGCGCCTGAGAGGCGGATCGCGAAGGAGGGCTCATCTACCGCCCGCGCCATCTGTGCCAAGCGAGCAGAGAGTGCGCTGGGCCAGGCCCCGCTGACGCGATTTCGCTGCCCGCTTGCCAGGGGAGGGTGAATACAATCTACCAAAGGAATTCCCGCACTCAGTCAGTGGCAGTGGCAGTGGCAGTGGCTTGACGATGTCCACCGCCATATATATACTCGGTATGTATAGATCCATTCGTCCTTGCCAACGGAGCCCCTCCATGTCGGTACGAAACAGCCTGCTGGCCATTCTCTCCCGTGAGCCCGCGCACGGCTATGGCCTCAAGTCGGAGTTCGAGCGAAGCACGGCCCATGTCTGGCCCCTCAACGTCGGCCAGGTCTACACCACCCTGGCCCGCCTGGAGCGGGACGGATTGGTTGAGACAGAGGGAAGCGAGTCCGGCCAGCGGGAGGCCTGGAGAATCACCCGGCGCGGCCGCAACGAACTGCTGCGATGGTTCGAATCCCCGGTCGACGATGGACCGGCGCGTGATGAACTGGCCATCAAGGTGCTCCTGGCCAGCGCCTCCCGGTCGGTCGATGTGACCGACATTCTCCAGCGGCAACGGGTCGCCACCATGCGCAGGCTCCAGGAGTACACGCGCCACAAGCGCAGGGCAGATTCTGAGAACGAACTTGCGTGGGTTCTTCTCCTCGATGCCATCATTCTCAAGGCCGAGGCCGAGATCCGCTGGCTCGATCTCTGCGAGTCGCGCCTTCGGAGACGCAAGCCATGACGACGACAGTCACAGGCACGCCGCTGGAACCGATCCTGGCTTTCCGGAGCGTGGTGCGCACCTACGGATCGGCCGTGCGTCAGGTCCGCGCCCTCGGGCCGGTCAGCTTCGAGATCAAGCCCGGGGAGCTGGTGGCGATCATGGGTCCATCGGGGTCGGGCAAGACGACTCTGCTCTCCCTTGCCGGAGCCCTGGATCGGCCTTCAGAGGGCGTCGTATCCGTGGCAGGCCGGGAACTGGCCGCTCTGGGCCCGGAGGGCCTGGCAGAGCTCCGCCGCCGCAGCATCGGCTTTGTTTTTCAGGATCTGAATCTTCTTCCCGGACTGACCGCGCTGGAAAATGTGGCCCTGCCGCTCGAGCTGGATGGGATCCGGCCCGGACCGGCCCGCCATGCGGCGAGGGACGCTCTGACCGAAGTGCATCTGGAGCATCTGGCGGACAGGTTCCCCGACGACCTCTCCGGCGGCGAGCAGCAGCGGGTGGCCATCGCGCGGGCCTTCGTCGGCCCCCGGGCGCTCCTGCTCGCAGATGAACCCACCGGCGCTCTCGATTCGATCACCGCCGAAGTCGTCATGCGACTCTTGCGGGGCGAGTGCGATCGGGGACGAACCGCGGTTGTGGTCACCCACAATCCTTCCCATGCGGCCTGGGCGGATCGCGTGCTCTACCTTCGGGACGGACTTCTCGTCGACGAGGCGCGGGCCCAGAACGCCACACTTTCAATCGTAGAAGACGGGGACTGACCAATCATGGCCCGCTCGGCGGCAGCACTCCGCTCGCTCGCTCGCGTGGAGATCAGAGAAATTCGGCGCCATCGAGGTCGCTCCTTGCTGGTGATGCTGCTCGTAGCGGTGCCGGTGGCGGCCGTCATGGGCGGAGCCATCGTGGCGCGCATCACCAGCCCGACAGAGCAGGAGCGTGTCGCCCAGGCCATGGGCCGGGCGGAGCTTCGGGTTGAAGTTCGGGGCGGGTTCGAGGACCGCCTCCGGATCCGGGAGATTCTGCCCCCGAATGTGCCCGTCGAGACGGTATTCCTGGGCACCGAGGTTGCGAAGGTGCCCGGCCGGCGCCTTCGGGCCCGGCTCATAGCCTGCAACCCGGGGGCCCTCGCGCCATCAGGGCTCGGAGCGGGGATGCTGGCCCTGACCCAGGGGCGCCTGCCCGAGAACTCGGGAGAGGCGGCTTTCTCCTCACCGCTTGCCGCGGATCTGGGTCTTTCTCCCGGCGATTCCATAACGCTGGGCTACGGAACCAGGAGAGTTCTCACCGGATTCGTGGTGAATCCCGAGAAGCTGGATGAGCCCATCGTGCTGCGAACCCTCGCGGCGGTCGAAGGACAGGGAGTACACCTTGTCCTGGCCGGAGTCGAATCCGCCGCGGCCGATTCCCTCGCTCGCCTGGTGCGGGACGAAGGCTATGGGGCCGTCGCCCGATCGGAAGCGGCACGAGCCGACGACATGGTCACCGGCCTCCTGATCTCTCTGGGAGCGATCGGACTGTTGGAGGCCGCTCTAGTGATCGCGGCGGCCTTTGCCGTTGGGCTTCGCCGGCGACAGCGTGAGATCGGGCTCCTCGGTTCGGTGGGAGCGTCTCCCCGGATGCTGCAGACGGCGATTCTGGCCTCGGCTGTCCTGCTGTCCCTGGGCGGCGGCCTGGCCGGGATGGCCTTCGGCACGATGGCCGCCGCAGTGATCCACCCCTTTCTCGACGGCTGGAACGGGAGGTTGAACGGTCCCTTCGAGTGGCCCGCGGAGTTTGCCTTCATGGCGATCTCGATGGGCGTCGTCTCCGCTCTGGCTGCCGCGGCTCTGCCGACGCGAGGAGCCGTGCGTCTTCCCATTCTGGTCGCGCTGCGCGGGCTTCGGCCTCCCGGGGCTCCGCCCAGGCTCTGGCTGGCGGCAGGCACCGGTGCAGTGACGCTGGGCCTGGCCATGATCGTGGCCGGTCCGCGCGATCCGGCAATGCTGGCCGCAGCCTCGGTCGTGGGCGGGTCGATCCTGGGTGTGCTTGGATTCGGTGCCCTGAGCCCGTGGGTGCTCGATCGCCTGGCGAAGCCGGCGGGACAGCTTCCCCTGGTCTGGCGTCTGGCCGTGCGTGATGCGGGACGGTTCCGGTCCCGAAACGGTCCGGTCGTGACCGCCGTGCTGGCGGGAATGTCGATGAGCGTCACCGGAGCAATTCTTCTGGCCAGCGTCGAGTCGGCCCTCGATGCGTTCCCCAAGCCCCTGCGGGCCGATCAACTGCTTGTTCAGGGAGCTGGTGCGGAGGAGGCCGCCGGCCGGCTTCTTCTGGAGCTGGACGGCATGGCGGCCGCTCCCCTGGCCGCGGCCTACATCCACGGCCAGCCTCTGCGGGCGAGATTCGCAGGACTCGATTCCAGCGAGGCCCGGCGGCCCGAATGGGTGGCCATGGGGGGGGAGGATCTCCTTTGCGCGCTTGGGGCGGAGCCGGGTCTGGAGGCGTTTCGAGAAGGCCATCTGTTGGTCCTGGAACCACCGGTGAACGGAGGTCCCGTCACGCTCACGAGATGGGTCGGGGGAGAATCAATTCCCACGCCCCCGGTAACCAGGACCCGGGTCGAGGAACAAGTGCGCGAGCCCGCCTTCCTGATCAACCAGGCGGCCGTCGCGTCCCGCGGTCTCGAGACCGGCCCCCCGCTCAGGAGCACTCTTGTTCCGTGGGTGGTCCGCCTGCGGGATCCGGTGACCCGGGATGTACTGAACGAGGCTCAGGAGATCGCCGCCGCATCTCTGCACGCTTCGGTCGATGCCGCCGTGGCACACCAGAGGCCTACCCGTCTCTTCTTCGGGCTGGCCCTGGGGATTTGTTTGCTGACCGGCGTCATCGTCCTGGCCGCCGCCACCTCGCTCTCATCCTCGGAGGCGGCAGGGGACGCTGTGCTTCTGCACACAGTAGGCGCCTCACCAGGGGTGCTTCGCGGGATCGCCGCGGCCCGAACCGGATATCTGGCCGCCATCGGCTGCGCACTGGCCCTCCCCGCGGGCCTGATCCCGGCGGTGGCACTCTTCCGTGCGGCCAACTTTCCCCTCCCTCTGGTCGTACCATGGGGAGACATGCTGCTCGTCCTGCTGGGACTGCCGGTCCTCGTCATGGCCGGCGACTGGCTTCGGAACACTCCGGCCCAGGCGCCCATGGCGGCGCCCCGGGAGCGGCCATGACGCGACTCCTGACGGTTGCGGCCTTCCTCCTGTGCTGGTCCGCCCCGGATGCGCTCTCCGCTCCGACGGTGATGAAGTCGCCCAGCATTCTCTGGGAGCCATACACAGGGCAAGCCGTGGACGGAAGCCCGCTGGAGGGGGAACTGGGCCGCCTGCTTGTCCCCGAGCACCGAGGCGCTCCCGGCGGGAAGACGATAGAGATCGCCTTCGTGCGCTACCGGACGACCAATCCCAAGCCCGGGCCGACGATCTTCTTTCTGGCCGGAGGACCGGGTGGATCCGGCGTCGAGGGTTGCGCCCTGCCGGCAACGCATCCTCGAATCCGACTGCTCGAGCATGCCGATGTGATTGGAATCGATCAGCGGGGCACCGGTCTCAGCCGGCCCAACCTGTCCCAGCCCGAGTTCCCCTACCGCCTGCCCCTGGACCGGCCGGTTTCGCGCCGGGACGAACACGCCGCCTTCACACAGGCACTGACCCGCGCCCTGCGTTACTGGCAGGACCGCGGGGTCGAGATCGGGGCATACAACTCGGCCCAGAGCGCCGACGATGTCGAGGCCGTGCGTCAGGCGCTGGGGCTCGACAAGATCACGCTGTATGGATCGAGCTACGGCTCACATCTCGGCCTCGCCCTTCTCCGGCGTCATCCCGATTCAGTAGCGCGGGCAGTGTTCAAGAAGGTGGAGGGCCCCGACCAGACCTGGAAGCTCCCTTCCACCACGCAAGGATGCCTCGAGAAGCTGCACCTGCGGGTGGCTGCGGATCCCGCCCTTCGGGAGCGGCTGCCGGATCTGATAGGGGGGCTGCGCGGGCTTCTCGATCGCCTGGACGCAGGCCCCGTTTCGGTGGATCTTGCGGGGAAATCCGGTCCCCGCGCGACCGTTGTGCTGGGACCCTACGACCTCAAGGTCGCAGTGGCGCATTCTCTGGCCAAGGCGAGCAGGGTGGCCGCACTCCCGGCCAGGCTGGCCGCCCTCATGGAGGGAGACTGGACCTGGTTGGCCGAGGAGGCGGTGGCGGCGAGGTCGGGCTCTGTCCATTCCCTGATGGCGGCGGCCATGGATTGCGCCTCGGGAGCATCTCCCGAACGGATGGCTCGAATGTCCCGAGAACTCGCGGATTCAGGGAACCTGCTGGGCGATGCACTGTCAGCGCCATTCTATCACGAAGCCTGCCGGGAGGGCGGGTTGCCCGAACTCGGTGGGTCCTTCCGAGAATCCTTGCATGGAGACGCGCCGATCCTCTTCGTCAGCGGGGCACTGGATGCGAGGACTCCGCCGGAGAACGTGACCGAAATCAGGGACGGCTTCCCCAACGCGGTTCACGTAGTTGTGGAGAACGCGGGTCATGAATCTCGCGAGCTGCTGTCGCCGGAATTTCGGGAGCTGCTCCAATCCTTCCTGCGCGGAGAGCCGGTGTCCGACTGCGTAATCGAGCTTCCGTTTCTCTTTGATCCCCTGCCGGGACGTGAGGCCGAAGAGGAATAGGCGATCAGGATGCTTCGTCGGCCATCTTCGGGCAAGAATGCCCACGCTCCGAGTGAGCAGGCACACTGGTGCTTCGGTCGCTCACTCAGCTGGCCCTGTGGCCGATCGCCAGCTTACGCGACAAGTCGGTAGTTGTGTTGAATGCCACCGAGAACGGGCAGCGCCACCAGCTTTCCATCGGACGGCGGAGGTTGCCGAAGTTGCGGGTAGGGATCTGGGATCCCATGGATCGCCTGCGACGGCCGCGCGCCGTACGGGATGGGGAGTCCTTCGATGCACATGAGCTCACCCAGCCATTGGTCGAGGTGGCAACGATAGCTGCGAGTTCGACCCGCCACGCGCGACGGTCAGTCGCTTCCCGTACTGACCGAAGATTCCATCGTTGTCATGGACCAGGAAACGTGGCGAAGTGTCCAGGCCTGTCGTCTCGCGGATCTGGCGTGTCCGCGCTGAACGACCAGGCTGTCCACTTCCCCGTTCTCCCTGGACGCGCGAGCCGATTCCCAGCCAAGGTGGACTCTGAATCCAAGATTGTGATTGAATGACCCTGCTCAAACAGCGCGGATGGAGTTTCCGGGACGCACAGGTCAAGGCACGGTGGGACGAAGACCGGGCACAGGGGCGACGTATCCGGGTCGTGCTCGTGGGTTCCGCGGCAATGCTTCTCACGCAGGGCGCCACCGAAAGTCTGGCGGGACGATTCTTCCTGAACCGATGCTCACACTGGCCCTTGGCCGAGTGCCGTGCGGCCTTCGGATGGGATTTGGAGCAGTGGTTGTACTTCGGCGGATACCCCGGCGCGGTGCCGCTCACGGGAGACCTCGATACATGGCGCGCCTACATCACGGACTCCCTGATCGAGACCGTGATCGCACGCGACGTGCTTGCGACGCAACGGATCGCCAAGCCGGCGCTCCTGCGCAATCTCTTTGGTCTCGCGACCCGCTTTCCCGCCCAGATCTTGTCGTACAACAAGATGCTGGGACAACTTCAGGAGGCCGGCAACACGACCACGCTCGCGCACTACTTGCGCTTTCTGGAGACGGCCTTCCTGATCTCCGGTCTCGAGCAGTACTCAGCGGGGGGCGCCCGAAGCCGCGGGTCCAGTCCCAAGCTGGTGCTGTGGAATAACGCGCTGATCACCGCGCCCAGCCTTCGCACGCTCGATGAGGCCCGGCGGGACACGGACCTCTGGGGACGGTGGGTAGAGAATGCCGTGGGAGCACATCTGCTGAACCATCTCCAAGGGCTGGCCTACGAGGTCTTCTATTGGCGCCACCGCAAGCACGAGGTGGACTTCGTCGTGCGGGCGGGAGACCGGCTGTGGGCTCTCGAGGTCAAGAGCGGGCGCCCACGACCCGCGGCCGGGTTGGGGGCATTTCGCGAACGGCATCCCGGCGCGCGCAGTTTGATCATTGGTAGCGGGGGGGTGCCATTGCAGGAGTTCTTCGCGTCGGATCCGCGCACATTGCTAGAGTCGTAACGGGAGAACGCGCGGACGTCGAAGACGCCGGTTCCCCGATACTCCCTTGACGCCCATGATCGCAGATGTGAATGCGGATGGAGATCTGGATCTGCTGGTTGCCGATGAATCGGGGACGATTCATCTTCACTTCAGCTGGGGGAATCGACCTGGATCACATTGCATACTGGAGTGGCAGCAGCTGGGTCATGGGCTTGTTTGTGACAGTCCGGAAGAGAGTTGTGTCCGCCGGATGCTGGTCTACGGCGATCAACTGGTCATGATTGGAGGGTTTAGCCAGGGGGATATGATTCGCTCGAAGTACATCATAACCTGGGATGGCGATGGATGGATCGACATGTATGGGGAAGAGTTGGTTGAACCCGGACTGGACTGCCTGACGACGTGTCAGGGTGAACTCATCATTGGTGGACGGTTTGCGAATTTCTGGGGCAACCCGCAGACGGGCCTGATCGTTGCCTGGGACGGAGCTGTATACCATGAGCTAGGCGCTGGCCTGGACGGCGGGGCGGTGTTGGCAGCTTGCAAACATGATGGAGACCTGTATGCGGGAGGGTATATAACAGGATCTGGATCCGGCGAAATAGACAACCTGGCCATATGGAATGGCACGACGTGGCAGAATGCGTATGGTGGACTGAATGCAGCTGTTCGGAGTCTGGTCAGCCATCAAGGGAGCCTCTATGTGGGAGGCTGGTTCACAGCGGCAAGCTACGTTCCTGCAAACTGCATTGCACGTCTGGACGGGGCCTCGTGGCACGCACTTGGAAGTGGGCTGAACGGGTACGTCAGTTGTCTGGCCGAATACAATGACCAGATCATCGTAGGCGGAGAGTTCACGGAGGCCGGCGGGGTTCCCGCCAACCACATTGCCGCATGGGATCCAGCTACTGAGACGTGGTCACCGCTGGGTGACGGCCTGGTCGTCACCGGCGACATGCCCGTCGAGGATGTGCTGGTGGTGGCCGATCGGTTCTATGTCTGCGGGCGGTTCTCCGAGGCCGGGGGCATTCCCGTGAGCAACGTCGCCTACTGGGACGGCTTCCCGACCAGCGATCTCCCTTCAGCCGACCCCGCAGCCACAGTGCTTCACCTCGCTCCCTGTCGGCCGAATCCTCTGCATGGCCATACCGCGATCCGGTTCGAGCTGCCGGCCGCCACGGCCGTCGATGTTGGCGTATACGACGTGCTCGGTCGCAAGGTCAGGACGCTTGGGACGGGCACGATGTTGCCTGGTGAGCACGCCATGCGGTGGGACGGCAGGAGCGATGTGGGACACGCCGTCGAATCGGGCATCTACTACATTCACTTGGAGACCCCTGGGGAGTCCGAGAGCAAGGCGGTGACCGTGGTCAGGTGAGGTGGTTGGACCCGTTCGGCGCATGCGAGTGGTTGGTGGACGGCCGCCTTCTGGGCGGGTGCCTTGGGCGGGTTATCCATGCGGTGTCAATGACGAAGGAGCTTCCTCCGGTGATCTAGACCAGGTAGCCGAGGAGCGGCAGGGGCCGGTAGATCCCGTCGGTGCGATCGCTGTGCGTCATGATGAGCTTGCGGTCCGGCGTCACGCCCTTGAACTGCTCCCGGCCCTTCCCCCGGCCTCCCACTTCGACGACCAACGTCTCCTCATCCAGCTCGATGAGGTAGTCGGGTGTCTTCTGGCCCCGCGTGCTCTTCAGGTAGTGGACCGGGACCTCCGCCTGCCGCAGGGCTTGCACGCAGAAGTCCTCGCGCAGGCCGCCGAGGGCTTCGGTCCACTCGCGGTACAGCAGCCGGTACGGCAGGCATAGGAGAAGCTTGGGTTCACGAAGGACGTTCGTGCCCGCCGGGAAGATCCTCTGGAGGACGAAGGCCATCTCCAGCAGATCCACGTACTGCTCGGCCTTGTACTTCGTGATCGAAAGATTCCGGGCCAGGCTCGTGTAGTTGATGCCGTCGATGCCGGCTCGGCCGATGAACTGGACCATCTTGCGCATGAGCTCGAGTTCATCGAGGCGAAGCTGTGCGACCTTGGGGACATCACGGGAGATGATCGTCTCCAGGATGTTCTCCAGAAGCGGGAGGACGTCTGGCTCCTCCAGCGAGAAGGGCATCAAGCCTCCCCGCATGTACTCGTCGAACCCATGCGAAGCCCGGAGGTGATTCGCATGCCAGCGGTGCTCGATGATGTCGCGCAACGACAGACGGGGAAGCAGCTCGCCGTGGCGAAAGGCATGGGATTCGCGGTAGGAGAAGGGATAGAGGGACACGAGGCGAACCCGGCGCGAAAGATCCTGAGCGGATCGGTGCAGCGATATCGCCATCGAGCTGGTGAAAATCAGCCGTACTTGAAGGAAGTCGTAGATCTTCTTGAGCGTGGCTTCGATGCCGGGGTGATAGTGCACCTCATCGAGAAAGAACGACCGGTAGCCATAGGTCTCGGCAAGCGTGCGCACGAGGTCGAAGACGTCGGCGTCCGGATCGACGGTATCAAGCGACAAGTAGATGGCATTCTCCGTTGCCGATGCCAGCTGCAGGAGCATGACCGTCTTGCCGGCCCCGCGGGGACCCAGAACGCCGACGTGATGCTTGCCACGTGGCTCGAGAAGCTCGTCGAAGAGGAAT
Organism: uncultured bacterium; assembly: GCA_964573295.1. Taxonomy (GTDB): domain Bacteria; phylum Eisenbacteria; class RBG-16-71-46; order CAIMUX01; family WJJG01; genus CAYQJL01. Next base: position 75,022 of record CAZNJE010000013.1, on the reverse strand, counting down.
CGCCGACGCTCGTAGCTGGAGACCTTCTCCATGGCCATTGAATGTAATTCTATTGCTTCAGGCGGATTCAAACCGTGCCTCCTAGTCAATGATTTGACAAGATGACATATATTCTGTCAAATGATTTGACAAGATGCAAGCAGGAAGAGCCCAGGGGTGGCCACCCGGGGCGCGGTCTCTCACGCCAGCCTGGTGCTGCTGGGCAAGACGGCTTCCGAGCCGTGTGATAGGTTGCCTCGACAGGATGGAGGAACCCCATGATTCGCATTCCCGGCAAGGTCATGATCTGCGGCGAGTATGCCGTGCTTCGCGGCGGATGGTCGCTGCTCAGTCCCGTGCCGCGCTATCTCTATGTGGAAGAGCGGCGTCAGGAGGAGGTGCCCCTCCACCCGCGCCCGGCGCCGAAGTGTGACGTGGATGACCCCGCTGCCACCCCGCCGCCGGAAGATGGGGGCGGCGGCGGGAGGCCCGCGGAGGGCCCCGGTGAGCGTTCCCCGGTCATCGCCGCGGCGTTGCGCGAGCCGGTGCCCGAGCTCGCCGAGTTTGAACGTGAACACGGGCTACCCGATCCCTGCATCGACCGGTGGGAGTTGCGGGGGCGCGACGAGGAAGGCCGAGACCTGAAACTCGGCCTGGGGTCATCGGCCGCCGAGTGCGTCGGGGTGATCGCGCTTCGCTACCAGCGCGCGGGCCACCGCTGGCAGTCGTGCCGCCGGCGATGCGCTGGCCGAGACGCTGCGCAGCGTGCCCGGCGCCACGGGCTGGAAGGACCGACTCGACGAGTATCTCGAGCGGATCAGGACGCTCATGGCCGCCGCCAGGATCGACTACGTGCCCCCGGCCTACGAGAAGGTGGCCGCCTGGGCCCGCGGCCATGGGCTCAGGGTCAAGCCCACCGGCGCCGGGGGAGGGGACATGCTCCTGCTGCTCGGTGAGGTCCCGCCGAACGTCATGGCGAGCTGCCCGCTGCGCAGCCACGTGGTGATTCCGCTGAGTTGAGCCCGGGTGCGAGCCTGCGGGCGAGCTCGAGCGCGAGTTCGGGTGCGAGTTCGGGTGCGAGTCCGGCTGCCAGCCCGAGGACGCTTGTCCGCTGGGCGGAGTACGCTCGGAAACGCCACGCGACCGAGGTGTGTTGGTGGCCTCCTCGAGGCGCCGGCCAGCCGGCTCCACCAAGGGTTCTTGTGTCCGTGTGCCTCCGGTTCTAGGATCGCTGTGCCATGAAGCCGGACAAGACGACAGCCATGGACGAGGTCTACCAGTTGGTCGACGAGTACCGAGATCGTTGCTTGTGGTTTCTTCGTCCGGACTACTATCCGCAGACGATCCGGGAAGCTGTAACAGTCCTAGAAGCAATTGAGAAGCACGGAGACCGGGCGGCGTTTCAGAAAGCCGCTACCCTGAAACGATGGTTCTTACAGAACTCCAAAGAGAACTCTGCCGAGTAATGGCACGAGCCCGCATGGAGCGGGGTGAGAGCTATGTGGCCGGCGCGGCCGCACTCAATGCCTTCAGCGCCTCGGCGCGGGTTTCGCGAGACATCGACCTGTTTCACGATACCGCGGTGGCCGTGGAAGCCAGCTGGCAGGCCGACCGCGCACTGCTCGAGTCCCATGGATGTGAGCTCGAGGTGCTGCGCCGGTATCCCGGGTTCATCGAGGCCGTTGCGCGGCGATCGGGTGAGGCGGTCGCGTTCCAGTGGGCGCAAGACAGCGCCTTTCGGTTCTTCCCACTCGTGGAACATGAGGCACTGGGCCTGACGCTCCATCCCGTGGATCTGGCCACCAACAAGGTCCTCGCGCTGGTCGGACGTCTGGAGGTTCGCGACTGGGTGGATGTGATGACGAGCGATGAAGCCATACAGCCGCTGGGGTATCTCGCCTGGGCCGCCAGCGGCAAGGATCCCGGCTTCAGCCCCGCGGCCATCCTCGAACAGGCCGCCCGGTCGAGCCGGTATTCGCAGGCGGAGGTGTCGTCGCTGTCCTTCCGGGGGGAGACGCCGGATGCGGGGGAATTGTCACGACGCTGGCGCAGGATCCTCGATGAAGCGAGGCGCATCGTGGAGGTGCTTCCTCCGGATGATGCCGGAACATGCGTCTTGGACGAGCATGGCCTGCTACTGAAGGAAACGGCAGGCGTTCTTCCGGATGCCCTTGGCGAAGGCCGGGTCCTGTTTCATCCAGGCAGCATTCGTGGCGCCTGGCCGCGTCTGCGTTAGCCGGGCGGCCAAGGACAACGTGCCGGCGCGTGTTCGTTGCGGGCGTGGCGATCATCCCCGGCACATGCCTGCGGACTAGGCAGTGTAGTGCTCAGCCCTGTTCCATGCATCAGCCAAACCGTAGCGTCCGATCAGATTCAGTAGCTCGTCCCGGCTCCACTGATCGTCGAGCGCAACGAGCATGCGCTGGATGTCCCGCAGGTGCTTCTCATGCCCCCCTTCCTTGTAGAATTGAAGCTTGCGGATGATCACGTACTCGGGAGGCGCCAGACGAATCGTATCGGTTCCCAGGAAGACCTGTCGCACGCGGTCGAGTCCCCACTGGTGGAGCTGGTCGTTGTGAGCGAGATAGATATCTGCCTTGAAGCCGGTCTCATGGTGGATGAGGTTGAAGTGGCCCCGCTCGGGGCGCGCCCGTTCCAGATGTATGACGTCGAGAGGTGGGCAGTAGAACTCGTCCAACGGGAATGCAGCCAAGAAGCGCTCCACTGAGCTCGACGGAAGGACCAAGATGATGTCAACATCGTTAGTGAGCCGCGGTTCGCCATAGTAGATCGAGGCGATTGAGCCGGACACCATGTACTGAAGGGCAAGCTGTTCCAATCTTCTCGTGAAAATCACGAAAGGTTCAGGTTCGGGCATGGAGGAAGATTTCCTTCACCTTCTGCTCAATCTGCTCCGCGCTCCAATCCGGGTGCTGCTCACGGAGCGCGGTCGCTTTGAGCATGCGGGCGCCCCAGTAGAGTCGGAATGCCGCGTGCCATTTCTGCTCGCCCGTCATCCGTCTCAGTTGGGCGATGTACTCCTCGGTTAGATGCGATCCCATGGAGATAAGATACCGTCTCTCCAGGGCTCCTCCAATGGTCAATCCCGGCTCAGAGACGATGCGACCGGGCCGAAGATCAATGAGTGGGAGGATGCGCCTCATCCTCGATCTGTGTGTGAAGGCGCTCCTGAGGGCACAAATCGATAACCGTCCTGTTCGTCCCAGACGAGATCTGTCCGACCCGGGCCTAGCAGGCCGGGGATTCCCGTGCGCCATGCATCCGGGTCTATACCACCTGTGCCACACTGGGCTGGGTAGATGAACAGATCGCCGGCCCCCAAGAAGACGTAATCAGCGGAGGCCGCGATGCCAAACGGATTCAGGTGGGCTGATTGTCCCACCACGCAGTCCCACCACGCAGGGGCTCGTGGGTGAGCTTACCATCTGCGACGCGCATGCCTCCTTGCGCCCCGGCAATGCACGCGAGCCCGTTGGATACGGCCACGCCCCGGGCGTATCCCTCCATAGGCAGCACGCCAACGTGAGAGGGGACCGACGGGGTGCTGAGATCCATGATCGTGAGGCCGGTCTCCCCATCGGTCACATAGACGTGGTCACCATCGATAGCAATACTGCGAAGATATCCGAATCCGGAGTCTGCATCCGGAGTCTGCATGGACAATAGCGGGGCTCTCTGGGTTTGTTATGTCGATCACATATAGTGTGGAACTACAATCAATCAGGTAGACGAAACTATCGCGGGCCGCAGCGCCGGCGCCACTTCCGACGTCAATCGTGCTGAGAACCTCGGGATTGGTGGGGTCTGCGATGTCCACGATGTCGAGGCCTGTGAAGCGTGTGACGACGAAAGCCAGCGATCCATGGAGTTGCGCGTCGAATGCGACTCTTTGCAGATCAAGTATCCCGATCGTCTCAGGATTCGAAGGATCTGCAATGTCGATTATCCGAAATCCGGCGTACGAGTCCGCGACACAGACGATGGTCCCACTCACGTCGATCCCGCGGGCGGAGTACCCGATCGTTGCTGTCCCGATGGGTGCGACGTTGGCTGAATTCTGAACATCGGCGACGTGAAACCCGGTATCGTACCCCACGAAGAAGGCGTCGACGCCCGCCACCGCTCGAGCCGGTCGAGGGGAAACGAGTAAAATCGTTGACTCATCTGCGGATTTTCGCGAAATTCCGCACATGAGTCCTCGGATTTCCAGATTTGAGCGTCGCTTGGAGGTCACGCGCATCCCGAATCCGCTCACCGGATCCAGCGCGGCGTTTCTTTGGGGCCCCCGTCAAGTCGGCAAGACGACTTATCTCCACACGGCCTTTCCGGAAGCGCGCTTCTATGACCTTCTCGACACTGAACTTAGCGCCGAATTGACCGTCCGGCCCTACCTCCTTCGGGAGCATCTCCTGGCCCAAAGGCCCTCACTCGTCGTGATCGATGAAATCCAGAAGGTCCCCCCTCTTCTGGAAGAGGTTCACTGGCTGCTGGAGAACACCGCCATCTCGTTCATCCTGTGTGGATCGAGCGCCCGAAAGCTCCGCCGACGATCTCACAATCTCCTGGGCGGTCGGGCCACGGACAACTCCTTGCTGCCTCTTACCACCCGTGAGATCGGGGAGGTGGATCTTTTCCGGCTTCTGCGCCACGGCGCCCTCCCGGCCCACTATCTGGTGGACGATCCTGCGCCGCTACTGAAGGCCTACATCAACAACTACATCAAAGAGGAGGTCGTGGACGAAGCGGCCACCCGAAACATCCCCGCGTTCACCCGCTTCATGCGGGTGGCCGGGCTTATGCATGCCCAACAAGTCAACTACGCGAATGCCGCTCGGGAAAGCGGCGTCTCGGCCAGCACCATTCGCAGCTACTATCAGATTCTCGACGACACGCTGCTGGGCTTTCGGCTGGAGCCCTGGCGTCGGCGCGCTAAGCGGCAGCTTGTTGAAACCGAGAAGTTCTACTTCTTCGACGTGGGGGTCGCCAACGCACTTCACCCCGAAGTACGCTCGATCGAAGAAGGAACCGACGCATTCGGGCGTGCCTTCGAGCATGTCATCCTGAATGAAGTGCGGGCCTTCCTGCACTACAAGCGGGTCGACCAACCTCTGAGTTTCTGGCGGACCAGGTCCGGCTTCGAGGTCGATCTCATCGTCGGCGACATGGATCTCGCCATCGAGTGCAAGTCCTCGCGCGAGATTCGCGCCGTGGACCTGAAAGGGCTCCGCGCGCTCATGGATGAACGCACGCCCCGGCGCTGCCTGGTCGTCTCGCGCGAACCCGACCGCCGCCAGACCGCCGATGGGATCGAGGTACTGCCCTGGGACGTGTTCTGTCGCGAGCTCTGGTCCGGTGCGCTGCTTTCCCGGTGACAGGACCCATGATCGGCTACCCCTGCTCCGCCCCAGCGATCAGGCCCCGGGCATCCTCCAGGATCGCGGCGTGCGTGGCAGGACACGCATGGAATACGCATGGGATACGCGTTGGATACGCGTTGGATACGCGTTGGACGCGCCTTACCGAACCTGCACGACCCGACCTTGTGCCGCCAGCTCGCCGTCGAGTAAGACGCGCGTGTGGTAGATGCCCGCGGCCACCGGCCGGCCGAAGCGGTCCAGACCGTTCCACGACAGACCGACCTCGCTTCCCGCGGCGGCCCTGAAGCCGCCGAGCTCAGCCACGCGGCGGCCGTCGGCACCGATGACGAGCACCTGCACGTATCCGCCCTGCTGTGCACCCAGCTTCCAGGAAACGTGCCCGTGCGCGGGATTGGGGTAAGCCGGCGAAAGGCGCAGGCCATGGCCCTGATCGAGCACGAGTTCGGGGACCGACATCGGTTCGTGATTGCCCTCGACGGCGTAGACATTGCCGCCGGTCGGCGGGCTGTAGAGCAGCTGCGTGCCGCCCACGACGTCGGGCTGGCCGTTGCCGTTGAGGTCGGGGACGCCGCGGATCGTCATGATCTTATCGCCCGTGGGGTTGAGCCAGCTCCAGACGATCTCGCCGCTCACCCCGTCGATCAAGTACATGTAGCCGTCAAAATCGCCGGCCACCGCATCGCCTATGCCATCCTGGGTGCAATCGGCGACCTGATCGACCGCCCATACCCAGTCGGGCGTGATCGCGGTCCAGAGCAGCGTGCCGTCGGTGCCGTCGTAGGCGCGCACCCCGATCGACGTGTTGAATCCAACGACCACGTCATCGTAGCCGTCCCCGTTGACATCCTGCAGTGTGGCCACGCGCTGCTGGTAGGGAGCGCTCACGTTCCATTCCACGGCGCCCGTGCGCCCGTTGATGCACATCAAGGCGCCTTCCCACAGGGCCGGGACGACCTCGCGTATGCCGTCGCCGTCCAGGTCGCTGACGAAGGTGAGATTCCACACCGAGCCGCCGGTGGGGCGCGACCACAGGAGCCCGCCGTCGGCGCCGCTGAGCGCGATCACTTGCTCGGGCACTGAGTTGTCGCCCAGTCCCGCGACGACGTCACGAATGCCGTCGTTGTTGATGTCCTGGCACGAACGAATCTCTAAGGACGCATCCTGCCCGTTGTAGACCCAGACCTGCTCGCCGGTCGCGCCGTTCAGGCAGTACATTCGGTCGTTGTAGCTGCCGCAGCAGATGACGACCTCGGGGACGGCGTCCCCGGTGATGTCGCTGCCCAGGTCATCCATCGCGTAGACCCACCCCGACTGCGGCTGGAGGTAGGTGTCGAAGCTCCAGAACGTCTCGCCGGTGAGGCCATTGAGCGCATAGGCGGTGCGCCCACCCCAGGCGGTGGCGAGCAGGACCTCGGGGAAGCCGTCGCCGTTGAGGTCGGGTCCCATGCGCAGGCAGTTGTCGCCGCTGCCGCCGCCGCTGCTCGCGCCGCCGATCGGGCGCGCCGACCAGATCATCTCGCCGGTGCCCACCGATGCGCCGCGTACGGCGAAGACGTGGTCCACGCCCGAGGGGCCGCTGCCGTAGCCTTCGAAGACGATGTCGGGGCCGCCATCTCCATCAATGTCCGGGAAGGCGGCGATGGCTTCCAGGCTGCCGTTGCCGGCGAAGGACCAGAGAAGCTCGGTGTCGGCCCGGGACACTGAGGGCAACAGCAGAGACGAGCCCATCACGAGGGCGGCTGCCATGAGAGTCATGAGAGTTGTTCCGGGGAAGGTGAGGACCGAGTGGCGGTGAAGGTTGGCCATGACGGCTCCTCCTGTGTGCGGGTTCACGCGATGCGCTTGCGTCTTCAAGAGCGCATCCATGATAGCACGGACCGCCACGGGGTTGCCAACAGTCGCCAGTCCCCGTCCCCGTGCCCCGCCCCGGATGGAGCCCGATCATCTTCCTGTCGCTCAGCCTGACATTGACGTATGATGCCGGGTGAGTTGCTCAGCGGTGGGGCTGGGCGAAGGACTCCCGGAAAAGCCGGGCGGACCTCATGGAGCAGACGCGCTCGGATCCAGGACCGCTCGGAGATTCCGCGAGCCACCCCGCGAAGCTCATCCAGCGGACCTCGCAATGGGTGAGGGGGTTCCCCCGCCGGGAGACGTCGACCGTGGTTCGTACGCTGGTTCCCAATGTCTTGATGGTCAGTCCTCGCTTTACCGGGCAGTCGTTTTGGAACTACCGCGAGACCTGCGCCATCGTCGGCGCTCGCTATGTCGCGGCCCCCCTCGGACTGATCACCGTTGCCGCATTGCTGCCGAAGAGCTGGCCGGTTCGGCTCATCGATCGCAATACCTCCACGCTGGGAGAGGAAGATCTGCGCTGGGCCGACCTGGTCATGATCGGCGGTATGCTCTCCCAGCAGCCCGACGCGAAGCGGGTCATCGCCTTGGCCCACGAGCAAGACAAGCCGGTCGTGGTGGGCGGCCCCGACGTGACACTGAGTCCCGGGGTGTACGAGGAGGCCGAGTTCCGCGTCATTGGTGAGGCCGAGGACATCATGGGCGATTTCGTGGCCGCCTGGCAGGCCGGCGAGCGCCGCGGTGTCTTCACGGCTAGCGGCTTCCCCGACCTCGCCGCCTCCCCGGTACCTCGGTTCGACCTGCTGCGCCTCGAGGACTACATGCACGTCGGGGTCCAGTTTGGTCGCGGTTGTCCTTTCCATTGCGAGTTCTGCAGCGTCATCGAGCTCAATGGGCGGGTGCCGCGGCAGAAATCGCCCGATCAGATCCTGGCCGAACTCGACACGCTCTACGAGCTCGGCTATCGGGGCCACGTCGATTTTGTCGACGACAACCTGATCGGCAATCGAAAGGCCGTCCGTGCGCTGCTCTCTGCCCTCGCCGGTTGGCGTGCCCGGCACGGGTACCCGTTCGAGTTCACGAGCGAGGCCTGTCTCAGTTTGGCAGATGACGAGGAACTGCTCTTATCGATGGCCCGGGCCGGCTTCTTCGCAGTGTTCGTGGGCATCGAGACCCCCGACCCCTGCGTGCTGCGCAGTGCCCAGAAGACGCACAACACCAAGAAGGACATCGCCGCCAGCATCCGCAGGATCAATCAGGCCGGGATGTTCGTCAACGCGGGGTTCATCGTGGGCTTCGATGGCGAGACCGGCTCGGTGGCGGACTCGATGATCGGCTGCATCGAAGACGCGGCGATTCCCATCTGCATGGTGGGGTTGCTCTATGCGCTGCCACATACCCAGCTGTCCCGGCGTTTGCAGAAGGAGGGCCGGCTCCACGCCGACAGCGATCGTGGGTTCTCCGATAGCGATGCCGATCAGTGCACCTCGGGCCTCAATTACCACACCCACCGTCCACGCAAGGAGATCCTCCGCGACTACCGTGCGGTCATCGAAGCGATCTACGCCCCGCATGCCTTCTTCGCGCGCGTTCGCCGTCTGAACCGTGCCCTCGATCTCTCCCAGCACCGGATCCGCACCCCACTGCGCCGTCAGTGGCGGAACCTGCGATCGCTCGCCAAGATCAGCTGGAAGCTGGGCGTGCGTGATCGCGAAGCACGAGGCGCCTACTGGCAGACCTTCGGCGATTGCCTGACGCACAATCCGCGTTCCATTCGCAGCGCGGTGACCTTTGCCGCCCTCTACCTCCACATCAAACCCTACGCCCGCTTCCTGCAGGATCGTCTGGACCGCCAGATGGCATTGGCCGAGCTCGAACCTCTCCAGGTGCCGAGTGGGATCGCCCCAGCAGAGGGGCACCGGTTGGCGGCCGAGCAGCCGGTGGGTGCGGCTGTGCGATAGCAGAGATCCTCGGATCATCGCGAAAGTGGACTAGACATACATAGCAGCACTATGTATAGTGCAGTCATGGATCGACCCGTACGGCCCCAGATGACCTTATCGAAGGAACTCGTCGCAGCGTCCACCATTCCGCTCGTGCTTTCCCTGCTCGAGCAGGGGGACGGCTACGGGTATGCCCTGATCAAGCGCATCCGGGAGCTCTCAGGGGAACGCATCGCCTGGTCCGACGGCATGCTCTACCCGGTCTTGCGGCGCCTCGAGGCGCAGGGGCTGATCACCTCATTCTGGGACGGCGCCGCGGGCGGCAGGCGTAGGCGCTTCTACCGGATCGAAGCAGCCGGCCGTCAAGAGCTCGCCCGCCAGCTCGAGCAGTGGTCGCTGGTCAGCTCGGTGTTCGACCGCCTGCGGAAGGAGGCTAAGTCATGTTCGACCTGAACGCCGCCATCACGGCCTGGCGACGGCGTTTCGCCCAGCGCGCCGACCTGGGGGCCGATGATCTCGACGAGTTGGAAGACCACCTTCGCGAGGCCATTGCGGATCTGCAGGCACGCGGGTTGCAGCGGGAGGAAGCCTTCTTGGTCGCAGCCCGGCGGCTCGGCGACGCCGACGCCCTCGGCGCCGAGTTCGCGCTTGCGGATCCGGGTCGCAGGCGGGGTCTTCGCATGCGCTGGCTTACCATCGGGGGCGTGGTGACCCTTCTGCTCCTGGTCGTGGGCGGCCTCGCCGCCCAGCTGACCACCTTCGGGTCGGGCCTCCCCGACTTCGAGCCGCCCATCTTCACCTCCACGCGTCTGCTGCATCTGATCATTCAGCTAACCGTCGTCGCCGTGGGAGGGCTCCTGGTCTGGCGGGTTCTGGCTGGTGACCGGGCGGCGCACCGGATTCAGCGCGGCGGGCTGCCGTGGGTCCTGCGCGTGGTGGCCGTCGTGGCACTGGGTGGTCCGGCGCTGTTCTTCCTGCTCGCGCTGATGACGCGCGGCGGGGCGTGGCTGCTATCGGGCCACGCGGTGGCCCACCAACCCGTGGCCATGCACTTCATGTTTCTCTGGCCGGCACTGATCCTGCTCATGGTGCCGGTGGGGTTATTGCTGCTGGTCTGGTGGCTGACCGAGCGGCGCTGACGCTGCCTGATCCAAGACCTCGCGAACCGCGCGTGACAAGTCGGCCCTCGTGACCGGCTTGAGTAGGCCTCGTTGGGCGCAGATCGATTTGGCCTCTTCCGGGCTCAGATGACCAGGTCGTAGGCGGCTGGATCCGCCTCGGTGTGCCGGCCTTCGGTCACATCGTTGTAGGTGATCACGATGCCTCCTTCTTCGGGGGGAGCAGGGCCGCCGACACATTGATCCAGGTCACACCCTCATCGGTCATCACGCCCATCTCCTGGTTGAAGACCGGCCGTCCTTCACGAAGTGCGATGACGCCGGCCAACGACTTTGCCTTCCGCGTCAGCAATGGTGAGGCCGCCTGGGAAGGCATCGAAGAGCGTGCGGTAGCGTCGCGCTTCCGCTTGCAGCGCGGCCACCTGCTCCTCCAGTTCGAGGATCCGTGCCCGGCGGCCGAGTGAAGCTGGGAGCGGGCCTCGCACCCATTGGGCATCTGAGTGTCTTGGGGGGCGACCGTCAGTCAGCCCGGAGCCTTTCCCGAATTGCCGCGACGAAATCGAGCAAGTCCTGCAGGTGGGATTCCAGAATCTCCCTCACAACCCCCAGGTTCACGGATTCATAGCCATGAACGACGACGTTTCGGAAACCCGCCATGTTGCGCAGTGAGGTCGCGTAGGTAGCGGGCAACCAACCGTGCTTCACGAGGAGATCGAAGATCTCGCGGTAGCTTTGGGGTTCACCCAATCGCTCGGCTGCACAGATGTGCGCACCGACATCCAGCACAGCCTGAATCGCGATTTGAAGGGTGTGAACCACGAAGCGCTCTTCGCGAAGATCGGAATCAAGGCGGCCGGGGTCGGCCATCGAGCGAAGCTCACTCACACACGTCTCGACAAAGGCCAATTTCTTTTCCAGGAGCTCGGGATCCGTCACGGCTGGATACCTCTTGGTCGTCGATATAGCCGAAGCACCGGAAGGAAGTCCAGGTAAGCAAGACATGATCTGGCCTCAAAACGGACCCGCTGCGGCGAGTCGCGATCAAGCAAGATCACCCCGTCCCGCAGTACTCGGTGAATGAGATCGATGGGAGCAGTGTTCAGGACAACCACGTCAACCGGTTGCCTCAGCTTCGCTTCGGCATTGTCTTGGATGCGAAGTGATGCACCCAGTCCATCCAGAGTCGGCGGTGGTGTCTTACGCAAGAGAACCGCCACATCGATGTCGCTGGACACCCGAGCCTCGTCTCGGGCAACGCTTCCGAACAGGTAGGCGGTCTGGACCTCTGGGTGTGCTTCCCGCAGGAGATCACGCAGCGTCTTGATGATGTGATCGCGAGTCATTCATCCAGCTCCGATGGGGCTTCGAACCGTACGTTCGGCGTCGAACGGCACGGTCGATTGTGCCGTTTGGTCGTAAGCCGATCAAGAAGGATTCAGTGGTCGGACCGATTCCAGGAGGCACAGCCGGGATTCACTAGTTTTCCTCGGAAGGACCATCAGGCGGAACGCAATCAGTCGATCCCTGCAACCCTTCGTCCGCCGTCCCAGTCCCCCTTGCGCGACCTGCGGAAGTTGTCGCAAGATAGGAGCGTTCATCCACATGGAGGGGAGGTTACCGTGCGCTTGATGATGCTCTTGTGGAGTTTGATGCTGTCGATGACCGCCGCCCACGCCCAGCAGGCTTCCTATCTGAGAGAGAAGTCTTTCGACCTGCCGCCGCGGGATGTGGGGCTGACCGTCAAGGATCCGCTGGCACTGACCGTCGACGGTCAGGATCGGATCCACGTCCTGGATGGTGAGGGCAAGGTGGTGGTCTTCAACGGTGAGGGCGAGCTGCTTCACACCTACGGAATGGGCGAACTGGAACGGCCTGTGGCGATCGTCGCCGGTGAGGCCGGCCGCATGCTCATTCTCGATAGCAACCGAAAGCAGGTCGTAACCTACGATGCCGCGGGGCAGCTCCTGGGGACATTCGGCCGGGGAGGCGGTTACGCCGGAGAATTCCGCGACCCCATCGACATGGCCCGCGGTCCGGAGGGCCTGCTTCACATCCTCGACAAGGGACGCAAGGGTGTACAGATCTTCTCGTCAACCGGGCTCTTCATTCGCGAAGTGACCCCGGCCGACTTGCTGGCCGAGCCAACTGCGCTCGCGGTGACGCCCGACGGCATGATCTACATCAGCGACAAGGCGCTCCAGCGGCGCTTCTACCAGCTGCCTTCCTACAATGCAGTGCCGTGGACGGGACCGCTGCCGGGCTCTTGCGCCAAGAGCATCATGCTTCGCGGCGGCGAGCTGGAGGACGTTGCCGACATGGTGTCGAGCGACTGCGGCACGCTGTTCCTACTCGATCGAAGGACGGGTAAGCTCTGGCGCCGTTGCCCGCTGGATGAGACGCCCGTCGGCGCCAGCGACTACGTGTATGGCGGTTTGGGAGACGCCTTCGGATCGTTCGATGAGGCCATCGGCCTGGCCTGGGTGAGCGGAGATGAACTCCTCATCCTCGACCGGAAGGTCCGCAAGGTCGAGCGCATCCGGATCACGGCTGAAGACGCACCATCGGTTCCGGGATCTAGGCGCATGGCGATCACCGCGTGCTACGCCCGGCCGGGGAAGATCGAGGCTGTGCTCGAAGCCATCGATCGCGGCGAAGATGGCGTTCGTAGCTTCTGCTTTGCCGATGAGAAGGTCATTCTCGCCCATCCCGTGCGTGCAACCGAGTTCGCGACCAGCGCCGGCGATCCCGCGCAGGCGTATGAACCCGACATGGGTGCGCTGGCCGCGGAGTATCGTGACCAGCTCGAATCGGTGGGTTCGGTGGCCGTGAACGAGGTGTGGCTCGTGGTGTCGGATCCGTCGAAGGACCGCATTGCCGTCTACGAGCGCACGAGCGGCAAGCTGATCGCAACGCTGGGCGATGGCTACCGGGACGACCGCCGATTCGATGATCCGCGCGGCGTGGCGATCGCCCGCAGCGGTTGCATCGTGGTGGCGGACAGGAACACCAACCACGTGCGCATCGTCAGCTCCGACCTGGCCAGCGTCAACAGCATCGAGTTTCGCAAGCCGGTCGGGGTTGCCTGTGACGGTCAGGACAACATCTACGTTTGGTCGGAAGACGGCACCGGACTGTCGATGATTCCAGCCGGCCAAGACCGCGTTGAGCCGATCTTGAGTCCGGCGTTTCCCGCCAAGTTGGCCGGACTCACCTTCGACCCAGCCGGCAACTTCGTCGTGCTGAACGGCGAGAGCCAGCGCATCTCGGTCATCGATCCGGCCGGCCAAGAGGTGATCTTCGCATTCGGTCCCGAGAGAGCCTATGGTGAGCCGGCCGGCCTGTTGGCCGACGATCGCGGCAACATCTACGTGCCCGACCGCAAGGAGCGGTGCACGCATGTCTATCACTGGTCGGCCACCCTGCCGACGCCCGATCGCTTCAGCGTGGTCTACGATGCCGGCGGGGCGAACGTGCTCTGGGACGAGTGCCTGGGCCGCTATGTGACCGGCTACGAGGTCTACGGGTACCACAATTCGGAGGGCAACGGGCCGGACAGCCTGCTCTACCGGGGCAATGACCACCGTATCCACGTGCCGCTGGCCGAGTCGGCGGGCACGACGCCGGCGGCCCTGCGGGTGGCGGCTGTGGGATTGGGGGGCATGCCGGGAAAACCCAGCCGGCCGGTGGCCTTGCCAGGCTTGATGGCGATGGGGCCCGACGGCGCGGGGGATCTCCCCACCGCGGTCGACTGGGCACAGCAGACCCTGACACAGCTGGCCAGCGAGGGAACCGATTCATTCAATGCCGCGCCGGAGATGCGCGAGCGTCTTCAGCTCGTCTTGTTCCTTGCTGCGGCCGAGGGCGGCGATGCCGCTGAGGTCGTGGCCACCGGAACGCCGCTGCGAGCGTCGGTCGCCGATGCCCAGCGGGTTCGCTACGGAATCGTGATGACGCGGGCTCATCTCGCCCTGGGCGAGCCGAACGCGGCGGCGGATATCCTGCTCGAGGTGACGAACGCCAACCTCCCCTGCGCCGAGCTGGCCGACTCGGCGCTGATCGACGCAACCCAAGCGGTCTATGATTCGGCCATGGTTGCCGGAGATACGATCACGGCAGCCGTCTTCATCCGCACCTATGCGGGCGCGATTTCGCCGGACTGCGCGGAGCTACGAGCCCACTACGATGAGCACGTGGCTCTGCTGGACTTACGCGCGCTTCTCGCCGAACCTCTGGCGCACTGGCGCGCGGAGGAGTTCTCGGGCGCAGCCGATTGCCTCGGCCAGATGGTCGTGCGTGACGCTGCCCGTTTGACCCCCCGGCAGCGCGTCATTCTCTATCAGCTTCTGGGTGCGTGCTTCTACCGCCAAGGCGACGAGGACCGCGCCCGGCAGGAGTATCAGAAGATCTTCGTCCTCGACCCGGCCTTCGAGTTGGAGAGCACGCTGGATCTTCTCCAAAGGGTGGCGCCCGAGCCGATCTATGACCCGGATATGCGGGCGTTCTTCTCGGGGCTTGCGGCCAACTGAGGGCGTCGGCGGATCCACAGGGCGGCCGAGGAGAGCCGGAGCTGCCCAGGGAAACTGCGCTACCGAAGAGGGCCCAAGGGAATCTGGAATCCGGGCTCCTCGGAATCCGGGCTCCTCGGAATCCGGGCTCCTCCTAGAGGCGGAGACCGGCGAACACGTAGATTCCCTGCGTCTTCCACTCAGGGTCGATCGAGTCCTCCGGGAGGTGATCATCCTCGATGCCGGTGTCTAAGATGTTGGTCAGTCCCAGGACGTAGCGGCCTTCCAGGGTGAAGGCCACTTGCCCCTCGCCGCCGATCTGGAGGCCGAGCCCGGCGCACACGCCGAAGTCGGTGTCGTTCAAGGAATCCTTGATGTCCCGCTCGTTCGAGCTCGTGGTCGAGGCACCCTCCAGGTCGCCATCCCCGCTTGCCGAGGTCGCCCCCAACAAGAAGGCGAACTCGGCGCCGGCCAGAAGATAGAAGCCCGAGTGGCGAATCGACGGTGCGATGCGCAGCACGGGACTGACCGCGATGTAGTCCAGGTGGGTCTCGTACTCGGTGCCGTTGCTTTCCCCGCTAGCGCCTTTTCCAATATAGAGGCCCTCGATCTCCAAGCTCAGGCCGCGGCGGATGTTGAAACAGAGTCCCGCACCGCCTCAGAAGCGCATGAGGTTCTCGAGAGATGGGTCCGGCTCGGGATCGGTATCGAGATTCGCCAGGTTGATGCCGCCGAACAGGCAAAGATCGATGGCCTTCTGCTGTCCTGCCGCCGGCGCCGCAAGCAATCCCGAGACCAACAGCAACAAAACGGCCGGCAACGACCGTTCGCCACCTGCGCACGAGAACGCGATCTGCTTACAAGAGTACGCGTTGCGAGCATCGATCCGGGGAGACGTCGGGCGCGGGGCGGGTCCTGATTCTGCTGGGCGGCACCCGATCGGCCTGCACGAATTTTCTGGCATTCTGGCGGAGGAACGTGATACCGTTCCGCGCCGTGGGGTGTTCCCACAAGGCAAGTAGGTGACTTCCCTCGTGAAGTGAAAGCGGTTTCCGCCTCGCCTTCCTGAGTTCAGGTTTCACCCTCTTTCCTGCGGTTGGTAACTCGACGTGCGTTGCTGTGGATGCAGGCGCGTAGCGAGGACATGACAATGAAGAAGATCTATGTAGGCAATCTTCCGTTCGACGCGACGGAGGAAGGACTTGGCGACCTCTTTGGGCAGTACGGGCAGGTGGATTCGGTGAAACTCATCACGGATCGCGACACGGGCCGTCCCCGCGGATTCGGTTTTGTCGAGATGAGCGAAGGGGCCAACGAGGCCATCAGCGCTCTGAACGAGACCGAGTTCGGCGGTCGGAACCTGAAGGTCAACGAGGCCCGTCCCCGTGAGGACCGTCCCCGCGGTGGCGGCGGCGGTGGCGGCCGGAATCGCTGGTAACAGCTCCTCCCGCTGTCAAAAGTTCACGAATGCCCGCCGGTGGACAGCTGCCCAGCTGTCCGCGGCGGGCATTTGCGTGTCGGGCATCTTCCTGCGAGGTCCTGCGAGGTGCTTGCGTGTCGGGCATCTGCCTGCGAGGCATTTGCTGTCAGGCATCTGGCACCAGGCGTGCGCTGCCCGGCTACTCCTTCCGGGGCATGAGCGAGGCGCCGGTCCGTTTCTTGACGTCGTCGACGATTGCCAGAAACGCAGGGATTACGAAGAGGGTCAGGATCGTCGAGAAGAGCAGGCCGTAGGCGATCGTGCTCGCCAGGGGCCGCCAGACGCTGGAGCTGCCGCCAAGACCGATGGCGGTGGGCAACAGGCCGCCGATGGTGGTCACCGAGGTGAGGATGATCGGCCGCAGGCGCTGCCGGCCGCCGGCGACGATCGACTCCCAGCGATCCTGGCCGCGGAGGCGGGCATTGTTGATGAAGGCGATCATGACGATCGAATCATTCACCACGATCCCGGCCAGCGCCACGATGCCGAAGAGGGTCACGATGCTGAACCGATCGCCGTTGATCATGAGGCCGACCATGGCGCCGATGAAGGCCAGCGGCACGGTCAACAGGATGATGATCGGCTGGATGTAGGAGCGGAATTGGGTGCCCAGGATCAAGTAGATCAGGAGGACGCCCACACCGAAGAGCATCGCGATGTTGTTGAAGGCCGTGGTGAACTCCTCGAACTCGCCTCCCATCTCGAACCGCACGTCCTGATAGCGCGCGGCGATTCGATCGAAGTGGCGCCGCGCCTGGGCGACCGCCTCATCCAAGGAAACGATCTCGTCGTCCAGCTCGGCGGTCACCATGATCGTTCGCGTCAGGTTGCGGTGCTTGATCTCGGAGGCGCCGTCGCGCACGGTCATCTCCGCCAGATCCTTCACCGGTACGTTTCCGCCGTGCAGGCTGGTGAGCTTCAGGCTGCCGATGTCCTCCAAGGACTGCTGCTTCGAGTCGGCGAGCTTCACGATGACGTCGATATCCTCGTCCCCCTCGCGGAAGGTGGTGGCGGTCACGCCTTCGATGGCGGTACGCAGCTCGAGTGAGATCTGCTGCGGCGAGAAGCCGAGCAGCGCGGCGCGCTCCTCATCGACCTTGATCAGGATCTCCTTCTTGCCGCGCGGGAAGTCGTCGCCGATGTCGTAGACCCCCGCAACCGTGCCCAGCACCTCCTTCAGATCCGCGGCGGCGCTCTCGAGCTCATCGAGATGCTTGCCGGCTACCCGGATCGAGATGGGCTTACCGGTCGGCGGCCCGCCGGAGGGCTTCTGGAACTGGAGGGAAGTCATCCCACTGATGTCGCTCACCCGCTCGCGCAGAAGCGCGATCATCTCATCGATCGAGCGCACCCGTTCGGCCGCGGGCTTGAGCGTTACAACCACCTGCCCCACGCTCTTGCGCGTCGTCCACTCGTCGTTGCCCTGGTAGAGGCCGGCATTGGCCACGACGTAGCGGAGATCCTCGGCCGGAAGCTCGAGCGCGGCGGCCTCGATGCGTTCGATGACCCGGTCGGTCTCTTCCAGTGAACTGCCCTCGGGAAGCTTCACGAGCACGGTGAAGAAGTCCAGGTTCTCCTCGCCGAAGAGCTCGATCCCCACCAGCGGGATCGCCATGGTGCTCAGGGCCATCAGCAGGACCGTGGCACCCAGCACCCAATAGCGGCGTTTCAGGAGCGCGCGCAGCCCGCGCTCGTAGCGGTCGCGCAGCCACACGTAGAAACGCATCTCCGGCTTCGTGTGATGGGTGGCCTTGCGGGTCCAGTCGTGGATGTGTGCCGGCAGGATCGTGGTCGCCTCGAAGAGCGAAGCGAGCAGGGCCAGGCTCACCACCATTGGAATCACCCGCATGAACTTGCCCATGATGCCGGGCAGCAGCATGAGTGGCAGGAAGGCCGCGATCGTGGTCAGGATGCCCGAGGTGACCGGCCCCAGCACCTCCTCGGTGCCTTCGATCACCGCCTGGCGCAACGGCTTGCCGCGCTGGCGATGCGAGTGGACATTCTCGATCACGATGATGGCGTCATCGACGATGATCCCGAGCACGATGATGAGGGCGAAGAGACTCGAGCCGTTGACCGTCTGCCCGGTGAGGTTCATGAGGATGAAGGTGATCAGAAACGAGAGCGGAATGCCCATCGAGGCCAGCAACGCGTTGCCCAGGCCCAGGAAGGTGAGCAGGATGGCGAAGATGAAGACGATGCCGAAGAGCGCGTTGTTGCGCAGGACGCCCAAGATCTCCGAGATCATCTCGGTCGAGTCCATCGTGATCGTGTACTCGATGCCCGCGGGACTGCGGGTCTCGTACTCGGCGACCAGGGCCTTGACCTCGTCGGCCAGCGCGTAGGTGGAGCCACCGGCTTTCTTCGAGACCGAGATCGTGATCGAGCGCGTACCGTTCAAACGCGCGAGCACCGTCTGTTCGGCCCGGACCGCGCGGACCCGGGCCACGTCTCCCAGACGGACGATCCGGCCGTCGGGGGCCGAGAAGAGCACGGTCTCTCTGATCTCCTCCGGGGACTCGTAGCGGCTTACCGCGCGGACCAAGTACTCCGAGCGGCCGATCGTGACGTTGCCGCCCGGCAGGTTGATGTTGCGGGCGGCCAGGGCGCCGACGACGCTCGAAAGTGTGAGATTCTGCGCGGCGAGCTGGAATGGGTCCACCTCGACCCAGATTTCGCGGTCTTCGAGTCCGGAGATCTGCACCTTGGCCACATCGGCGATGTGCTCGATGTCGTCGGCCAAGTCGTCGGCGATGTCGGCGGCCGCGTCCTCATCACTGGAGAAGGTGATGCCCACCGAAATGACCGGAGCGAAGTCGTCGGACCCGAAGTCTTCGATGATCGGGTCCTCAATGTCGTTGGGAAGATCGGCCTGATCGATGTGCATGCGCACATCCTGCATGGCCGCGGTGAAGTCGTGCTGCGACATCTCCTCGAACTTGATCCACAGGAACCCCCAGCCCTCCCCGGCCGTCGAGAGGAGCTCGTCGATGCGGTCGATCTTATCGACCTCTTCCTCGGCCGGAATGATGATCAAGTCTTCCACCTCGGCGGGCGAGGCGCCGGGGTAGGGGATGGTGACGAACACCCAGTTGAAGCTGACGTTGGGGTTCAGCTCCTGGGGCATGTCGAGCAGCGCGAAGAAGCCGCCCACGATGATGCCCACCATCAGGAGGTTGACCAGAACCGGCTGGCCCACCGACAGACGGGGGAGCGTACTCATCGGGCCACCTCCCGAGCGGGCAGCTCGTTGCCGGTGTCGATGCGAATGCGCGTGGAGTCACGCAAGCTCGTCAGCCCCACATGGATGATTCTCTCGCCCGGCGCAAGACCGGCCTCGATGATGACCCGGTCATCGATGAGTGACCCGGGCGCGACGGGGCGGCGAACCGCGAGCGTGTCGTGGACGATGACGAAGACGTAGGGCGCGCCGCCCTCGGTGAGGACGGCGTCTTTGGGAACTGCCAGCACATCCGGATACTCGGAGAGCTGGAGGGTGACCCGCACCACCATACCGGCGCGCAGGTCGTGAGCCGGCGTGTTGGGCAGCACCACTTCGACGGGGAAGGTGCGGGAGACCTCGTCGGCCTCGGGGGCGATGCGCCGGATTCGTCCCCGGATCGTGGCGAGGCCGGTGTCGATCCACACGGGATCGCCTATCTCGATCCGAGCGACGTCTCGCTGGGAAACCGACAGCGAGAGCTTCAGCGAGTCCAGATCGACGATCCGGAAGACCGGGGTGCCCCGGGTGACGAAGCCGCCTTCGTCGATCATCCGGCGAGCGACGCGGCCGCCTAGCGGCGCGCGGATCTCGGTCTCGCGGAGCTCACGGGCTGCCAGGTCGTGCGTGGCCTGGCTCGCGAGGTAGTCGGCGCGGGCGGTCTGAGCCGCCATGCGGCTGGCCTCAAAGGCGGCGGCGGCAATGTCGCCGGCGGCATGAAGGGTCGAGTCGCGCCGGAAGTCGGCGGCGGCCACGCGGGCCCGGGCCTCGGAGGCGAGCAGGGCGGCTTCGGCCTGGCGCAGCGATGCCTGCGGCACCTCCTTCTCGAGCACGGCCAGGACGGCGCCTCGAGACACCTCGTCGCCCACGTCGTGCAACACGCGCTCCGGGCTTCCCGAGACCTCCGCCACGATGTCGACATCGCGATAGGCGCGCAGGATGCCGGTCAGGTTGTAGGATTCGGACAGGGTTTCCCGGGCGAGCCGCATCGTGCCCACCGAGACCGGCGGCGCCTCGGGCACCTCCTCGGCCGGCTTCTCGCAGCCGGCGGCCAGGAACAGCAAGCCGGCCAGAAATAGGCTGGCCGGCGGGGGCGCGCCGGCCGGGAGTCGTGCGCCGGCCGGGAGTCGCGCGCCGGGGCGAAGGGGTTGGCTCGATACCGCCTTCATCGTCTTCTCCCTTGGATCGATGTCAGTTCATCAATGCGTCCGATGGCATGGTGGTAGTCGGCGATCGATTGGATCAGATCGTAGTAGGCCAGGGTCCGGTTCTGTTCAGCGGTGCGTAGCGTCAGGTGGGCGTCGATCCACTCGATGTTGCTGAGACGCCCCAGCGAGAAGCTGTTCTTCCGGATCTCGAAACTGCGCCGGGCGCTCTCCAGACTGGCTTCGGCCAAGCGAAGTTGCTCGACGAAACTCTGAATCTGGGTGCGGGCGCTCCCCGCGGCCAACAGCATATTCCGGTAGGAGGTCTCGAGCGTTCGGCGGGCCTCGGCCAGGCGGTGGTCGCTGGCCTGGAAGCCGGAGACATTCCGCAGTCCGTCGAAGAGAGGTAGGTTGAGGGTGGCACCCACCGACCAGGCTTTCTCTCCATCGGGCTCGAAGGTGTCGTTTTCTTGCCACCCGTAGCTGCCGCTCACGACCAGCGTGGGCAGGAACTCGTAGGTGCTCTGCCGGTGTTCGAGCCGGGCGCTACGCACGGCGCCCTCCAGGATCGCGTAGGTCGGCGTGGCTCGGACCGCCGGATCGAGCGATCGGTCCAAGAAGTCGTGCCAGGCGGTCTCATCCTGGACGCGGAAACCCTCCAGCGCGTGCTCGAGCGGCGCGGGCAGCTCCGGCACCGGCCGCGTGTGTCCGAGGGGCATTTCGCCGAGGGCGTTCTCCAGCGCCAGGGCGGCGATGTGCCGGGCGCTCTCCTGCCGGACCAGGAGTTGCTGCTGCTGCGCTTCCTCCACGCGCCAGCGCAGCACATCGGCTTCGGCATAACGGCCGACATCGTAGAGCCGCTCGGCTTGCTCCCGGCTCTGGCGAGCCAGGGCGAGGTGATCCCGCTGGATCGTGGCGGCCTCGTGGGCCTTGAGCAGGTCCAGATAGCGGGAGATGACCTGGTGGATCGTTCGCTGGCGCGCTACCTCGTGTTCGGCGCGGGCGACGCCGGCGGCCGTACCGGCCAGCGATGCCGTGTTCCACACCGAGGGATTGAGCAGCAGCCACTGGGCGGTCAGGGTCGTTCGGTAGCCGTCACGAAAGACGGTCTGAGGAATTTCGATCGTCACCGGTTGAAGCATCCCGCTGCTGTCGGGGAAGTACATCGTGAACTCGGTACCGAGGGCGTTGGCCCGCGCGACCGTCTCCTCGTCCAGACGGGTGAACCCGCTTTGAAGGTTGAGCGAGGGGAGGAGTTGGCCCTTTGCTTGGCGGGAAGTCCACCGCGCCGCTTCGGCGGCGTGGTGGCTGGCTTGCAGCTCGGGATTGTTCGCCAGGGCCCGTTCGAGGGCATCCGAGAGGGTGATCGTGTTCGAATCCCCGTGCGCTGGTCCGCCAAGCTGCCCCGAAAGGCCCAGGATCAGAAGGAGGAGCCAGGGGATCAATCCGCTGGCGCGGTCGGATTCACGGCGCGAACGGCATCGCCCTCCGCGGGGCGTCCCGAGTCGCGGTCCACGGCACGGTTTGGAGCGCGATCGATAGCCCGGCTGGGCACCGGTGCGCCGTCGCCCCGGAGTCGGTACCGACCCGGCGATGCGTGGGGATGAGTTCGGATCCATCGAGCCACCTCTTCCGCACGGGGTAGATGGGAATCGGACTTCAGTTGAGGTCGCTTATGGGCAGGGATTACGCAGCTTCGCCGGGTTCCTTGCAAGCTCAATCTTCGTTATGGGCGGCAGCGGACAGAAACACCGGGGATTCGGCGAGTTCGGGAACATAGACGCGTGCCACGCCCTCGGCGATTTCGTTGGGTCCCGCCCCCTGGCAGTTCGTGAGCACGATGACCGTGAGATCGTCATCCAGGTAGCGATGAAGGGAGACCGTGGAGTTCAGACCACCGGCGGTGCGCATGAATTCGGGGTACTCGACGTGAAGGCGATGCAACCGGTTGCCCGGACGAAGTCCTTCCTCGGTCAGCGCCAGACGGCTGTACCAGGGGCCAGGGCGTAGACGGTCGTGGTACTCGCGGGCACCTCGAGCTCGATGCTTGCGAGTCCGTAGGCGCGCGTCTTGACGACGCGGCCTCCCTTGACGACCGCGAGGGAGAGGCCTGGGATGTGGCGCTCCTGCATCCACCGATGAACCCACCGGTCGACCGCATCATCTTGGGCTTGCTGACCGGCATCCTCGGTCATGGCGCGGTCACATTGGGGCCGGTGATCAGTAACCGTGACCATGGCGCCGTCGTGTTGGGTCCTGGACCCGGCACACCCGGCGTGCCCGGTACACCCGACGTACCCGGCGGATACGAAGCTGGCCAGGAGAATGGCGGCCCGGTGGCGGAGTGCATGTGCCGATCGCAGTGTCATCTTGATTCGGCGGGGGGCCTCGCCTAGGGTTCTCGGTGATGAAACCGACGACATCGACGACACCGATGACGCCATCGAGCCGGCCGGACGGCCCGCCGACAGCCCACCAGGCGCCGTGGAGACACCGCGCGCACGAGATCATCTTCGAAGCCGATTCGGCTGCCGGCAAGACGTTCGACATAGCCCTCTTGATACTGATCGTGCTCAGCGTCACGACCGTCTTGCTGGAGAGCGTCGCGCCGCTCAGGGAGCGCTACGGCGCGGCAATGCGAACCATCGAGTGGATCATCACGGGACTGTTCTCCGCGGAGTATCTCATGCGGCTTCTGGTCGTAGGCCGCCCGATACGTTATGCGCGAAGCTTCTTCGGGATCGTCGACCTACTGGCGATTCTGCCAACCTACCTGAGCGTCATCCTTCCCGGCACACAATCCCTCGCCGTGATCCGCGCGCTGCGTATGATGCGCGTCTTCCGCGTGCTCAAGCTTGGCTACTTCGTGGGGGAAGCGGAGCATCTGAGGACCGCCCTGCGCGCCAGTGCTCGCAAGATCGTCGTCTTTCTGGCAGGTGTCGTGACGCTGCTTGTCATCGTCGGGGCTTTGATGTACCTGATCGAGGGCGAGGCGAGCGGCTTCTCCAGCATTCCGATCAGTATCTACTGGGCTGTGGTCACCATGACGACCGTGGGCTACGGCGACCTGGCCCCGGCCACGGTGCTGGGACGGTTGCTGGCGTCGGTGGTCATGATCATGGGCTACGGGATCATCGCGGTGCCGACCGGTATCGTTTCGGTGGAGTTGGCGCGCACGGGCCGGGAGATGGTCTCCACCCAAGCCTGTCCGATGTGTGCCGCCGAGGGACATGACCCGGATGCGGTGCACTGCAAGTACTGCGGTGCCCGGCTGGAGCCCGAAGACTAGATTCTGCCTTGGACTTCCTAGTCCCATACGCCCGGCAACCGCACTCTCCGGAGCCAGAAGTCCTCGATCAGGCGGATCACCTCCAGGAATTCCCCATACTCGACCGGCTTCGAGATGTAGCAGTTCGCATGGAGCCGGTAGCTCTGCTCGATGTCCTCACGTGCCGACGAGGTCGTCAGGACGATGATTGGAATCTTGCGAAGAACCGGGTCTTGCTTGAGCTGGGCCAGTACATCCCGCCCATCGAGCTTCGGTAGGTTGAGGTCCAGCAGAATGAGATCGGGCCGGGGCTGGTTTGCGTAGACGCCTTCGCGCCTGAGCATCTGGAGCGCGGTCTCGCCGTCGCCGGCGACACTGAGATGATTGCTCATCCGGCCTTCGAGCAGCGCCTCCTCGGTCAGCCGGACGTCGGCGGGATTGTCCTCGATGAGCAGGATCTCGATCGGTCGGGATGGTTGGGGAAGAGTCATCGAGCTCCCTCCTCGGTCTCGATCCGCAGGGTCGTGCGGATCCCGCGTCGTTCGAGCTCGCGGGTGAAGCGATCGTAGGGAACGTCGCGCACCGGCGAGAGCAGGCCGGGCCCGGGCAGTGCGTCGCGCGCCAGCAGATGGGCGCCGATACTGGCGGTGAAGCCCACCGTCCGGCTCATGGCGGTGAGTCCCGACTCGTGATCGCGCCAGTCGATCAGCTCGGCGATCACGCGAACGCGCCGTCCCTCGCGCCGTCCGGTCGCCTCGATGCGCACGATCGACACATCCCTCTCGTCCTCTCCGAGCTCGAGGTGCGGCCCCAACACGCCGGCCAGGTAGTCGCGCCGGTTCACCGGATGGCCGCCGACGAAGACCGGCTCCTCGTCGAGCAGGTGCAGCCGACCCAGCAATCGCCATAGCTCGGCATGGCCGGGATAGCGCAGGGTATAGCGGCCGGTCGATCGGAGGCGCCCCGGATCCAGCCCGGCTGCCTCGGCGAAGGCGAGAGCATCTCCGTTCGGATAGGCTTCGAGCCTCCCCAGGCCGTCGACCTCCACGGGGTGAATGTGCTGCGGGGCGAAG
Source organism: uncultured bacterium (assembly GCA_964573295.1). GTDB lineage: Bacteria > Eisenbacteria > RBG-16-71-46 > CAIMUX01 > WJJG01 > CAYQJL01. The sequence goes on along the minus strand of CAZNJE010000013.1, from coordinate 50,041 downwards.
ATCTCCTCGGGTGGAATTTCCCGCACACCGCGATCGGCGACGAGCCGCGCCGCGCGGCGATAGGCGCGCAAGACCCCGGCGAAGGTCCAGGTCACGCGGTAGCGCAGAGGCGGCTCGGCGGCATCGGGTTCGGGGAGGCCGCCGCCGTAGCTGTCGAGTGTTTCGATCTCATCCAGCGAGCGCACCACCTCGCCCAGGAGAACCAGGTCGATCCCGGGATCGAGGCCGAACTCCGGCAGGATGGTGACGCCGCGGGCTCGGGCGCGATCGGCAAGGGCGCGGATTTCGGGACGTACGTACATCGTGTTGACCAGGTCCACCTGATGCTCGATGGCAAGCTGCGCGACCGCGTGACCGAAGTGGACCGGCAGAAGGTCGATGACGACATCGGGCCGCTGCTCGAAGAGGACCCTGAGTTGCCGCGAGTCGTCCGCGTCACAGGGTACGCACTGCAGGTGGCCACAGGCCTCATACCCCATCCGGGCCGCGTGGGCACGCAGGCCATCGAGGTTTGCGTCGGCGGCCAGGATACCGGTGACCTCGGTGCTGGCCACGAGGTCGTGGAGGGCGGCTTTGCCTTGCATGCCCACGCCCAAGAGAAGCACTCGCATGTCTCGACCCTTCCCATTCCACGGTTGCGAGGGAACCCACTGGCGGCGAACCTGTGCACGGAGGGCCACCGGTACGAGGTCCTCGGCCGGCGATCCCCAGCGTACGACCTACGGCTGCCGGTACTCGAACGTCGACCTGGGCTGCGACCCTCGTACGCAGGTCATGCTCGGGTTCGGCGGTTAGCATATCGGTTCAAGCCAAGCCGTGCCAAGCGCATCGGCCGGAGAATGGGAGAGTACAGAGCATGGCCCCAGGATCTGAAAGTCTGGCTGGACGTTACGAGCGCATCGACCTGCAACTGGCCGAGCTCTTCGAGAAGACCGGCGATCTCACCGCCCGCATGGCCACGACCGTGGCCCTCCTGCATCACAAGATGCCCCACTACTTCTGGACGGGGTTCTATCGTCTGGCCGGTGATCGGCTCATCGTGGGACCCTATCAAGGCCCGCTGGCCTGCGCGGTTCTGCCCGGCCCCGACGGTGTGTGCTGGGCCTGTGTGAAGCGGGGCGAGCCGGTGCTGGTCGAGGATGTGGAGGCGTTTCCGGATCACGTGGCGTGCGACGCGCGCTCGCGCAGCGAGGTGGTCATGCCACTCCGTGACGCGGCGGGCACACTGATCGGCGTGCTGGACGTGGACTCGGATCGCAAGGGCGCCTTTACCGAGGCCGATGTCCGCGGTCTGGAGGCGATCCTGGGGCGGATCGCGGTGCCGCTACGGTCTCCGTGAACGCTCCCAGGTGGGTGCGGCGAGGTCGCGGATGGCGGGAGCAGGCTTCGCTGAGCCGGAAACTCGGGCAGGCAAACTGCTCAATGTCGCGACCAAATTTGCGCACCATACCGAGTGAATTGTGGAGCAGGAGACTCTGAAGTCTTCAACGTCCTCAACCTGAATCAGTCTGGGCTCGGTTCCTCGAGCCGCCGGCGGCCGAACGCATCGACAGCGAGATGCGCCTACGTTCCAGGTCGACCTCCAGCACCGCCACCGATACTTGCTGCCCCACCTTGACCACCTCGGCGGGATCGCGCACGAAGCGGTCGGCGAGCTGGCTGATGTGGACGAGTCCGTCCTGATGAACACCGATATCGACGAAGGCGCCGAAGGCGGTGACGTTGGTCACGATGCCCGGCAGCAGCATGCCCGGCCGGACGTCCTCGATGGCGGCGACATTCTCGGCGAAGGCAAAGGCTTCGAAGCGTTCGCGCGGATCGCGTCCCGGCCGCGCCAGTTCGGCCAGGATGTCGCGCAGGGTGGGCATGCCAACGCGATCATCCACATAGCGCTCGAGATCGATGCGCTCTCGCTGCTTCTGGTCTTGGAGCAGATCGCCGACCGTGCTGCCCAGATCACGCGCCATGGCGTCAACGATCGGATAGCTCTCGGGATGCACCGCGCTGGCATCGAGCGGATGTTCCCCGCCTCGGATGCGCAAGAACCCGGCAGCCTGTTCGAAGGCCTTCGGCCCCAGGCGTGAGACCTTGAGCAACGCGCGCCGGTGAGGGAACGGCCCGTGCTCGGTGCGGTGGGCCACGATTCCGCGGGCGAGCTGCGGGCCCAGCCCGGAGACGTAGGCCAGGAGCTGATGGCTGGCGGTGTTCACGTCCACGCCCACGCTGTTGACGCAGCTCATCACCACATCGTCGAGACTGCGTTTGAGCGCGCCCTGGTCGACGTCGTGCTGATACTGTCCCACGCCGATCGACTTGGGGTCGATCTTGATCAGCTCGGCCAGCGGATCCATCAGGCGCCGGCCGATCGAGACGGCCCCGCGCACGGTGACGTCCTGCTCGGGCATCTCCTCGCGCGCGGCTTTGGATGCGGAGTAGACCGACGCTCCCGACTCATTGACCATCACGATCGCGATGGCCTTCGGCAGGCCGGCCGCACGAACAAAGCGCTCGGTCTCCCGTCCGGCGGTACCGTTGCCGATCGCGACCGCCTCGATCTCGAAACGTTGACCAAGGTCACGCAACCGCCCGGATGCCTCTTCGGCCCGAGCGCCGCCGGTATGCGGGTAGATCGTTTCGTGGTGCAGCAATGCGCCCTGGGCATCCAGACACACGAGCTTGCAGCCGGTCCGAAAGCCTGGGTCAAGGGCCAGCACTCGTTCTTGTCCCAGCGGTGGCGCCAGCAGCAGCTCACGCAGGTTGTCGGCAAAGACCCGGATCGCCTCATCATCGGCGCGCAGTTTGATCGCCACGCGCAGTTCGGTCTCCAGCGAGGGGGCCAGCAGCCGTTTGTAGCCGTCTTCCGTGGCCAGGGCCACCTGTTGGGAGGCCGGGCCCGTGCCGCGCACGAAGAGACGCTCGAGCAATGCGAGGGCCGGCTCTTCGGGCGGCGCGATGTGAAGGTATAGGTAGCCCTCCTTCTCACCACGCAGCATGGCGAGCACGCGGTGGGAGGGCGCCGCCAGTGCCGGCTCCTGCCAGTCGAAGTAGTCCTTGTACTTCGCGCCCTCGGTCTCCTTGTTCTTGGCCACGCGTGAGGTCAGGATCCCCTTACGTTTGAAGAACTCGCGCAAACGGGCCCGCGCGTCGGCGTGCTCGCTGACCTGCTCGGCGATGATGTCGCGAGCTCCCGCCAGTGCCGACGCCGCATCGGGCACGCCGCGCTCTTGATCGATGTAGTCGCGGGCGGCCGCTTCCGGATCGAGGGGCCGATCGCCGCGCTGCTCGAACAACAGTTCGGCCAGGGGCTCGAGACCTTTCTCGCGCGCGATCATCGCTCGCGTGCGCCGCTTGGGACGGAAGGGAAGATAGACGTCCTCGAGGACGGCCAGTGTGGGAGCGGCGGAAATCTTCGCTTCGAGTTCGGGCGACAGGAGCTCACGCTCGGTGAGCGACTTCAGGATAGCTTCTCGCCGCCGGTCGAGTTCGGCCAGCTGTTCGAGCCGGTCGCGAATCGCGGTGATGGCCACCTCATCGAGTGATCCGGTGGCTTCCTTGCGATAGCGGGCGATGAAGGGCACCGTAGCGCCGCCGCCCAGCAGTTGGGCGGCGGCTTCCACGCGCTGCGGTTCGAGCTGTAGCTCGCGCGCGATCGTGGTGACGTGGTTGCTTGGCATCGGTGGGGCTCCTCTCACCTTCATCAAGCGATGGCTGGATGGGGTTGCGCCCGGATGCGGTCGCGCCAGATGCGGTCGCGCTAGCGGCCGTAGGCCTTCATCACCTCACGCAGCCGGTCATGCGGCAAGGCGTGCAGCCGGTGGCCGTGGATGCCGGTCATGGTCTCGGCGGCGACCAACACATTACTGCCGAACCGGGCCTGGCACCACTGTCCAATGGCATCGCGCACGATGCCCACGCTGTTGGTCTTGGTGATCTCGATCGGACCGTAGCCGGCGCCGAAGTCCTGGACGTACGACAGGCCGGTGAGTTCGCCATCGCCGTTGAGCGTGAACCAGTCGGCCCGATAGGGGTGGGGAGTTTTGCCCCGGGGCAAAACCACCGTGACCCCGGTGCGGATGACAGGGTCGCCCTCGGCGGACGAGCCCGCACTCCCGAGTCCGCCCCCGATGGAGCGGCGGCCAGCAGGCAGAGGATGGTCATCATCAGCATTCGTGGCAGCATGCTACTTCCTCGATCCGAACTCCAGACTCCGCGCAAGATGAGCGACCAAGGATAGCGCACAGGAATCCGAGGACAAGACACGATCACGCGCGCCTAGCGAGGAGTGATCGATGAGGGGAACACGTCGGGTCCCGGAAGACCGGTCCGGGTGGGTACGATCCCCCGAGGAGTGATCGTCCTGCTCGTCGCCGCTATTTTCCCCGCCTGGTCCGCTGGGGCCGGCGAGTTCTTCGCGGGCATCACGCGTGTGGCCGACTCCCAATGGATCGCCCTAGGCGCAACACGATGGCGACCCAGGCGTGGCTTGCAACCCCCGCGGTGGCCGGACCCGCTGGAACTCACCCCTGCCCGAGGGGTGGGGTAGGGTCACAGTGAGAGCAGTGCCTCGGCTTGCGTTCATGACGGGTAGGCGGACGGTTCACGGGATGAACACCTTGCCTTGCATCATCACATGCTTGCTCCTGGTCACGATGGGACTGGGAAGCACGCCCGTGTTCGCCGTGGGCGCTGATCGCGCCTCGGCCGCGGCGGCGAACCGGTGTGGGTGCTCAGCTGAGGAGGAGGCCTGTGAGCCCATCTCCCTACCAGACGAGCGCCGGCCGGACGAACGGGCGTCGGATTTCGATGAGCCGCTCTCATCGGCGCTGAACGCTTGTCCCGATTTCGGCGCCGATCAGAACGACTGCTGCCCCACCGGCTGCCCCACCGCCTGCCACAGCTGTTTCCGATCGTGCTGCGCGGGGCTCTTGGTCCTCCAGCCACGACCGGTCACCCTTTCGCCCCGTTACGTGGTCCGCCCCCACCGGATCCCCGTGATTGGGGTCTTCTGCTCGCTGGATCCGGTGGACATCTTCCATCCTCCCCGCTCCTAGTACCCGGTCTCGCCATCACCACCAACCTTTCTTGTCCGAACAGACAACGGGCGGACTCTTTGCCGGCAGGCATCCGAGCAGAGTAGGCCGCCGTCATGCGCACGCACGTGTCGATCAGCGGGCACGCTCGCGTGCACATCGGGAGGAGAATAGCCATGAAGCGCATCCAATCCCTGGGATGGTCTCTCGTGATCTTGCTGCTGATCCTGGCCGCGGCGCAGCTCGGCTGCGACCGGCAGGATGGCCGCGAGGCCGAGGTGCTGGGATCCGACGCGTCGGTGTCGGCCCAAGAGGGTGCATTCTGCGCCGAGCACCAGATCGCCGAGGCCCAGTGTCCTTTCTGCAATCCGTCCCTGATCGAGTCGATGGGACCGTGCCCCGGCCACGGCGTGCCGGAGGCTTTGTGCTACCAGTGCAATTCCGCTCTCATCCCCGCGTTCAAGGCGGTGGGGGATTGGTGTGCCCCGCACGAGCGGCCCGAGTCGCAGTGCGCCATCTGCAATCCCGAGGTGGCCCCGGCGAACGCGGGTGGCGGCGGGGCAGGCTCGGCCGCCCACGCGGAAGCTGGCGCTGGTGCCTGGTCTCCCGTCCAGGCCGCGGCGGGCGGCAACGTGTCTCCCGCTCCAGTGACCGGGGGCGGCGAACAGGCTGGCGGGTCCGGTTGGGATCTGGGTGCGGCCACACCTTCCCGAATGCACCAGGCGCCGGCCACCGTGTGCGCCAAGGTGAACTCGATCGTACGCCTCGCTTCTCCGGCGATTGCCCAAGAGGCGGGACTCGAGTTCGCCACGGCGCGGGTTCAGCCGGTCAGCCGGTGGGTCGAGTGCAATGCCGTGCTCGACTACAACCGCAACCTCTACGCCCGTCTGGCCCCGCAGATGCCGGGGATCGTGGCGGAGGTCCATGCCGACTTGGGCGATGAGGTCGAAGCCGGCGACGTGCTGGCCGTCATCACCTCGCCCGACCTGGGCGTGGCGAAGTCGCACTACCTCAAAGCGCGGGCGGTCACCAAGCTCCGGAGGCAGAATCACGAGCGCGAGGCCGAGCTGCACGCGAGCGGCCTATCCAGCGAGAAGGTGCTGCTCGAGATGGAGACCCAACTGGCCGAGAGTCGCATCGAGCTGGCCGAAGCCGAGCAGATGCTCCTGAGCTTCGGGCTCTCCGCCGACGAGATCGACGCCATCACGCGAACCCAGGACACGAGTCCCCGCTACCTGATCACCGCCTCCTTCGATGCGGTGGTCGTGGAGCGGCATGCCGTCGTGGGTGAAGTCGTCGGTCCGGCCAAGCCGCTCTTCGCGGTCGCCGATGTGACCCAGATGTGGGCGATCCTCGATGTCTACGAGGCCGACCTCGATGAGATTGCCAAGGGACAGACCGTGACCTTGCGCGTCGCCAGTCTGCCCGAGCGGGTTTTCGGCGGCTACATCAGCTGGGTGAGCGCGGAGCTGGATCCGCGCACGCGCACGCTGCGGGCCCGCGCCGAGTTCGACAACTCCACCGGCCTGCTGAAGGCACACATGTTCGCGGAGGCGAATGTCCTGGTGCGGGATCGCGAACCGGCCCTGGTCGTTCCCCAGGCGGCCGTCCAGTGGGAGGGCTGCTGCAATGTGGTCTTCGTGAAGCAGAGCGATGCGGTCTACCAGCCCCGCGCGGTACAGCTGCGCGACGCCCAGGGCGGGTCCTACCAGGTGCTCGCGGGCATCGCCCCCGGAGACGAGGTCGTCACCCAGGGAAGCTTCCTGCTCAAGACCGAGATCCTGCGCGGCAACCTGGGTGCCGGTTGTTGCGAGGTGCATCCGGGCCAGTAGGACACCGGGCGGGGCGCGGCCGATGGGTTCCTGCGTGCGGACCGATCGGCCCTGTACCGCACGGCCTTGGGCCGCCCGCTAGGGTCAACAGAAGGAGCCGAGCATGCTGAGCGCGATCATCAACTGGTCCCTGAATCACCGCTTGACGGTCATCGTTCTCACCCTGGTGTTGATCGGGGTGGGGGTGCACACCGTGCTGCGCCTGCCTGTGGATGCCTTTCCGGATACGACCCCGGTCCAGGTGCAGATCAACACGACCGCCCCGGCCCTCTCGCCGCTGGAGATCGAGCAACAGATCAGCTTCCCCGTCGAACGGGCGATCTCGGGGTTGCCGGGCCTGGAGGAGGTCCGCTCGATCTCGAAGTTCGGACTGTCGCAGGTGACCGTGATCTTCGAAGACGGCACCGATATCTACTTCGCCCGCCAGCTCGTGATGGAACGTCTGCAAGGGGCCCAGCTGCCCGAGGGCATCGCCCAGCCCCAGATGGGGCCGGTGGCGACCGGACTGGGGGAGATCTACCACTACGTCCTCTCCAGCGAGACGCACACGTTGCGGGAGCTGACCACCCTGCACGATTGGGTCATCAAGCCGCGATTGCAGTCGGTCGCCGGGGTGGCGGAGGTCAACACCTGGGGCGGCGAGAAGAAGCAGTTCCACGTGATGATCGATCCCGTGCGACTGACGAAGTACGAGCTCACCTTCGACGAGGTCGCCGGTGCCCTGGCGCGCAACAATCTCAATGTCGGCGGCGGGTACCTGGAGCAAGCCGGCGAGCTTCATCTGGTCCAGGGGGTGAGCCTCACGACCAGCCTCGAGGAGATCGGCAACATCGTGATCACCGCCCACGACGGCGTGCCGGTCCACGTGCGCGACATTGGCGAGGTCCGCGAGGGGTACGAGATTCGCCGCGGGGCGGTGACCGCCAACGGCGAGGGTGAGGTCGTGCTGGGGCTCGGCTTCATGCTGATGGGCGAGAACAGCCACGAGGTGACGACCCGCCTGCAGCAGCGGATGGAGGAGATCCGCAAGATCCTGCCCGCGGGGGTCGAGATCCGGCCGGTCTACGAACGAACCGAGCTCGTCGACGAAGTGCTCAGGACCGTCGAGGAGAACCTGTTGCTTGGCGCCCTTTTGGTGATCGCGGTGCTCTTCGCCTTCCTCGGCAACATCCGCGCCGGCTTGATCGTGGCCTCGGCGATCCCGCTGTCGATGCTTTTCGCGGCTCAGGGGATGGCTCGCTTCGGCATCGCCGGCAGCCTGCTGAGCCTGGGGGCAATCGACTTCGGTCTGCTCGTCGACAGCTCGGTCGTCATGGTGGAGAATAGCGTCAGAAAGCTTTCCGAGGGAGATGAGCGCTGCGAGGGAGATCAGCGTCGTTCGGTTCTAGAGACGGTGCGCGACGCGGCCCTCGAGGTGCGCATGCCCACGATGTACGGCGAGCTCATCATCGCCGTCGTCTTCCTACCCGTGCTCGCTCTGGAAGGGATCGAGGGCAAGCTCTTCCGGCCGATGGCGCTGACCCTGCTGTTCGCCTTGGCGGGTTCGATGATTCTCTCGCTCACTCTCATGCCGGTGCTGGCCAGCCTGGCGCTCAAGCGGGGACAGACATTCAGCGAGAGCTGGTTCGCGCGCTTGGCGAAGCGCCTTTACCGGCCGGTCATCCACTTCGTGCTGCAGCGGCGGCGTGCGGTCATCGCCGGCGCGGTGTTGGTGGTGGCCGGCGCCGCGGCGTTGGGGCTCACCATCGGATCGGAATTCATTCCGCGGCTATCGGAGGGAGGCATCGTCATCAACACCGTCCGGTTGGCCGGCGTGTCGCTGGAGGAGTCGATCCGCTACGGCACGCAGATCGAGAAGGTGATCCTCGAGAAGTTTCCCGACGAGGTTCGCGATGTGTGGGCGCGTACCGGCACAGCGGAGGTGGCCACCGACCCGATGGGGATGGAGCTGACCGACATCTTCATCACCCTGACCCCGCGAGATGAGTGGACGCGGGCGAGTACGCAGGATGAGCTGGTCGAGCACATGCGCGCCGACCTGGCAGGTCTGCCCGGGATGCGCATGATCTTCACGCAGCCGATCGAGATGCGCGTCAACGAGATGATTGCCGGCATCCGCACCGACATCGGGGTCAAGATCTTCGGCGACGACCTCGGCCGGTTGCGCGAAACCGCCGACCAGGTGGCCGATGTCCTCGATTCGATCGAGGGCGCCACCGACCTCTACGTGGAGCAGATCACCGGGCAGCCCATACTCGAGGTGCGGGTGGACCAGGACGCCGTGGCGCGCCACGGCGTCTCGGCCCAGCATGTGCTGGAGTTGGTCGAAGCGGTCGGCGGCGTGCGGGTGGGTGAGATTCGAGAGGACCAGCGCCGGTTCGACCTGGTGCTGCGCTTGCCCGAACGCTACCGGGATCACCCGGACGCCCTGCGAAGGATCCTCGTACCCACCGCCGCCGGCGCGCGCATTCCCCTGGATCAACTGGCGACCATCGAGCACGTGGAAGGCCCCGCGACGGTCACGCGGGAGTGGCAGAAGCGCCGGATCGTCGTCCAATGTAACGTCGACGGCCGTGACGTGGGTAGCTTCGTGGCCGAGGCCCGCGATCGAATTGCGGCGGAGGTCGACATGCCGCCGGGCTACTTCGTGCGCATGGCGGGGCAGTTCGAGCATATGGAGCGGGCGCGCAGGAGTCTTAGGCTTATCGTACCGGCAGCACTGCTTCTGATTCTGTTCCTGCTCTACAACAGCATGAACTCGGTGCGGGACGCGTTCATCATCTTTACCGGCGCCCCCTTTGCGGCGGTGGGCGGGATCCTGGCCCTCTGGCTGCGTGACATGCCCTACACGGTCTCGGCCGGGATCGGCTTTGTGGCCGTCTGCGGCGTGGCGATGCTCGATGGGCTTGTCCTGGTCTCCACCATGCGGCGGCGGCTGGAGTCGGGCGAGCCGCCCGATGAAGCGATCGAGCAGGGCGCGCTGATGCGCCTGCGCCCGGTGCTGATGACAACGATGGTCGCCGCTCTGGGTTTCGTGCCCATGGCGCTCAACACCGGCATCGGCGCGGAGGTGCAGCGGCCCCTGGCGACCGTGGTGATCGGCGGGGTGGTCTCGGCGAACATCCTGACGCTGATCGTTTTGCCGGCGATCTACCGAATGTTCGGGCGCGGGCGGCGGACCGCCGTCCAGACGAAGTAGGCGCCTCAGCCAGCCCCTCAGCATTCGCCAACGGGAGCTATCCCTCCCGGTCGATTCATGCATTCCTAATTTCCGGCACACTACACATTGACAACGATGGAGCATAGTCCCCGGCGTCGGGAGTGAACGGTTCGTCCGGTTCCCGCTGGCGACGAATCCACTTTCCCTCAGGGAGAGCACGTCTCATCGCATGCACATGGACCACGGAGGGTCGTTCGCGTCCCCGTCATCGACGGTTGTCACATTGGGATTGGGTTTGAAGTCACCCAAGTCAGCCATGGAGTCGTATCTCTAAGGAGGAGACACAATGCGAGGAAGCATCAAGGGACTGCTCGTCGTGCTGGCGCTGGTTCTAGCGGTGGGAACCGCCCAGGCCGAGCTCAAGAACGTGATCATCATGATTTCCGATGGTTGGGGCCAGTCCACTTTGGACGCCACGGCCTACTACCAGGGCGAGCGAATGGAGTACGAGGTGGATCCGACGTGGAACTACTGCGGCATGACGAACTACATGTACCTCGAAGGTGGCGAGACCCCCCCGTACGGTGGCGGTGGTTTCGTCGGCATCTACGGCTATGATCCGGACATGGCCTGGAACGACTGGTGGTACATGCAGAACTACGCCACCGACTCGGCGGCGGCGGGTACGGCCATGTCGGCGGGCGTCAAGACCTACAAGGGATCAATCGGCATGAGCATCGGTGACGGTCCGGGCCAGCGCGAGCCGCTTTTCCACATCTTCGAGCGGGCCGAGGAACTTGGCAAGGCTACCGGCGTCATTACCAGTGTGCAGCTGAGCCATGCGACCCCTGCCACCTTCGTCGCCCACAACGAGAGCCGCAACAACTACGCCGAAATCGCCCAAGAGCTGGCCGCCAGTGATGCCGAAGTCGTGATGGGTTGCGGTCACCCGAACTACGACGCCGACGGCCAATGGGATCCCGGCGACCCGGAGGCGCCGGGTGACTGGAAGTATGTTGGCGGCTACGATCTGTGGACGGATCTGTCCAGCGGCATGACCGATTGGACCTTCATGGATGAGAAGGCCGACTTCGAGGCGCTGGCCGACGGCTCTCTCCAGGCTGAGAAGGTCTTTGGTGTGACCCAGGTCTCGCACACCCTGCAGTTCAACCGCAGCGGCGACAGCGTGCCCTACGGCGGCAACTACAACACCACCCTCCCCCCTTACCACGATCCGATGATCGCGAATGTCCCCACGCTCGAGACGATGGCGCGCGGTGCACTGAACGTCCTGGGCCAGGATGCCGACGGCTTCGCCCTGATGATCGAGGGTGGCGCCATCGACTGGGCGGGTCACGCCCGCCTGATGGGTCGCCAGATCGAAGAGCAGAATGACTGGAACAACGCCTTCCAGGCGGTCGTCGACTGGGTTGAGACCCACAGCAACTGGAACGAGACACTGGTCGTGGTCACCGGTGACCACGAGACCGGCTTCTTGTGGGGTGATGGCGTCGATCCGGAGAACCCCGATACCTGGTTCGCTCCGGTCGCCGACAACGGCCCTGGCGTAGTTCCCGGCTTCTACTTCTACAGTGCTCCCGGGGACGACTGGCAGAATCCGACCAATTCGGCGGGACATACGAACCAGGCCATTCCGTTCTTCTACAAGGGCTATGGCTCGAACGTCCTGGCTTCCTACGCGGATGAGCTCGACCCGGTGGTGGGCAACTACCTGGACAACACCGAGCTTGCGCTGGCGATCTTCACCCTGTTTGACGAGCCGACGCCGATTCTGGACGACGAGCCGTTCGAACCGGGCACGAACGACGACGTTCGCTCCGGCGGGCTGCTGTACGCCAACTGGCCGAATCCGGTGCGGGCGACCACCAACATCAAGTTCGATCTGCCCAACGAGGTGCACGCCTCGCTGGAGATTCTCGATGTGCAGGGTCGTACGGTTCGGACATTGACCGATCAGACGATGTCGGCCGGCGCCCACTCGCTGATGTGGGACGGCACGGACGCCAACGGCCTTCGTTGCGCCAGCGGTACCTACTGGTACAAGCTCGACGTCAACGGTTACATCGAGACGAAGCGGCTGACCGTGCTCCAGTAAGCGCGATCTAGGCTGGAATCGTCCTACGCATTGATCTGATTTGCGGGGGCTCCGCGCCGATGCGCGGGGTCCCCGTATCGTGGTTTTGAGACCCACGAGGGGGCCGGATGCCTGCAACTGACAGACCCGAGCACGGTACCGCCAAACAGGGTACACACGAGCCCGAAACATGCGAGCGCGGTGGGCCGCAGCGTATGTCCACGGAGTCCATTCGCTTCAAGGCCCTCGTGCGCGCCTCGCTCCTCGCGATCGGCGCCGACACCGGGCTGATCGTACTTCTGTATGGTCTCTCTCGTCTGACCGGTAGCACGGTATTGCTGGCCGATACGTTCCACTCGGTGGGCGACCTGGGTGTGACCGCGACCGTGCTGCTGTCGATCCTGGTCAACCACCGTTATCTATCGAAGAGCTGGGGGCGGTTCGCCGAATCGCTCCTATGCCTGGGCGTGGCCGGGGTCATGGGCGTGGGCGCCGTGGAACTTCTGACCTACGTCGTCCAGAATCCGCCCGACCGCTTCATCCAGGCCCGCGACCCGAATCAGGTGATCGCGTTTGTCGGCATCTCCTGCGCGCTGGTCGTGACCTTCGTCATGGCCGGCTACAAGAAGCGCATCGGACGGCGGTACGATTCTCCGCTCTTCGAAGCCGAAGGGGCGCATACCCATTCCGACTTTCTGACCTCGTTCGGGGTGTGGGTCACGTTGCTGGTCGGCTATTTCGGCCTGGACATCGAACGCGCGATGACGGCCTTGATCGGACTGGCGATCCTCAATATGACCGTCCGTCTCTTGATCCGCACGGTTGGCCAACTGCGCGTCCGCTGGCCCGCCTCGCTGGCGAAGACGGGGCGGGCGATGCAGCAGAGCCTGGCCCGGGGCTTCGAACGGCTGCCCCTGCGCCTGCAGCGCGTCGTGCGAGCGATCGTCTTGCCCCGGTGGCCGGTCGAGCTCGGACGAAGCCTGCGGGCGAGTGGGCGACGCTTGAACGAACGGATCGCACGCATCCGTCCCCCGTTCTTTCTCCAGGACGCGTGGATCAGACGTCATGCGCCGCTCGTTCTGGTCGCACTGGTCGTGTTGATCCTGGGGCTCTACGGGGGGCTTGGGTTCTACAGCGTCCAGCCCTGGGAGGAAGGTGTCGAGATCGGCCTGGGACGCGCGGTGGCGGTGCACGGCCCCGGCCTGCACCTTCACGCGCCGCCGCCCTTCGGGACGGTCGAGATCATCGGTACCGGTCTTCTCTCTCGCCTGGAGCTCGGATTCCGCACCGACCTCAATGCCGAGGATGACTCGCTTTCCGCCAATCTATGGGAAGCGATGCATACACAGGGGCGCTTCCGCACACGTCCCGAGGAGGCACTGACGCTGACCGGCGATGAGAATCTCGTCGACAGTCGCGTGGTGTGCTACTATCGGATCATCGATCCCGTGCGCTTTGGGCTCCAAGCCCGGGATCCCGTCGAGATCCTCCGGGCCGCCTTCGCCCATGAAGTCCATGCCGTGCAGCGGCACATCCCCCTCGACGGCTTGCTGACGTCCGATCGCCAGCGGCTTCAGGACACTCTGCTGCCTCGCTTGAGACGGCGGGCGGCCGAACTGGACATCGGCGTGGCCATCCACCAGGTCTACTCGCTCGAAGCCCATCCGCCCCTTCCGGTCGTACCACAGTACCGGGCCGTGGTGAGCGCCAAGGAGACAAAGAGCGAGGTCATCCATCGGGCGCACGAATACAGCAACGAACTGGTGCCCCGCAGCCGTGGCCAAGCCGTTGCTCTGGTCAAGGCGGCCGAGGCCGATTCGATCACCCGGGTTGTGGCTGCCCTGGGCGGAGCCGACCGGTTTCGCTTGCAACAGCACGCCTTCGGAATCGACGAGAATGTTCATCGTATTCGCCTGCACTGGGACGCGATCGAGGAAGTGCTCGCCGGAAAGCGGATCACCATTTTGCCGGCTGCCACCCAGCGGCGCATCGTTCTTTCGTCCCTAGAGGAAAACCTCGACTATGAATAAACGTCTATCCCTGATTCCATTGGTCGTCCTGGCCGGCGTGACACTGCTCCTCTGCACGGTCGTCTCCCAGCAAGGGGAGATCACTGTCGTGCAGCGCTTTGGCAAGCCGGTGCGCGTTATCACCCAGCCGGGTCTCTACTGGAAGCTGCCCGCGCCGATCGATCAGCCACGCCGTCTGGACGCGCGTCTCGCGGTGATCGAACCGCGGCCTTCGGAATTCTTGACGGCGGACAAGAAGAACGTCGTTCTGGCGGAGGCGATCTGTTACCGCATCATCGATCCGATCGTTTTCATCAAGACGGTGCGCGACGTGAAGGGCCTGGAACTGCGGTTGACCGATCTGATGACCTCTTTCACGGGCATGCTGCTGGGTCAATGCGATCTCGATGCGCTGGTCAATATCGATGCCGGGCAGCTCGCATTCGACCGGCTGGTCGAAGATTTGACCGCGGCCCTGCGGGATGCCAGCGAGGGCATGGGGATTCACATCGAGCGTGTGTTCGTCAAGCAGATCATGTTGCCCGAACAGAACAAGGCCGCGCTCTACAAGCGCATGCGCGCCGAACGAAACCGCATCGCGCGCAGGTACGCCGCGGAAGGGGAAGAGGAGGCGCTGCGCATTCGCGCCGAGGCCGATCTGGCCAGCCGGACCATCTTGGCCGAGGCCGAGCACGAGGCCGGTGTCATCCGTGGCACCGCGGAAGCTGAGGCCATGCGCATCTACGGCGACACCTATCGGGGAGACCTGTCCTTCTATCGTTTCGTACGCTCTCTGGAGGCCTACAAGAAGATCTTCGACGAAGAAACCACCATCGTGCTGGACGAGAACTCCCCGCTCCTGGAAGCCCTGCAGCCGGGTGCTGAGAGCGACGTGCCCGCGGAGTCCGGATCCCGGGCAGTGGAGGGATACGAGTCGGCGAAGGGACGCGGGTCGGCGAAGGGACGCGGGTCGGCGGAGGGACGCGGGTCGGCGGAGGGACGCGGGTCGGCGGAGGGTTTCGGACCAGCCGCGAAGGGAGGGCGGCAACATGCGCCGTAATCACACCCGGCTGCTCGTGGGGCTGCTCGTAGGGGCCGCATTGACCGCGTGGTTCGCCAGCGGTGTCTACTCCCTCTCCAGCGGTGAGGAGGCCCTGGTCCTGCGCTGGGGCCGGGTCATCGCACGGCAGGCGGAACCGGGGGTGCATGTCCATTTGCCCTACCCCATCGACCGGGTCACGCGGGCGCGAGTGAGTGAGGTCCATGGTCTGGAGCTGCAGGTAGGCGTAGAGGGGCGCGAACTCCTTACCGGGGATGCCAACCTGGTCATGGTCAGCGCCATCGCCAGCTACGATATCTACGACCTCGATCGTTCGAGATTCGGTGTGCGGGAGCTCGATCGTGTGTTGCGGGCCATCGGGCAGGAAAGCCTGTGCCGGGAACTTGCCGCGGTCAGCGTAGATATCGCCATGACCGGCGGGCAGTCGCTCCTGAGGCAGACGGTGCGTGACTCGGTCCAGCGGGTGGCCGACCGGCTCGACCTGGGGGTGCGCATCATCTCGGTGGAACTGGCGAATGTCTCTCCGCCGGAGACGGTGAGTGAGGCCTTCCAGCGTGTGGCGAGCGCTCGCTCGCAGAAGCAGGAAATCGTCCAGGACGCCCGCGGGTACGCCGGCGCGGTCGTCCCGCGCGCGCGTGGCGAGGCGCGTGCAAGCGTCGCGGCCGCCGAGGCCCACGCCACCGAGGCCCGGGAACGGGCGAGCAGCGACTCGGTCGCCTTCGCGCGTTTGGCGGCCGAGTACCGACGATCGCCCGAGATCACGCGGCATCTACAGTGGTTGAACGCGCTCAGCGAGGTCTTCGAGCGCAGCACCGTGCGTCTGGACCCCGATCCGACACGGTCGATCTACTACCTGCGTGACAGCCAAGAGAAGGCCGGAGACTCCCCGCCCCGGCGGCGGATCTCTCCTCCCAAGCCCGCGTCTAGAAACCAGGAGAAGGACGAGGATGATTGAGCACGAAACCTGCCCGCTGGACGCCTTGCGCCGCCCGCCTGTGTGGGCCGCCCTCCTGTTCGGCGCCGCCCTTCTTCTCACCGCCGGATGCGGCGGGGATCGTAAGACCGAAGGTGCGGTCGAGGCCCACAACCAGGATCCTGGGAGGCTGGACTGGTTCATGGGCCACACGCTCTACGAGCTGCATTTGCGGGCATTCTCATCGAGCGGTGATCTGGATGGGGCCACTCAAGCGCTAGATCGCGTCTCGGACCTGGGCGTGGCCAACCTCGTGCTGGCCCCGATCTTCCCGACCGGCGAGCCCGAGCGGGACGGGGAACTGGGGAATCTCTATGCCGTTCGGGATCACGCAGCCGTAGCCGACGAGTTCGGGGACCTGGACGCGCTACGGAGTTTCGTCACGGCGGCACACGAGCGCGGGTTGCGCGTGCTGCTGGATGTGGTCTTGCCGGTGGCGGCCGTGAATCATGTGCGGATCGACGAGCATGCGGACTGGTTCCGCCGCGATGCCACCGGCGTCCTGACGCGCAAGATGGCCCGCTGGACGGGCATTGCGGATTTCGACTTCGACAACGCCGCGGCGCGCGAGTATCTCGAAGGCACACTCAAGCATTGGGTACGCGAGGCCGGCGTCGATGGCTTTCGGTGCGCGCTGGCCACCCTCGCCCCGGACGACTTCTGGCAAGCGCTCATCTTGAATCTTCACGAAACCTACCCAAGCCTCGTCTTCATGGCCGAGTCGGCCGACCCGCGATCGCTCGAGCTCGGGTTTCACGCCATTTATGCGTCTGGGCTCAAGGAGCGGCTCGACGAGTGCCGGATGGAGGACATGGCCGAACCCGGCCTGACCGAGGAACTCTGGCTTGCGCTGAGTGCCACCGCCGATCTTCCGGGCCCCAACCAGACGACCGTGATCTACCTGGAAGATCACTTCAGCCCGCGCTCGAGCACGCTCTATCGCTGGCCGTATGTGCGTGGCTATGCCGCCTTCCTGATGACCGTACCCGGAACGCCTCAGCTTCTGATGGGACAGGAGATCGCCGACCGCACCCCGGCGACGCCGAGTGAACCGTGGTCGGTGGCGTGGGCCGAAGGGAATCCGGACTACCTCGATCTGTACAGGGATGTCACGAGGCTACGCGGGAGCAGCGCCGTCCTGCGGCGGGGTTCGCTGGAACGGATTCCCGCAGAGCATCCGGACATTCTGGTCTATGCCCGTTCGCTGGAAGGCGAGCTGATGCTCTGCGCGGTGAACCTCTCGGATCTGCGCCCTACGTTTCGGTTGCCCCCGGGCCTGGCGGCCCGGGCGTGGTACGAATGGCGCGAGGGGCAGTTCCACCCCGTGGCGGAGGGCTCGCTGCAAGGTGAGCTGACCGTGGACCCCACCGGGTACCGCGTGTGGTATTCATCCGGGCGTGAGCCGGACAGCGGGCCCTAGATTCGGTCGTCGCTACGATGCGGCGGCTCCCGGTGAACCATTCGGCACCGACCGTTCGGCACAAGCCATTCGGCGTCTGTCACTGGGGAAGATGGTCAATCCGCAAAGCGACGACGGGCACGGGCACAACCGGGATCCCCAAGAGGTCGCTTGTGCTTCGCGCCCGGCTCGCGATGACGGCATTGGGGTGCCTCTGGATCTGCTCGAGATCCTTGGGGTGGAGTTGCCGGGTCCACTTCACCTCCAGGGGCCGCCTACTCGAAGGCCAACGTCATCGGGTTTCGGAGGGGCATGACCGTGACCTTCCCGAAGTCGGAGAAACGGTCGGGGTGCTTCTCCGACCCTGCCTGGACGGCCTCGGGGTCTCCCACCACCAAGAAGATCAGCTCATCGGGATGCAGGAACTTCCGGGCGGCCTCCTGCGCCTGCTCGGGCGTGACCGACTGGATCTTTTCTTGGTAGTCCTGCCAGTAATCGTCGGGCCGGCCGGTGAAGTCGTCCTGGGCGAAGGTCTCCACGATGCTGCTCTTGCTGCTGAACGGGTTGACCAGGTTGCCGATGAAGCTGGCCTTCGCGAGCTCGAGAGCGTCTTCGGAGCAGCGCTCGTCGCGGATCCGCTCGATCTCGTCGACGATCAGACGCGAGCCGAACGCGGCGGTGGCATGTTTCGTCTGCAACCATGCGCGAAACGTGCCCGGATAATCTACCGGGCGGTCGAAGCGGCTTCCCGTGCTGTAGGCCAGACCCTCGTCGGAGCGCACCCGACGGGTGATGCGCGAGCTGAAGCCGCCGCCGCCCAAGATTTCGTTCATCAACATGAGCGCATACTGCTCGGGAATGTCACGCGTCACGCCCAGATGCCCGATCCGGACGCGGGACTGATTCACGTCGGCCTTCGGAATCATGTAGACGCCGGGTGCCGGCTCGGCGACCTGATCGGTGACCGGCGGGATCATGATTCGCGGCGACGGCCAGTCCGCAAAGAGATTCTCCAGCCTTTCGATGGCAGCGCGAATCTCGAAGTCGCCCGAGACGGCCACGACGAAGTTGGCAGGGAAGAAGAAACGGGCGTGGAAGCTCTTGACATCCTCGCGCGTGATCGATTCCAGCGAGGCGGCGGTTCGGCGGTAGCGGTTCGTGCACGGATGGTGGCCGTAGAGCAAGAAGGCCCACTCGCGATCTTCGATGGCCGCCGTCGAGGCATTGCCTTGCTCGAGCTCGGCAAGCATGTCGGTCCGGTGACGTTCCAGCATGGCTTGATCGAAGAGCGGCTCGCGCAGCACCTTGCGCAGCAAATCCAACCCCTCGTCCACATCCTTGGATAGACAGAACAGCGAGACGCGGGCCTGGTCGTCCAGCATCCGGACATCGATCGTGCCCGCCAGGTAGGCGAGCCGTTCGTCCAACTCGCTGGCCGTCAATTCGCCGGCGCCGCCGTTTCGCATGAGGTGGCCCGTCATCGTGGCCAGGCCGGCCTTCTCCACCGGCTCGTACATCGATCCGGTGCGCGCCAGGATCGTGAGTTCAAAGGTCGGGACCGTATGGTTCTCGGCGATGTAGGCGGTGACGCCACAGTCGAGCTCGTGGCGGTAATCGGCCGGCTCAGGCGGGGTGAAGGTCAACTCGGGGAAGGTGAGCTGGTCGGGATGGTCGGCGATCTCGCCGGCGTGCGCCGGCGCGGAGCCCAGCCCGAAGGCTGGGGCGAAGGCCGGCGCGAGGCTGATCAGCGCGCAGGCCATCAGCGTGGTCCAAAGAAACGCGTGCGCGGAGACAGCGGCTCGAAGGGACGCGCGGGCCGAGACCCCGCGCGTTCCGTGGGTGGACGTACGGGTGGATGCATAGGCGGTCGCGCCGCCGGACGCGTAGGTGCTCGCACAGGTGGGCAGATGGGTGGACACCATGATTCTTACTCCCTCTATAGGATCCCTCGTCAGGGACTACTTCTCTTGCGACTTCAGCGATTCCAGGTGTTCGCTGGCGATCTGGAGCATCTCTTCCATCTGGGCCTTGCGCTCGGGGTCTTCGACCTGGCCGAGTCCCATCTGGACCATGCCGATCATCTGTTCGAGCTGGGCGGGATCCTTGATCGCCTTGATGCGCTCTACGATCTGCGCTTTGCGCGCATCGCCGTCATCCTCCGAGGCCACTTCGGTGCCGGCCTTGGGGTTGATGTTGAGGATGTTGCGCTGATCGTCGGCGAAGTAGGTGTTGGCGACCCTGCGAACGTCCTCGGCCGTTACCTGCGCGCGCTTCTCGGGCCCGCGGTTCGCCTCGGTCCAGTCTCCCATCGCCGCGTTGGGGGCCAGACGGAACATGATCCCAAGCCCCGACATGATGTCCATGAATCGGATGTCGCGCACCTGCATCTGGTTCTTCACCTTCTGCAGCTCCTGCTCGGGCACGGGGCGGGTCTTGAGGTCTTCGATGACCTCGTAGACGGCCTCTTCAAGGATCTCGGAGCGCGTGTCGGAGACGCCTTCGGCGCTGATCTGGAACGCGCCGGCATACTTGCGTGAATCCTGGCCGGCCCGGACGGCCAGGTTGTCGCCGCCGGGCATCATGCGGCCGCCTCCGGAGACCGAGGCTTTGGCGATGCCATGCTCCTCGACCAGCTTCTTGTACAGCCGCCCGGTCTTGCCGCTCATGAGGCCGGCCAGCACGTCGAGCGGGTAGCTGTCGGGGTGCTTCCAGGCCACGGTGTGGTACCAGATCTCGACCTGCGGGCTGGTCTCGGCCTCGGCGACCAGGCGCTTGGCGCCGTACTGGCGTTCCTCCAGCGTGACCACATCGGGCGGCTCGTTCGTGCCGCGCGGCAAGCGCTCGAAATAGGTGCGCACCAGCTTCATCGTCTCGTCGGGATCGAGGTCGCCGACCAGGATCATCGTAAGGTTGTTGGGAGAGTAGTAGGTATCGAAATAGTCCTCGGCCTGCTCGCGGGTGATGCTGTAGAGATCCGAAGGCCAGCCGATCACCTCCCACCGGTAGGAAGAAGACTTCCAGAACATCGAGGCGAAGTCCTCGTCGATGAGGCCGGTGGGGGTCGATTCCAGGGTCAGGCGCCGTTCCTCGCGCACCACATTGCGCTCGGAGTAGAACTCGCGGAAGACGGGGTTCAAGAACCGGTCGGATTCCATCCACATGAAGAGCTCGAGCTTGTTTCTGGGCAGCCGCACGAAGTACATCGTCATGTCGTTCGATGTCATAGCGTTCAAGAACGTGCCGCCGTGCTTGCTGTAGATTTCGTCGAGCTGGTCCTTCACGATCAGCTCGCGCTGCTCCTCGATCAGCCGGTCGAAGCCGGCCTCCAGCTCCCGGTAGCGGGGCGTCTTGGCTTTGGGATCGTGCATGTCATCGATCCGGCCGCGACGCAAGGCCTCGCGCATCACGCGCTCTTCCTCGCGCATTAGGGCACGGAGCGAATCGAGCTGGGCCATGATGGCCAGGTCCCGCTCGATGTCCTTCGTTCCGATCGTCTTCGTGCCCTTGAACATCATGTGCTCGAAAAGATGGGAAATGCCGGTGATGCCGGTCATCTCGTTGACCGACCCCACCCGCGCGGCGATCGCCGCCATGAAGGTTGGGCTCTCGTGGCGCTCGACGATCAGCACCTGCATGCCATTGTCGAGCCAGTACTCCTGGGCGTCGATGGTCTGGGCGCCGGCCGGTACGGCCATGCCGGCCAGTGCGGTCAGGCCTGCCAGCACGATCATGCCGACCAGCAGGGCCATGCCCGCCCACGCTGCGGTGCCCGCCAGCAGGCCCAAGCCGGCCGCTGGCATCACCAGACGAGGATGTTCCATGGGAATGCTCTCCTTCCGCCAAGGCGTCGCTTCGACCCCGAGCCGAAGCATGCCCGGAAGTCTAGCGTAGGCAGGGGCTCAGGGCCAGAGGCGTGCTGGCAAAGAAGCGTGGTTCAGGAGCTTGCGGTCAGGACGGTCTCGGAGTGGACGATCTGGCTTGCGCCGGCCAGCGAGCCTGTGAGGCCGTGGTTGGTGTCGGCCGAAGCGAGCCTAGACACGATCGGCCCGCTTCGGCGACACCCAGAGACTGGTAGGCAGCCGCCTAATCGGCGTGGTCTTCGATCCACTCCAGCACCGGCGACCAGAACTCTGTCTCGGCATTGCCGGCGGTGTAGATGTCCACGTGGCCGACGTCTTCGGCCTGGGGCGAGTAGAGGGAGACATTGAGGATCTCGATGTCGTCGCAACTCGTAAGGAGCGAGGCGGTGTAGTCCATCAAGTGTCCCCAACCCCCATTCGCGCCCAGGAAGAAGACCGGGATCTCGATCAGGTCCAGATAGTCGTCGTGCGGCGAGTCATCTTCGTCACAGTGAAGGACGGCAATGTCGTACTCCACGAAGTTCGAATTGTAGTAGTTGAACGCCTGTAGCCAATCGAGATAGTGCTGTACATCAGTGTAGCGAAGGTCGATAGGCAGGCCGGTCTCATCGTCGAAGATGCCGGCAAAGAAGTGCGCGTCACCGGGAAATCCAGCGAAAAGGCTGGTTTGTGCAGCGGCGAACAAGGCAGTCTGCAAGTTGTTGAAGTCTGGGATGATAGGTGAGTCCCCCCCGGGATCGGTGTCTGCCAGGTAGCCAATCGTCTGGAACAACTCGCCGACATTGGTGGAAAATTCGCCTGCGGCGAGCATATCCTCGAGGCTGGCCGCATACTCACACCCGCTCTCGATGTTTGGGACATCGTCGGTCTTCATGAAGTAATCCACCGGAATGAAGCCCCCGATCTGCCGCTGCCAGTTGGGGAGTGGCGCCTCCATGTTGACGGCGGCGAAACCGACCGCTAACCCCGTGCTGTAGCCCATCAGATTCATCTTCCCGAAGCCGCTGCCGGTGATCAGCCGTACCAGACGGGCGACGGCCATCCCGGTTCGCAGGTTCTGAGCGTCGAAGGCCATGTCCCAGCCATCCATGAAGGAGAAGTCGGTGATGCCGCCCGGCAACAGCGTGTAGGCTTGATCGATGCCCCAGACGTCGACGTTGTGCTCGGCCAGGTAGACGGCGAGGGACTGATCATCGGGCACTTCATCGCTCACGGTCCCGGCCAGGTACATGACCTCGAAATGCCCCGGGGTGCCGTGAAGGCCAAAGAGCGTTTTATCGGTGTCGATCGGGCGGAATGGGCGGCGTTCCTTGACCACCCGATGCAGGCCGATTCGTTCATGTATTCCGGGACCGACCGGGATCTCGACGAAGTAGTGATAGATATTCCCCTGGATGCGCGTACGTTCGAAGCCGAAGAGCGGGAAATGAGGGCCTCCGTGGGGACCGTGGCCCTGGGTGAGTCCGTGGGCCTCGAGCTCGTCTCCGGGCGCCACGACGGGCCACTGTGCTTTCTCAATGAGATCCCAGGCGATGGCTTCCAGCTCGGGACTGACAAGAGGCTGGTCTGCCGAAGGTTCGGGAGAGGATACTTCCTCCTGCGAACATCCAATGAAGCAGAACATGATGATTGGGATGACGAGTACGAGATAGCGACGCATGGGCGACCTCCTTTGTGTGGGCGCAATCCATCCGTAGGATGGGGTTTGCAATGTCTGTGGTTCGGGCCGGGATCGAGAGCCGGGATCGAGAGCCGGGATCGAACTCGATCACGCCCACATCTTGAACGGCTCCATTGGAGCGAATTCGGAATCTGGATCCGGTCCACGGGAGAGCGTTGAACCGCGCCGATGGGTAGGCGTAGGATGGGCCGTCCATGGGAGTTGCCGCCGGCGAGCGATGCGCGGCGGACGTGCCGGCTTGGGGGGGCGATGGGCTATCACATGAGCGGAACCGGAGAGCGCAGCAGAGCCTCCCGAACGCTAAAGGTCCGGCGGGTGCTGTGGGCCATCCTGGCGCTCAACCTCACCGTCGCGATTGCGAAGCTCGTCTGGGGAATCCTTTCCGGATCGATCGCGATGCAGGCCGATGGCTTCCACAGCCTGTTCGACGGCGCCTCGAACGTCATCGGCCTCGTGGGCATTTACCTGGCCTCTCAGCCCGCCGACAAGGACCATCCCTACGGGCATCACAAGTTCGAGACCTACGCGTCCGCCTTGATCGGAATGATGCTCGCCCTGGTGGCCTACGAGGTCGGCAAGAGCGCCTTTCATCAGCTCGTGCGGCCGGACCGGGCTCCCGAGGTTTCCTTCGTCTCCTATGCCATCATGGCCGGCACGATGCTCGTGAACATCGGGGTGACGCTCTATGAGCGCAGGGTCGGCCGCAAGCTCCGTAGCGAGATTCTCCTGGCCGACGCTAGCCATACCGCCAGCGACGTGCTGGTCAGTCTGGGGGTGATTCTGGGCCTGGCGGCCACCGAGCTCGGCTTTCCCATTGCGGATCCGATCGTCGCGCTCGTGGTGGCGCTGGCCATTGCCCGTGCCGCATGGAAGGTACTCAAGAAGGCGAACGAGACGTTGTCCGATCAGGCCCGCCTGGCACCGGAGAGGGTGTGCGAGGTGGCGGGCCAGGTCCCGGGCGTGCTGGGGTGCCATCAGGTTCGCACCCGGGGCTCGGAGACCGAGGTCTACGTGGACTTGCACGTCCAGGTCGATCCTTCGATCAGCGTCGAGGAAGGGCACGCGGTCGCCGAGGAGGTGGAACGTGTGCTATGCGAGCGCTTGGAGCCGGTCGTCGATGTCATCGCCCATCTGGAGCCGCTCGATGACTACCAGGTGCAGAAGACCGAGAAGGAGAAGGACCGCAAGAGAACCGGTGACTGAACCGTACGCCACCAGCGGGCCAGTGCGCGAAAGCGCCGTCCTACTCGGGTTCGGTGGCCGGTTCGGCGGCGGCCGACCTCACCCGCCTGGCTCTCTCGCGCGAGACCTTCGCCTCGCTGAGCGGCACCGGATAGTCGCCGTCGAAGCAGGCCATGCAGAACTGCCCTTGGTCATTCACGCATTCCCGGAGGCCTTCGACCGGAGTGTACATGAGCGAGTCGGCCGTCAGGTACGCACGAATCTCCTCCACGCTGAGCTGGTTGCCGATCAGCTCTTCGGCCGTGGGGGTATCGATCCCGTAGAAGCAGGAGTGGCGCGTCACCGGACTGCCGATGCGCAGGTGTACCTCCTTGGCGCCGACGGCGCGCGCCATCCGCACCAGCTTGCGCGAGGTGGTGCCCCGCACGATCGAATCGTCGACCAGGATGACGCGGCGGTCCTTGAAGATACTGCGCAGGGGATTGAACTTCATCCGGACGCTATCATCCCGCCGGGGTTGATCGGGATTGATGAAGGTGCGTCCCACGTAGTGGTTGCGGATCAAGCCGAACTCGAAGGGTAGCCCTGCCTCGAGCGCATAGCCCAGCGCAACCGAGTTCGAAGAGTCGGGCACCGGCACGACCACATCGCCTTCGACAGCGTCGTGACGGGCCAGCCAGGCGCCGATTCGCTTGCGGACATCGTAGACCCGCTGGCCGTAGCAGATCGCATCGGGGCGGCTGAAGTAGACGTACTCGAAGACGCAATGGGCCGGCTTCTCCCGCCCGTGGCGCGCTTCGACCGGCGCCGGATGGGGGATGCGACGCACCCCGTCCTGGTCGAAACGGATCAGCTCGCCGGGCTCGATCTCGGAGACCAGATCCGCGTGCAGGATGTCGAGCGCGGTGGTTTCGCTGGCGACCACCCAGGTGCCCTTGCCGCTGCCGAAACACAGCGGGCGGATGCCGTAGGGATCGCGGAAGGCGTACATGGCTGAGCGCGTCACCAGCACAGCGCTATAGGCGCCCTGAAGCTCACCCATCAGATGAGCGATCGCCTCTTCCAGGCTCTTCCCCTGACAGACGTGGTCAAACGTGATGAAGTTGAGCAAGAGTTCGGCGTCGTTGGTGCCGGAGAATCGGACACCATGGGCCTCGAGTTGGGCGCGGATTGCCCAGTAGTTGGTCAGGTCGCCGTTCGAGGCCAAGGCCATCTGACGGTTGGGGAACGAGGAGGTCATGTGAGGCTGGGCATTCTGCAGGCGATTGCTTCCCTGCGTCGGGTACCGAACATGGCCGCAACCCAGCCAGCCGCGGAAGGCCTCGTAGGGGCGGTCGGCGAAGACCTCGCGCACGTAGCCCAAGCCACGGTGCAGCCGCAGCAGGTCGCCGTCCGAGATCGCGATCCCGCACGCGTCCTGACCGCGGTGCTGCATCTGAAAGAGCCCGTGCGTGAGATCCGCAAAGACGTCGTCCTGTGGCGGGCTGAGCATGCCCATGACGCCGCACATCGTTCCTTTTCCCTTCCGGATGTGAGACCAACGCGGATGTGGGGAAGCGCGTATCCTACACCCTCTCGATCTCAGAACCAAATGGAGATCTGCGCGGCCGCGGGCCCTGCCGGCCTCGGCCGCACAACCCCTTTCCTCGGCGTGGGCTACGGGCGTTGGCCGTTGCCAGCAGCGGCCCGTTTTGCAGGGTCCTGTTCCTTACACCGCGACGGCGCCGGCAGGTCTCCCGCAAGCGGACCGGATAGGCCCCGGATAGGTCTTGTCCCCGCCGGTTGCTTCCGCGTAGGCTTCGCCTGCGATGGAACACGATTCGGAAAGTCGTCGGCCGCGCTCCTCGCGCGGCAACCTCAGCGGCATCTCCGCCGCCGCCACGCGTGGCGTCCCGAGCTGGTTCGCGCTGGTCGTGGGCATCCTGGTCCTGGCCGGCCTGGGCTGTGGTCCAGCGGAGCGGGCCCGGCCGCCACACGTGATCCTGATCTCGATCGACACCCTCCGCGCCGATCACCTGGGATGCTACGGCTATCCGCGCGAGACCTCCCCGGCGATCGATGTGCTCGCATCGCGGGGCGTGCGCTTTGAGAACGCGTTCAGCCAGGCGTCCTGGACGCTTCCGTCCCATATGTCGGTCATGACCTCCCAGTATGCGAGCGTCCACGGCGTGGAGAACGACGAGGTCTCCTTGGCCGAGTCGGTCACCACCCTGGCCGAGGCGTTTCGGCAAGGGGGCTACTACACGTCGGCGTTCGTGAGCTGGGTCTACGTGGGACGTAGCTTCGGGTTCGCGCACGGGTTCGATCAGTTTCGCGAGCTCATCAACCGCGACCATCTGCAGATGGCCTCCGGCGGGGGCGCCTACCGGGCCGAGCACGTGACGGGACACGTCGCGAGCTGGCTTGACGCGTACCTCAAGCGTACGCTCGCCGGTGAGGGCGTTGGTGAGGGTGTTGGTGGGGGTGCCGGTGAGGGTGCCGGTGGTGGGAACGGACAGGATGGCGGGCGGCCCCTCTTCCTCTTCGTTCACTACTTCGATCCGCACATGGACTACTCGCCGCCGCCGCCCTACGACACGATGTTCGGCTCCCCGTATTCCGGGCCGGCGAAGGGCACGCACCGCTACCTGTCACGTTACATCAAGTACTTCCCCGTGCCGCCGGCACAGATGCCCGAGCGCGATCGCGAGCATGTCGTGGCGCTCTACGACGGTGAGATCCGCTACACGGACGATCATCTAGGGCGCTTGCTGGCGTTTCTGGATTCAAAGCTCGATCTGGATCGTTGTGTCGTGGCGCTGATGAGCGACCACGGCGAGGAGTTCGGCGACCACGGCTCGATGGAGGGCCACGGCTGGACGCTCTACGACGAGGTGATCCGCGTGCCGCTCATTCTGCGGTTGCCCGAGGCCCGTGCTGCCGGATCCGTGGTGGGTCGTCCGGTCGAGCTGATCGATCTGGCGCCGACACTACTGTCGCTCGCGTCGCTCGACGCCCCCGAGGGATTCCAGGGGGAGGATCTGACGCGCTGGATTCCGGGCGTGGGCGCAACATCAGGGGGAGTCGGCGAAGGGGTGGGCAATCGGGCTCCTGGTTCATCGACTGGCGAGGGAGCATTGGTCTATGCCGAGAATGCTCGTTTCAACATCGAGCGCCAGGCCGTGCGCGGACCCCGCTTCAAGCTCATCGGTACCGCCGATACCGGTCAGAACCACTTTGGGGCGCCGGTGCGCGCGGGCACCGAGTTCTTCGATGTTAGCCGGGATCCCGGCGAGCAGAGCGATCTTGCCGGATCCGATCACCCGGTGGCCGCCTACCTCACACGTGAGCTGGCCGACTTCCGCGAGCACACCGCCCGGCTGGCCGAGTCGGTGCCGCGCGGCGAGCCCGTCGACCTGGCGCCGGAGGATATCGAGCTCCTGCGGAGCCTGGGCTATGTGCGCTGATCGCCCCACCGCTGAATCCCCCGCCGCGGGTTGCGCTTCCACCGGCCGCGATGGCGCCGTCGGCGTGGGTACCGACTCCGCCCTCTGGAACCGCACCTGGGCATCGACCGCCACCGCGCAGATCGCCGGCCTCGACCAGCGGATCTTCGATGCGCTCGCCAGCCTCCTGGATGTGCGCGGGATGGACGTGCTCGAGCTGGGCGCGGGAAGCGGACACCTGTGCCGGCTGATGCTGGATGCGGGAGCCCGCGGCGCCACCTTGGTCGACTTCTCCGCTACCGCGCTCGGCCGCGCCCGCCGTGAGCTCACCGGGGCGGGTGCCTGCCGGTTCGTGGAGGCCGACCTCTTCGACCTGCCGGAGGATCCCCGCTACGATCTCGTCTTCTCTTCCGGGCTCGCTGAACACTTCTCGGGCGAGGCCCGTGAGTTGGTGGTGCGCAAGCACCTCGCACTGTCACGAGAGTGGGTGTGCCTCATCGTGCCCGCGCGCCCGCATCTCAACACGTTCCGGCATCGCCGCGCCCGGACGCTGGATCTCTACGGCTGGCAGCGGGCCTTCTCGACCGCCGAGCTCACCGGACTTATCACGGCCGGCGGCGCGTTCGAGGTCACCGCCTCGCGCCGGATCCTGCCGCTCTACGGCGTGACGCTGCTGGATCTGCTGGGCGCGCGGGAACCGGACGTGGGGCCGTCTGCCGCCCGAGCGTGGAACGGGCTGTTGCGGCTGAAGGACCGATTGCTCGCGCGCGCCGGGTTCTATGCAGGTCTCGAGCGAATCCTCGCGCGGCGCGCGGACCGCTGGGGCGGTCTTCTGATCATCGTCGCCCGCCGGCTCGACTGCGGGCAGAGGAGACCTTCGCTCGGTGTGCCGAATCTCCAGCCTGTCGATTCTTCGGAAACCATTCTGCTCGATTGAGACCGTCACCGTAGCGTGCTAGGATGCCCATGTAGCATCTTTGTTGCGCCCTCGTCCCGTTTCCCCCGACGTCGGATGGGCGCGTGCGTCCTGGAGTTCCTGCCGCAGGCTCCTGAGATCCGAAGTGAGGAGGGCTTTCGCCATGCTGTGCTTCCGTGTCATTCCCCGGATCGTTCTTTGTTTCTTCATCCTGACTGGCCTCATGTCGGGACCGGCCGTCGCCGAGCTGGGTGATGTCCTGCTGTCGTTTCCATGTGCCGCCGGCTCGAGTACGTCCGATCTGGCGTGGGTTGATGGAGTTCTCTATCAGGAGATCTACAATCCAATCGAAGATCGGAACATCTACCGGATGGATCCCGAGACCGGTGACGTGCTGGGAGTGGTTCCTTATGCCGGCGAGAGCCCGCACGGCCTCGCCTACGATGGGTACAACCTTTGGCAGGGAGATTACCCCAACGATGTGTTGTACAAGCTGAATCCAATCTCAGGCGCGGTGCGCGATTCCTTCCCCGCACCAGGCGGGGCCGAAGGACAGCATCTGGGAATCGGCTGGGATGGCGAATGGCTCTACATCGCCGACACGCACGGTCCGGAGAAGATCTGGAAGGTTGATACCCTTGGGGTCGTACACGGGCAGATTCCTACTCCCGGGGATTCCCCATTCGGCCTGGCTTGGGGCGCCGGCTTCATCTGGGTGTCGAACAACATGCTCGGTGGCGCGCCGGCCACTATCTACAAGCTCGACCCCGAGACGGGAGAGGTTCTCGATTCGTTCCCGTGTCCGGACGGCGGGGGGGCCCCGAACGGTATCACCCACGACGGCGACAACCTGTGGATCGCGGTCAACACCAATGACATGATCTACAAGGTAGATGACGGCATCACGACCTCCGCGGTCGATGAATCCAGGTCTCGGGAGGTTGCACGCCTGCGCATGCAGTCGGTGCGCGCGGTTCGTGGAGGTCGTGCGGTGGATCTGCAGCTGGAGGTTGCCGCTTCCGGCGAGGTTCAGGTGCAGCTGTTCGACGTACTCGGGCGCGCGGTTGCGCCCGCGGTGGTGCGCAATGTGGATGCGGGGCCCAGTCAGCTGCGGCTGGACACAGCGGGAGCTCCGACGGGTCTGCTCTTCGTATGCGTTCGCTACGGGGCGATAGTGGAGTCCGGCAGGGTGCTCATCGTGCGGCTGTGACGGGTCCGCGCGGATCAATCCATCAGATGGCCGTCTAAAGCATTGACGCGCGCTTCCCAGGTGTTTTCCTCGGCCAGGGCGATTCGTGCGTCGCGGCTGAGCGGTGAGAGGGTTTCGGCTCGGCGAACCGCTTGGCTGAACGAGGCCGGATCGCCGGCCAAAATGAGTTCCCCGGCGTGATCCCGGTAGGGCGCCATGTCGGTCGCGACGACCGGCAGGCCGCTGGCGAAGAACTCCAGCCGCTTGAGCGTTTGCACGCGGTCCATGCCCGGCAGCCGGCGATAGGGGATGATGCCCACATCGCCGGCGGCCACCAGCGCGGCGGCGTCGGCCTGGGTGAGCTCACCGGCGTAACGACAGTCTCCCGCCGCCTCGAGCCGCGCCAACTCCCCCCGGCGCCACCCGACCTGGCCGGCCAGAAGCAGCGTGATGCCATCTTCGAGAATCTTGATCAAGACGGCTTGATCGAGCCGGTGGTCCAGTGTGCCGTGAAAGACGACCTTGAGACCGGGCTCGGCGGCAATTGCTTCGAAGCGGCTTCCCTCGGCTGCGCCGGGATGGAAGAGCGCCGTATCGACACCGTGCGGCAGGATTTCGATGCGGCGGGCCGCGGCGGCCAACCGGTCGGCGAGGCGGCGATTGGTAACCAGGGTGAGATCGGTTGCGGCGGCCAAGAGGTCGGCGGCGCGATCGATGCGCCGGCGCAATCCGCTGAACGGCGTGAGGGCGGCGTAGTCGTCGATGGCGTCGTAGACCAGCTTCCGGGGGCGGAGCTCGGGCGGCAGCCCGGGTAGCGGATGAAAGAGCGGCCAATAGCATACCAGGATGGCCCGCGAGGCCGATCCGGGTCGCTGGGCGTCGAGGTGCCGTAACGCGCGCCGGCACCAGTGCCGGTGCAGCCAGGCGTTGGCGATGGTGAGCGTACCAGCGTAGGTCTCACCCGGCAGGCCCGGGGAGCCGGAGAGGATCGTCAATCCCTCGCGCGGTGAGCGAATGCGGATCGGCGTCCGCAGGTGTGACGCCAGCTCGCGCCGGCCGCGTGCGAAGTCGAGAACCGAGAACGGGGGATCCACCCATACGACCGGCCGGCGCCGTGCCAGCCGGGAGTAGAGCTGCTGCTTGCGTCGCCACTGCGAATCGAACGGGTCATTGGCCAGCACGACCACGGGTGTGGAAGCGGATGCCCTGTGACGGGATGACCTTGGCTCCGGACGCCCTGCGCTCACCGCGTTCTTTTCGGTGAAGGGCTTCTCTACCGCATCAGCCTCGGGCAATGGCCTGCCTGCGGCCGCGGCCGCGACCAGTGCCACGAAGTGACCGGCTACGGACGGGGCCGTGAACATTGCGGGAAACCGGGGGACGTCGGTGGTGGCCGCGCGGGCGGGTGGGCGAGACTCGGGGAACTGCCGGACGATTTCGCGCAGCGCCGCAGCCGCGGCGTCGGCGTCATCGGACGGGGTGAGCTTGCCTGGCGGGTAGACCGTCAATGCCTCGGCCGTGCCGTCGACCTCGGTGGCCACGATCGGCAAGCCGGCCGCCATGGCTTCCAGCAACGTGTTGGCCAGACCTTCCCACCGCGAGGTCTGCAAGAAGATGTCGGCCGCGGCCAGCACGCCGGCGACATCCTTGCGGAAGGGAAGATGCAGGACGGGACATTGATTCGTCCGTTCGTCCGGGTGTGTCCGGGGGCCGCGATTCCCGAGCACAGGGGCCAGCGGCCCATCCCCCAGCCAACAGAACCGAAAGCGGCCTTCGCCGTTGGACCGCAGGTGCCGGGCAACATCGGCGAACAGGTCCGGTCCCTTCTGCTCGACCAGGCGGCCGATCGAGAGCACCAGGATCTCATCCTCGGCCACACCTAGCTCGGCGCGGACCGGCGCGCGCAACTCCGGCCGGCGGAACTGCTCCGGGTGGATCAGGTCGCGGAAGACGCAGAGCTTCGCCGGTGCGACGCCTCGGCCCGCGAGTTGCTGGGCAAGGGCGGCCGATACGGGCAAGAGGCCGGTGTTGAGGTTCGAGGCCCAGCGGTCCAGCCATCGGTAGCGGCACCAGCCGCCGGCGCCGCGCGCGCGCGGCATGTTGACCCGTTCCAGGCAGGGGATGCCCGCGCGGCGGGCGAGCAGCGCCAGCAGACGGCTGGCATGGAGATAGATCAGGTCAGGGCGGCGGGATCGCAGGGCGGCGAGCAAGCGCGCTGCGCCCCACGGGGTGCGAAGCCAAGAACGCGGCAGGCGGTCGAAGGAGACGCCGCGCTGCTCGAGCGTCTCGAGCAAGGGACCGTCCTCGAAGACCCACAGATGGAAACGCACTCGGTCGGCCGGCACGGCCGCGATCAGGCGCAGCAGCGAAAGCTGGCTGCCGGCGAGTGCGCTGGCCCCGACGGGGACCAGAACCTGCAGGGCCCCGTCGGTGCGGGGCCCTGTCGGATCGAGGTGGGTCATTTGGTGGTTCCCATGAGGCCGGCGCGAATCGCTCGCCAGGCGGCTGGCCGGCGCGTGTCGCCGGCCACGCAGCTAGTCGTCGAAGTCCCCCGCCGGCCCCTTGTCGCTGCTGATGGCCTTGGCGCCCTCGCGGATCTTCTCTTCGGTCCACTCGGCCGGGTCTTCGATCCGCTTGCCTTTGGGCCCGAGATCGTAGGAGCCCGCCTTCAGAATGGCCTCGATCCCCAGCGGCGCGGTGTCGCGAGCATTGAACACGTCGGTCAAGAGCGTGTAGATGAAGTCCTCGACGGCCTTGGTCATGCGGCGGCGAAAGTCCTCGGGCTGGGACAGCAGGCGGCTCTCGAACGGCAGGTTGAGCTTCTTGAAGTTGCCGCCCTTCAGTTCGTGCTTCTGTGCGTAGGCCAGCATCTCCTGCCAGGCTTCTTCGCTCGCGCCCGCGCCCTCCATCTTGATGAAGTTGCCGTCCTCGTCGAGCTGGGCATTGCCGTAGTCGTTGACCTTCAGACCCCAGGAGATCATCTGTAGCGCCGTGGCGACGTTGGCCTTGGTCGTCTTGGTCTGGGAGGCGATCGCACGCAGGCGTTCCGAGCTGTTGCCCGAGGTGCCGTGCTGGGCGCCGGAGACCTCGTAGGGCGAAAGCGCCTCATGGATCGCGGCGGTCAGCTCGACCTGGATGCCCGCGTCGCTGGCCTCGAGGCCGTGCGTGGTGCCGTTGTTGAGCGCGATCCAATCGGGGAAGATGCCGTGGGCATTGAGGCCCCGGATCAAGAAGAGCGCCTCTTCCGTGGTCGAGAGGCCGGCCTTGCCCTTGATCTCGCCGACCTCGGTCTCGAGTCCGGCCCAGTCCGGGATGTACTGGTTCAGCTCGAGGCTGGCCAGCAGGTTCTCGTCGTCGGGCAGGTGAGATGCATCGACGGCGATCGAGGTGATGCCCGCGGTGAACATGCTTGGGATTTCCGTGCGGGCCTGCTCGATGTCGGGCGCCCCCTTGATACCGTAGTGGTCGGCGTGCACCGCCACCGGGACCGTGATCCCCAGCTCGTTGCACAGCGCGTCGACCGTGCGGGCCATGTTCCAGTAGTTCGTCGCGCAGTAGGCCGACACCCCGCCCTCGGACTTGGCGATCTCGATGATGATCGCCGCGTTGGCTCGCTGCGCGGCCAGGAGCGCGCCCCGGATGACGAAGTAGTTCCGCCCGTTGGCGGCAATCGTCATCGCCTTGCCTTTGGCGAGCAGGGCCCGGTCGATGACCTTGCCGCTGACCAGTAGGGCCTGCGAGTTCGGAAACAGCGCGGTGACATTCGGGGGACGGCCGATCTCGACCGCTTTCTTGAAATCCGCTTGCATTCTGACCTCCTTGCTTGCGTTCCCAACCCATAACCGTCGAGCCAGATGGGTCTTGAATCAAGCAGAATCTGCCCCGGGGCAAGGCGCCGCCTCGTATACCTCTTCTATCAGCCTCTTCTATCGGCAAGCCCGTCACGGCAATCGCGATCTCATCCCTCATTCCTCATCCCTCACCCCATTCCCGAAACCACCGGAGATTGATGAGCTGGTTGCCGATAACTTCTTGGAGACAAGCAAGATGCATGCAGGCGACGAGGGGGGGTACCATGCCCGAGAGCGGTCCGTTTCGGACGTGTCCCATGTGCGGCGAAGCATGGAGGACACAGCAGGATTTCATCTCCGATCCGTCCTTGAGTATCAACGGCTACATGGCGGATTTCGAGTCACTTGAACTGAGCCTGTTCTATTTCACGCATCACAAACAGGGGTGTCACTCGACGTTGACCATCCCCGCCGAGCGCTTTCAGAATCTGTACGAGGGACCGAAGTATGCCGAACGGCGAACCGGCAAGGAAGAGTGCCCCGGCTACTGCCTGGAGAAAGAGCAGCTGGGTCGCTGCGATGCAATCTGCGAGTGCGCGTTCAATCGAGAAGTCATCCAGGTCATCAGAGAGAAACAGAGCCAGCGGAGGGCAAGCTAGGCGAATGCTCGCCACGCGGTTCGAAGCGCTGTTTGACGACGTAGCCCACTGATTGCACCATCTCGCTACGGCAAGATGACGAACATGCGCGTGATGGCGCTGCCTCCACTCTGCACCCGCATGTATAGGGCGGACGCGGGCACCTCCCGCCCCTGCGCCGTCCGGCCATCCCAGCTGAAACGGGCCTCCCCCGAGCCACGGCTGAGAGCGACCAGGTTTCGGAGCTGGCGACCCTGTGTGTCGAAGATACCGGCCGACGCCTCGCCGGCGCTATCTTCCGTCGCCCGGATCGTCTGGCCGATGCCATAGGGGCTCGGCACCCGTAGCGAGAGCCGGCTCGTCACCGGGCCAGGCTCGTCCGGCTCGACGTGGCCGGGCTCGAACTCGGGCACGTAGACCATGTCATCCATGCAGTAGTGCTGTTGCTGGGTGCCCGATCCGCCCACCACGCGGACGGCGGAGAACGGCATGTCGGATACGAAGCCCCAGAACTCGCCACCGTAGCTGTTGGGGATCGAGCCCACGTAGAGGGAGCCGTCCTCGAGGTAGACGAGGAGGCTGTTCCCCGAGCCTCCGGGCCCACCCAGCGCCCAATCCCCGCCATAGGCGGTGACGGGAAACTCGAAGATCCACACATGATCTTGATTCCAGGGGTGCAGAACCGCTTCGAGCACTATGTCGGTCACGGGGAAATCCCCGATGTCGTCCGATTTCCGGACCGCACGGGACCGGAATCCGGACCCACGCGGGGCGCTGACCCACGGAAGTCCCTCCGCCCGGAACAGGCGCTGCCTGCGCAGGCGAAGGGCTTCGGCCTGGTCAGGCCGTCAAGTGGTTGCCTGGGTAAGAATTGCAAAGACCGTGATTCCAGCCTCCCGCCAGAGTTCTGCTTTGGGTCCATTGGCATGCTCTCTGCCACTTCGTGTGAAGGGGACCGCGGCCGTGAGGCCTCAGGACTAAGACCGGCGGAAGACCGTGAAGAATTGTGCGCCGCTGACAGCGACAGTGATCCCAAGCCGTCCGCAGAGTCCAGCGTGTGTCGCGGCCCCCGCTTCTCTTGCCAAGATGTTCAATGCTGATTTCATGTATCATTGATGTGTGGGTCGGCGCGAACATGGGATGGGCAACGTGGTCAGGAGGAGCAGGAGATGAGTCGACGGAGTCTTTCAACATGGTTCGCGGCCTCGGGGCTCATCCTCATCCTCGTCGTGATTCTGTCCGTGACGATTCTGTTCGCGAGGGATCGAACGAGTGATCGAACGAGTGATCGAACGAAGGATTCCGCCGAGGATGCCGCCTCTCTCCCGGGCCTGGCACCCCCAGCGGAAGGCACGGTGCCGATGTTCGGAAACGACCCGGATGAAGTTCACACAGACGGCATCCGACCGGTCCCCTTGCCGCTGGATGCAGAGGTGCCCCACACGCGTTCGACCTGGCCCAACGTTCGTGTCGACCAAGCTCTCT
Source organism: uncultured bacterium (assembly GCA_964573295.1). Taxonomy (GTDB): domain Bacteria; phylum Eisenbacteria; class RBG-16-71-46; order CAIMUX01; family WJJG01; genus CAYQJL01. Next base: position 14,316 of record CAZNJE010000013.1, on the reverse strand, counting down.
ACGCTCCGGAGGAAACCGGAATCGTCATCGATCCGACCGATCCGAACCGCCTCATGGCCGTGGCGCAAGGGGGCGGCTGCTACTACTTCTATAGCAGCGATGCCGGGGCCACTTGGGAAGAGGGCAGCATCGACGATCCTTACGACCTCGGCGATCCCACCATCGCGGTGGACGCCGACGGAACCGCCTACTACGCGTACATTGGCTCTTGGAGCCACTCGGGGATCTTCGTGGCCAAGTCGACCAATGGTGGTGTCAGCTGGCAGCCGGGCGTCCCGGTCATCGAGCACAGCTCCAGCGTGCCGTTCGAGGACAAAGAGTACCTGGTTTGCGAGCGGACGACGGGCGCCTACTACTCGGGCAGCATCTATATTGCCTGGACCCAGTTCGACACCTATGGCAGCTCGGATCCAGCCGACAGCACGCGCATCCTCTTCTCCTACTCCCGCGATCAGGCGACCACCTTCGCGCCTCCGATCCGGGTCAGCGACCAGGGGGGCAACTGCATCGACAGCGATGATACCGTCGAGGGTGCGGTGCCCGCCGCCGGGCTGGACGGCAGCGTGTACCTCGCGTGGGCCGGCCCGCGCGGAATCGAGTTTGACCGCTCGCTCGACGGCGGACAGACTTGGGGCACCGATCAAGTCATCAGCGATATGCCCGGCGGTTGGGCCTTCCCCGTACCCGGCATCTACCGGTGCAACGGATTGCCGAGTACCAAGGTCGATATCAGTGATGGGCCTTATGCGGGGCGGCTCTACGTGCTCTGGTCGGATCAGCGCAACGGCGACACCGACGTGTTTCTCATCCACTCGGATGATGGCGGCGAGACCTGGTCGCCCCGCCTTCGCGTCAACGGTGATCCCGTGGGCAACGGACGCCATCAATTCTTCCCATGGATGGACGTCGACCCGGTGACCGGTCACCTGTATATCGTCTACTACGACCGGCGCGAGACGACCGGCAACGACACCGAGGTTTGGCTCGCCGTATCCAGGGACGGCGGGGCCACCTTCGCAGAGGAAGTGATCAGTCAGTCGCCGTTCACACCTAGCCAGTCGGTCTTCTTCGGCGACTACATCGGCATCTCTGCATGGGACGGTCGTGTGCGGCCCTTCTGGATGCGACTGGACGGAAACCAGATGAGCGTCTGGACCGCTCTCGTGGAGATCGATAACGCGGCCGTCGGCGATCCCCTGCCGAGCTCGCGGGTGGCCATTTTGCCCAACCCTGCCGGCAGCGAAGCACGGATCTTCGCGTGGAGCATGGCCGGTCAACCGGAGGGCCCCTCCGGGACGCTGCGTGTCTTCTCCGCCGATGGAAGAGTCGTGCGCTCGTTCCCTGCCACGTCATTGTCCGAACGTGGAACCGAGATCTGGTGGGATCTCCGCGACGAGAACGGCCGCCGCGTTCCCTCGGGAACCTACTTGGTGCGCGCACCCGGGGGAGGGACAAGCCGGGTCTTGGTGACCCGCTGACGCACCTGAGCTGACGCACACACGCTGATGCACCTATGATGATGCACCTGCGCGGATGCCTAGCGTTGGCTGAGGCTTGCAGGTTGTGGCCGGCGATCGACTATCGATGTCGGGCCGTCGGTCACGGGCCAGCGACAGCCCTGGCGACTGCAAACCCTGGTGCAGGAAGGAGAGTCACGATGAAAAGAGAAGCACGCCAGGCACCGACAGCGCGGCGCCTGGCGGTCGCGGCGGCCGCAATCTGTTTGGCGTGCGGCCTCTCCGGCGAGGGCGTTCAGGCCAGCGACTTCCTGATCCTCGGCCCTACGAGCGATCCGGGGCCCATTCTGGGCGGGGGCTTCGACGAGTGCGGCGGCACCCTGGCCTACAACCACAACAACACATTCGAAGGGGGCTATGGCTGGTACTATGGCGGTGTCTATCCACCCTACTACGGTTCGTTTGCCGAAGGGTACCTGTTGGATGCAGCGAGCATCGAGTGCATCGTGCTCTGGTTGACCGACGTCGGCTACTACTATGGAGGCCCTTGCGACGTCTACATCTGGGAGGGCGGAGTGAGCAGCGAACCCGGCGCCGTCCTTCATGTGACCTACGGTATCGACCCCGGAGCGCCCGCGTTCTGGCCCTCGTTCAGCCAGCATGACATCGACATCGTCGACTACGCCTTCGCCGGTGGCGAGCTCACGGTTGGCTACTGGGGCGACTGGCCGGGACAAGGGCTTCATTGGTTCTGCGCCAGTGATCTGGACGGCCCCGGCGGCCACCCCTGGACCTGTCTGGCGCCCGGGTCGGGGTATGGTACCGGTTGGGCGGATCCCTCCATCGTTTGGGGATCCACCCAGTCCATGGGTCTGGGATTCTACTACGACGAGTCGCCAACCCCGGTGCACGGCGCAACCTGGGGCGCCGTCAAACGGCTGTTCCAATGACGGGAGTCGGGGCATTGACCGCGGTGGCCGCCCCGGAGGACGCTGCTGGCCCGACTGGCGGCCACTACGCCTCACCCTGAGCGGTCCGGGTGATGATCTCATCCTGCAGCTCGCGGCTCAGGTCACAGAAGTAGTCGCTGTAGCCGGCGACCCGCACGATCAGGTCGCGGTGCTGCTCGGGATGCTCCTGGGCATGGCGCAGGCGCTCGCCGTCGACCACGTTGAACTGCAGGTGGTGCCCGTCGAGCCGGAAGTAGGTTCGGATCAGGGCCGCGAGCTTCTCCAGCCCGGTGTCGCTATCGAGGATCTGGGGCAAGAACTTCATGTTGAGCAGCGTCCCGCCGGTACGTAGGTGGTCCATCTTCGCGGCGGACTTGATCACCGCGGTCGGGCCGTGGCGGTCCGCGCCCTGTACCGGAGAGATCCCCTCGGAAAGGGGCGCGAATGCGTTGCGTCCGTCAGGTGAGGCCCCGGTGACCGAACCGAAGTAGATGTGGGACGTCGTGGGCAGCATCATGACATGATACTTCCCGCCGCGGGTATTGGGACGGCCGTCGATGGTGTCGTAGAGGGTGTCGAAGACGCGGGCCATGATCTCGTCGGCGGCGTCATCATCGTTGCCGTAGCGGGGCGTACGGTCCCGCAGGCGGCGCTGCAGCGTCTCGAAGCCGACAAAGTCGGCGCCCAGTGCGGCGCGCAGCTCGTCGAAGGACACCGGATCCTGGCCGTAGACGTGGTGGCGGATCGCCGAAAGCGAATCGGCGATCGTCCCGATGCCGACACACTGGATGTAGCTGGTGTTGTAGCGCGCCCCGCCGTCGTTGTAGTCGCGGCCGCGTTCGATGCAGTCGTCGATCAGTACCGACAGAAGCACCGCCGGCATCTGGGTGGCGTACATGCGCTCGATGAACTGGTTCGCCCGGATCTTCAGGTCGACGAAGTGACGCACCTGGGCCTCGAAGGCGCCGAACAGGTCATCGAAGACCGCGAAACCGCCCGGCTCGCCGGTCGGCAGACCCTGGCGGTGCCCGGTCACCGGATCATGTCCGTTGTGAAGCGTGATCTCGAGGATCTTCGGCAGGCTCAGGTATCCGGTCAGGATATAGGCTTCCTTGCCGAATGCACCCGTCTCGACGCAACCGCTCGTGCCGCCTTCGCGTGCGTCCTCGATCGACTTGCCGGTCCGCACCATCTGTTCAATGACCCCGTCGGCATTGAACACCGATGGGTAACCATAGCCCTTGCGGATTACACGGCAGGCGGCCTTCAGGAAACGGTCGGGATTCTTGCGGCTGAGCTGGATGTTGGCCTGGGGCTGGAGCAGATGGATCTCGTCGATCACCTCGAGCAGGAGGTAGGAGAGCTCGTTCACCCCATCGCCGCCGTCGGCCAGCACGCCCCCGAGGTTGATGTTCGTGAAGTCGTTGTAGGTCCCGCTCTCCGCCGCGGTCACCCCCACCTTGGGCGGAGCGGGATGATTGTTGAACTTGATCCAGAAGCAGCTCAGAAGCTCCTTGGCGCGCTCGCTGGTGAAGCCTTCGCCGGAGGGCTGGAGTTCGGCACGATAGAAGGGGTAGAGGTGCCGGTCGAGATGGCCGGGGTTCATCGCGTCCCAGCCGTTGAGCTCGGTGATGGTGGCCAGGTGCAGGAACCAGTACATCTGCAGCGCTTGCCAGAAGTCCCGCGGCGCGGCGGCGGGCACGGTCCGGCAGTTCTCGGCGATGCGGTGCAGTTCCTTTGCCCGCTGTGGGATATCGGCGGGCGCGCCAGTCTTCGCCGGGTGGGTTGCCTGCTGCGGTGGACCAGGCGCCGCCGGGCTGGGTGCGTCTGGACTCGACCGGCCCGACGCAAGCTCTCGCGCCTGTTGCTCGGCAAGCTCGGCGTGACGGGCTGCGAAATGGATGACCGCCTCGCAGGCCAAGTGCATCGCCTCGAGCTGGTCACGCTTGGCGGTAGCGTCCGAATCTAGCGCGAAATCCAGTTTCGCCAGGCTCGCCTCGATCCTCGCCTGAAACCCGCGCAGGCCCGTGCCATAGCACTTGCTGTCGAGCGTCGTGTGCCCCGGAGCCCGTTGCTCCATGAACTCGGTGAAGACGCCGGCCTCGTAGGCCGCATGCCATTCCTGTGGCAAGCGGCTGAAGATCCGGTCGCGCATGGTGCGGCCCTGCCAGTAGGGGATGATCTCGTTCCGGTAGAGGGCGATGTCCTCGTCACTGATCTGGTAGGGGGTCTTTGGCCGGCTGCGAAGGATCTGCAGATCCTCCACGCTGTGGCACGTCAGCTCGGGGAAGGTGGACACGGCCTTGGGTGCGGGGCCGCGTTCACCCACGATGAGCTCGTCGTCGCCGATCGTGATCGTCTGGTGCCGGCACAGGTGCTCGAACGCCTTCGCCCGCATCAGGGGGACAGGATGCTTGCTGGCGTTCTCCCGGTAGAACTCGGTGATCAGGCGGGCCCGCTCGGCCGAGACCCGGACCGGCGCTTCGCGGCTTGCGCGGCGCAGTCGCTCGATGCGCTCATTCATTGTGAGTTCCTTCCGCCATACGTTCCTCCATTGAGGACCGTGAGGTCATGTTGCCGAAAGACGCCGGCGATTTCCTCGATCTGTTCGGGTGTAGGCGAGGGCGTAGGCGGAAGGCGACGCGCCCGCCCAAACCTCGCGTACTTGTCCATGGCGGGCCGGTGATGGGGCAGGAGGGTGATGGTGCGTATGGTTTGCAGGCGTGCGATGTGTCCAGCGGTTGCCGCTACGTTCTCGGAATCATCATTGATGCCCGGGATGATCGGCATGCGGATCACGGTGGGAATCCCCTGCCGATCCAGAAACGCGAGGTTCTCGAGGATCATCTCGTTGGACTGTCCCGTGTAGTGGCGGTGCCGTGCAGGATCGATCAGTTTCAGGTCGTAGAGGAAGAGGTCCGTGCGTCGGGCGATGCGCTCGAACGGTCCCGGTGGCGCGTGCCCGGTCGTGTCGACCGCGCGATGGATCTCCTCGGCGCCGCAGCGCTCGAGCAGCTCGGCCAGGAAGGTCCCCTGGGCGAGCGGTTCCCCGCCCGAGAAGGTGACCCCGCCGCCGGATTCGTCGTAGAAAGCAGTGTCGCGGCGAATCTGCTCGATCACCTGGCCTACGCCGACCCGTTCGCCCACGATCTGGCGAGCATCGGCCGGACAGACGGTGGCGCAGGGAGTGGGGAAAATGGCAGCCGCGGTGGGAGCACCGGCCGCGGTGGGAGCACCGGCAGCAGTGGAAGCGTCGGCACCGGCAGCGCGAGCCGGTTGACTCTCGCGGCAACCGGCGTCTCCGCGACAGGCCGCCCCTCCCCGGCACCGGTCGGGATCGGTCCGCGGCCCGTCCGTCTCCCACACGACGGCCTTCGCCGGACAGACCGCCACACAGGCGCCGCATCGCACGCAGCGGTCGGTTCGGTAGAGCAGTTCCGGCCGGGCGGGTTGGCTTTCCGGGTTGTGACACCACCAGCACGCCAGCGGACATCCCTTGAGGAAGACCGTGGTCCGAATGCCCGGCCCGTCATGAATCGAGAACCGCTTGATGTCGAAGATGAGTCCTGCGTCCACCGCGCCCCTCCGCGAAACCCCCGTAAGCCTAGACTATCACGGACTGCCCGCGTGGCGGTAGACTGACGGAGTGACCATGCTTGGGATCTGCACCGGAGGCGATTGACACGGTCTTGCCGCACATGCGATGAGACCGGTGGCCTCTGCAAAAGCGCCCCAATGGGTCCGATGGGTCCGATGGGTCCGATTTTGGTCCTTTTTCTCGTCCTGCAACTACAGATATCCCGTATAATTCCAAGCTACGGTGCTTGCAAGGATGCCGAATCGTCACCGGAAGAAGAGGAACGGCTCTGTCCGCTGGTAGGGATTTGCCACGCGAATGTGAGAGCCGAGGTGTCCGAACCCGGGTCCTTGCCGCTTTCTGGCTGGCCCCAGAAGGTGTTGCCCCGCTTTCCCAAAACACAGCTCTACTGCCCCCCGAGCCCCGGCTCTGTCGGTCCGAGCCGCGGTGCTGCTTCCCCCATGGGTAGATCTGTTGTCCAGGCAAGCACATCCCGTGAGGAGAAATGAGGAATCATGAACCCGCAGTGCCGCATCGCATCTGGTCACAGCCACCTTGCGCTGAGACTCTGTCTTGGATTCGCTGCCCTGCTTCTGGCCGGTGGGTTTGCGCCGGCAGAGGCCGAGGAGATCGCCTGGGACAACCCTGCGGGCGGTGGTTGGAATGCCTCGGCGAACTGGGCCCCCCAGGATGTTCCCGATGAAGCCGGTGAGGTAGCGATCGTTCCCGCGGAGGCGGGCGAGTACACGATCTCCCTGGACACCTCGCCCGGCATCGATGCCCTGTTTCTCAACAACGCTGACGCCACGCTCACCCTGGGTGCGAATACCCTCACCCTGTTCGAGACTGATGGTCTGTCGAACCATGGCCTCGTTCTGGCCAGCAGCGGAACGGGCGTGATCGTGGGCTTGATCCGCAACCATGCCGATGGACGGATCGAGATCGTACCGGGCCGGCACCTGCAGCTCTCCGCCCCAACCGTGGAGAACGACGGCGTCATTCTGGTCCACAACGCCAGCAGCACGAACAACGCGATCCTGACATTCCTGGAAGACGCCGGCCTGTCGGGGTCGGGAGAACTCATCCTGCATACGAATGGGACGGTGACCGATGCGCAACTGCTCACCGCGCCCGGCACGCTGCTGACCCAGCAGGCGCCGCATCGCATTCGCGGAGCTGGAATCATCGAGGCGGCGCTGGTGAACCATGGCGAGATCTTCGCCGACCAGGACGCCACCGTTCTGCTTCTCACCGAGAACCCCAAGAGCAACCATGGGACCATCGGCGCCACGGGAACGGGTCTGCTCGAGCTGCAGGCCTTCACCCTCACGCAGGCCGGCGCCGGGACGCTGCTGGCCGAGGATAGCGCGATCGATCTGCGCCAGAACATGATCGTGGTCGGAGGTGGTCTTTCGTCCACGGGCAGCGGCCGGATCGAGTGCTCCGATGGCACCACCCGCCTGGAGGATGTCACCCTCGACGGCCTCTTCCAGATCCGCAGCACCGTGACGGTCGAGCTGGCCGGCGACGCGATCGAGAACAATGGCGAGATGATCCTGCACTACGACACGAGCCCGAACAATGCCAACCTGCAGGTCGTTGATGACCTGGCCCTCACCGGAGACGGCACGCTCCGGATGATGATCGCGTCGAGCTCGACCGGTGACGCCGTGCTCGCGAGCGTCGGGCCGGCCGTGCTGACCCACGACAGTGATCACACGATTCACGGGGGCGGCGAGATCAGTGCCTATCTCGAGAACCACGGTGTGATCTTCGCCGACCAGGAGGATGCGCTGCTGGCGCTGAAGACCTATCCCAAGACCAATCATGGGACCATCGGCGCCAGGGAATCGGGCAAGCTCGAGCTGCAGAACTTCACCCTCACGCAGACCGGCGCCGGGATGCTGCTGGCGCAGGATGCCGGGATCGAGCTGGGACCGAACAGTGTCGTGATCGACGGGCTCCTCTCCGCCACCGGCAGCGGCTGGTTCGAGTGCACCGGTGGCACCGTTCGCCTCGAGAATCTTACCCTCGACGGCCCGGTCCGGATCCCCAGCGGCGTCACGGTCGAGCTGGCCGGCAACACCATCGAAAACAACGCAGAGATGGTCTTGCACTACGACACGAGCACGAACAACTCCTACCTGCGAATCGTCGATGGCCTGACCCTCACCGGAGACGGCACGCTCCGGATGATGATCGCGTCGAGCTCGACCGGTGACGCCGTGCTCGCGAGCGTCGGGCCGGCCGTGCTGACCCACGACAGTGATCACACGATTCACGGGGGCGGCGAGATCAGTGCCTATCTCGAGAACCACGGTGTGATCTTCGCCGACCAGGAGGATGCGCTGCTGGCGCTGAAGACCTATCCCAAGACCAATCATGGGACCATCGGCGCCAGGGAATCGGGCAAGCTCGAGCTGCAGAACTTCACCCTCACGCAGACCGGCGCCGGGGTGTTGCTGGCACAGGATGTCGGGATCGAGCTGGGACCGAACAGTATCGTGAGCGGCGGGCTCCTCTCCGCCACCGGCAGCGGCTGGTTTGAGTGCACCGATGGCACCGCGCGCCTGGAGGATGTCACCCTCGACGGCCCGGTCCGGATCCCCAGCAGCGTGACGCTCGAGCTGGCCGGCGAGACGATCGAGAACAACGCAGCGATCGTGTTGCATCTGGACGGGAGCACCAACAACGCTTACCTCCGCGCCGACAGCGATGTGGCGCTGACCGGAACCGGGAACGTGCGGCTCCTCTCCCCCACGAATATCAATGATTCCCAGATCACCAGTGCCCCAGGTGTGGTGTTGACCCTGGGCCCCGAGCAGTTGGTGCACGGAACCGGAACCGTGTCGGCCGTCTTGCACAACGAGGGGCTCATTCAGGCCAATATCCCGGATGCCACACTGCGCTTGGGCGACGGGGACAAGGTAAACACCGGTACGCTGGCGGCCGTTCAGGGCGGCAATCTGGAGCTCTGGTCGGCCACGCTGACCAATGCCGGTACGATGATGGTTGACGACAGCAGCAGTGTGGCGGTCCTGACCAGCGGTGCCATGCTCAACCAGGGCACCGTCCTGGCGGACGATCGCGGGCTCTTTCGGGTGGTCGGCGCCACACTGCGCAATCAGGGTGAGATCCTGAGCGTGCACGGCGGAGAGGTTCGTTCGCAGTCCGGGACCTTCGTCAATCAGGGCTCGTGCGAGGCGGGCCTCGGGGGACTCGTGCGGATCGACGGCGGGGCCTTCCTCAACGAGGGCATCGCCCGTGCGCGGGAGGGCGGCCTGTTCTGGTGCAACGTCCTCTCCCAGCACTACAGCGCCGCCAATCAGGAGCTGAGCGGGGGCGACTGGCAGGTCATGGCCAACACCACCATGCGGCTGATCGGCGCGGCGGATGTCACGCACCTGGATGCGGGGATCCTTCTCTCGGGAGAGAACTCGAACATCTACTCGGACGAGACGACCGGGAATGTCATCGGCGGCGTTCAAACCATCGGCCGCAACGGAAGCCTGCGGATCGACGGGGGCCGCGATTTCAGCACCGTATCCGGGCTGGTCAGCGACGGCGGCCTCTTCGTGGGAGAGGGCAGCACACTGACGATGGCCGGCAATCTTCTGCAGTCCTGGTACACGGCCTATGTCCAGGTCAACGGCGACCTGGTCGGCGCCGACACGGTTCAGGCCGTGCTGGGGACGGTCGGTGGCAGCGGGACGATCCATGCGGATGTCATCTGCGGCGGCCGGATCAACCCGGGCGCTTCGGTGGGCGAGCTGACGATCACCGGCGACTATGATCAGATCGGCGACGGCGCCCTCTACATCGAGTTCTCGGGGAACGGCCCCGGGGAGCATGGTCATCTGCACGTCTTGGGCGATGCCAGCCTGGCCGGCCGCGTCTGGGTCGAAGTGCCCGAGGGCATAGTCATCAATCCGGGGGATGTGTTCACGGTCCTGACGGCCAACTCCCGCACGGGAGAGTTCTCCGAGCTGTACGGCAACTTCGGCGTCGGACTGCAGTACAGCGTGGTCTACACCGACACGACCGTCGAGCTGCATGTGTATGAAGATGTGAGCGCGGTAGAGGAAGAACCGGTGATTCCCGATCCGGATGTGGCGGATGATCCGGTCGTCGTTGAGCCGGCCGTCCCTCGTGCGGCACGCCTGAGCGCCGCGTCCTTGCCCGGCGGGCTCACGCGCCTCTGTCTCGAACTACCCAAAGCAGCCGATGTGCAACTCGAGATCTTCGACTTCAATGGCCGCCGCATCGCCCAGATCGAGGATCAGGCCATCGAGGCCGGCCGGCACGTCTACCGCTGGGACGGCCGCACGGCGCAGGGCGCACCCGCCGGCAGTGGTGTCTACTTCGGCCGCGCCCGCGTGGCAACCGCGGAGGGGCAGCTTCACTGGCTCAAGACACGGCTCACCGTGATTCGCTAGAAGGTTGCATCCGGATTCGGCACAGGGGGAGGGCACTCGAAAGGGGACCCTCCCCCTTTTGTGCGGGGCATCGCAGCTGTTCCCACGCTGCTTCCGACCAGACAATCTCAGCTGTGCCCGGGTGCCCGCACCAGTCGCTGCAGCCGGGCGTTGTCACCAGTCGCTGCAGCCGGGCGTCATCACCAGTCGCCGCAGCCGGGTGTCGTCACCAGTCGCTGTAGCCGGCCGTTGTCACGAGGCTGCTGCGCGGCGGTCTTCATCAGAAGGGTTCTTCGGGCGAATTGCGGCCGATGAGCATCCGAGGATCACTTCTCTCCGCGTGGAGAGTTCTGGTCCTCGTCAGATGCACGGTCACGCCACCGGCAATGGCCAACAGGATCAGCTTGACCCACCAGTGCGACACAACAAACAGCACGGTGTAGCCAGTGGTGAACCACAAAAGCGTGATCGTGAGGATCTTCTGCTTGAGCGGTACTCCCCGGCCGTGGCGGTAGTTCCTGATGTGCTCGCCAAACCAGCGATTGTTCACCAGCCAGCGGTAGGTTCGCTGAGAGCTGCGCCCATAGCAGAAAGCGGCAAGAAGCAAGAAGGGCGTGGTGGGCAATATGGGCAAGAACATGCCGAGCACGCCCAAGACCACACAAAGCGTACCGCAGACGATGAGAAGAACTCTGCGGCCGTCTCTCATGGATCTCCATCCTTGCGGATCATTGGGGCAGTCCGCGAAACACCTGCAAACTCCTTCAGACTCGGCCATCCCTCCGATAAGGGTACAATCTCACCAACGATGAGAACACGACAATCTGCTCCAGTTGCTTTCGGCTATGGTTGCTCTCGCGCGAGCAGCGCTCGTGCCAAGGTTCCTCGACATGGCCCCGACACGCTCAGCGACTGCGGTCCGCGAGTCGCGCGACGAGTTCTGCTTGCACCTGCCCACCGTGGCCGCCAGACTAGGCTCGAATGGCTCCTTTCTCCTTGATCTCTCCACCTTCGGCAGCTTCGGGAAGCCAATGAGTGAGAGCCATCTCGACACGAATGCCCGGCGCGCTGGGGGGCGGGCGCCACCGTGCGAGTGACTACGTCAAGGCCGGTGCGCCATTGACAATCCTCGTCCTGGATCTTATCCCTGTGCGGGGGTTGCTTTTCCGCTGTTTCGTCGAGCTGCAGGAGGCCGCGCCAGAAGCATGAAGTATATGATGTCCCAGTTCGCCGCCCTGGTGCATGGCGGTGGGCGCCAGAGCAACGTGAAGCTGCTGGTCAGGTTTATCGCGCTCCTCGTGATTCTCGTCACCGTGTACAGCGTGCTCTTCCACGTCATCATGGAGTATGAGCAGCGGGACTACTCGTGGGTGACGGGCTTCTACTGGACCTTGACCGTGATGTCGACCCTCGGCTTTGGCGACATCACGTTCATGAGCGACGTGGGGCGACTCTTCTCCATCCTCGTCCTGCTGAGCGGAGTCATCTTTCTGCTGGTCATGCTACCTTTTACCTTCATCCGCTTCTTCTATGCGCCGTGGCTCGAGGCGCAGAACCGAGCGCGCGCGCCGCGCGCACTGCCGCACGGAACGCACGATCACGTGATCTTCACTCACTTCAACAACGTGACGGCGAACCTGATCGCCCGGCTCGATCAGATCGGCATCCCGTGCGTGACGTTGGTCCCGGACCTTCCGCAAGCGTTGGATCTATTCGACCGCGGATTGCGCGTGATGGTGGGGGAACTGAATCATCCGGACACCTATCGCAAGCTGAGGGTCCACGACGCGGCCATGCTCGTCGTGCTGAACGACGACCTCGCCAGCACGAACATCATCCACACTGTGCGCGAGATCTGCGGCACCGTGATCACGGTCACCAATGCGGACCTGGACGATTCGCTGGACATCCTCGAGCTCGCCGGCAGTACGCATGTCTTCCAGTTTCACAAAATGCTTGGTCAAGCACTGGCCCGGCGCGTGCTGGGCGTTAGCCTGAAGGCGAATGTGATCGGACAGCTTGACGAGCTACTCATCGCCGAGATCCCGGCCATGGCGACCAATCTCGTCGGCAAGACACTGTTCGAGAGCCGTCTGCGCGAATTCACGGGGGTGAACGTCGTTGGGGCCTGGGAACAGGGCGAGTATCGGCTGCCGACCGCACATACCTGCATCGAAGCCTCCACCGTTCTCGTACTGGGCGGGAGCACGGATCAGCTCGATCACTTCGAGAATCTGGTGCGCCCGCACGATCGGCCCGACCGGCAAGAGGGGCCGGTGCTGATCCTTGGCGGCGGCCGGGTTGGCCAGGCGGTCGCGGATGCCCTTGATGAGCGCGGCATCGACTACCGGACAGTCGAGAAGCGAGGCGGACTGAAGCGAGACAATCCGCGGGTGATCACCGGTAGCGCGGCCGACCGTGATATCTTGGCCCGGGCGGGAATCGCGAAGGCCCCGTCGGTCATCATCACGACGCATGATGATGACCTGAACGTCTACCTGGCCATCTACTGCCGCCGCCTGCGCCAGGATGTTCAGATCATCAGTCGCGCCAGTCTGAACCGCAATGTCAGAACTCTGCACCGCGCGGGCGTGGACCTCGTGATGTCGTATAGTTCGATCACGGCAAACACGATCGTCAACCTGTTGCGGCCCGGAAGCCTGGTTACGCTGTCGGAGAACGTGAGCGTTTTCGTGGCGCCGGTTACCCGGCAGCTGGTGGGTGGGTCGTTGCGCGATCTGCGCCTGCGAGAAGACACGGGTTGCAGCGTGATCGCGATCCGTCGGCAAGGAGTCGCTACCATTGTAAATCCCGATCCGTCCGGGATCCTGCGCCAAGGCGACGAGCTGGTGCTAGTCGGAGATCTAGAGGCGAGCGCGCGCTACGCCGAGCGCTATGTTGCGGGCTGAACCCATTCGTTCCGGCTCTTGGGTCGCCGATCGAGCGGATTGACTGGGCCCGTGAGCCCGAGTCCGCGTGGGGCTACTGGGTATGAAGCAACTCTATGGGGCGCTGTTTCCTGATTGTCTGTCGTAGTTGCGGACCATCGCGCCTGTCGAGGGCAGCATGCCGCACTTGGCATAGAATGGCTGGACAGCGGCATCGCAAATGGTGTCCACCATGTACAGTCCTGCACACTGAGCAAGCATCCTCTCAACCAGTGCTGTTCCGATCCCCTGGCCTTGATGGGCCGGGAGTACCTCGAGCAAAGGAATGTATGCCGATAGAGTGCCGTCCGAGACAGCATTGACGAAGCCCACAACCCGACTGGCCTGCCTATCGACTGCCAGCACAACGAACTTGCTGTTGCGAAGGATGCGGAGGTGTGTCTCCGGTGGCGGGGGAGTTGGCCACCCCGCGAAAAATCCGGACAACATGTCCGCGGTTATTCCATGCAGTGTTGTTGTGTACTCAATCATCTTCGCTCCGATGTCGAATGGCAATCCGATCGAAGGTCACAGAACGCCGGCCATGAGGCGCGCTGTCACGCGGTAGCGCGAGGCCTTCGTTGTACCTGGCGCGATGCTGAAAGAAACCTCCTCAGCCAATTCTCCAGCACGGCAAAGAAGTCGTCCTTGGCGTGTCTCTCAGTCCCGGGTTCGTGACCGCAACGCGGGAACTCATGGTACTCCAAGTGGGAGACGTATTCCCTCAGGGAGTCGCGAATCATAGCTCCCGGACGGGGGGTCGTCGGCACCGTGCAGCATGAGTGCTGGAACTGTGACGGCAGAAAACGAGTGAGGGAGGCTGAGGGTGGATGCCGGCCTCTTGGTATCGTACCCTGTCCTGCCAAGTCTCTGCCCCACCAACCATATCTGGAGGTTCCGGTTCTGAGAAGCCACTTTCCGCGACAAGAGGAGCGTAGGTGTCGCAGACCGCCACATCTGTCCGGATAACAGGTCCGAAACATGTCCCAC